>JBJMLA010000001.1:0-1824 GCA_045805505.1 Solirubrobacteraceae bacterium
GCGTCAGTAGCGCCCGCGCGACGCGCACGTTGACGGCGAGCCAGCGCTTGCGTGCGCGCTCGAGCAGCGGACGGAGCCGCTTGATCTCCGCTTCGTCGCCGTCTGCGGTCGCGGCTTCCATCTGCGCGAGCAACCTCAGGAAGCGTTGATGCAGAGCGATCTCTTCTGCTCTCGGCTCCTGACCATGATCGAACTTCTCGGACACCACGCGTCGAGGCTACTCCGTCTGGGTGCACTGGCGAACACTCGCGCAGGCGACGCGTTAGTTGCGGGTGCGGCGGAACGCACCGCGCACCTCGGTGTTAGTCCCCACGCGCGACACATCCGCGCTCCCTAGTCAGTTGACCAGGATGTGCTAGCGGGCGGTTGACTACATGTCGTTGATCGATCTATTGTCGCGTTATGGAGTTTCGGAGACCGAGTTATTTCGCACTTGCAGCCCTGATCGACGGGCCGCTCCACGGCTACGCGATCGTGCGCCGCGCCTCTGAGCTCTCGGAGGGCGCCGTACGTTTGTCGACAGGCACGTTGTATGCGTTGCTCGAACGCGCGCTCGACGACGGGGTCGTCGTTGCCGGCAAGCCCTACCGAAAGGGTGGGCGCACGCGGCGCGACTACACGTTGACCCGGCTCGGTCGCTGCGAGCTCGAGGCCGAGGCCGAGCGTCTAAGCACCGCGGGGCGAACCGTGAGGCGTCGACTGCGCGCGACCGCAAGGCTTGCTTCACAATGAAACCCGGGCTCACCGCTCGCGCAGCGCTCCATGCGTTTCCGGCCAATCTGCGTGTCGTGCACGGCGAGGAGATGCTCGACACCTTTCGCGACGTGAGCTCGACCCGCGGTCGATACGTGCGCGAGCTCATCGGGCTCGTCCAATCGGGGATGCGGGCGCGCGGCAGCCAGACTGCTCGGGCCGGAGCGCGTCGCCTCATCGCCGACGGCGTCTGCCTCGGCGCCGTCTGGGTGCTCACGCTGTTCCTGTCGAGCGAGCTCGGGAACAGAATCCGCGGTGTCGACCCTCTGGGCCCGTGGCATCCGCTCTCGTACTGGTCGCTCGCGCTGCTTGGCGCGGCGCTCGCGCTCGCGCTGATCGGTTACGACCGGCTCGCCGGCGCGACCGCACTCCTATTCGTCGCAACCCTCTTGGCCAACCCTGAATGGCGGGACATGTCGATCAGTCGCCGCGAGTTGATGCTCATCCCGGTGCTCTGCTTCGTCACGATGGGGCTCGCCCCGCGTCTGAGAAAGCCCGACCGTCGCCGTCTCGCCTGGCTCGCGCTGACTGGCGCATTGGCCGTTGCGTCGAGCACGAGCGACGATCCAACTGCGGCGATTCTGATCCTCGCTCTGCTTGTCCTCCTGCCGTTCTCCCTCGCAATGCTCCGATCGGACCCGCGCTTCGCGATCGCATGCGCTGTACCGGCGACCGCCTTTGGGATCCACATGGTGCAAGACCCTGGCGGCCCCGGCGTGCTCGGGGTGCTGTTTCTCTGCGCCGCTCCGCTGACGCTCGCGATCACGGTGAAACGCACCAGGCACCTGCAAGCGCGCGTCCGGATCTAACCCCGCCGCCCGGTCTTTTTTGACAGGCGGCCCGGGACTGCCGCGCGAGTCAGGATTTCCCCTCCCCGAAACACGCAAAGCGGGGGAGCCCGCATCGTTCGGCAGGGGAGTCTCGCTGACCGTCCGCAAAGCCCGCCTGAACCGCTAAGAGGGGCTTCGCGTGAGTATGTCCCTTACGGTTTTGCGAACGTGACGCAGTGTCTTCAACAGCGCGTTTCCGACGGCGGTTCCGACGCCTGCCATGGTCAACGTGTTCGACGCA
>JBJMLA010000002.1:0-1543 GCA_045805505.1 Solirubrobacteraceae bacterium
CGTTCGTCGACTCGAGCTGGTACTTCCTGCGCTACTGCGACGCCCGCAACGACCAGGCGGCGTGGGATCCCGCGGTTCTGCGGGAGTGGATGCCGGTCGACCAGTACATCGGCGGCGTCGAGCACGCGATCCTGCACCTGATGTACGCGCGCTTCTTCGTCAAGGCTCTGGCGGACATGGATCTCCTGGACGTGCAGGAGCCCTTCCAGGCCCTGTTCACCCAGGGCATGATCCTCGGCCCCGACGGCCAGAAGATGTCGAAGTCGCGCGGCAACGTCATCAACCCGGCACCCATCGTCGAGCGGTTCGGAGCCGATGCCGCTCGCTGCTACATCCTGTTCATCGGCCCGCCCGATCAGGACGCCGCGTGGAACGAGAGCTCGCTCGAGGGCGTGTTCAAGTTCCTCGGCCGTCTCTGGCGCCTGGCCGACGCCCTCGCCGGGCGGCCGGGGCCGGCCGAGCAGCCCGCGGCACCCAATGCCGCGGGCACCGTGCTGGTCCGCAAGGCGAACTGGGCAATCGACAAGGTCACCGGCGACATGGGCGGACGGTTCGCCTTCAACACCGCCATCGCCGCGATCATGGAGCTCGTCAACGAGCTCTACAGCCCCCGCAACGCAGACGCCGACGACGAGTCGCGAAGGTTCGCCACCTCCACCGCCGCGTCGCTGCTGTTTCCGTTCGCCCCACACCTGGGCTCGGAGGCGTACGAGCTCATCACCGGGAGTCGCGTCTGGGAGGAGCCGTGGCCGGACGCCGACCCAGCGATGCTCCAGGCCAGCACCTTCGAGCTCGTATGCCAGGTCAATGGGCGCGTCCGCGACCGCGTGAGCGCCCCGACCGGCGCACCACGCGAGGAGCTCGAGCAGCTCGCCCTCGGCTCGCGCGGGGTTCGCGCGCACCTCGACGGACACGAAATCGTCAAGATCGTCGTCGTCCCCGACAAGCTGGTCAACGTAGTCACCCGGTAGGGCCGGTGGGCGCTCGCGACGCTTCAATCTACATCGCGGTGATCGGCGCCAGCCAGGCGCAGGCGCAGGAGCTGGCCGACGCCGAGGCGGTGGGCCGAGAGCTGGCCCGCGCGGGGGCCGTGGTCGTCTCAGGCGGCCGCGGGGGAGTCATGGCGGCCGTCTCCAAGGGGGCGAGCGAGGCCGGGGGCATCGTGGTCGGCCTGCTGCCCGGGGTCGATCGGGAGGGGGCGAACCAGTGGCTGACCGTCGCGCTGCCGACGGGGCTCGGCGCGCTGCGCAACGGCCTCGTCGTGCGCAGCGCTCACGCAGTTATCGCCGTGGGGGGTGCCTACGGAACGCTGTCGGAGATCGCGCTGGCGCTTCACGCCGGCCTGCCGGTCCTCGGCCTGAGGACGTGGGACATCCCGGGCGTCGAGCCCGTCCCGGACGCCGGCGCTGCAGTCGTCCGAGCGCTCGCCCTGGCTCAGCCGGGTGCCGCGTCCGACGCGGCGCGCCAGGCGGGTCTCTGACGCGGGTCGCTCGGATCGCCGCCGTCGCCGCCCGTTCGTAGACTGGGGCCGGTGCCGACGTTC
>JBJMLA010000003.1:0-83187 GCA_045805505.1 Solirubrobacteraceae bacterium
AGTAGCGGCCGACCTTCTGGCCCTGCTCCGCGCTCTCCAGCAGGAAGGCGGGCGACGCGTCCTCGTCGCCGGCGCCACCCTCGCGGAGCTTCAGGAAGGCGCTGACGGGCGTCTCGCAGTCGTCGATGAAGCTGTGGCGCAGCGGGACGAGGTTGTAGTCCCCCGCGAGCCGCCGGACCTCCTCGAGCGCCGGGAAGACCTCAGCGGCTGCGGGCATCGAGCACCGCCTCCACGTCGGCGAGCGTCCGGCCGCGGCCGTGGAGCAGCACGAGCAGGTGGTAGATGACGTCGGCGGCCTCGTTGTCCACGCGGTCGTCGGTCTCCTCGCGCGCGGCGCGGGCGACCTCCTCGGCCTCCTCCATGACCTTCTCGCCGATCAGCGGCGGATCGTCGAGCAGCTCGACGGTGTAGGAGCCCTCGGGCCGGTCGCGGGCGCGATCGCGCAGCGTCCGCTCGAGCCCGGGCAGCGCCTCGTGGGGCGCCGGCGGCTCGAGCTCGCCCGTGAAGAAGCAGGTCCGCTCGCCCGTGTGGCAGGCGGGGCCGGCCGGCTCGACGAGCGCGAGCAGCGCGTCGCCGTCGCAGTCGATGCGCAGGGCTCGGACGGCCTGGGTGTTGCCGGACGTGGCGCCCTTGTGCCACAGCTCGTCGCGCGAGCGGCTCCAGAGGTGCAGCTCGCCCGTCTCGCGGGTGCGGGCCACCGCCTCGGCGTTGGCGTAGGCGAGCGTCAGGACCTCACCGCTGTTCCAGTCCTGCACCACGACGGGCACGAGCCCCCGCTCGTCGTAGGCGATCTCCATGCGCCGAGTCTATGGCGGGTCGCCACGGGGTATGGCCGCCGCCATGACCAGAACCCGGATGTTCCTTCCCGCCCTCGTGGCGGCCTCCTGCTGCGCTCTTCCCGCCACCGCCTCGGCGGCGCAGCGCACCCAGCCTCGGACCGTGAGCGTCGACGTCGCGATCGACCACTTCGGCGTCCGCCACGGCAAGCCCGTCGCCTTCGCCACCGCCAGCACCGTCGCCTACACCCGCAACGGGGTCGCCCGCCAGGCCACCCAGAAGACCACGCTCGCCGTCAAGAACACCGGCAGCTGCAAGATCCTCACGCTGCACATCGAGGACCTGCGCCTCGTCCTGCTCGGCCTGACCGTCGACACGAGCGCCGTGAACCTCAACGTCACCGGCAAGGGCAGCGACGGGGCGCTGGGCAAGCTGTTCTGCACGCTGGCCAAGAGCCTCAGGCTCAACGTCGCCGCCAAGGCGCGGACCGCCACGCGCGGCATGAACCGCTACCTGGCCCACCGCAAGCTGCACACGCTGCGCTTCCGTGCGGCGATCGCCCCGCAGACCTACACCGGCGAGCCGGCGGAGTCGGGCACCCAGCCGCGTCAGGCCGCACCCGCTCCGTCGTGCCCGGTGCTCGACCTGACCCTCGGGCCGATCAACCTCGACCTGCTGGGCCTGTTCGTCGACCTCTACGGCCCGACGGCCAAGGATCCGGTCACCGTGACCATCACCGCCAATCCCGCGGGCGGCGTGCTGGGCAAGCTGTTCTGCCAGCTGTCGGCCGAGGCGCAGGCCAGCAGCACCGCATAGGCTCGCGGCGGTCATGGACCGCCTGCAGCGAGCGCGTGAGCCGTTCCGTGCCGGCGATCCCCTGCGGGGGATCGCCGCGCTCGCCGTGGTGCTCGGGCACATGCTGGGGATCCCGGTGATCTCCTACACGCGGGACTTCGCACTGGACGGCTCGGCCGTCACCGGCGCCTTCGGCCCGGTCGGCGACGTGGTGACCAGCGGCGGCACCATCGGGGTCTCGATCTTCTTCGTGCTGTCGAGCTACCTGCTGTCGCGCCCGTTCCTGCGCAGCTGGATCCACGGCTCCCCCCGCCCCGGCCTCGGCCGCTACGCGCGCAACCGCTTCCTGCGCATCGTCCCGGCGTACTGGGCGCTGCTCGTCGTGCTTCTCGTCACGGTCGTGGCGACCGGCCTGGCCGACGCGACACTGCGCCAGGTGGTCAAGCTCTTCGTCTTCGGCGGCGATCCGAACCGGCCGTTCCCGCTGTGGGTCGGCCACGTGTGGACGCTCGACATCGAGGTGCGCTTCTACCTGCTGCTCGGGGTGCTCGGCACGCTGTTCGCCCTCGCCGGGCCGTGGGCGCGGGAGCGCTCGACGCCCGGCGCCCGGGTGGCGGTCGTCGCCGTGGTCACGGTCGGCCTGACCGCGTGGAGCTTCTGGGGGCATCCGTCGCGGGCGAGCTTCGACGCCTACGGCTTCGAGGCCAACGCCGGGCGCTTCTCGGTGGGCGTCCTGCTCGCGCTGGCAGAGGTCTGGCTGCTGCGCGTGCCCCGGTCGCGCTCCCTGGCCGTCGCCCTGTTCGCCGGCGGCCTGGTGGCGCTGACCGCACTGAGCGTCGCCGATCAGGATCCCTCGCTGCCGCTGGGCGACGCGACGCCGTGGCTGCTGGCACTCGCCGCGGGGACGACGGTCGCCGGCCCGCTGCTGTGGCAATGGGCGGCCGGCGCACCCTGGCGCGCGCTCGACAACGGGTTCCTGCGCTGGGCCGGCAGCCGCTCCTACTCGATCTACCTCGTGCACCTGCCGGTCTTCGCCTTCCTGGTCGAGATCGACGACGGCGCGAGCTACCAGCGCCGCGCCGTCCTGTGCGCGGTCACCGGGCTGCCGTTCGTGCTGGCCGCCGCCGAGCTGCTGCACCGCGCGGTCGAGCGGCCGGCGATGGCGCGGCGCGCGCCGTCGCAGGTGGTGGCGCCATGAGCCTGCGCGAGGCCATCGTCGCCGACGCCCGCGTGACGTCCGCGCTGCGCTTCGAGCCACACGAGCGCTCGCGGCTGGGCACCGTCGCCCAGGTCCTGCGCCTGATGCTCGTCACCGACGCGTTCGCCGCCCAGGTCCTGTACCGCCTGCGCGTGCGCCTGAAGGGCGTGCCGCTCCTCCCCCACCTGCTGCACCGGCTGTCGATCCAGCTCGGCCAGGTGTCGATCGGCGCCCCGGTCGTGATGGACCCCGGCGTCTACCTGATCCACGGCCAGGTCGTCATCGACGGGATCGTGAGGATCGGCAGCGGCACGCAGATCGGCCCGTTCGTGACGATCGGCCTACGCGGCCAGGACCTGCGCGGGCCCACGATCGGCCCGAGCGTCTTCGTCGGCACGGGCGCCAAGCTGATCGGGCCGATCACCATCGGCGAGGGGGCGCGGATCGGCGCCAACGCGGTCGTGATCGACGACGTTGCGGCGGGCGCGACGGTCGTCGGCGCCCCCGCGCGGCAGGTAGCGTGAAGCACATGCTCTTCCGGTCCAAGAAGGCCCGTTCCGACCCCTCCGAGCTGCTCGCCGAACTCGATGCCTTGGCCGCCGGCGCCGGGCCCGAGCGCGCCCGCGAGCTCCTCGCGCTGCGCCACCGCGCGGGCATCGCCATGCTCGAGCGGCCGCCCGTGGAGGCGCCCGCGTTCGCCGAGCCCGACTTCGCCGCGCTGCCCGACGGCGACGTCCCCGAGGTGCGGGCCGGCGACCTGACGCCCGGCCTCGTCCGCGCGGCGTTCCTGCGCAACGGCTGCCTGCTCGTGCGCGGCCTGATCCCGCGATCGGACGTCGACCGGCTGCTGGCCGAGACCGACCGCGGCTACGCCGCCCGGCGCGAGGGCGGCGACGCCTACGAGCCGTTCGCCACCGACGCGCGCTACGAGACGATCGCCTTCGACCGCGGCGTCGTCAGCGCCGACGGCTGGGGCGGCCTGTGGCCCGCCGACGCGCCCGACGCGGCGCTGGCCATGTTCGACGCCTTCGAGCGCGCGGGCCTGCTGTCGCTGGCGCAGGCCTACCTCGGCGAGCGGCCGGCGGTCTCGGTCAACAAGAGCCTGCTGCGCCGTGTCGAGCCGCCCGATCCGTCGGCGGGCCGCGGGCCCAGCGCCTGGCACCAGGACGGCGCGTTCCTCGGGCCCGTCCGCGCGCTCAACGTGTGGGTCGCGCTGTCGCGCTGCGGCGACGTCGCCCCCGGCATGGACCTCGTGCCGCGCCGGCTCGACACGCTGGCGCCGGCCGGCACCGAGGGCGCGGTGTTCGACTGGTCGGTGTCGCAGGCCGTCGCCGAGGAGGCGGCCGGGGCGAGCGGCATCGTGCGCCCGGTCTTCGAGCCGGGCGACGTCCTGCTCTTCGACGAGCTGTTCCTGCACGCCACCGCCGCCGAGCCGGGCATGACCGAGCCCCGCTACGCGGTCGAGTGCTGGTTCTTCGGGCCCAGCGCGTACCCCGAGGGCTACGCGCCGCTCGCCGCCTGACCCGCCCCTCCCTCGCGTCGAGTGGACACTTGACGGGCTCAGAGCCCGTCAAGGGTGCACTCGATGGCTGTCAGCCGACGTGGAAGCGGGCGAGCAGGGGGTCGGTGAGGCCGGCCCGGGCCAGCGGATGGGTGGCCACGACCAGCGCCGCGAAGTCGCCCGCGTAGCCCAGGGCGGTCAGGCCGGTGTAGTCGCCGAGGAAGATGGTGCCGTCGGTCTTGGCCGGGCGCGCGTCGAAGGTCCGCGTCAGGGGCGTGTCCCGGAAGGTGGTGCCCCCGTCGCCCGAGCGCAGTGTGCGCCACCGCGCGGTGACCGCGCGATCGCCGCTGCGGTCGCGGTCGAGTGACAGATAGCTCACGACGACCTTCCGCGCATCCGGAGACACCGCGATGGTCGGCGTGCCGACGAGGGCGCCGCGCTTGGCCAGCGGCCGGCGCCGCCACGTCATCCCGCCGTCGCCGCTGTGGAACACCGCGACCCGCCTCGCCCCCTGGACCGCCACCCAGGCGTGGTTGCCGGCGGACGCGGCCGAGAAGATCACCGCGTCGGCCCGGAACCCCTGGCCTTCAGGGGTGTAGAGCGACAGGCTGCGGAAGATCCCGAGCCGGCTGCGCGGCGACCACGTCCGGCCGGCGTCGTCGGAGGACCTCGCGACGAGCGCGAAGTTGTTGTAGCCGCCGGATTGGCCGTCGGACTCGACGGCCACGAGCCGGCCGCCGGTCAGGGGTAGGAGGTGGATGTCGAAGCCCTGGCCGACGTTCCCATTGCCGAAGCTGGTCGGGGCGCTCCAGGTGGCGCCGTAGTCGTCGGTGCGCGAGACCGAGAACTCGAGGCCGCTGTTCCAGCCGACCCAGGCGCGCCCCGGCGTCTCGGGGTCGACGGCCATCGTCTCCTTGTCTCCTTCTTCGGCCACCTGCACGCTCGTCCAGGTCGCGCCGCCGTCACGCGAGCTCTGCACCACGACCGCGTCCGGCTCGACGGCCTCGGACGCGACGTAGACCGTTCCCTCGGGGTCGACCGCGACCCAAGGGTCGGAGATCCGCGCGCTTGCTCCGCCGCCGCAGGCGGAGACGCCCTCGACGATGCTGCGCCGCCAGTGCACCCCGTGGTCGGTCGACACGGCCACGGCGTTGGCCGCCGACCCGCCGCCGTAGTTGGTGTTGCGGTCCTGCTGCCACGCCGCCGCCACGACCTCGCCCGTGGGGTCGGCGGCCAGCGAAGGCTCGACCTCGTAGCCCTTGACGGTCCCGGCGACCGAGCAGCCTGCGGTGGCGCCGGCGGCGGAGAACGGCGTCAGATCCGGAAGGGCCTGCGCCGGGGCGGCGGCAAGCGTCAGGGACGAGTGGACGAGAGCAACGACGGACCGGGGGCGCATCCGCGCACCCTATGCCCGAGCGTCACCACTCCTTCTCGTCGCGCACCGCTCGGCGGGCGCCGGCCAGGCGGATGAACGGCAGCTCGACCCAGCGGAAGGTCGCCCAGGCCAGGACGAGCGTGAAGGTCACGGTCATGTACCAGAGCAGCGGGATCGTCAGGACGTCGACGCGCTCGACGAGGTTCAGGCCGCCGGCGTCGAACTGCTCGGGCACCGACGGCCGCGCGAGCAGCTCGGCGATCGGGAGATGCCAGAGGTAGACGCTGTAGGAGACCATGCCGCCCCAGGCCACCGGGCGCCAGGCGAGAAAGCGGCGAGGAAGGCCGCCCGCCTCGTCGCCGAAGACGGCGGGCAGCGCGACCAGCGCGACGAACACGACCGAGAGCGCGACGCGCAGAGCGGTGCCGTCGGCGCCGAGCAGCTCGTCCTGACGGATCGAGCCGAAGATCCCGCCGGGCGGCACGCGCCAGGCCAGCAGCACGAGCGCCACCGCGGCGCCGGCCCAGCACAGCTCGCTGCGCAGCGCGACCCAGCGCGGCGCCCGCGCGGTCGCGTGCAGCAGCGCGCAGGACATGCCCACGGCGAAGTACGGCGCCTGGCCGAGCAGCGTCCGGGCGATCGTGTCGTAGCCGTCGTGGGAGACCGCGAAGACCTGCAGCGCCGCCCCGGCCAGGCCGACCGCCGCGAGCACCGCCAGCTCCGCGCCGACCTGCGCGCGACGCAGCGCCCACGCCCACAGCGGCAGCGCGAGGTAGAAGGTCACCTCGACGCACAGCGACCACGCCACCGGCAGCCCGACGATGATCGTGTCGTCGTCGTAGAGCTGGAGGAACCCGTAGTAGCGCCAGAAGCCACCGACGAAGTGCACGCCGGGGTAGATCGCCAGCACGGTGAGGATCACCCAGTAGGCCGGGATGATCCGCAGCGCGCGGCGCCGGAGGTAGTCCTTGATCCCGGGCGCGGGCCGGCCCTCGGCGCGCGCGGCCACGAACGGCCGGTAGAGCAGGAACCCCGAGATCACGAAGAACAGCGAGACGCCGAGCGATCCGAACGTCTCCACCACGCGCCCGAACGGCCCGATGCCGATCCGCGGCGTGAGCAGCACGACGTGGAAGGTCAGGACCATCATCGCCGCGACACCGCGCAGGGCGTCGAAGAGCGGGAAGTAGCGCTTCATGGGCGCAGCAGGGCCTCGACGCGCTCGAGCACCGCGTCGCCGAGCGACTCGTCCCAGCTGCGCGCCCAGCGCACCTCGGCGCCGGCCACGCGCGCGGCGGCGTCCTCGGCGCGCTCGGCGGCCGCGCGCAGGCCGGCCGCGACGCCCTCGACGGTCGGCTCGACCGCGACGAGGTTCGGGGAGATGGCGGCGAGCGCCTCGGCGGTCTTGTTGGCGAACGTGCTCGTCACCGTCACGAGGCCGGCGGCGGCCATCTCGATCGGCACCAGGCTCGGGTGAGGCGTGTGCATCAGCGACAGCCCGACGTCGTGGTCGCGCAGCAGCGCCGCGTAGTCGGCCTGCGCGGTCCTGGGCAGCAGCTCGAGCTCGGCATCGCCGACGGGAACGCTGCGCCCCAGCGCGACCGTGCCGATCCCGCGCAGCTCCCAGCCGGCGAACGCGCCGTCGGCCAGCGCGCGGCGCAGGCCGAGCAGCGCCAGCTCGTAGAGGTTGCGGGCGGCGTGAGGCTCCGGCCGGGCGTAGACGAGCAAGCGGCGCGGCGCGCGCCCGGCGAGCTGCGCGGTGGTGGGCGGCGTGACCGAGGAGATCGCGTTCTCGAAGGCGGCGGAGCGCTCGTCGCCGTCGGGCGCGGCGAACACCCCGAGCCCCTCGCGGCGGAACCAGTCGCGCAGCAGCTCCGTGGAGAACAGCGCGGTGTGCTCGAAGCGGTAGCTCTGCTCGGCCAGCGCCGCCCAGCTGCCGTTGGGGAACGTGAAGGGCTCGTGCTCCTGGATGAGGTAGAGGAAGCCGGGCGTCCCGGCCGCGCGGGCCGCCGCGTCGGCGAGGTGCGCCGTCCACCAGGTCGTGGCGACGAAGCGGTCGCCCGCGGAGACCTCGACGCCGGCCGGGCCGCGGGCCGCCTGCACCTCGACCGCATCGAAGAACCCCGCCAGCCCCTCGTAGGACTCGACGGCCCTCCGGGCGCGATCCAGGTCACCGGGCAGCAGCGCGCTCGCGTCGGTGATGAGCACGCGGACCCGGTGGCCGCGCCGCGCGAGCCGCAGCGCGAGGTTGAGCTTGCCGATGTAGCCCGCGAAGAAGTGCTCGAGGTCGAGCTCGGGGATCAGCACGTTGACGCGCGGCGCGCCGTCGACGACGTGCAGGTCGAGCGGCGCGATCTTGTCGGCCATCCCCTGGACGTCGCCGGGCAGCGTCCCCGCCGCCGTGCGCGTCTCGCGGCCCAGCCCGGGCGGCGGGACGGCGTCGAGCCGGCCCTTGCCCTGCGGCCGGTCGCGCGCGGTCGCGCCCAGCAGCCGGCGCCAGACGAACGTGTAGCCGAGCATCCACTCGGCGCCCAGCGTCTCGGGCGTGCCGGCCAGCTCCCGGGCGCCGCGCGCGAACAGCCGCGCGGTGGCCAGCGGCGAGCGCTCGGCGGCGACGAACCGTGCGAGCGACCGGCGCTTGGCGCGCGGGATGCGGTCGCCGAGCCGCAGCGTCAGCAGCTGCGCGAGCGCGCGCAGGCGCAGGGTGTCGGCGAAGTAGTGGCGGCGCCACAGCTGAACGCGCCGGCGGCCGTCGCGGCGCAGCGCGGCGGCCCGGTCGCGCATCGACGGCATGAGGTTGGCCGCCTCGTGGCCGATCGTCGCGCTGTGGTGCTGGACGTAGTCATAGAGCGGCCGGTCGACGTAGGCGATGTCGCCGCCGGCCAGCGCGACGAGGCCGAGCCAGTGGTCGTGGAAGTGGTTCCACTGCCCGGGCGGGAAGGGCAGCGCGTCGTCGAGCAGCGCGCGCGGGAACAGCGAGGCCGCCCCGGTCACCGCGTTGGCCACGAGCTGGCTGAGCAGGTCGGTGGTGTTGTTGCGCCGCCGGCCCCAGAACGTCTCGGCCACCACGGATCCGTCGCGGGTGACGATCCGCGCGTCGCTGTAGGCCAGGCGGGCGCCGCCGATGGCGCCGAGGAGCGTCTCGAGCTTGTCCGGATGCCACGCGTCGTCCTGGTCGGCCAGCGCGATGAAGTCCGCGGCGGGCGGCGCAAGCTCGAGCGCCCGCTCGAAGTTGCGGTAGAAGCCCAGCCGCCGCTCCGAGCGCGAGACGACGAAGCGGGGATCGTCGCCCACCGTGCGCTGCAGCGCCGCGAAGCGCTCGGGGCGGGAGTGGTCGTCGGAGATCACGCAGACCCAGTTGGGGTGCGTCTGCGCCCGGATCGAGTCGAGCTGGCGGGCCAGCAGGTCGTCGGGCGGGTCGTAGGTGGCCATGCACACCGCCACGAGCGGGCCGTCGGCGGGCGCGGCCACCGACGCCGGCGCCTCGGGCACGCGCTCGGCGATCGCGCCCAGATCGGCGTCGGCCGTCGTTCCGTCCTCCAGCGTGGCGCGCACCCCGAGCCTCACGGCCCCGCCGGCGGCGTCGACCGAGGCGATGCCCCAGAAGCCGCTGCGGTAGGAGAACCCCGCGGGATCGGTCCCGCGGCGCTCCTCGTCGCGCAGCAGGTCCAGCCGCGGCATCCCCCACGCCAGGACGGGCTGCACCACCCCGTCGACGAGCAGCTCGAGGCCGCTCAGTCGTCCGGCCGGCGCCCAGCACCAGCCCGCCACGAGCACGACCTGGGAGGCGCCCCGGGCAAGCTCCGCGGGCAGTGGAGCGTCGAGGCCGACGCGGAGTTCGCCGCTCACGAGGGGTGAGACTATCCGCCTAGACTCGCGCCGATGAGCCGCCGGGACGACATCCGCAAGATCGCCTTCGACCCCGAGGATCCGTGGTTCACGTCGCTGACCAACAACGCCGAGTTCCTGTTCGGCAGCCTCGAGGCGGCGGGCGCGCGCAGCGTCATGGAGGTCGGCGCCTACGCCGGCGAGCTGACCCAGAAGCTGCTCGACTGGGCCGAGCCGCACGGCGGCCGCGTCGTGGCCATCGACCCCGCTCCGCAGCCCAAGCTGGCCAAGATGGCCGAGGATCGCGACGACCTCGACCTGATCTACGCGACCAGTCACGACGCCCTCGACGGCATCGAGCTGACCGACGCGGTCATCCTCGACGGCGACCACAACTACTTCACGGTGGCCGGCGAGCTGCGGCTGATCGCCGAGGCGGCCGGCGACGGGCCGCTGCCGCTGCTGCTCTTCCACGACGTCGGCTGGCCGCACGCCCGCCGCGACAGCTACGTCGACGTGAGCCAGATCCCCGCCGACGAGCTGCCCCAGCCCGTCGTCGAGGGCGGCGGCCTGTTCCCCGGCGACCCCGGCATCCGCGCCGACGGCCTGCCGATGTGGAACTCCGCGGCGCGCGAGGGCGGCGAGCGCAACGGCGTGCTGACCGCGGTCGAGGACTTCATGGCGACCCGCGGCGACAGCCTGCGCCTGGCCATCATCCCGTCGTTCTTCGGCTTCGGGGTGATGTGGGAGAAGGGCGCGCCGTACGCCGGCGCGCTCGAGGAGCTGCTGGGCCCGTGGGACCGCAACCCGATCCTGCAGCGCCTCGAGGACAGCCGCATCCTGTTCCTGACCTCGGCGCACAGCTCGGTCGAGCGCGACATCCGCAAGTACCACCTGCTCACGCGGCTGCTGATGTCGCGGTCGTTCAAGATCTCGCAGGCCATCTCGAAGATCGCCGGCCGCGGCGAGCAGGCGTTCACCGACGAGGAGATCCGCGCCCGCCTCGCCGAGACGGACGCCGCCTAGACCCCTAGCGCGCCTTGCCCGCGGTGCGGAAGGTGCGTCGCAGGAGGTTGGCGACGCGCAGCGGCCGGGTGATGCGCCAGCTCAGGCTGCGCTCGATCTCGTTGACCGCCGCCTCGCGCTTGAGCTCCTCGGCGCGGTGCAGGGTCCTGTAGACGGCGAGCTGAGCCTCGGCCTGGCGCGCGCGCTGCTTCCAGTCGCCGCCCCCCTCGCCGACGCCGGGCATCCGGCCCTCCCACTTCTCGGCCACCGCGATGTGGGCGGCGGCCCACGTGTCGGGGTTGCTGACGAGGTCGAGCCCGTGGTGGTGGACGACCTGCAGGTTGGCGGTGACGATCTTCTTGCCCGCCTCGCGCACGGTCAGGCAGAAGTCGAAGTCGTAGCCGTGCAGCATCCCCAGCGACTCGTCGAAGCGCAGGTTGCGCACGACCCACGGCGAGAGCACCAGCACGAAGCCGTCGACCGAGTCGACCTCGCCGAGCTCCGCGTAGGCGGGCTTGGGCTCGCCGTCCCAGCCGAACGCCGGCAGGTCGCCGCCGCCGAACTCCTCGTAGCGGTGGATGAAGGCCGCCCACGTCACCGAGCCGTGCCACCAGGCGATGCTGCGCACGCCAACCGCGCCCGCGCAGCCCACGACGCCCACCTCGGGGTCGGCGATCGCCTCGCGGACCTTGGCGCAGAAGTCCGGATCGACGATCTCGGAGTCCTGGTGCAGGAGCACCAGCGCCTCGAGGTCGTCGAGCTTGGCCGCCTGCTCGATGATCAGGTTGTAGCTCTCGTAGATCGAGCCGGCGGCGGCGCGCGCGAGCACGACGGAGTCCTGCTCCTTGGCCAGGGCGATGCCCGGGCCGCAGGCCTTGTCGTACATCACCGGGTTGGTGATCGAGGAGCCGAACGCGATCATCCGGTGCAGCCTATTGTCGGTGCGGCATGACCCCCGGACGCGTTGCGATCGAGAGCCTGCTGCCCGCGACGCTGCCGCCGCAGCGGCCGACCGCGGTCTTCCTGCAGGGTCGCGCGGAGGGCGTCGCGCGCCTCGAGATCCTCGTCGACGACGTCGCGCACGCCCCGCTGGCGGCCGGAATGCCGCGCTCGGATCTGGCCGGCAAGGGCGGCTGGTGGGCGGTCGTCCCGCTGCCCGGCCGCGCCGCCGGGGAGACGATCGTCATCGCCGCGCGGGCCGACGGAACGACGATCCCGTTGCACGAGATCGCCATCGCGTCGCCGCCGGCGACCCAGCCCGCCGGCCGTGCGATCGCGGTCTGCATGGCGACCTACGAGCCCGATCCGGCCATGTTCGAGGCCCAGATCGAGTCGCTGCGCGCACAGACCGAGACCGACTGGATCTGCGTCATCAGCGACGACGGCTCGTCCCCGGCCGCCGTGTTGGCGATGCAGCGGGTCCTCGGCGACGACACGCGCTTCCGCTTCGACCGCGCACCCGAGCGCCAGGTCTTCTACCGCAACTTCGAGCGCGCGCTGACCCTGGCCCCGCCCGACGCCACCCTCGTCGCGCTGGCCGACCAGGACGACATCTGGCATCCCGGCAAGCTGACGACCCTGCGCGCCGCGCTGGGCGACGCGCCGCTCGTCTACTCCGAGCAGCGGCTGGTTACCCCCGGCGGCGCCCTGGTCCGCGAGAGCCTGTGGAACGGGCGCCGGCCCAACCACACCGACATCACGTCGCTGCTAGTCGCGGGCGGGGTGACGGGCGCGGCGATGCTGATGCGCCGCGATGTGGCCGACGCCGCCGTGCCGTTCCCGGACACGCCGGGCATGGACTTCCACGACCACTGGATCGCGCTCGTCGCGCTGGCCCACGGCGAGATCGCGTTCGTCGACCGGCCGCTCTATGACTACGTCCAGCACGGCGACGCGGTCTTCGGCCGCCACGACGAGCCGATCCCCGAGGCCATGCGCCACCTGCGCAGCCGCTGGCGCGCCGCCTACTTCGGCGGCTACGTCCAGCGCGCGGTGTTCGCCCAGGCCCTGCTGGCCCGCTGCGACACCGTGCTCTCGGCGTCCAAGCGCCAGGCGCTGCGGCGCTACCTGCGCGCCGAGCGCTCGCCGCTCGGGCCGGCCTGGCTGGCCGCGCGGTCGCTGCGCCGGCTGACCGGCCGCAACGAGACCGTGGGCAGCGAGGGCGACCTCGCGGTGGGCCTGCTGTGGCGGCGCGTGGCGCGCCTGGGGCGCGACACCCGTTCGCCCGACGCGTGGACGTTCCAGCAGAAGCGCCTGCGCCGCTGGCGGTGGGCCCGGTGAGCACCGATAGGCTCAGCGCCGTGTCACACGCCCCCGTGGTCGTCGAGGCCCGGGACGTCCGCAAGACCTTCCGGGTCTCCACCCTCCGCATCGACACCCTCAAGGAACGGCTCACCCAGCGGCGCACCGGCGCCGACCTGCGGGAGATCGCCGCGCTCAAGGGCGTGTCGTTCGACGTCCACCAGGGCGAGTTCTTCGGCATCGTCGGCCGCAACGGCTCGGGCAAGAGCACGCTGCTGAAGATCCTGGCCAGCATCTACCGCCCCGACGCCGGCCGCGTGCGGATGGCCGGCCGCCTGGCGCCGTTCATCGAGCTGGGCGTCGGCTTCGACTCCGAGCTGACCGCCCGCGAGAACGTCGCGCTCAACGGCGTGCTGATGGGCCTGTCGAGGCGCGACGCCAGCCGCCGGCTCGGCTCCGTGCTCGAGTTCGCCGAGCTGCAGGAGTACGCCGACCTCAAGCTCAAGAACTACTCGTCGGGCATGCTCGTCCGCCTGGCCTTCGCGGTGATGGTCGAGGCCGACGCCGACATCATGCTCATCGACGAGGTCCTCGCCGTCGGCGACGCCGCGTTCGCGCGCAAGTGCATGGACGTCTTCCGCGAGAAGCGCGAGGCCGGCAAGACCATCCTGCTGGTCACCCACGACATGGCGACCGTGCAGAGCTTCTGCGACCGGGCCATGGTCATCCACGACGGCGACATGACGTTCCTCGGCGACCCCGAGGCCGCCGCGCTGGAGTACTACCGGCTCAACTTCGAGGCGGGCTACGCCGACCTGCCGTCCCACGAGGGGATCACCGTCGCGCCGGATCTCAACGTGGCGATCGCCGAGGCCTACCTGACCAACCCCGCCGGCGAGCGCGAGGAGAACGCCGAGCAGGGCGTCCCGATCGGCCTGCACCTGCTGCTCCAGGCGCGCCGCGACCTGGCCAACCCCGGGTTCGCCCTCCACGTCTACAACGAGGAGGGCCAGGAGGTCTTCGGCCTCAACCCGGAACTCGACCACGCCCTGGTCCCCGCCGGCGAGCGGATCCGCATCGCGGGCACGATCGAGAACCCGCTGCTGCCCGGCCGCTACTTCATCGACCTGTGGGTCGCCCGCGACCAGGACGAGGGCGCGATGGCCATGCAACGCACCCACCTGCTCGACTTCGTCGTCTACGGCACGCGCCCCGGCGCGGGCAACGTCTCGGTCGGCCACGACGTCACGGCGAGCGTCGAATGAGCACGCCCGAGTTGCGCGAGGTCAGCGGTCCCGGCGCTCTCGGCGGCAGCTGGCGCCGCACGCGCGACCTGCTGTTCCTGATCGCGGCGACCGAGTTCAAGCGCACCTACTTCGGCACGGTGCTGGGCTACCTGTGGACGCTGGCGCGCCCGCTGATGCTCTTCGGCGTGATGCTCGCGGTCTTCACCCAGGCCTTCAAGCTGGGCGGCGACGTCGAGAACTACCCCGTGCTGCTGCTGCTCAACATCGTGCTCTTCGGGGTCTTCCAGGAGTCGACGACCACGGCGGTGACGTCGGTGGCGGCCAAGGAGGGCATCGTCCGCAAGACGCAGTTCCCGCGTCTGGTCATCCCGCTGGCCGTCGTGCTCACGGCGCTGTTCAACCTCGGCCTGAACCTGATCGTCGTCTTCGTCTTCATCCTCGCCTTCGGCGTGGACCCGCAGTGGACGTGGCTGCTGTTGCCGGTGCTCGTCCTGGCGCTGACGATCTTCTCGACCGCCGTCTCGATGATCGTCTCGTCGCTGTACCCGCGCTTCCGCGACGTGGCGATCATCTGGTCGGTCGCCTCGACGGCGCTGTTCTACGCCACGCCGGTCCTCTACCCGCTCGAGGCGGTGGCGCCCAAGCTGCGCGAGATCATCTCGCTGAACCCGCTGTCGCCCATCTTCGAGCTGGCCCATCGCTGGATCATCGACGCCGACGCGCCGGGTCTGCGGGAGCTGACCGGCGGCGGCGCCCGCCTGCTGATCCCGGTGGGGATCTACGTGGTGACGTGCGTGCTCGCGGTCTGGACGTTCAGCCGCGAAGCTCCGCGGATCGCGGAAGCGCTCTAGGGACCCGGGTCGGATCGGGCACCGAGTCGGGCGACGCGCGCAGCAGCTCGTCGAGCTGCTCGGCGGGCATCGGGCGCCCCAGGAACCAGCCCTGGGCGGCCTCGCAGCCGCGGGCGCGCAACCAGTCGCACTGCGACGCCGACTCGACGCCCTCGACGATCACGCGGACCTCGATCGCGGAGAGCAGTGCCAGGATCGCCTCCATGACGCGCGTCGCTCCCTGGTTGCCGGGCACGCCGACCAGGAACGAGCGGTCGATCTTGATCCACCTGGTCGGCAGGTCGCGCAGCCGCTGCAGCGAGGAGTAGGCCACGCCGAAGTCGTCGAGCGCCAGCGTGATGCCGGCGTCGTCGAGGCGGCGCAGCACGTCGCGGGCGCGGGAGTCGTCGTGGAGCGCCTCGGCCTCGGAGACCTCGATCGTGACGCGTGACAGATCGAGCTCGTTGCCGGCCAGCGCGTCGATCAGCGGGTCGACGCGATGCGGCGTGAGGGCGCGCGGGCCGAGGTTGAAGCCGACGAAGGGATCGAGGCCCTGGGCGTTCCACAGCCGGCGCTGCGCGGTGAACGCGCCGACGACCCATTCGTCGAGCTGCTCGAGCAGGCCGGCGGCCTCGACGTCGCCGATGAAGTCGCCGGCCACCATCAGGCCCCGCTCGGGATCCTGCCAGCGCACCAGCGCCTCGGCGCCCTTGAGCAGCCCGGTGTCGAGCGCGACGATCGGCTGCCAGTGCAGCACGAGCTCGTCGAGCTCCATCGCCCGGCGCAGGCGACGCCCGAGCGACAGGCGCTCGACGCTGCGGCGCGGGTCCCCGCGGAAGAGGCGGACCTGGCCGCGGCCCTCGGCCTTGGCGTCGTACATGGCGGCGTCCGCGTGCGCGAGGAGCTCCTCGGCGTCGGACGCGTCGCCCGGGAAGATCGAGATGCCGACCGAGCCGTTGACCTCGAACTCGGTGTCGAGCAGGCGGACCGGCTCGCGCATCGCCGCGACGAGGCTCTCGCCCACCGCCAGCGCGCGCTCGGTCGGCTCCTGCTCGATGTCGGCCAGGAGGACGAGGAACTCGTCGCCGCCCTCGCGGGCCACGAGATCCTCGACGCGCAGCCGGTTGCGCAGACGGTCCGACATCATCCGCAGCAGGTCGTCGCCCGCCGCGTGGCCGAGGCCGTCGTTGACGAGCTTGAAGTCGTCGAGGTCGAGGTAGAGCAGCGCGACGGACTGGCCGTTGCGCCGCGCACGGGCCAGGGCGAGGTCGAGGTGGTCGCGCAGCATCGCGCGGTTCGGCAGCCCGGTGAGGCTGTCGTGGTAGGCCATGTGGGCGATCTGGGCCTGCGCCTCATGGCGCTCGGTGACGTCCAGGCCGCTGGACAGCAGGCCGGTGACCCGGCCGTCCTCGCGCAGGACCGTCGTGTGCCAGCTGACCAGCCGGGCACGGCCGTCCTCGCCGACCATCTGGTTCTCGTACTCCGGGATCGGGGTCTCGCTGGCGAGGATCTCGTGGAAGCGGGCGCGGCGCTCCTCCCGGCCGGCCTCGGGCACGCACGTCGCGAAGAAGTCGCGGCCGACCAGCGCGCCGTCGGGATAGCCGAGCATCGCGTGACCGGAGCGGTTGAGCATCGCGATGGTGCCGTCGAGGTCGAGGGCCAGGAGTGCGGTGCCCGCCACGTCGAGGTAGCGCTGTGCGCGGTCGTGCTCGCGGCGCAGCTCCTGCTCGGTCGCGCGCAGCGACGTGACGTCGAGCAGCACCCCCTGCGTCGCGGTCGGCCTGCCGTCGTCGTCGCGCAGGATGACGTCACGCTCCCAGACCTGGGAGATCGTGCCGTCGCGATGGACCATGCGGAACTCGCAGTCGAAGTCGCTCTGCTCGACGTAGGTCTGGGTCTCGAGCGCACGCACCCGCTCGACATCGTCGGGATGGATGCAGCGGTACCACTCGTCCGGATCGCCGATGAGCTCTGCGGGCGTCCGGCCGGTGAGCGCCTCGATGCGCGGCGTGATGTAGCGCAGGGGCCAGCCCTCCTCGAACTCCGCGATGTAGACGACCACCGGGAGGTTCTCGAGCATGACCGGCAGCAGGCTGCGGGAATCGAACGTCATCGAGGGACCTACCTAGCCCTATCGGCATCCGCCGGGAGGGCTTGAGGATTGGCCGATCTACTCGATCCCGAGGCGATCGAGCGCGCGGTCGTCGCCTCGCCAGCCGCGCCGGACCCGGACCGCGAGGTCGAGGTGGACCCGCCGGCCGAGCTCGCGCTGGAGCTCCTTGCGCGCCGCGGTGCCGATGGTGCGGATCATGCGGCCGCCCTTGCCGATGAGGATGCCCTTCTGGGACTCCGTCTCCACCCACGCGAGCGCGCGGATCGTGATCAGGTCCTCGCGCGACTCGTCGAGCTCCTCGAGCACCACCTCGATGGCGTGTGGGACCTCCTGGAAGGTCCGGCGCAGGGCCTGCTCGCGGATCAGCTCGGCCAGCAGGACCTCGATGACCTGGTCGCTGCGCTCGCCGACGGGGAAGTAGAACGGGCTCTCGGGCAGCAGCCCGGACAGGTGCTCGACGAGCGGACCGACGCCCTTGCCCGTCGCGGCCGAGATCGGGAACAGGTCGTCGGCGACGTCGAGGTCGGCGGCCTCCTGCAGCACGCGGGCGACCTCGGGCCGGTTGAGCCGGTCGGTCTTGTTGACGGCGATGATCACCGGGACGTCGGCGGCGCCGAGCACGCCGGCGATCCAGCGGTCCCCCGGGCCGATGCCCTCCTCGGCGTTGAGCAGGAACAGCGCGGCGTCGGACTCGGCGAGCTCGCGCTCCACGCGGCGCTGCATCCGCTCGGTCAGCGCGTCCAGCGGGCGCTGGACGCCCGGCAGGTCGACGAGCACCAGCTGGGACTCGCCGGTCGTCGCCACGCCGCGGATCGCTCGCCGCGTCGTCTGGGGCTTGTCCGAGACGATCGCCACCTTGCGCCCGACGATCGCGTTGACCAGCGTGGACTTGCCCACGTTCGGGCGGCCCGCCAGCGCGACGAAGCCCGAGCGCGTCACGCCAGCTCCGCCATCAGCTCGTCCTGGACGCGCAGCATCTCGCCGTCATCGACCTCATGGTCGTAGCCCACGAGGTGCAGCGCGCCGTGGACCACGGCCTCGGGCAGGTCGACGGTGTGCTCGGGGCAGATCACGACGTCGCCGAGCTCACGCGGGCCGGCCGACGGCCCTTCCTCGTCGATCGGGAACGACAGCACGTCGGTCGGGCCTTCCTTGCCGCGGTGCTCGCGGTTGAGCCCGGCGATCTCCTCGGCGCCGACGAACGACACCGCGACGTGACCGTCGGCGACCCCGGCGCGCGCCACCGCGGCGGCCACCAGGCGCACGACCTCGTCCTCGGCGACCGCGTCGCCCACGACCTCCACCTCGAGGCTCAAGCGCGCTTGCGGTCGGCGGGGCGCAGCTCGGGCGCCTGCGCGGACGCGTGCTCGTCGTAGGCCTCGACGATGCGCTGGACCAGCCGGTGGCGGACGACGTCCTCGCCGCCGAAGCGGATGAAGTCGATGTGCTCGACCTCGGAGAGGATGTCGCCGACGACGATCAGGCCCGACTGCTGCTCGCGCGGGAGGTCGACCTGCGTCACGTCGCCGGTGATGACCATCTTGGAGTTGAAGCCGAGGCGCGTCAGGAACATCTTCATCTGCTCGGGCGTGGTGTTCTGCGCCTCGTCGAGGATGATGAAGCTGTCGTTGAGCGTGCGGCCGCGCATGAAGGCCAGCGGCGCGACCTCGATGACGCCCTTCTCCAGGAACGTGCTGACCTTCTCGGGGTCGAGCATGTCGTTGAGCGCGTCGAACAGCGGGCGCAGGTACGGATCGACCTTGGCCATCAGGTCGCCGGGGAGGAAACCCAGGCGCTCGCCGGCCTCCACGGCCGGGCGCGTGAGGATGATGCGGTTGACCTCGCGGCGGGTGAGCGCGGCGGCGGCCAGCGCGACGGCCAGGAAGGTCTTGCCGGTGCCCGCGGGACCGACGCCGAACGTCACGGTGTTCTTGCGGATCGAGTCGACGTAGCGCTTCTGGTTGACCGTCTTGGGCGCGACCTTCGTGGAGCGATGGCGCCAGATGACGTCGTCGAGGATCGCGGCCGGCGACTGGTGCGCGTCGAGGGCGCCGGTGACGGCGTCGATCGTGCCCGGAGCGATCTCGTGGCCCTGGTCGGCGAGCTCGGCCAGCTCGGCGACGACCGTGAAGGCGGCGTCGACGTCGGGTGCGTCGCCCTCGAGCGTGACGAGGTTGCCGCGCAGGTACACCGCGCAGGACACGTGGCCCTCGAGCGCGCGCAGGATCGCGTCCTCGTGGCCGCTCAGCGCGGCCGCGGCCTCGTTGGAGAGCTCGAGCTGGCGCCTCACGCCAGCGACTCCTGGACCATCGCGGAGACGCGCTTGCCGTCGGCGCGCCCGGCGATCTTGGGCATCGCTGCCTTCATGACCATTCCCATGTCCTTGGGGCCGGTGGCGCCGGCCTCCTCGACCGCCGCGCGCACAATGTCGCGCAGCTCCTGGTCGCCGAGCTCGGCGGGCAGGTAGCCCGCGATGAGCTCTGCCTCGGACTCCTCGGCCGCCGCGAGCTCCGGGCGGCCGTTGTCGCGGAAGGTGACCGCCGCCTCGAGCCGGCGCTTGCGCTCGCGGCGCAGCACGGCCTGCTCGTCGTCGCCGCCGTCCTTCGCGGCCTTCTGAAGCTCGGAGAGCACCAGGCGCAGCGCGCCCACGCGGTCTTTCTCGCCCGCCTTCATCGCGGTTGCGAGATCCTGCTTGACCGTGTCGGCAATCGCCATTCGCGTCTCAGTCTAGACCCCGCCGCGGGCGTTCAAGCGAACGTCGCGTGAAGCCGATTGAGAACGAACACATGCGGCGTCTTCCCCTGCTCCTGCTCGTTCTCGGCTGTGCGCTCCCGGCGGCCGCGCGCGCCGCGGCGCCCGGCCTGGGCACCTGGGACCGCAGCGAGCAGCGAGCAGTCGTCCGCGACGGCCTGCTCCCGCGGCTGTTCGACGGGCGCTTCCACGGCGAGCAGCCGCTCACCGGCCGCCAGCTGTCCGACGCCTTCCTGCAGCTGGGCTTCCGTCTCGGCGTCCCGGCCGTCGTCGTCGACGACGAGCGCGTCACGGTCGAGGCGTTCCATCGCGCGCTGCTCAAGCAGCTCGGGCTCGGCGACGTGGCGACCGCGGTGCGCGAGGAGGCCGCCCGCGCCGGGCTCGATCCGCCGTTCAGGTTCGGCAGCGAGGTGGTCGCCCGCTGGCTGGGCCTGCGGTTCAACCATCCCTTCCCCTACGGCGAGAAGCTCGAGCTCTCCCCCAGCGAGCCGATCACCCGCGCCGAGGCCGCCTGGTCGCTGGCCGCCGTCCTGCGCTGGTCGGGCTGGGAGGCCCAGGCCGCGCGCGACGCCTTCGCGGACTTCTCGCTGCCCGACTACACGCCGGCGCAGCGCGCGGCGCTGCGCATCGCCGTCTCGAAGATCGGCGAGCCCTACGTCTGGGGCGGCGAGAGCGACAGCGGCGCAGACTGCTCGGGCTTCGTCTGGCAGGTCTTCGGCAGCCGGGTGGGCGGGCGCGCGACCGCCGACGCCTACGCGCAGGCGATGCCGCGCTCCCGCCGGGTGTCGTTCAAGCGGCTGCAGCCCGCCGACCTGATGTTCTTCGACCGGCCCGTCGCGTCGCACGTGGCGATCGCCCTGGGCGGCGGCTGGCTGATCAACTCGAGCTCCCAGGGCGTCTACCTGCAGCGGATGGACGCCCGCGGCGATCGGTTCACCTGGGGGCGCCGGCTGCTCTAGTGAGGGCATGAGCCCTGACGTCAAGCACCCCGTCGACCGCGGCGACGAGGGCCGCGGGTTCTTCGACCGCGTGGCCGAGTCCGCGTCGAACGCGACGTCGAGCCCCGTCTTCTTCGCCGTCTGCATGCTGGTCATCGCCGCCTGGGCGGCGACCTACATCACCGGCCATCACGACACGCTGCAGCACGTCGTCGGCGACACGATGGCCGCGATCACCCTGTTCCTGCTGGCGCTGATCAAGAACGCCGAGCTGCGCTCCGAGCACGCCATCCAGGTCAAGCTCGACGCGATTGCCGGGGCGCTGCGGGCCTTCGCCGACGACGACATGGACGAGGGCCGGCGGCGTCTGCGCAAGGCCGAGGGCCTCCACGACGAGGTCTAGCTCGTCCCGCCCGACGAGCTCTCCTCGAGCGCTGTCCCCAGCGGCTCGGGGTGGCCGAGCTGGCCGAGCTCGGCGGTGTCACGGCCGAACAGCAGGCCGACGTTCCAATCGACCAGCAGCCGGAGCTTGCGGCTCAGCGTCGGCATCATCACCAGGTGGTAGGTCCGCGCCAGCCACCACGCCGGCACACCGCGCCAGCGGATGCCGAGGGTCTGAGCGACCGCCTCGCCACGCCCCATGTCGACGAAGACGCCGAGCGTGCGGTAGCGAAACGGTCGCGGGCGCCCGCGGCCCAGCGTGGCCGCCACGTTGCGCGCGACGCGCCGGCCCTGGCGGATCGCGTGCTGTGCGGTCGGCGGCGAGGCCTGCTTGCCGCGCTTGGCCGGGTCGGGCACCGCGGCGGCGTCGCCGATCGCCCAGACGCCGTCGGTGCCGAGGGCCTTCATGAAGCGGTCGACCTCGATGCGGCCGCCGCGGACGACCGGCAGCCCGAGCTCGGCGACCACCGGATGCGGCTTGACGCCCGCCGTCCAGACGACGGTGCGCGTCGGCACGACCTCGCCGCCGGACAGCGTCGCCGTCGTCTCGGTGACCTCGTCGAGCGTCGTCGAAGTGCGGATCTCCATCCCGCGCCCGCGCAGCTCCTCCGTGGCGAAGCGCGCCAGCGGCTCGGGGATCTCCCCCATGACCCGGTCGGCGGCCTCGACCAGGACGAAGCGCACGCCCTGCGTGCGGCAGCGCGGATACAGGTCGAGGATGTCGGCGGCGAAGTCCTGCAGCTCGGCGGCGCCCTCGAGCCCCGCGTAGCCGGCGCCGACGAACACGAACGTCAGCCACGCGGCGCGCGCCTCCGGGTCCTCGAGGGTCTCGGCCGCCTCGAGGCAGCCGATGACCCGGTTGCGCAGCGCGATCGCGTCGGGCAGCGTCTTGAACCCGCGGCCGTGCTCGGCCAGGCCGGGAATCGGCAGCGTGCGGGAAACCGATCCCAGAGCGATGATCAGCTGGTCGTAGGAGATGTCCTCGACGTGGCCCTCGTGCGAGCGCACGCGCAGGCACTTCTGCGCCGGGTCGCCCGACAACACCGTCCCGAGCCGCAGGTCGGTGCGCTTGAGCTGCTGGCGCAGCGGGACCACGACGTGGCGCGGCTCCAGCGTGCCCGCCGCCGCCCCGGGCAGCAGCGGCGTGTACAGCATGAAGTTGACGTCGTTGACCAGCGTTATCCGCGCGCTGTGGGGCGGTAGGACCTTCTCGAGGGTCCTGGCGGCCTGAAGCCCTCCGAAGCCGCCGCCGGCGATCACCACGTGCCATGCCATGGGCCTCAATATGGCGAAAACGGGCTGAAGATCCTGCGCCGCCTGCCGATCACCGTGGCTATGTCACCCCGCAAGGAGCTCATCGCGGCCGGCGCGCTGGCCATTCTGGGCCTGGTTGCGGGCGCCGTGGGCACGTTCGTGGGCGGCAGCGCCTCCACGGTCGCCATGGTCGCCGCCCTCGCCCTCTGCGCTGCCGCGGCTGGCTCCGGCACGTGGCGCTCGTCCCGGGTGGAGGCCGCCAAGCGCGCCGCCAAGCGCATCGACGACCTCACCGGCCTGCCCAACGGCACCCAGCTGCGCGACGACATCACCGGCTTCCTGGCCGCGCGGATCGGCGACGAGAAGCGGACGCTGCTGATCTTCGACCTCGTCGGCTTCAAGAAGTACAACGATTCCTTCGGCTTCGCCTGTGGCGACGCCCTGCTGCGCCGCCTGGCGCGCAAGCTGACCGACGCCCTCGGCGACCGTGCCGCGATCTACCGGCTGCGCGGCGCCCAGTTCGCCGTTGTCACGGCGTCGGACGAGACCGCGGCCCTGCGCGTCGCCGCCGGCGATGCGCTGTTCGAGATCGGCGAGGGCTTCATGATCCGCTGCGCCGTGGGCTCCGTGTCGTTCCCGGGCCAGGCCACCGATGTCTCGGAGGCCCTCAAGCTCGCCGACCAGGAGGTCCAGGCCGAGCGCGCCACCCTGCGCAGCCAGGGCGTCGACGACCTCTCCATCACCCCGTCGCTGACCGCGGCCCGGGTCACCCCCTCGATCTACGACGTCGCCGACCTGTCGGTCTCCGTGGGCCAGTGCCTCGGCCTGGCCGGCGAGGAGCTCGACCACCTCGAGTGCGCCGCCGCGCTGCGCGACGTCGGGATGATGTCGGTGCCCGACGCGGTCGTCCACGCCCCGGGCCGGCTGACCGACGAGGACTGGCGCTTCGTCCAGCTCCACACGCTGGTCGGCGAGCGGCTGCTGCGCTCGAACTTCGGCATGGACGGCGTCGCCGCGGTGGTCCGCGCGAGCCATGAGCGCTGGGACGGCGGCGGCTACCCGGACGCGAGCGCCGGCGAGGACATCCCGCTGGCGTCGCGCATCGTCTTCGTCTGCAGTGCCTTCCAGGACATGACCACGCAGCGCTCGCACCGGCCCGCGCTCACCGCCCAGCAGGCGCTGCGCGAGCTCGAGCGCTGCGCCGGCAGCCAGTTCGATCCTGCGGTCGTGGCCGCCTTCGTCGGAGCCTTCTCCGACCGCGCCGACGCCAGCGGCGGCGTCGTCGGCCAGGGCATCGCCTGATCGACCGGGCGATCCGAGGGCCGCGCCAGCTAGGTTCTCGCTCTCGATGAGGATCCTGCTCGCCGAGGACTCCGCCGCTTCACGCTTCCTGCTCCAGCGGGCGGTCGAGGAGCTCGGACATGAGTGCATCGTCGCCGAGGACGGCCTGCAGGCCTGGGAGCGCTACCGCTCGGCCCAGCCCGAGGTGGTCATCAGCGACTGGATCATGCCCGGCCTCGACGGTGACGAGCTGTGCCGGCGCATCCGCGCCGACGAGAGCGGGCCGTACACCTACTTCGTGATGCTCACGTCCCTCGAGGACAAGGAGCACGTCCTGCGCGGCATGCAGGCCGGTGTCGACGACTACCTGACCAAGCCGCTGGACCGCAACGACCTCGGCGCTCGCCTGATCGCCGCATCGCGGGTGACGGCACTGCACCGCCAGATCGTCGAGCAGCAGCGCGAGCTGCAGAACGAGATCACGATGGCCGCGGGCATCCAGATGGGCCTGCTGCCCAAGGAGCCGCCGGCGATCAGCGGCGCCCAGCTGGCCGGCCTGTGCCTTCCGGCGGCCAACGTCGGCGGCGACTACTACGACCTGATGATCGACGGCGAGGGCCGGCTGGTCATCCTCATCGCCGACGTCGCCGGCCACAGCATCGGCTCGGCGCTGCTGATGGCGATGGCCCGCAGCATCCTGCGCCGCGAGGTCTCCCAGGAGCATCCGCCCTCGGCGGTGCTGGCCGCCACCAACACCGCGATGTTCGGCGACCTCGTCAACGCCGGCCTGTTCATCACGATGTTCTGCGCGGTGTATGACCCGGCCACGTCGAGCCTCACCTACGCCAACGCCGGGCACAACCCGCCGATGCTCGCGCGCGCCGGTGGCGAGACGCTCGAGCTCGACGGCGACGGCGCCGCGATCGGCTTCCTCGAGCACGTCGACTTCGAGGAGAAGACCGACGTGCTCGGGCCCGGTGACGCGCTCCTGCTCTACACCGACGGCGCCGTCGAGGCCCTCGGCGCCGACGACGAGCCGTTCGGCGAGGAGCGCCTGGCCGAGACGGTCTCGGCGATGGCGCCCGCCGGTGCGTCTGCCACCCTCGACGCGATCGTCGACGCGCTCAACGACTTCACCGGCGGCGCCCACCAGCGCGACGACATCACGCTCGTCTCCCTGCGGAGAGACGCCTGATGGCCCGTTTCGGGCGCTCCGTCGCGCCCACGGCCGACACCGGCGCGGGCCTGCTCGGCGCGCTCGTCGCCACCCGCGACTACCGCGAGCGGCTCGACGCCGCCCTCGATGCCGTCAAGGCCGTCGCCGAGCGGCCCGACGCCTACCTCTACGTCGCCGAGCCCGGCGGCCGCCGCTTCCATCTCGAGCACACCCGAGCCCGGCCCGCCGCCGATCCGACGCGCGTCGCGCCCGGCCCGATGCAGACGAGCATGGAGGGCGGCGCGGAATGGAGCGTGCCCACCCCGCCGTTCGAGATCGCGCGCATCGAGGACGACATCGCGCCGCGCGTCGTCAGCAGCCCGGTCGGCCAGCTGTACTCGCTGCCGGTCGCCGTGGGCGAGGACGGCGAGCTGATCGGCCTGATCCGCATCGGGCCGGTGAGCGAGGACGACGTTCCCCGCGGCGTGGTCCGCGACTACGAGCAGATCGCCGTCGCCGTGGCGGTGGTGATCGGCCAGGCCCGGCGCGAGGAGGAGCTGCGCCAGCGGCTGGCCAGCGCGACCGCCCAGGTCGAAGCCAGCCGCAAGCTGGCCGGCTCGGCGGTCGACGTCGAGCGGCTCGTCTCCCTGCTGCTCGACCTGGCGCTGGGCGGCACCCGCACCGAGGCGGGCTTCGTCGCCGTGCGCTCGGAGACCGAGGGCCTCGTGGTCCGCGCGGCGACCGGGATGCCCGAGGACTTCGCCGAGACCGTCGACCTCTCCCCCGGCACCGGCCTGTTCGACTGGTCGGCGGCCGAGGGCGGCGCCCTGTTCCTGCGCGACCTCGAGGCCGCCGAGCGGATGGGCATCCGCTCGCTGCTGGCGGTCCCGCTGATGGAGGAGGGCGAGCCGCTGGGCGTGTTCGCGCTCGTCACGTTCGCCGAGGGCGCCGACTTCGACGAGCACGACCTCTCGCTGCTCGAGGCCTTCTCCGAGCAGATCCGGCTGATGCTCTACAACGCCCAGCTGTTCGGGAGCTTCAGCGAGCGCTACATGACCACGGTCGAGGGCCTGGCGCACGCGCTCGACGCGCGCCGGCCCGACACGGTCGGCCACCATCACGCGGTCAGCGCCGTCGCCGAGGCGATCGCCCGCGAGGCGGGCCTCGAGGACGAGGAGGCCGACGCCGTCCGGCTGGCCGGGCTCATCCATGACGTCGGCCTGGCCGGCTCGACCGAGGGCAGCTGGGAGACCGACGTCGAGCATCCGACCGTCGGCGCCAGCCTCGTCGCCCACCTCCCCCTGCACCCGGGCGTCTCCGGCGCCGTCGCCACCCACCACGAGTGGTTCGACGGCTGGGGCTTCCCGGCCGGCCTCTCGGGCGACGAGATCCCCCGCGCGGGCCGCGCGCTGGCCGTCGCGGAGTTCCTCGTCGAGCTGGCCAGCCCGGACGCCGTGCGCCCCGGCTGGCCCGCCGAGAAGCTCGCCGCCGAGCTGATCCAGCGCAGCGGCAGCCAGTTCGATCCTGCGGTGGCCGACGCGGCCGCCCGCCTACTCGCCAACGACGCCCTGCCCCTGCCGGTGCAGCGGCCACCGAATCAGGAGACCTAGATGGAGCACGAGATCACCGACCGCGACGGCGTCCGGGTCGTCCACCTGCACGGCCCGATCGACGTCAGCCGGGCCATGGAGCTGCGCGACCTGCTGGGCGCCCAGATCGACTCGGCCGACGCCCGGGTGCTGCTCGACCTCTCCGACGTGTCGCTCATCGACTCGTCGGGGATCGGCATCCTCGTCACCGCGCACCGGCGCGCCGACGGCCAGGGCGCCCGCTTCGGACTCGCCGGCGCCGCCGGCACGGTCGCGCGCGTCTTCGAGATGACGCGGACCAACAAGCTGCTGTCGCTCTACGACACCGTTGACGAGGGCGTGGCCGCCTTCGGGGCATGACATGAGCGGCCCGGAGAGCATCACCATCGCCAGCCGCGTCGATCGCATCGACGAGGCACGGACATGGGTGACCGACCGCGTCCGGGCGGCGGGCTTCGGCGACGAGCCGATCGGCGAGATCGAGCTCGCGCTGACCGAGGCCCTGGCCAACGTCGTCGAGCACGCCTACCAGGACGCGCCGGACGAGCGGATCGAGCTGTGGACCGAGCTCGAGGGCTCGACCGTGCGGATCCGCGTGCGCGACTGGGGCAAGTACTTCGACCCCGCGTCCTACCGCGGGCGCGACCTCGACGACCCCGGAGAGGGCGGCTACGGCGTCTTTCTCATGTCGCAGCTGATGGATGACGTGACGAGGGAGCCCCAGCCGGACGGGGGAACGCTCCTGACCCTGATCAAGACACGAAAGGACGTATCCGATGGTTGACGTCTGCCTGGTCGTGGAAGGCAACTACCCCTACGTGACTGGGGGCGTGTCGGCGTGGGCGCATGGCCTGCTCGAGGGCATGCCCGACCTGTCGTTCGCCGTGGCGCACGTGCGCACCGAGGGAACCCCCCGCCATGAGGCGGCCTACGAGCTGCCGGCGGGCGTCGACCTCGTCCATGTCGACGTCGAGGCCGGCGAGATCGTGCCCGAGCGCGGCCTGGAGCGCGCGCTGCCCGAGGCGCGGGTCTACCACGCCACGGCCACGGGGACGGCGAGCGAGATCGCCCGGCGCGCCGCCGCCGCGCACGGGGCGGGCTTCGCCCTGACCGAGCACGGCATGGCCTGGCGCGACCTGGTGATGATGCCCAAGGTCCCCAAGAGCCACAGCATCCGGCCCGACTTCGATCCGGCGATCTCCGCCGAGGAGCGCCGGCGCCTGGCCGCCGACGCGTTCCGGCTCGCGCGACGCGCCTACGCCGAGGCCGGCATGGTCACGTCGGTCTGCGGCCCGAACGCGCTGGTCCAGGCCGCGGCCGGAGCGGCCCACGAGCGCCTGCGGGTCATCCCGAACCCGGTGGCTCTGACGGCCCCGGGCCAGGGCGAGGCACCGCTGGCCGCGTTCGTCGGACGCGTTGCACCCGAGAAGGACGTCGCGACCTACCTGCGGGCGTGCTCGCTGGTGGCCGCCGAGCGCGAGGACGCGCGGTTCGCCGTCGTCGGGCCGCTCGACCAGGACCCCGCCTACGCCGACGAGTGCGTGACGCTCGCGGCCGAGCTCGGCCTCGGTGACCGCGTGCGCTTCACGGGCGAGACCGATCCGCAGCCCTGGTACGCGGCGATGGACGTGCTGGCGCTGACCAGCGTGACCGAGGCCCAGCCGCTCGTCGCGCTCGAGGCGATGGCCGCCGGCGTGCCGGTGGTGGCGACCGACGTCGGCGGCTGCCGCGAGGCGATCGGCGACGCCGGGCTGCTGACGGCGCCGCGCGCTCCCCGCGCGACCGCCGACGCGATCCTGCGCCTGCTGGCCGACGACCTGCTGCGCGGCCGCCTGGGCCGGGCGGGCCGCCGGAGGGCCGCCGAGCGCCACGATCCCGCACGGGTCTACGGCGCCTACCGCGAGATGTACGAGCGCCTCGCCGCCTAGCGCGGCGTACGCGTTCGCAGCCCATGGCCGACACCACCGTCCTGCTGTGCACGGAGGGGACGTACCCCTACGTGGGCGGTGGCGTCAGCACATGGTGCGACATCCTCTGCCGGGAGCTCGAGGAGTACGAGTTCACGCTCTACGCGGTCACCGGCGAACCCGAGGTCCGGCTGCGCTACGAGCTGCCGCCCAACGTGACCGGCACGATCCACGTGCCGCTGTGGGGCTCGCGCGAGCCGGCCGACTACGTGCTGTCGGGCGTCTCCCTGGCCGAGCACGCCGCGCGGCGCAAGCGCACGACCCCGCACGTCGTCGAGCAGCACTTCGTCCCGCTCCTGCACCGCCTGCTGGCGGCGATGGCCGCGGACTCGAGCCCCGAGGACGACGGGACGCTCGTGTGGGAGATGTGGCGCTGGTTCCAGGAGCACGACTGGCGCGCGACGTGGAAGTCGCGCCCCGCGTGGGAGGGCTTCGTCGAGATGACCGCGGTCTCTCACGGAGCGCTCGAGCCGCCGTCGCTCGAGGACGCCGCCACGGCGCTGCGCTGGCTGGCCAACTACCTGCTGCCGCTCGTCGTGCCCGTCCCGCGCACCGACCTGGCCCACACCACGATCGCCGGCTTCCCGGGGATCGCCGGCGTCGTGGCCAAGCTCGAGCACGGCACGCCGTTCATCGTCACCGAGCACGGGGTGTGGGTGCGCGAGCGCTACATCTCGATCTCCACCGGGCCGTTCACCCCGTACGGCAAGCGCTTCCTGATGGGGCTGTCGCGCTACCTGGCCCGCGTCAACTACGGCGTGGCCGACGTCATCTCCCCCGTCACCGGCTTCAACCGGCGCTGGGAGCTGCCCTACGGCGCGCCGGCCGAGCGCGTCGAGACGATCGCCAACGGCATCGATCCCGGGCTGTTCATGCCGTCGGCCAAGCCCGAGTCCACGCGCGACCGGCCCGTGGTGGTCGCCGCCGCGCGCGTGTTCCCGCTCAAGGACATCGAGACGATGATCCGCGCCGCCGAGGTCGCCCGGCGCTCGCTGCCCGACGTGCTGTTCCTGATCTACGGCTCGCTCGACGCCGACCTGCCCTACGTCGAGCGCTGCCGAGCGCTGATCGCCGAGCTCGGGCTCGAGGAGACGTTCGTCTTCGCCGGCCACCACACCAAGCCGGCCGAGCTCTACAACGAGGGCGACATCAGCGCGCTGTCGAGCATCTCCGAGGGCTTCCCCTACACCGTGCTCGAGTCGATGGCCTGCGCGCGGCCGGTCGTGGCCACCGACGTCGGCGGCGTGCGCGAGGCGCTGGAGGGCTTCGGGATCCTCGTGCCGCCGCGCGACCACGAGGCGTTCGGGGAGGCGTGCGTGACGCTGCTGCGCAATCCCGAGCTGCGCGGGCGCATGGGCCGCCAGGCGCGCGAGGCCGTCCTGGCGCGCTTTCGCACGTCGCACTCGATCGGCGCCTACCGCGAGGTCTACGAGCGCATGCGCGCCCCGGTGCCGGCGTGAGCGACGAGGACCGCCAGGAGCACGCCGGGCCCGCCGGTCCGGGGCTGGCGCCGACGCCGGTCGCCGAGCCGCCCGAGACCGATCCGGTCGGGCCGGCACCCGAGGCGGCGACCCCGCCGGCGCGCCAGACGGTGCCCGAGCTCGCCGTGTTCATCGTCGAGCACGCCGGCCCGCCGATCGACGTCTGGGCGCTCGCCGCGCTGCTCGAGAGCGTGGGCATCCGCGACCGCGATGCCGTCGAGCGCTTCGGGCTGCCCGATGTCTTCGCGCTGGCCCGCGCGGTGCAGGCCGAGTTGCCCGAGGCGCCCGGCGACGTCGCCGTCGAGGAGGAGCGCCGCACGCGCCGCGAGGGCCTGACGCGCTTCGCCAAGATCTACGGGCGCGGCACGTTCTTCTTCGTCCCGCTGGCGCTGCAGCTCGTTGCGCTGCTGGTCTTCGACGTCTCGCAGTTCGCCTCGCTGGACTTCACCAACGCCGACGCGTCGCGGGTGGCGGTCGCCGCGGCGCTCAGCTTCACGGTGACCGCCGCGTTCTCCCAGGCGCTCGGCTACCTCGCGCCGGTCTACATCGAGAGCGGCAAGCACATGGCCGCCGAGACGGTGTCCTGGACGATCATCGGCCTGGGGGCGCTCGCCGCGATGGTCGTCGGAGCGATCGCCTACGCCGTCGGCTACACGACAGACGGCTACTCCCACCACGACCTGACGGTCATGACCGCCTACTACCTGCTGCTGGCCGCGCAGGGCCTGGCGGGCGCCATGCTCTACATGCTGCGCAAGTACCTGGCGATGGTGGTCGCGACGATCATCTCGCTGGCCGTGGCGGCGGCGCTCTACCACTGGACGTCGGTCAAGATCGAGAAGGTCCACTACGCGGCCCTGGCCGTCGGCGTCCTGATCGAGCTGGGCGTCGGCCTGGTGATCATGCATCGCCGGGCCCGCAACACGAAGGGCGACCTGCGGCTGGCGCGGCTGCCCCGCGCCCGCATCCTCGCCCGGAGGGCGCTGCCGTTCGCGCTCTACGGCGTCATCTACTTCCTGTTCCTGACCAGCGACCGCGCCGTGGCGTGGGCCGCCGGCTCGAACCCGCTGCCGCTGTGGTTCCACACGCCCTACGAGCTCGGTCTCGATTTCGCGCTCGGCGGCATCGTCTTCGCGCTGGCCTTCCTCGAGGTCACCGTCGAGGACTTCTCGGAGATGCTCACCCCCGCGGCGGAGCGCTTCCGCGTCGATGCCGTGCGCGAGCACAACCGCGCGGTGGCGCGCTTCTGGTCCAAGCAGTTGGCCTACATCGGGGTACTGATGGCCGCCGGCGCCTGGCTGGCGGTCAGCGGCGCGGTGCTGCTGCACAAGCTGGGCGCGCTCGGGGCGGCCGAGAAGATCTACGACGATCCCGTCTCGCGCTACGTCTTCGGGCTCGGGCTCCTGGGCTACGCGATGCTGACGCTGGGCATCGCCAACAGCGTGTTCGTGATGAGCCTGAACCGCCCGTGGCGCGCCGTCACGGCCATCGGTCCCGGGGTGCTGGTCAGCGTGGTGGTCGGCATCGTGGCGACCTCGCGCTACGACTACTGGACCGCGGTGTTCGGCATGGTCGTCGGCGCCGGGGTGTTCGCCGTGCTCAGCAGCTGGCAGGCCTGGCGGACGCTGCGTCAGGCCGACTTCCACAGCTACGCCGCCTACTGACCGGCGAGCACCAGCGCGATCCAGCCGGCTTCCTCGAGGCGCCGCTGCACGCGCAGGCCGAACCGGGCGAACGCGGCCGCGACCTCGTCGCCCTCGTGCGCGAGCAGCCCGCTGGCCACCAGGATCCGCGGCGGCTCCTGCAGCGTCATCGACAGCAGCAGCGGGCGCAGCAGGTTGGCGACGATCGTCGGCGCGGGCGGCACGGGCTCCTTGCGCAGGTCAAAGCGCCGCACGTCCATCGCCACGCCGTTGACGGCGGCGTTCTCCTCCGTCGCCGCCACGCTCGCCACCTCGTGGTCGAGCCCCAGCACCGGCGCCCAGCCGAGCTTCGCCGCGGCGATCCCGAGCACGCCCGACCCGCAGCCCACGTCGATCAGCGCCCCACCGGGCGCCAGCCCGCACAGCGCCTCGAGGCACAGCTTCGTCGTCGCGTGGCCACCCGTCCCGAACGCCTGCCCCGGATCGATCACCACCTCTTCAGAAAGCGGGTCTGACCCCGTTTCTGAAGATGGGTGCCACGGCGCGCGGAGGTGGAGGCGGCCGCCGGCGATCTCGACGGGCCGGTGGAACTCCTTCCAGCGGACGTCCCAGTCGTCGGCGACCTCGGAGGTGGAGACCGCGACGAGCGCGCCGCCGGCCGCGGCCTGGAGGTCGGGCAGGGCCGGGATCTCGCCCGGGGCGCCGTAGACGGCGTACTCGACCTCGTCGCCGAGGTCGACTTCCTCGACGCCGCCGGGCGCAAGCTCGAGCAGCTCGGCCAGCGCGACCTCGGCGTCCTCGCGGCGAACGCGTATCGCGAGCCGCAGCACCTCAGTGCTGGTGGAGCAGGCGCCGCAGCTTCGCGCCGATGCCCTCGTCCTGCTCGAGGTTCTTGTCGGTGATCGTCGCCGAGAGCTGCTCAAGCAGCGCGCGCTGCTCCTTCGAGAGCTTGCGCGGGATGACGACGTTGACGACGACCTTGAGATCGCCGTTGCGCCCGGGGCGCCGCAGGACCGGCATCCCCTGGCCGCGCAGCAGCACGACCGCGCCGGGCTGGGTTCCGGCCGCGACCTCCACGGGCTGCAGTCCGCTGAGCGTGTCGACCTCGAGCCTGGCGCCCAGCGCGGCGAGCGGCGCCGGCACGTCGAGGACGGTGATGAGGTCCTCGCCGTCGCGGACGAAGCGCTCGTCGGGGCGCACGCGGACCAGCACGTAGAGGTCTCCGGGCACCGAGCCGGGATCGCCGGCGTGGCCGCGGCCGCCGATGCGGATGCGCTGGCCGTCGGCGATGCCCGCCGGGATGTCGACCGTGAGGGTGCGCTCGGAGATCTTGCGGCCCTGTCCCTGGCACTCGGCGCACGGGATCTCGGGGATCTTGCCCTCGCCGTTGCACTGATCGCAGTTGACGTGGCGGACGACCTGGCCGAACGGCGTCCGGCTGACCGCCTGCAGGATGCCCTGACCGCCGCAGCGCTCGCAGGTGGTGATCGGCGTGCCCGGTTCGGCGCCGTTGCCGCGGCAGTGCTCGCAGACGTCGACGGCCTCGAAGGCCACCTCGACCGACGCGCCCGCGGCCGCCTGGGAGAGATCGATGTCGGCGGCCACGGCGATGTCGCCGCCCTGGCGCGGGCCGCCGCGGCCGCCGCCGCCGAAGATGCCACCGCCGCCTCCGCCCCCGCCGCCGAAGAACGCGTCGAACAGGTCGCTGAGCGAGCCGAAGCCCTCCGAGCTCGGCGACCAGCCGCCCGAGCGCAGGCCCTCGTGGCCGTAGCGGTCATACGTCGCGCGGCGCTCGGCGTCCGAGAGGATCTCGTAGGCCTCCGCGCACTCCTTGAACTTCTCCTCGGCCTCGGGATCCTCGGTGTTGACGTCGGGGTGCAGCTCCCGCGCCAGCCGGCGGAAGGCCTTCTTGATCGCGGTCTCATCGGCGTCACGGGCGACGCCGAGGACCTCGTAGGGGTCTCGGGGGGTGGTGCTAGCCATAGATCTCTTCCACGAAGCGGCTCAGCTCGCGCGAGGCCTCCTGGACCGCGCCGATCGCCGAGCCGTAGTCCATCCGCACGGGGCCGATGACCGACACCGCGCCCAGGTTGCGCCCGCCGGGCAGCCCGTAGGAGGCGGCGACCAGCGAGAGCGACCGCATCGCCGGCGAGTCGTTCTCGGCGCCGATCTTGACGACGGTCTCGCGGCGCCCGAGCGCCTCGCGCACGACACCGAGCAGCGCCACCCGCCGCTCGAGCATCTCGACGAGCGCGTTGAGCTGCGAGAGGTCCTGGATCCGGTGCTCGGAGAGCAGCCGCGCGCTGCCCTCGACGTAGAGCGACTCCTCGGCGCCGGCGGCCAGGTCGGTGAACGCGGGCGCCAGCTGGGCGATGAACGCGCGCTCGCTCGCGCCGAGGCCCTCGTCGCGCAGCCGCGTCTGCAGCGTCCGCGCGCCGAGGCCGACGCCTTGGAGGCGCTCGTTGAGGTAGGAGGCCGCCCAGGCCACGGCGCCCGAGTCGATCGAGCGGTCGAACGTGAAGACGCGCTTGGTCACGCCGCCGGTCGAGGTGATGACGACGACCATCAGCACCTGCGGCTGGAGGAGCAGCACCTCGACGTGGCGGACGGTGGCGGTCTCGACGGGCGGCGCGCTGACGATCGCCATGAGGTTGGTGACCTGCGACAGCGTCTCGCTGGTCACGCGCATCGCCTCGTCGACCTCGCGGCGGACGAGCTCGAGGCCCAGCCGGCGCTCGCGCGGCGCGGCGGGCAGCAGCTTGTCGACGAAGTAGCGAAAGCCCGAATCGGTCGGGATGCGCCCAGCCGACGTGTGCGGGTGGGTCAGCAGCCCCTGCTCCTCGAGCTGGGCGAGCTCGGAGCGGATGGTCGCCGGGCTGGCCTCGACGTCGGGGTCGGCGGCCAGCGTCTTGGAGCCCACGGGCTGCTCGGACGCCTGGTAGGCGACGACGACCTTGCGGAGGATCAGCTCCTGGCGCGGAGACAGCACCCTCCCGATTCTAGGTCTGCCTAGGCCGTGATCTCCGCGACCGCGTTGCGGATGATGCGGTTCTCACCCTGCGCGGCCTCGAGGTCGACGACCAGCGTCTCCCCCGCCTCGCGCACGGTGCCCGTGACCACGATCTCCTGCTCGGGCACGCCCATGCCGCGGAACTGCACGCTCAGGCGCTTGAGCGACTCGGGCCCGCCGCCGGCGTCGGTGGCGGCGCGGGCGACCTGGGCCATCGAGAACAGGCCGTGCAGGATCCGCCCGGGAAGCCCGACCGACTTGGCGAACTCCTCGTCGATGTGGATCGGGTTGTAGTCGCCGCTGGCGCCCGCGTAGCGGACGGTCAGGAACCGGTCGGGGGTCGTCCGCAGCTCGGGGATGCTGTCGCCGGCGTTCATTCGACACCTCGCACGATGTTGGTCCAGGTGCCGGTGCAGACCGTCTCGCCGTCCTGGTTGGTGGAGACCGACTCGAAGACGTAGTAGCCCTTGCCGTCGCGCGCCTCGATCGACTTGCACTCGACGTTGGTGGTGATCTCGTCGCCGGCGACGACGAGCGGGCCCCAGGCGAACTCCTGCCCGCCGTGGACCATCATCGCGAAGTTCATGGCGACGTCGGGGTCGAAGATCACCGGGCCCAGCGCCGGAGCGCTGTAGACGACGGCGAACATCGGCGGCGCGACCACGTCGGCGTGGCCGGCGGCGCGCGCGACCTCGGGGTCGAGGTGCAGCGGGTTGCTCTCGCCCACCGCCAGCGCGTACTCCTTGATCTTCTCGCGCCCGACCGCGTACACGGTGGGGCCCCAGGTCTTGCCTACGGCATCGGTCTTGAGTGGCACGGCGCGGAAACCTACCGGCGTTCCACCCGCGCCCGCTGTGTCCCCACCACACTGCAGAGGACCAGGAGTGTGCAGACGATGGCCAGCGGCGTGATGTGCTCGCCCAGGACGAGCGCCGACAGCGTCAGCGTCATCGGCGGTTGCAGCAGCTGCACCTGACCCGCCTTGGCCACGCCGCCCCGCGCGAGACCGGCGTACCAGGCGAAGAAGCCCAGGAACATCGAGAAGACGCTCAGGTAGGCGAACCCGAGCAGCGCGTCGCCGCCGATCGGCCCGGACGGAAGGCTCAGGAGCGAGACCGTGACCGTGACCGGCGCGGCGAGCACCAGCGCCCAGCAGATGACCTGCGGACCGCCGAGCGTGCGCGAGAGCGCGCCGCCCTCGGCATAGCCCAATGCGCAGGCCACGACGGCGAGCAGCAGCTCGAGGTCGGCGATGCCGATCCCGCCGAGGCCCTGTGAGGCCACGAACGCGAGGACGACGGCGAGCCCACCTCCGGCCGCCGCCCAGAACCGTCCCGACGGCCGCTCACCGGCGCGCAGGACGGCGAAGACCGCCGTGCTCGCGGGGAGCACGGCGACGATGACCGCGCCGTGCGAGGCCTGGACGTGCTGGAGCGCGAGGGCCGTGAACAGCGGGAAGCCGACGATGACCCCGAACGCGACCACGGCGAGCGAGCGCCACTGCGCCACCGTGGGCCGTGGCGCGCGCAGGACGCGCAGCGCGATCACCGCCAGCAGGGCCGCCACCACGGCCCGGCCGAAGGCGACGAAGAGCGGATCGAGGTCCGCGAGGGCCAGCCGCGTCGCCGGCAGCGAGAACGAGAAGGTCGCGACGCCCGCGAAGGCCAGCAGGAGGCCGCTGAGCTCGACTCGACGGGCGTCCGCCGTTACCGTTGCCGCATCGATAACGTTACTCGCTGCTTCCATGCTCTAGAGTAACACTCATGTCGGCCGACCGTGTCGTCGTCGCCCTGCGGGACCTGGCTCGGACGCTGCCCGAGAACGCCCGCCTGCCGTCGGTCCGCGAGCTGATGCGCGAGCACGCCGCGTCGCCCGTCACCGTCCAGCGCGCGATCGCCCAGCTGTCGGCCGAGGGGCTCGTGGTCCCCCGGCCCGGGGCCGGGACGTTCGTCGCTCCTGCTGCCGTCGCTCCCGGCGGTGGCGAGCCCGACCTCGGCTGGCAGGAGGTGGCGCTCGGCGGCCCGCGGCTCGGCAGCGAGGAGACAGCGGGCCTCGTCGACCTGCTGGCGCTGACCCCCGAGGGCTCGCTGTCGCTCAGCACCGGCTACCTGGACCCGCCGCTGCAGCCCGCCGCGGCGCTCGCGTCGGCGCTCGCCCGCGCCGGGCGCCGGCCGGGAGCCTGGGGCCGCACGCCGGTCGAGGGCCTCGATGTCCTGCGGGACTGGTTCGCCGCCGAGATCAGCCCGCGCCACGCCGGCCATGACGTCGTGATCTGCCCCGGGGGCCAGGCGGCCCTCATCACGGCGGTCCGCGCGCTGGCGCCGCCGGCCGGCGTGGTCCTCGTCGAGTCGCCGACCTACCGCGGCGCGCTGGCCGCCGTCGCCGCCGCCGGCCTGCGCGCGCTGCCCGTGCCCAGCGATGCGGAGGGCATCCGGCCCGATCACCTCGCCCAGGCGCTGCACCGCACGGGCGCGCGCGTCGTCTACCTGCAGCCCCTGTACGCCAACCCGCACGGCGCGACGCTGGCGGCCGACCGGCGCGCCGAGGTGCTCGGCATCGCCGCCCGCGCCGGCGCGTTCCTCATCGAGGACGACTGGGCCCGCGGGCTGACCATCGACGGCCCCGCCCCGGCGCCGCTGGCCGCCGACGACGTCGACGGCCACGTGGTCTACGTGCGCTCGCTGAGCAAGACCGCCTCCCCCGGCCTGCGCGTCGCCGCCGTCGCGGCGCGCGGACCCGCCGGGGCCCGCCTGCGCGCCGCGCGTGTCGTCGAGGACCTGTTCGTCAGCGCGCCGCTGCAGCACGCGGCGCTCGATCTCGTCTCCTCCCCCGTCTGGCGCCGCCACCTCAAAGCGCTGGGTACCGGGCTGCGCGAGCGTCGCGATGCGCTCGTCGCCGCCGTCCGTCAGCACCTCGGTCCCGAGGCGCTCGACCTCGTGCCCGCGGGCGGCCTGCACCTGTGGGTCCGCCTGCCCGACGGGACCGACGAGGCCGCACTCGTCGCCGCCGCCGCTCGCGACGGCGTGGTCGTCTCGGCCGGCCGCCCGAGCTTCGCCGCCGAGCCGGTCGGGCCACACCTGCGCCTGACCTTCGGCGGCGCTCCGCCCGACGTGCTCACCGAGGGCGTCCGCCGCCTCGCCAGGCTCCTCTAGCCCATCGAGTGGACACTTGACGGGCTGCGGTCCCGTCAACTGTCCACTCGACGCGAAGGCGCGAGGGCGCGGCGCGGGGCTTCAGATGATCACGGGGACGGCGCCACCGTCGACCGACCACGCGGCGCCCGAGACGTTGCTCGCCCGCTCCGAGCACAGGAAGGCGATCACGTCGGCGATCTCGCCCGGCTCGCCGAAGCGCCCGATCGGCAGCTTCGCCCCGGCCTTGGCGATCGCCTCGGCGGCGTTGCCCTCGCCGGCGACCTGCTCGCCGAGCCCGCCCGGCCCGGTCCACATCGCGGTCGTGGCCGGTCCCGGCGTGACCGCGTTGACGAGCACGCCCTCCTTGGCCCAGCGGTCGGCGAAGACCCGCGACAGCGACAGCTGCGCCGCCTTGGACACCGAGTAGGCGCCGTTGGTCATGCCCGGGCGCTTGCCCGACGAGGACGAGACGTTGACGATGCGGCCCCAGCCGCGCGCGGCCATCCGCGGCGCCGCGCACTGCATGAGCCGGAACGGCGCGAGCACGTGCAGCGCCATCTGCGCCTCGAACTCCGCCTCGTCGAGCTCGTCGACCGGCACGTTGCGCGCGATGCCTGCGTTGTTGACCAGCACGTCGACGCCGCCCATCTGCTCGGCGCACGTGCCGATGATCCGGTCGGCGGCGTCGGGCGCGGTGACGTCGATGGCCAGGAACTCCCCGCCGCAGCCCTCCGCGGCCGCCTCGAGCGCCTCGCCGTCGCGCGCGACGAACAGCACGCGAGCACCCTCGGCGCACAGTCGCTGCGCGGTCTCCAGGCCGATCCCCCGGCTGGCACCGGTGACGACGCAGACCTTGTCCTCGAGCCCCAGGTCCATACCGGCGGCGAGCCTACCCGGCGTACCTGCGCGCCGCTCGCTCGGCGGAAGCTCCGTACCCGCCGCCGAAGAGCTCGGCGTGGACCAGCAGCGGCAGCAGCTGGTAGAGGTCGACCCGGTCACGCCAGCCCTCGGCGAGCGGCGCGACCTCCTCATAGGCCGCGAGGAACCGCTCGCCCGGCCAGCCGAACAGCCGCAGCATCGCCAGGTCGATCTCGCGGTGCCCGCCGTGCGCCGCCGGGTCGATCAGGTGGTTGCCGACGATGTTGCCGCCCCACAGGTCGCCGTGCAGGCGCGAGGGCGGCTCGCGCGGTCCGGCCAGATCGGCGATCCGCTCGCAGACGCGCTCGACGCTCGGCGCGTGACGCACGAGCGGCAGCAGCCGGTGCTGCGCGTAGAAGCTCGGCCAGTCCTCCGACTCGCCGGCCGGGAACTCCGCGGCGGCGATGCGAAACGGGCCCGGCGCCCCCGGCGGCAGCGCGCCGAACGCCGTGGCGCCCGCCTGGTGCATCCGCGCGACCGTCCGGCCCAGCTCCTCCGGATCGGTCGGCGCCGGCGCGATCCGCTCGAGCACCAGGCGCTCGTTGGAGGCCTCGAGCACCTGGCGCACCGGAACGCCCGCCTCCCCCAGCCAGCGCAGCCCCGCCGCCTCGGTCGCGTACTCGCCGGGCAGCGGGACCGGCCGCGACTTGACGAACGGCGTCAAGCCACCTCGTCGGCCAGCCGCTCGCAGGCCTCGGTGATCATGTCGAGCACGTCCTCGAACCCGTCGGGCCCGCCGTAGTACGGATCGGGCACGTCGGCCTCGTCGAGCATCAGGCGCACCTTGTCGCGGTGCTCGCCGGCGATCGCCAGCAGGTCCCGCAGATGGCCGCGGTCCATCGCGACCAGCAGGTCGTTGTCGTCGAAGTCCGAGGGCGCGACCTGCTGGGCCGTCCCGTCGAGGACGATCCCCCGCCGCCGCGCCGCCTCGGCCGACCGCGTGTCGGCCGGCTCGCCGACGTGCCATCCGCCGATGCCCGCGCTGGCGACCTCGATGTCCAGGCCGCGCTCGCGCGCGATGTGGCGCATGACGCCCTCCGCGGTGGGCGAGCGGCAGATGTTGCCGGAGCAGACGAAGAGGATCCGCACCCCGCCGAGGCTAGGCGACGCTGGGCGCGATCAGCGAGCGAGCAGCGCGCGCACGCGGCTCCCCAGCTCCTGGGGGCTGAACGGCTTGGTCACGTAGTCGTCGGCTCCGCCGGAGAAGCCGTCGTCGACGTCCTGCTCTCCGGCCCGGGCGGTCAGCATCAGGATGCGCATCCGGGCCGTTGCCGGGTCGGCGCGGAGCGCCCGCATGACCTCGAGGCCGGTCAGCTTGGGCATCATCACGTCCAGGACGCAGACGCCGGGCATCTCCGCCCGGGCGAGGGCCAATGCGTCCTCGCCGTTCGCCGCCGTGATCACGGTGTGCCCGTCGCGCTCGAGCCTGGTCCGGATCAGCTCGACGATGTCCTCCTCGTCGTCGGCGACCAGCACTGTCGCCGGGGAGGGTGCGTGTGCGATGCGCCGAGCATACGGCGCTTGGAGGCGCCGTTAGGGTTCGTCCATCGAAGTCATCGCCCGGTGGGTCCTTGTTGCGTGCGTCGGCGCGCTCGTGCTCACCACGGGGCTGACGCTCGCCCTGCGCGTGGGGACCGAGCTGGGACGGCGTCGGTGGCTGCGCTATCGCGACCGGGTCCGCCCCCAGCTCTCGCGGTACGCCGTCGGAGCGGACGCGGAGCCGCCGCCCGTTCCGGCCACCCGCTTCGAACGGCGGGGCATGAGGCACCTCGTGCTCGGGATGGCGCCGCATCTCCGGGGCGAGGCGGTGCTGCGGCTCGCGGGCCTGTTCCGGGACTACGGCCTCGTGTCGACCGCCGAGCACGACCTGACCGCACGGCATCCACGGACGCGCATCCGCGCGGTCGAAGCCCTTGGCGCGATGGGGGTGTCCGAGGCGGAGCCGTGGCTGCTCGCGGGCCTCGGCGACGACGACCGCCTGATGCGATTTGCCTGTGCGCGCGCGCTCGCCGCCCTCGGGGCCACCGATTCGCTGGCCCGGGTCGTCGCCGCGCTCGCCGACAGCGAGGCGCAGCTCGGCGCGACGAGCGACATCCTGCTGGCCTTCGGAGCTCCGGCCACGGACTTCCTCTGCGCCCATGTGCGCGCGGCCCCGACGGAACGAGAGCGCTGGCTCGCGGCACACGCGCTCGGGCAGATGAGAGCGGCCGAGGCACTCGAGGATCTCCGCGCCGTTCTGTCCTCGCCCGACCCGGAGCTCGCCGTCCGGGCAGCGCGAGGGCTGGGGCGCATCGGCAGCGCGGAGGCCAGCACCGATCTCGCCGTCGCCGCGCAGGGTGAGCAGTCGTGGTTCGTCCGCGCGGCGGCGGCGCGCTCGCTCGGCAAGATCGGCGACCCGGATTCCGCGCCGCTGCTGGTCTCGCTTCTCGCGACGGCCGAGCGCTGGGAGGTGCGCGATGCCGCCGCCGGCGCGCTCGTGGATCTCGGGGACCCCGCGATGGCGATCCTGGTCCAGGGCCTCGGCGAGATGAGCGATCTCTCCCTCGCCCACTACGCCGGAGCACTCGACGTCGCCGACCTGCTGGGCGCCGTCATCGAGCGTGCCGCGGCGGGCGAGGCCGGTCCTGACGCGCTCATGCGCCGGGCCTGCGGCGCCGGGGTGCGGGCACGCCTGGAGGAAAAGGCCACAGGCGCAACAGCACCGGCCGCCACCTACGCGCGCGCCCTGCTGGTCTCCTGATGCTCAGCGACCTGATTCGCGCGTGTGCGGTCGGCGTCCTCGGCTACTTCGTGCTGCTCGCCGCGTCGTATCTGATGGTGACGCTGACGTCCGGGTTGGCGGTTCGCGAGTACTTCCGCAGGCGTTCGGGAGCGACCCTGCGCCGCACCCTGCGGTCACGGATGACGCCGCCCGTGACGATCTGCGTCCCGGCCTTCGGGGAGGAGGCGACGATCGCCGCATCGATCCGCGCCATGCTCACCGTCACCTTCGGCCACCACGACGTCGTGGTCTGCAACGACGGGTCCGTCGACCGGACGCTCGAGCGCCTCGTGGAGTCCTTCGACATGCACCGCGTGGACCAGCCCGTCCACCCCGCGATCCCCACGGCGCTCGTGCGCGGCATCTACCGCTCGCGGTCCCACCCGAACCTCGTCGTGATCGACAAGCTCAACGGGGGCCGTGGGGACGCCCTCAACGCGGCCATCAACGTGGCCCAGACGCCTCTGATCTGCTGCGTGGACGCCGACTCGATCCTCGACCACGACGCGCTTCTGTCGGCCGTTCAGCCCTTCATCGACCGCCCGGAGGTGACGCTCGGAGCCGGCGGGATCATCCGCGTGGCGAACGGGTGCCGGATCGAGGAGGGAAGCGTCGTGAGCACGGGACTGGCGCGCAACCCGCTCGCCCTCCTGCAGACCGTCGAGTACATGCGCTCGTTCGTCGCCGCCCGCACCGGGTGGAGCGGCATCAACGGCCTCCTCATCATCTCGGGCGCGTTCGGGGTCTTCCGGCGGGCAGCGGTGGTCGACGTCGGCGGTTTCGCCACGGACTCGATCGGCGAGGACTTCGAGCTCTGCGTCCGCCTGCACAAGCAGGCCAAGGACATGGGCACCGGCGGACGGCTCACGTTCATCCCGGATCCCGTGTGCTGGACCGAGGTGCCTGAGCGACTCAAGGACCTCGGCGGCCAGCGCGACCGCTGGCACCGGGGCCTGATCGACACCCTGTGGCGACACCGCCGCATGATCGGGAACCCGCGCTATGGCGCCATCGGGATGCTCGCCCTGCCGTTCTTCACGCTGTTCGAGTTCCTCGGCGCGTTCATCGAGCTCGGGGGCTACGCGGTGGTCATCGTCGGGTTGGCCACCGGTGCCGTCGACGGGACGTTCGCACTGCTCTTCTTCGCGGTCGCGGTGCTCGTGGGGCTCCTGCTCTCGCTGGCGGCGGTCCTCATCGAGGAGCTCGCCTTCAGGCGCTACGCACGGGTCCGGGACCTGTTCGTCATGCTCGCCGTCGCCGTCGCGGAGAACCTCGGGTACCGCCAGCTGATCCTGGCCTACCGCGTACGCGGCTTCTTCGGCTATCTCCGTGGAAACAAGGGCTGGGGTGAGATCCAGCGGGTCGGCTTCGACCCGCCGGAGCTTCCCGGCCTCCCGTCCGTCGTGACATCCGGCGGCGAGGAAGTGCCCTAGGGGTGGCGGATCCCCGCGAGCGGGTCGGCCGAGTAGTCGGCCTTCGGCGACTTGGTGTCGGTGTCGCAGAAGCCGTGGCACGTGTCGACGATGCGGCTGTCGGTCGACAGGAACGCCGACTTCATCGCCCGCGCCGCGACGGTGTTGCGCACCCACTCGTGCGGGTCGTCGTCGATCGAGTCGTCCTGGGCCACGTTGCCCAGCGGCGACGGCCGCGAGCCGCCGTCCCACACCGTCAGCACCGAGGACGTCGTGTCGTTGGCGCCGTCGATGAAGCCCAGGCCGGTCCACGGCTCGAGCTCCCACGTCCGCCACGGCCGCAGCATGCTCCGCTTGAGCACCTTGGCGCCGATCGAGCGCGCCTCGACCTCGGCGGCGAAGTTCGACACCTGGTGGTCGCCGTAGCCCGCCATCAGCATGACCTCGTGGGCCGGCGTGTTCGGGTACGGGTCGTCGGTCATGTGCTGCGCGTAGCCATCGGGCTCGGCGCGGTCCCACAGCATCTGCATCAGGTCGAAGAGCAGCATCCGCTCGTTGAACTGCGGATACGCCGTGTAGAGCGGCCAGGCGTACTCGAGGCCGTTGGTCGGGTCATCGGGCGTCGGCGACGGCGCGTGATCGCCCGTCCCGAAGTCCGTCGAGCGCGTCAGCAGCGTCGAGTAGTTCATGCCCAGCACACCGAGCGTCGCCCGGTTGAAGTCCGGCGCCACCGCGGTCAGCGCACCGCCGATGATGCCGCCCTGGCTGTTGCCGTCGTAGAACAGCCGGTCGGTGTCCAGGATGCACTTGCCGTCCTTCTGGAACGCCGCCTGGCTGCACAGCCCGTCCGGATGGATCATCAGCCGGCCGAGGTAGAGGAAGTTGAGCATCCCCTGCTGGACGCGGTCGGCCAGCGTGTTGAACGACGACGTGTCGAGCAGGATCGTCGCCACGTTGGGCACGTCCTCGGTCGCCATGCCGGCCCACGCCGTCGCGCAGAAGCTGAAGTTGTGCTCGGCCATCATGTTCTTGAGCTGGCCCTGGCCGACCTCGCCGTAGCCGCCGAACAGGCCGTGGCCGTAGAGCGAGGGGCGCGTCGTGCCGGGGTTGTCGAAGGCGACCTTCGGGATCCGGCAGCGGAAGTCGACCTTCATGACGTTGCCGGGGATCTGCAGCGGCAGGTTCGTCGTCGGGTCGAGCACGAAGTGCGACTGGGCCGGCAGGCAGCCGGGGGTGCTCAGGTAGCACGGGACGTCGATCGTGCCCTTGACGTCGTAGGCGATCGGCCCGTCCTCGCCGCCGGGGCACTCCGCGTCGGCGACCACCAGGTCGCCCTGCAGCGGCCCGCGGTCGGGGCAGCCGACGTCGATGACGCGGTTGAGCGTGAACGCCGGCGCCTTGCCCTGCACCTTCATGTCGGCGAGGTTCGTGTCGCCGAGCTGGGCGAACGCGTCGTCGCGGATGTGCAGCATCCGCCCGGCGATGTTCTGACCGGACGCGACGGTGAAGTCCCAGGCCTGGGTCAGGGTCTTGCGCTCGATGCCCGCGCCGTCGAGGGTCTTGAACAGGTCCTCGAAGTGCGCGCGGCGCTGTTCGTCGAGGGGGTTGGAGAGCGTCGCGCCCTTGTCGCGGAAGTTCGCGAACGTGGCGTCGGCGGCGTAGCCGGGCAGGCGCAGCGCGACGATGTAGCGGTGGCCCTCGAGGAGGTTCTTGCCCGGGCGCACGATGAGGACGCGGTCGGCGGGCGCCGCGTCGAGCCCGTCGATCGAGTGGTCGAGCTCGGCCCAGACGAGCTGCTTCTCCCCCGTGGCCGCGTCGATGACCGCGATGGGCGTGTCGCCCTGCAGCGAGACGTCCGGGTTCCACAGGCGGGGCGCGCCGAGGGCCTCGAGCTGGGCGTCCTCGTCGAGCCCGGCGATCTTGGTGATGATCATCGAGCCCGGGCTGAACCCGTCGGCGCGGTTCCAGTCGGTCGGGTCCATCGGCTTGCCCGCGCGGTTGCGCGGCATGGCCAGCAGGCTCAGGTCTACCTGGCGGCCGGTCGCGGTGTCGGCCGGCTTCGTGTAGAGGTCGTTGGGGAACGGCAGCAGGCACGCGGTGGAGTCGATCGAGTCGCAACCCGTGACGTTGGGCAGCGGGCTCTGCTGCTCGGGCGGTGCCGCGAAGGCGGTGGCGGCGGTCAGCGACAGGCCGGCGAGCGCGGCGAGCAGTGCTCCGTGGCAGCGGTTCATGCCTCCTAGACGACGGCTCCGCCCAAAACTTGCGCACAGCGAACTCTCAGACGCCTCCCAGGCTTCGGGACGAAAGTAGCGGCCATGCACCAGCTGCTGATCGTCCTCGGCGTCCTGTCGGTCGCCACCTCGCCGGCCTCGGCGGCCACCATCTCCGTGACCACCACCGCCGACAGCGTCATCGTCGACGGCCGGTGCTCGTTGCGTGAAGCCGTCACCGCTGCCAACTTCAACGCCTCGAGCGACTGCACGCCGGGCTCGCCCAGCGGTCGCGACTTCGTCGTGCTCCCGGCCGGGACCTTCACCCTGACCGGCACGTCGGGCGACGACGTCAACGCGACGGGCGATCTCGACGTCCGCAATCCGAGCAGCGCGAACCCGAACGCCAACCTGACCATCCAGGGAGCCGGCGACGGCGCGAGCGGCACGATCATCGACGCCGGCCATGTCGATCGCGCGATCGAGGTCCACGACGACGGCAGTGCCACGTCGATGGACGTCGCGGTCGAGTCGCTGACCATCCGCAACGGCTCGGTCACCGCGTCCACCGGCACCGTCGCCGACGACGGCGGCGCGATCCTCATGCGCGACGGCAACGGATCCATCTCGGTGACCGACGCGACGATCAGCGCCAGCAGCGCGAGCCGCTGGGGCGGTGCGATCTCGTTCGACAACTCGACCAACGGCACCGGCGGATCGGTCAACGTGCTGCGCAGTGAGCTGCTTGGCAACTCGGCGGTCAAGGGCGGTGCGATCTGGACCCGGAACGCCGGCTCCGGTGACAGCAACGACGGCGGCCAGGCGCGGATCTTCCGGAGCCTGCTCGCGGGCAACACGGCGTCGAACACGGGCGGCGCGATCTACATCCGCGGCGCGGCCGACGGGTCCGACACATCGGGCGCCGAGATCATCAACTCGACCCTGACGGGCAACGCCGCCGTCAACGGCGGCGGCGCCGTGGCCTTCGGCTCCGGGTTCTCCCAGCTCGAGGTGGCGTTCTCCACGATCGCCGCCAACACGGCCACCACCGCCAACCGGGCGGGAGGCATCCAGACCGACGGCACCGGCGGGCTGCAGATCGTCCGCTTCCGCGGAGCGGTACTGAGCGGCAACACGAGCGCGGGCTCGCCGGGCAGCGACCTGAACTGCGCGACGACGGCCAGCGGATCGACGGGCCTGTTCGCCACCAACGGCAACAGCGTCAGCCAGGGCTACAACCTGGAGAGCAGCGCGTCGTGCGGTCTCGCCGCCGGGACCGACCACACGACGACGGACCCGAAGCTCGGCGCCCTGGCCGACAACGGCGGACCGACCCGGACCATGACGCTGCCGGCGGGCAGCCCCGCCCGCGGCCTCGCACCGCCCGCGTCGTGCACCGACACCTACGGCAACCTGCTGACGACCGACCAGCGCGGGCTCGTCCGCCCCGTGCTGGGCACCTGCGACGCGGGCGCCGTCGAGCTCCAGGACACCGACGCCGACGGGATCCTCGACGACGCCGACAACTGCCCGGCCGCGGCGAACGCCGGGCAGTCAGACGTCGACGGCGACGCGATCGGCGACGCCTGCGACCCCACCGACGGCCGGCCGGTCACGACGCCCCCTCCCGCGACGACGACGCCCGGCACCACGCCACCGGCCACCACCCCGCCCGCGGCCGACACCACCGCGCCGGTGCTCTCGGCGCTGCGCGGGACGGCCGGCCGCGCCGGCTGGAGCCTCACCGAGGCGGCCACCGTCCGCCTGCGCCTCGTACGGCTCGGCGGCGGCCGGCGGGTCGGCGGCTCGTGCGTCAGGAAGACGGCGAAGCTGCGCAGGAAGCCGGCGTGCGATCTGCCCGTCCGCTCCTCCAGCGTCGCGGCAGCGAGCGGCGCCGGCCACGCGACGTTCCCGAAGAAGCTCGTGAAGGGCCGCTACCGACTCACCGCGACGCCGACCGACGCCGCCGGCAACCGCGGCGCAAGAGTGGCCGTCACGTTCCGCGTGCGCTGACCCGGCCGGCTCAGGCGCGCTTGAGCGTCAGCTTCCGCGTCGTCTTCTTCGTCCCTCCGGCCGGGGCGAACGTCGCCAGCGTCTTGACGGACCTCTTGCGCTTGAGCAGCGTGCGCCCCTTCGCCGAGAGCGTCAGCCGCACGCGCACCGTCTTGCCCGCCGCGACGTCGTAGGTCTTGGAGGCGAGCGCCAGCACGTGCTTCTTCTTGGCCGCCGACACCGCGGTCGCCGTCCGCAGCTTGAGCACGCCCCGGCAGGCCGCACCGCCCGCCGCGCAGCGCAGCCGTAGGACGAAGCGCCCCTTCTTGTCGACCTTGGCCGTCTTGCTGAGCAGGGCCGGAGCCGGCGGAGGCTTGACCACCGGCGGCGTGATCACCGGCGGCGGCGCGGCGCCGACCGTCAGCGCCGCCGTCGCCGCCGACGAGCCGTTGGTGCCGTCGCTGGCCGAGAACGTGAACGCGTCGGCTCCGCTGTAGCCGGCGGCGGGCGTGTAGGTGGCCTTGCCGGCGCTGACCGGGCCGACGGTTCCGTGCGACGCCGATCCCGCCGTGATGCTCACCGCGTCGCCGTTGGGGTCAGAGCAGGTGAGCGTGACCTCCACCGGGGTCTGGAAGGCCGTCGACGCCGACGACCCTGAGCAGACGGGCGGCACCTGCCGCTCGAACGCCGCCACGGCATGCGCGGCGCCGACGGTGTAGAGGATCCGCCCTCCGGGGCTGATCTCCGCCGCCGTTCCCGTCCCGACGCCGCGCACGTCCGCGCACCCGAGCATCCCGGGATCGCCGGTGGCGGTCCCGGTCTCGCTGATGCATCCGCGCACCGTCGCGTCCTGGCTCAGGGCGCCCGTGGTCGTGTTGAGGTCGAGCACCGACCATTCCCGGCCCTCGTAGCCACCCACGTACAGGGTGGTCTGTTCCGGGCCCTCGATCAACGCGTACGCGCCGTCAAGCGCCCGCGCATCGGTGCACACGCCGGCCACCGCGCCGCCGTTGTCGTAGCCGCCGCCGTCGTTGCTCAAGCAGGCGGCCAGACCCGGGAGCTGCGTCAGCGCGCCGGTCGTCGCGTCACGGCTGAAGACGGCAATCGAATCGCGGCTGTAGTTCGTCGAGTAGACGAAGCGGCCATCGCGGCTGACCAGGATGCGGTAGTCGCCGGGCGACAGGATGTCCTGACAGCCCACCGCACCGGCGTCGCCCGTGGCCACGCCGTCGCTCGTCAGGCAGCCCGGCGGACCGTCCAGCTGGGCGAGCGAGCCGTCGGCCGCGACGCTGAACGCCGCGATCTCCGCCGATCCGTCCGAGGCGACGTAAGCGAACTTGCCGTCGGGACTGAGCGACATGCCGACCGGGCTGCTGATCGCGCGCGCGTCGACGCAGCCGAGGTTGCCGGGGTCCCCGGCCCCCGCCGAGCCTGTGTTCGACAGGCAGCCCGCGGTCGTCGCGGCCTGGCTCACCGCGCCTGAGACGGCGTCGCGCTGGAGCACGACGACCCGCCCGGACGATCCCATGGCGTAGAGCGCACGTCCGTCGGGATGAAGGACCAGCTGGTAGGCCCCTCCGAAGCCGCGGCCGTCGAGGCACCCCACGGCGCCCGCGTCGCCCGTGGCGGTCCCGTCGTTGCTGATGCAGCCCGCGGTGCCGGGCAGCTGTGTCAGCGCGCCGGTTGCGAGGTCGCGTGAGAACGCGGCGACCTGGGTGCTCTCGCTGTAGACATAGAGGAACCTGCCGTCGCCGGAGATCTCGGCGTCCTCCGGCGCGCCGAGGGCCCGCACGTCCGTGCAGCCGATCGCGCCCTCGTCACCGCCGACCGTGCTGCCGTCGTCGTTGTAACAGCCGGTCGGCGTCGCGGCCTGCGCCAGGGCTCCGGTCGCGGTGTCGATCGAGAACACGAGCAGCCCCTCGGTGTCGCTGGCCACGTAGAGGAACCGCCCGTCCGGGCTGATCGCGCTGCCGTAGGCGGACTGGATGCCGCGGACGTTGGTGCACGCCCCCGAGGTGTTGCCGGCGTTGATGGCGAAGCCGTCGTCCGTGTAGCAGCCCGCATCTCCTGCGAGCTGGGTCAGCGACCCGGTGACCGCCGGGGCCGCAAGGGCAGGCGCAGCGAACAGCCCGGCGAAGGCGAGGGCGCAGAGACAGGCGATCCGTGGCATGCGGGCGACCGTATGGGCAACCGAATCGTTGCGTCAACGCCGGATTCCGGTGTCTCGGCGAGCCGGCTCGTGCGCTAGGCGACGTCGAAGACCTCGGGATCGGGCCCGACGCGCTCTCCGCGGTCGAGCCCGGCGAGGCGGTCCATCTCGTCGCTCGTCAGCTCGAAGCCGAAGAGGTCGAAGTTCTCGGCGATGCGCGACGGCGTGACCGATTTCGGGATGACCACGCAACCCAGCTGGAGGTGCCAGCGCAGCACGACCTGACCGGGGGTCTTCCCGTGCTCATCGGCGATGGCCGTGATGACCGGGTCGTCGAGCACCGCCCCCTGGGCCAGCGGGCTCCACGACTCGGTGACGATGCCGCGGCGCTCGTGCTCGGCACGCAACTCCGACTGCTGCAGGTAGGGCTGGAGCTCGACCTGGTTGACCGCGGGCGTCACGCCGGTGGCGCCGACGATCCGCTCGAGGTGCTGCGGGTGGAAGTTCGACACGCCGATCTCCGTGGCGAGTCCCTCGGCCTGCAGCTCGACCAGCGTCTCCCACGTCTCGAGGTAGAGATCCTTGGACGGCAGCGGCCAATGGATGAGGTAGAGGTCGACGCGATCGAGCCCGAGCCGCTCGAGCGACTTCTCGCAGGCCCGCCGCGCCGCGTCGCGACCCTGGTCGGAGTTCCAGCACTTCGTCGTGACGAAGACGTCCTCGCGCGCCAGGCCCGACGAGCGAACGGCCTCACCGACGCCCTTCTCGTTGCGGTAGGCCGCCGCCGTGTCGATGTGCCGGTAGCCGGCCGCGAACGCGCGACCCACCACCTCGGCCGTGTCGTCGGGTGGGATCTGGAAGACGCCGAAGCCCAGCTGGGGGATCTCGGTGCCGTTGCGCAGTGCGATGGTGGGGACGCTCATCTTCTCGGGGTGACCGCCAGGGCCGTCGGTCAAACGGCTCAGGCGCGCTTGAGCGTCAGCTTCCTCGTCGTCTTCTTCCCGCCGCCCGCGGGCGCGAACGTGGCCAGGGCCTTGATCGTGCCCTTCTTCTTGAGCAGCCTGCGCCCCTTCGCGCTCAGGGTCAGCCGGACGGTGGCGCTCTTGCCGGCCGCGACCGTGTAGGCCTTCGCCGCCAGCGCCAGAACGCGCTTCTTGGCCGCCGACACCGCCGAGGCCGTCCGCACCTTCACGTTGCCGCGGCACGCCCCGCCCCCGGCCGGGCATGACAGCTTCAGCACGAACCGGCCCTTCTTGTCGACCTTCGCCGTCCCGCCCAGCAGCGCAGGCGTACCCGTCGCCAGGACCGGCGGCGTCGTCACCGGCGGCGTCGTCACCGGCGGCGTCGTGGCCGGCGCCGCGCCCACGGTGAGCGCGGCCGTCACCGCGCCCGACGCGTTGGCCCCGTCGCTCGCGGAGTAGGAGAAGGCGTCGGCCCCGGAGTAACCCGTGGTCGGCGTATAGGTCACCTTGCCGGCGATGACCGCGCCGAGCGAACCGTGTGCCGGTGCGGCCGGCGTGATGGTCAGCGCGTCGCCGTTGGCGTCCGAGCAGTTGAGCGTGACCGCGACCGGAGCGCCGAACGCCGTCGACGCCGACGTGTTCGAGCAGACCGGCGGCACGCCGCGGCTGAACGACACCGGGCCGTAGGCGCCGATGGCGTAGACGAACGCGTTGTCGGAGCTGACCGCGATCGCGTTGATGGCAACCATCGAGCGGCCGTCGACGCAGGTCGCGCCCGTGCCGGTGTTGCTGACGCAGCCGCGCAGGCCGGAGGCCTGGGTCAGGAAGCCCGTGGCCGGGTCACGGTCGAGCACGGCGACCGACCCGTTGGTGGCGGCTCCCGCGACGTAGACGGTCCTCCCGTCGGGCGCAATGGCGAGGTTCCACAGCACCTCCAGCGAGCGGCCGTCGGTGCACATCCCGCTGTTGCCGGTCTCACTGATGCACGAAGCGCTCGTGTCGGGCTGGCTCAGGAGTCCCGACGCGGGGTCGCGCACGAACATGCTCACCGTGTTGAGCGACGGGTTGCTGTTCGCGGCGTAGACGTGTTTGCCGTCCGGCGAAATCATGGCGTAGTAGTCACCCACCGCACGGATGTCGGTGCACGTCGTGGGCTCTCCGCCCGTCGCGCCTTGGGCGTTGCCGTCCTCGCTCAGGCAGCCGATCTGCGTCAGCGCCCCCGTGGTCTGATCGATGGAGTACTCGCCCATCTCGTTGCTGCCCGACTGCGTGTAGAGCTGCTTGCCGTCGGGGCTGACCACGAGGCCGCCGCCCTGGTTCATGGCGCGGACGTTCGTGCAGCCCCCCGAGACGAGACCGGGATCGAGGTGGTCCCCGGTGTCCGTGTAGCAGCCGGTCACGCCGCTCGGCTGGTCCAGGCCGCCGTCGGAGCCCACGGCGAACATGACCACGCCATCGTTGTTGTAGAGGAGGCCACCGGCGTTCACGGCATTGGCAGTCGCGTAGAGCGTCCGGCCGTCGCGCGCGAAGGCGAGGTCGTAGGTTTCGTAGAGCCCGCGGGTGTTCTCCGTGCAGGGCGTCCCTTCGTCCGACGTGCCGTTGTTCGCTGCGCAGTCCTGGTAGGTCAGCATGCCGGTGGAGGCGTTCCGGGCGAAGATCGCGATCTGCTGCGTGCCGCCGACATAGACGTGGGACCCGTCGGGCGAGACCTCGACGCTGTAGGCGCCGAGGAGCGCAGTCGAGTCGGCGCAGTCCGGGCTGCCGTCGGGCGAGTTCCCGTCGGTGGAGAGGCATTGGATCTGGTCGAGGCCGCCGGCGCCGTTGCGTGACAGGGCGAGGACGTCGTTCTGGCCCGTGGCATAGACGTTCTTGCCGTCCGGGCTGATCGCGATCGAGTTGGACGAGGTGAAGCCGCGTCCGGCGGCGCATCCCTCCGGCCCGCCGAGGTAGTAGACGCAGCCATTGGTGCCGGCCAACTGGCCGATCTCGCCGTGCTGGAGGGCGGCGGATGCCGGGGTCGCGAGGGCGAGGGTTGCGAGTACGGCAGCGAGGACCGGGCGGAGGGGCATGCCGTCGACCGTATGTGGCCTGCTGAGGCCTCGTCAACTCCGGATTATGGAGCGCTACCGCGCGTCGTCGCCGAGCTCGAGCACCGCCAGGAAGGCCTCCTGGGGAACCTCGACGCGACCGACCTGCTTCATGCGCTTCTTGCCTTCCTTCTGGCGCTCGAGCAGCTTGCGCTTGCGCGAGATGTCGCCGCCGTAGCACTTGGCGGTGACGTCCTTGCGGAAGGCCTTGACGGTCTCGCGGGCGATGATGTGCGAGCCGACGGCGGCCTGGATCGGCACGTCGTACTGCTGGCGCGGGATCTTCTTGCGCAGCTTCTCGACGAGCCCGCGGCCGACCTCGTAGGCCTTGTCCTTGTGGACGACCATCGACAGCGCGTCGACCGGATCGCCGCCCAGCAGGACGTCGAGCTTCTGCATGGTCGACGGCTTCATGCCGCTGATCTCGTAGTCGAAGGACGCGTAGCCGCGCGTGCGCGACTTCAGCTGGTCGAAGAAGTCCAGCACGATCTCGGCGAGCGGCAGCTCGTACTCGATCTGCACGCGGTCGGGCCCGAGGTAGTGCATCCCGGCGTGGGTGCCGCGGCGCTCCTGGGCGAGCTCCATGATCTGGCCGATGTACTCGGTCGGCGTGAGGATCGAGGCCTTGATCATCGGTTCGCGGATCTCGGCGATCCGCGCCGGGTCGGGCATGTCGGAGGGGTTGTGGACCTCCAGCTCGGTGCCGTCGGTCAGCGTGACCTCGAACGACACGGACGGCATCGTCGCCATCAGCTCGAGGTCGTACTCGCGCTCGAGCCGCTCGCGCACGATGTCCATGTGCAGCAGGCCGAGGAAGCCGCAGCGGAAGCCGAAGCCCAGCGCGTCGGACGTCTCGGGCTCCCAGCTGAGCGCAGCGTCGTTGAGCGTGAGCTTCTCCAGCGCGTCGCGGAAGTCCGGGTAGTCCTCGCCGTCCATCGGGAACAGGCCGCAGAAGACCATCGGCTTGACGTCCTGGTAGCCCGGCAGCGCCTCGGAGGCGGGGTTGGTCCGGGTCGTCAGCGTGTCGCCGACGCGCAGCTGGGTGACGTCCTTGATGCCGGTGATCAGGAACCCGACCTCGCCGGCCGCCAGCTCCGTCGCGTTGACCATCGACGGCGAGAAGAAGCCGATGTCGTCGATCTCGGCGGTGGTGCCGGCGGCCATCGCCTTGATCGCCTCGCCCTTCTTGAAGACGCCGTCGACCACGCGGATGTAGGCGATGACTCCGCGGTACTGGTCGAACTCCGAGTCGAAGATCAGCGCGCGCGGCGCCGCGTCGGGGTCGCCGGCGGGCGGGGGGACGCGCTCGATGAGCCGCTCGAGGACCTCAGGCACCCCGTCGCCGGTCTTGCCGGAGATGCGCAGGATCGAGTCGGCGTCCTCGCCCAGCAGCTCGGCGACCTCCTCCCCCACGCGCTCGGGCTCGGCGCCGGGCAGATCGATCTTGTTCAGGCAGGGGATCAGCTCGAGGCCGTTGTCGATCGCCAGGTAGGTGTTGGCCAGCGTCTGAGCCTCGACGCCCTGCGAGGCGTCGACGACCAGCAGCGCGCCCTCGCACGCGGCGAGCGAGCGGCTGACCTCGTAGGTGAAGTCGACGTGGCCGGGCGTGTCGATGAGGTGCAGCTGGTAGGTGTTGCCGTCCTGGGACTCGAACAGCACCTTGACCGCCGCGGCCTTGATGGTGATGCCGCGCTCGCGCTCGAGGTCCATCGAGTCGAGCAGCTGGGCGCGCATGTCACGCGTCTCGACCGTGTGGGTCATCTCCAGGATGCGATCGGCCAGCGTCGACTTCCCGTGGTCGATGTGGGCGATGATGGAGAAGTTCCGGATGAGCGACTGGTCCGCCATGAACGCTTCAGGCTAGGCCGAGAAGCGGGCGCAGCACGGGCACGCGGCGAGCGATCATCGTCACGACCTGCTCGGCCTCGCGGATCTCCAGCCACAGCACCGCGCGGGCGTAGGCGAAGGCCCCCAGGGCCAGTCCGCCCCCGACGCTGATGAGCTGGCCGATCAGCCCGCGGCCGAAGACCTGATCGAGCAGCGCCCAGCCCAGCCACGTGACGGCGCCGAGGACCGCCGCCGCGCTGAAGATGGCGAACATCGCGCTGAGCGTCTCGCGTGCCTCGAGCCCCTCGAGCTCGGCGCGCGCCAGCCGGGCCAGCAGCACGGTCGTCGCGGCGCTCGAGACCGCCGTGCCGACGACGATGCCGGCGATGCCGAAGGGGCCGTAGAGCGCCAGGCTGACCACGAGGTTGACGACGAGGCTGGCCAGCGCGACGGCCGTGGGCAGCCACGGCTTCTGCAGGCTGAAGAACGTGCGGGTCAGCAGCAGGTTCAGCCCGTTGAACGGAAGGCTGAACGAGAACCAGAACAGCGCGGTCGAGACGAGCTCGGTGGAGCCCTCGCCGAAGTTGCCGTGCTGGTAGATCAGCCGGGTGATCGGCGTGGAGAGCGCGAGCGTCGCCGCGGCGGCCGGGATAAGCAGCAGGCAGACCAGGCGCAGCCCCTGGCCGAGGCGCTCGCGCAGGCCGTCGAGGTCGCGGCGCGCCGCGAACCGGCTCAGCGCCGGGAACAGCACCGTGGCGATGGCGACGCTGAAGATGCCCTGGGGCAGCATGTAGATCCGGAACGCGGCATCGATGGCGCGCGGCGCCTGGTCGGAGACGAGCGTGCCGAGCGTCGAGTTGATCAGCAGGTCGAAGTTGATGATCCCCAGGCCGATGGTCACCGGCAGCATCAGCTTGAGGACCTGCTTGACGCGCGGATCGCGCCAGTCGAAGGCCAGCTCGAGGTGAAAGCCCATGCGCCGCAGGACCGGCAGGGCCATCGACAGCTGCACGGCGGTGCCGGCGAGGATCCCGATCGCGTAGGCGTAGAGCTGGCCGTCGCCGCTGAAGAACGGGCGCGCGCCGATCAGGAAGATCAGGATCACCACGTTCCAGACCAGCGGCGAGATCGCCGGGATCGAGAAGTGGTCGTAGGCGTTGAGGATCCCGACGAGCAGGCCGTTGACGCTCAGCAGCACGACGATCGGGAACATCACCTGGGCGAGCCCGGCCGTCAGGTCGTCGAGGTGCCCGCTGAACTCGTCGCCGGTGAACAGCGGCATGATCACGTGGGCGCCCGCGATGAACACCAGGCAGATCGCCGAAAGCACGGCGATGATCAGGAAGAACAGCGTCGAGGCGAGCTTGATCGCATCGCGCTTGGATCCCTTCTCGAGCAGCTCGGTGAAGACGGGGACGAACGCGGCGCTCAGCGCGGAGTCGGCGAACAGGCTGCGGACCAGGTTCGGGACCTGAAACGCGATGGTGAAGGCCGAGAACGCACCGCTCGTCGCGAAGTAGCTCGAGGCGACGATCTCGCGGACCAGCCCGGCGACGCGGCTCAGGCCCGTGGCGATCGAGAAGATCACCGTGTTGCGCGCCACGCCGCGCGCGGCGGGGCGCGGCTCGCTGGAACCCTCGGCCGACACCGCGCCCGATCCTACGGCCGCGGCCGGATCACGGCAGCGTCTCGAGCTCGGAGAGCACGTCGCGCAGCGCGCCGGCCAGCCTCGTCTGCGCCCGCGGGAACCACCGGCCCTCGCGCTGCTGCAGCAGGCCCAGCGAGGCCAGGCCGTCGACGTGCTCGTCGATGCCGCCCTTGGTGCTCACGCCCGAGGCGCGGGCCAGGTCGGCCTTCGTCCAGCCCCGATCCGGGGCGCGCTGGCGCAGGACGGTGCCCAGGAGCGCGCGCCGCGGAGCGGACCCGAAGATCCAGTCCTGGCGCCCCAAGGGCTTGCGTCCGCGCTTTCCGTCCGGCATGTAGTAGATATTATTTCTACTTCACCGTGGCGATTCCTCCCGGCGCGGCGTGCGGCTCGATTTTCTCGGTCCGCACGCCGCGCATTCGCCGTTAAAAGGGCCGTATGCCCCCGCTACACTTCTGCGGGCTCATGGCCAACATTCATTCCCAGAAGAAGCGCATCCTCCGTTCCGAGCGCGAGCGGCTCGAGAACAAGCGCTACACGTCGACGATCAAGACCTACTTCCGTCGCCTCGAGTCCGCTGCGGCCGAGGGCGACGCCGAGAAGTCGGCGACCGAGCACAAGGCGCTGGTCAAGACGATCGACAAGGCCATCAAGGTCGGCGCGATCCACCGCAACAACGGTGCGCGCAAGAAGGCCCGCGCCGAGCGCGTGCGGGCCGGCCAGCCCGCCGCCTAGCGGCCGGCTCCTTCCACCCGTCGTCTCCGCGGCCGCCCCAGGGGCGGCCGTCGTCGTTCCGGGGCCGGTGGCATCTGGCGCGCGCCGCGCGCGCATCATCTAGAAAGTGGCGCATGACCGCCTTCCCGTCGCTGAGGCGCTCCGCCGTCGCCGGTGCGCTCGTCCTCGCCGTCCTCCCCGCCTCCGCGGCCGCCCACGTCGAGCGCAGCGGCTACTGGCCCGACCCCGCGCCGGACTGCTCGGTCAAGCCCTGCGCGGGTGGCGGCGTGCCGGCCACGCGGTCGCTGGCCTCCGCGCTGAACAGGCGCCTGCCCGGCCGCACGCGCGTGGTCTGCGCCCCGAACTCCCTGACGCTCGTCAAGCGCTCGATCGCCAAGGCGCGGGCGGGCGGCTACGACATCCGGCCCACCGACCACCGCCGCTTCAGCCGCAGGGCGGGACGGCGCCTGCTGTCGATCAACCGCCGGCTGCGGCGCATGTGCCGCTTCAGCGAGATCCAGCCCGCGGTGTTCGCGTCGCACAACAACGACCGCGTGGTGATCATGCCGGGCCTCTACACCGAGCCCACCTCGGCGTCGAAGCCCACCCACGACGAGGCCTGCGCGGCGGACCGCACGCACAGCGACTTCGGCGATCCGGGGGCGCTGTCCTACGCCTACCAGGTGCACTGCCCCAACGACGCCAACCTCATCTCGGTGACGGGGCGGGCGATCGGGCCGGGCAAGGATCCGGATCCGGCCCTCGAGGATCGCCACGGCGTCCCGAACGTCGGACCGTGCATCCGCTGCAACCTGCAGATCGAGGGCTCCGGTGTCAGCGCCGACGACGTGGTCATCGAGGCCGGCGACGCGGCCGCCGGCAACGGCGGCCCGTCGGCGGTCGGGCACCGCAAGGACGTCGGCATCCACGTCGATCGCGCCGACGGGTTCGTCCTGCGCAACGTGACCGTGCGCCACGCGGCCGAGCACGGGATCTACGTGCTCGAAACCGACGGCTACCGCCTCGATCGGTTCAAGAGCTACTACTCGGGCGCCTACGGGGTGCTGACCTTCGTCGAGGACCACGGCCTGATGGAGAACTGCGACGCCGCCGGCCACGGCGACTCCGGCCTCTACCCCGGCGCGGGTGCGAAGACGAGCGCCGGGCGCGACGAGCGCTACTACCCGAAGGCCCGCTACAGCCAGGAGATCCGCTTCTGCGACTCCCACCACAACGACGGCGGCTACTCGGGCACCGACGGCAACGCGGTGCACGTCCACCACAACGACTTCTACGACAACGCGCTGGGCTTCACGACGGACGTCTTCACCGCACCGGGCCATCCCGGCTTCCCGCAGCAGGGCGACCTCATCGAGCACAACGACTTCTACTCGAACAACTTCAACCCGTTCGCGGAGGGCAGCGACGTCAAGCCGAGCATCGCCGCGCCCGTCGGCACGGGGCTGTGGATCGCCGGCGGCAACGACAACGTCATCCGCAACAACCGCTTCTGGGACAACCGCCGGCGCGGCGTGATGCTGTTCTCCGCACCCGACGCGACGATCTGCGGGCCGGCCATCGGGACGCCCGTCAAGGGCTGCGATCCGGCCAAGACGACGACGTCGTACCACAACAGCTTCAGCGGCAACGTCATGGGCGTGGCACCTGACGGCAGCAGCCGGCCGAACGGGACGGACTTCTGGTGGGACGCCTACCCGGGCAACACCGGCAACTGCTGGTTCGGCAACCGGGCCGCGCCTGGGCGCTCGGTGACGATGTCGCCCTCACCCCTGCCCGACTGCGACGGCGGGACCGATCCGTCCTCGAGCATCGGCACGGGCTCCCCGCAGAACGAGGGCGAGCTCGTCGCCTGCCTGGCCGGCTTCCAGGTCTCGGGCTACCCGAACGGCAATCAGACGGCCTGCTCCTGGACGCAGACGCCGGGCGGCCCGCCCTCCTCACGCGCGCGGATCCGTGCGGTCGCGGTGCCCTCCGGCGACGCGGCGGCCTCGTGGCTTGAGCCGGTGACGCTGACCACCAGGGGCCTCGGCCAGTATCGCTGTCGCGACTGGCGCCTCGCCGGCGAGGGTCTGCGCCGCGGCATCCTGCTGCGGCTGCATCGCTGGGCCGGCGGCCCGGTGCAGGGCACGCGGACCCTCGGGTACGGCACCGTGCTGCCCGATGCCACCGCCACCGCGCTGTTCGACGCGCGCTGCGGCGAGGCCGGCACCGGCGCCTACATGCTCTACCGGATCTACGGACCGGCGGCGGCGTTCGCGGGGGTCGCGCCCTAGGCGGTCATCGCGGCGATGGCACGCAGCCCGACGGTGTCGTCGTCGAGCTCGCTGCCGCCGCGGGTGTCGAGCTCGAGGTCGGCCAGCGCCACGAGCGCCGCGCGCAGCACGTCGGCGTCGGCGTTGCGGGCCTCCTTGATGCGCTTGTCGACCTGCCAGGGGGCGCCCTTGGTGGTCGCCTTGACCTGGGCCGGGCTCTCGCCCTCCCGCAGGCGCTCGGCCACCGAGAGGACCTCGCGCAGGCGTCGCGCCATGCTCGGGATCAGCCGCGGCATCGCCTCGCCCTGGGCCCGCAGCTCGAGGAAGCGGCGGGTGGCGGTGCGGGTGTCGCGGGTGACGAGCGCGTCGACGAACCCCCAGACCTGGCGCTCGGCCGAATCGGCGGCGACCTCCTCGACCTCCGAGACGCCGATGCGCGCGCCCTGGCCGTGCTCGAGCGCGAGCTTCTCGATCTCGCGCAGCAGCCGCTGCTGGCGCTCGCCGACGTGGGCGACGAGCGCCTGGGCGCCGGCGCCGTCGAGCTCGATGCCGAGCTTCGTCGCCTCGCCCATCAGCCAGCGCGGGAGGTCCTTGGCCTTGAGCGCCATCTCGGCGGCGATGTCGCCGCCGGCCTTCTTGACCGCGTCGGCGAGCTTGGCCGGCGCCTTCATGCGGCCGTCCTCGCGCGCGAAGAAGGCCACGGTCGTGTCGTCGCCCATCGCGGCCAGCGCGGGCGCGACGGTATCGGCCACCTCGCTGTCCTTCCAGCGCTCGACGCCGTCGACGATCACGAAGCGGCGGCCGATGGCGAAGGTCATGGCCAGCAGCGCGTTGGCGACCGCCTCGGGGGCCGAGGCCTCGCCCTCGAAGAGCTCGACGCCGTTGACGCCGCTCTCCTTCTCGGCGAGCTCGCGCAGGCGGTGGCGGCGCTCGCCGATCCGGCCGTGATCGTCGCCGTGGATGAGGTAGGCGGTCTTGAAGGCGGGCACCGTGTTGCACTCTACGGCCGCAGGACGACCGTTCCGTCGGTGTCGGTGCGGCGGACGTCGAGGCCCCGCAGCGCCTCGAGCGTCGCGGGCGCCGGGTGCCCGTAGGTGTTGTGGCGGCCGACCTCGATCAGGGCGGTCGCCGGGCGCAGGCGGGTCAGCAGCGCGGGCAGCCCGGGGTCGTCGCTGCCGTGATGGGAGACCTTCAGGACGTCGACGGGCGCGAGCGGCAGCGAGCGCAGCACGTCTGATTCGGCGTCGGCCGTGAGGAGCATCGAGAAGGCGCCGTCGGACAGCCGCGCGACGATCGCCCGCTGATTCGGGTCCTCGCCGGCGTGCAGCGCGGCGGGCTCCGCGCGGGGCGACAGCACGTCGACGACGATCGGCCCGACGCGGATCCGCTGGCCCGCGGCCGGCGTCAGCAGACGGACGCCCCGGGCGCGGGCGACGGCGGCGAAGCGCTCGCCGTCGGGCGACGCGACGCCGTCGCGGCCGTCGAGCACGAGGCCGACCGGCAGCTCGCCGAGCACGGCCGCGGCGCCGCCCTCGTGGTCGGCCTGGGCGTGCGTGACCACCAGCAGGTCGAGCCGGCCGACGCCGAGCTCGTCGAGCCGGCGCAGGATCGGCCCGTCGGGCGGGCCGGCGTCGAAGAGGACGGCGTACGGGCCGTCGCGGATGAGCGTGGCGTCCCCCTGGCCCACGTCCAGCGCCGCCACCGACAGGCCGGAGGGCGGCGCCGCGCGGGTGCCCGCGCCGAGGAGGACCGCGGCGACCAGGACGGTCGCGAGCAGCGGCGCTCCGAGACGCCGTCCGCGCTCGCCCGCGGTCTTCCGGACCCGGCGTGACGAGAACGCGGCGAGCAGGCCGGCCCACAGCAGCGCGAGCGGCAGGCCGAGTGCGACCTCGGCGTTGGCGCCCGGCAGCGCCGCGCCCGTGCGTCCCACCCAGGCGACGAAGGCCAGCGGCCAGGCGGCCACCGCGTTGAGCGGTGCGGCGAGGCCGGCGCCGAGCTGCCCGACGGCCGCCGCCGCTGAGCCCAGCCACATCACGGGCGCCACCGCGGGCACCGCCAGGAGGTTCGCCGGGATGGTCACCCAGGACACCCGGCCGAAGTGCAGCGCGATCAGCGGCGCCGTGGCGAGGCTCGCGGCCAGGCAGACCGCCAGCGCGTCGGCCACGGCGGACGGCAGCCGCCGGCCGAGCGCCGCGCGCAGCGGCGGCGCGAGCGCCAGCAGCGCCAGGACGGCGGCGAAGCTCAGCTGCCACCCGGGATCCTCCACCGCCCGCGGGTCGAGCGCCAGCGTCGTGGCCGCCGCCAGCAGCACGGCATACCAGCGCGACGCCGGCTGCGAGGCCAGCGCCGCGACGAGCGTCGCCGCGCCCATGATCCCGGCGCGCTGGATCGACGGGCCGCCCCCGGCCAGCGGCACGTAGCCCGCCACGAGGAGGACCGCGAGCCACAGCCGCGGCGTCCGCGGGAGGCCCATCGCGGCACCCAGCGCGAGGACGAGCGCGGCGAGCAACGCGACGTTGGCGCCGCTGGCCGCGACCAGGTGCGCCAGCCCGCTGGCCCGGAAGTCCTCGGTCATGTCGTCGGTCAGCTCCGCGTCCTCGCCGAGCACCATGCCCCGCTCGAGTCCGGCCAGCGGCGGCGGCAGGCCCGTCCGCAGCGCGGCTTCGGCCCGGCGGCGGACGCCGTCGACCGCGCCGAGGACGCCGCCCCGAAGCCGTCCGGTGGCCACGACCGACGGGGCGTTCAGCAGCGCGTGCGCCCCGGCGCGGCGCATCGCTGCCTCGAACTCCGGCAGCGGCCGCAGCCCGCCACGCGCCCGCACCTCATCTCCCACGCCCGCGCGAACCGCTCCCGTGGTCTCGACCAGCAGCCGCTCGCCCGCCCCCGGCCCGTACCGCACACCGACAAGGACCGCGCTGCGCCCGAACGAGCGGGCCCGCGGCGGCCGCAGGACGTAGCCCGTCACATCGACGGCATGGCCCAGCCACGGCCCCAGGGTCGTCCGGTCGATCGCCGCCAGCCGCGCCCGCGCACCCGCGCCGGCCACCAGCACGACGACGGCGGCGGCCAGCAGCGGCAGGGCGGTTCGCGTCGCCACGACACCACGCGGCAGCGCCCCGCCGGCCGCGAGGCCGAGCGCGAGCAGCAGTCCGGCCGCCGCCCAGGCCGCCCACGGCGCGCGCGGCCCGGCGACCAGCCCGCCGACCGCGGCGGCGAGAACGACATGGCGAGGATGCGCGGCGAGCGAGGCGACCCAGCGCCTCGGGGTCACACCACCACCTTGTCGCGCAGGGCCTCCATCGTCTTGGGCCCGATGCCGGGCACTTGGTCGAGGTCGTCGATGCTGCGAAAGCCGCCGTTCTGCGTGCGGTACTCGACGATGTCGGCCGCCGTCGCCGGGCCGACGCCGTCGAGCGTCTGCAGTTCCTCCAGGCTCGCGCTGTTGAGGTTGACGGGCGCGGGCGGCGCACCGCCCGCCGCGGCCGTCTCGCCACCGGCCATCGCCGCGCCCGTCGCCGCCGGCGCGCGCCGCGGCACCAGGACCTGGGCCCCGTCCTGCACCAGCGCCGCGAGGTTGATCGCGTTGACGTCGCCCTTGCCCGTCGCCCCGCCGGCCCGCGCCACCGCATCCTTGACGCGCGCGCCCGCGTCCAGCCGGTAGACGCCGGGCCGCCGCACCGCGCCGGCGACGTGGACCACCGACGCACCCGACGGCGTGCTGACCGACCGCTCCCGCTCGCCCTGAGCGCCGTCGCTCGGCGCCTGCACCGCCGCCGCCGGCGCCGGCTCCTCCCCGCTCCCGTGCGCCGGCCAGCGGCCGCCGAGCACCAGCACGGCCAGCCCGGTCACGGCGTAGGCGATGAGCTGCGTGCGCGTCAGATGAGCCATGCGGCGACGGTACGTGCGCCTCCGTTGTGCATCGCCCGCCGACCGTCACAAAACCGTGCAACCACCCCGGCAACCCGGATAGGGTCGCGCCACCCCAACGGCCAAGGAAGGTCCAGATGCCCCGCATCGTCCCCGCCGCGTTCGTGCTGCTCGCCCTCGCACTGTCCCCCGCGGCCGCACAGGCGACCCACCAGCACGACCTCCAGTTCGACAAGCAGGAGATCTTCGCCGAGGTCCCGTCCGGCGGCGCGGTCACGACCCTTCGCGCGTCCTGCAGCTCGGGCTACCGCGTCATCCAGGGCTCGGTGCGCGTCGACACGGCGCCCGGCGGCCTGCTGACCAACGTCCGGATCCGCACGTCGACTCCCGACAACGATCCGGCCAAGTGGTTCTACGAGCTCATCAACACGACACGCAGCGGCAACCAGGCCGCCCAGGTCAAGCTGATGATCTCCTGCGTCAAGCCGACGACGAGCGGCGGCAGCGGAAACCAGCACACCATCACCTTCGCCGACCGCTTCGACGACGCCCTGCCCGTCGCCGCGGCCCGGCAGTTCGGCAGCGGCCTGAACCTGCCCTGCGAGGGCAACGCTGCGGCGGCCTCCGGGGGCTACATCCCGGCCGGTGCGGGCTGGGTCTTCGACCCGGACGCGGGCTACCGCCAGCTGATCTCGGTCGCGCCGACCGTGGCCCAGGCCAGCGGCGGCAGCGGGTACGTGCTCGGCGACAGCCAGGACTTCGGCCTCGGCGGCAACACCGCGCAGGTCGCCTACACGCTCTACGCCAACGTCGCGTGCCTCAACCACCTGACGACGGCCGCCACCGGTGAGGGCCGCAGCCACCAGCACTACCTCGACGCGTCGGTCCAGTTCGTCAACAAGCAGCTGCAGTTCAGCGGCAGCTACTACGAGCAGGGCGTCTCGTGCCCCAGCGGCTACTACGCGATCGCCCCGACGTGGTCGATCAGCGAGGCCTCCAACGCCAACGGCCTGCGCCTGGTGGGCATCGGCTACCAGGGCGACCAGGACCGCTTCCGCTTCGTCAACCCCAATCGCGACACCGGCTTCGTGAGCTTCGGCGTCATCTGCGTGGGCACGAAGACGTCGTCGACCAACACGGCGACCCCGGGTGCCGGTCCCGGGCCGCAGAGCCTGCTGATGTCGGAGCGCTCGCTCAACACGTCGATCGGCGCCGGCCAGACGCTGTCGCGGTCGGTGGGCTGCGCGGGCAAGACCGACATCGTCACCGCGGGCGGCCTCGGCGGCCCCGACGCCGGCGACCTCCGCGTCGTCACCTCGGGTGGCGGGACCAGGGCCACGCGCTGGCCCTTCGTCCTGAGGAACACCTCGAGCAAGCGGGCGCGGGTCCGCCTCTACGTCAAGTGCCTGTCGCCGTGGGCCGAGGGTCACACGCTCGTGCTCGACGGCCTCCCGGCGCAGGCGCCCGACGGCGTGAAGTCCTGTGCGGCGGGCCAGATCCCGATCCGGCCGAGCACCGAGGGAAGCCTGACCGCCGACGCGCGATACACGTGCCTGGAGCGGCTGACCACCCAGCGGATCAACCACGTCCATCGCCTGCACGTCAAGACGCTGGCCAAGACGGTGCCCGCCGACTTCGTCAAGACGTTCAGCTGCCCGCGCCACTACCAGGCCGTCGCCGGCGGGGTGACGGGCGCCCGGCACGGAACGCTCGTCACGTCGATCCCGTTCGGGCGCCAGTGGACGTTCGGGATCCGGGGCCGGTCGACCCGCGTCTCGGTCACGTGCCTGAAGGAGTCGACGACCTCCGAGGTCCCCGAGCCGCTGGTCCAGCAGGTGGTGGCGCCGGCGGCGAGCTAGCCGCGGACGACGACGTTGACGAGCTTGCCGGGCACGACGATCGTCTTGACGACCTCCTTGCCGTCGACGTGCGCGTGCATGTTGGGCTGGGCCAGCGCCAGCTCCTTGAGCTCGTCCTGGCTCGCGCCCGCCGGCGCCTCGATGCGGTCGCGGACCTTGCCGTTGACCTGGCAGACGAGCTCGAAGGTGTCGGCCTCGAGGTAGGCGGAGTCGGCGGCCGGCCACGGCTCCTCCCAGACGCGCTCGCCCGTGAGGCGGTGGTAGGCGTCGGCGGCGGCGTGCGGAGCGAACGGGAAGAGCAGCGAGGCGGCGGTGGCCAGCGCGAAGCGCACGCTCCCCGGATCGGCGTCGCCGCGCTTGGCCGGCGTGACCTCGTTGATGAGCTCCATCACCGCGGCGATCGCCGTGTTGAACGAGAAGCGACCCGCCATGTCGGCGGTGACCTTCTCGATCGCCCAGTGCGCCTTGCGCAGGATGCGCGTGGCGTCGGGACCGACCTCGTCGGGGATCGGGTCGTCGCGCAGCTCGTCGGCCGCCTCGGCGCAGGTGCGCCACAGGCGGCCCAGGAAGCGCTGCATGCCGTCCACGCCGGAGTCGCTCCAGTCGGCGTCCTGATCGGGGGGCCCGATGAACAGGATGTAGCAGCGGGCGGTGTCCGCGCCGTAGCGCTCGACGATCGCCTGGGGCGAGACCACGTTGCCCTTGGACTTGGACATCTTCGCCCCGTCCTTGGTGATCATGCCCTGCGTGAAGAGCTTGGCGAACGGCTCCTGCACCGAGTCGGGCAGGTGTCCGAGGTCGGCGAGCGCCTTCGTGAAGAACCGCGCGTAGAGCAGGTGCAGGATCGCGTGCTCGACGCCGCCGATGTACTGGTCGACGGGCATCCACCGCGCGATGACCTCGGGGTCCCACGCGGCCTCGTCGTTGTTGGCGTCGCAGTAGCGCAGGAAGTACCAGGACGAATCGACGAACGTGTCCATCGTGTCCGTCTCGCGCAGCGCCGGGCCGTCGCACTGCGGGCAGGTCGTGGTGACCCAGTCCTCGGCGGCGGCCAGCGGTGACTTGCCCTTCGGCTTGTAGTCGCTGATGTTCGGCAGCTCGACCGGGAGCTGGTCCTCCGGCACGGGGACCATGCCGCACTTCGCGCAATTGACGATCGGGATCGGGCAGCCCCAGTAGCGCTGGCGGGAGACCAGCCAGTCGCGCAGGCGGTAGTTGATCGAGCTGTGGCCCTTGCCCTCGCGGTCGACCCACTCGACGATCTTCTGCAGCGCCTCGCGGTTGTGCAGCCCGTCGAAGTCGGGATGCGAGTTGGTCAGCGGGCCGTCGCCGACGTAGGGCAGGTCGCCGCCGTCGGGGTCGCTGACGACGCGCTTGACGGACAGGCCGAAGGCCTGGGCGAAGTCGAAGTCGCGCTCGTCGTGGCCGGGGACGGCCATGATCGCGCCGGTGCCGTACTCCATGAGCACGTAGTCGGCGACGAACATCGGGATCTGCTCGCCGTTGACCGGGTTGGTGACCGTGCGGCCCAGCGCAACGCCCGTCTTGACCTTGTCGGCGTCGCCGCGCTCCTCGACCGACTCGTTGGCCGCGTGGTTGACGTAGTCGCGCACGGCCTGCTCCTGCGGCGTGCCCTCGACCAGCCGGATCACGTCGGGGTGCTCGGGCGCCATCACGAAGAACGTCGCGCCGAACAGCGTGTCGGGCCGCGTGGTGAAGACCGGGTAGTCGATGCCCAGCTCCTCGCAGCGGAACGTGACCTCGGCGCCCTCCGACCGGCCGATCCAGTTGCGCTGCATGATCTTGACGTGCTCGGGCCACTCGATGTCCTCGAGGTCGTCGAGCAGGCGGTCGGCGTAGTCGGTGATGCGGAAGAACCACTGCTCGAGCTGGCGCACCTCGACCTCGGCGCCGCAGCGCTCGCAGCGGCCGTCAATGACCTGCTCGTTGGCCAGGACGGTGGCGTCGTTGGGACACCACTTGACCGCCGCCTCCTTCTTGTAGGCCAGGCCGGCCTCGAAGAGCTGCAGGAAGATCCACTGCGTCCAGCGGTACACGCGCGGCTCGTGGGTGCCGAACTCCCGGGTCCAGTCGATCGAGATGCCCCACTCGCGGAACTGCTTCTGGAACTCCTTGATCGCCGCGTTGGTCGAGACGCTCGGATGCTGGCCGGTCTTGATCGCGTGGTTCTCGGCCGGCAGGCCGAACGCGTCGTAGCCCATCGGGTGCAGCACGCGGCGCCCACCGCGGCGGTGGAAGTGCGCGACGGCGTCGCCGACGGAGTACACCTTGAGGTGGCCGATGTGCGGCTCGCCGGACGGGTACGGGAGCATCTCCAGGACGTAGGAGGTGTCGCCGTCGAGCTCGTCGTTGGAGACCTCCCAGGTGCGCTCGTCCGCCCACACCTGCTGCCAGCGGGGTTCGATCTCCTTGGGGTCGTAGAAGTAGTCGGCCATCTCGGTCCGGCGCAGGCTAGACGGTGACCGTGTTCTTGCGGCCCTCCGCCCCGGCGGGATCTACGCTTTTGGTCGTGGACGCAGCCTCCCAGGTCGGGCAGATCGTGCAGGCGGCCGAGCTGGCCGCCGAGCAGCTGCGCGCCGATGCCGAGCAGCGGGCGCGCGAGCGCATCGCCGAGGCCGACCGTGCCGCCGAGTACCGCGTGGTCGCCGCCGAGCAGGAGGCGGCCGAGATCATCGCCGCCGCGCGCGCCGAGGCCGAGCGGATCTCGGGTGAGGCCGCGGTGGCCCACGCCGAGGCGGCAAGCGTCCGCGAGGCCGCCGAGGCGGAGCGCACGTCGCTGCTGGCCGAGGCCCTGACCGCGGCCGAGGCGGAGGCGGACAAGCTCCGCGCGGGCGCCCGCGACGAAGCGCGCGCCACGACCGCCGAGGCCCGCTCCGCCGCCCGCGACGTCCTGGCCGACGGCACCGAGCTGTCGACGGACCTGCGCGACCTCTCCACGTCGCTGCGCGCCAACGCCGAGCGGCTGCTGCGCGACATCAAGATGGCCCACGCGGCGATGACCGCGCGGCTCGACCAGGCCTCGCCCGGCCCGCCGCTGGAGTCCGATCCGCGGCCGCGCCGTCCGTCGCCGTCCGGCGGGGACCTCGACGTTCCCGAGTTCCTGCCGCGGCGTTAACGAAAAGCGACGCGGTCCCAGCCCACTCGAGGAACCCTCCTCCGGATCGTCGCAAGCGACGTCCCGGTCTCAGGGTGGCGGGCCTTGCGTCCTCATGGCCTCGCTCTTTGTGGTCCGGTTCCGCGTCTGGGATGAACCTCCCAGGGCGGTCGGGCCCGGTCAAGAGCGCCGGAAGGAAGAACCCGCATCCTCCGCGAAAACCTGACGCGCGGGCTCGCTAAGATGGTCCGTTCCAGGGGCTGTAGCTCAGCTGGAAGAGCGTCTGGCTGGCAGCCAGAAGGTCAGGGGTTCGAGCCCCCTCAGCTCCACTGGATGTCCAAGAGGCCGCCCCCGGGCGGCCTCTTGTCTTTGTCACGCCGCAAACCAGAGCGTTGAAGCCACACGTCGGTCTGCCGATCACCTCCGTATGGCTCTTCAGATCCTGCCGTCTAACCGCACCATGTCGATCGACGAAATCCTCGAGCAGCGCAGCGTCCGCTCGGTCTATCAGCCGATCGTCGAGCTCGTGAGCGGTCGCGTCGTCGCCTACGAGGCGCTGGCCCGCGGCCCCGAGGGCTCCGGGCTCGAGCGCCCCGACCTCCTCTTCGCCGCCGCCCGCGAGGCCGGCCGGCTCGTCGAGCTCGACTGGCAGTGCCGGGTCGCGGCGCTCCGCGGCGCGCTCGATGCCGGGCTCCCCCGGTCGCTGCGCCTCTTCGTCAACGTCGCCGCCGAGGCGGTCGACGCGCTTCCACCCGACTTCGCCCGCGAGACGGTCCGCGACGCCAACGAGCAGCTCGACGTGGTCGTCGAGATCACCGAGCAGGCCATCGCCAGCCGCCCCGCCGAGATGCTGCTGATGATCGACCGCCTGCGCGCGGTGGGGTCGGCCATCGCGCTCGACGACGTCGGCGCGGTCCCGCGCTCGCTCGCGCTGATGCCCCTGCTGGCTCCCGACGTCATCAAGCTCGACATGCGGCTCGTGCAGAGCAGTCCGACCGTCCACCTCGCCTCGGTCGCCAACGCCGTCAGCGCCGAGGCCGAGCGCACCGGCGCGCCGCTGATCGCCGAGGGCATCGAGACCGCCGAGCAGATCGAGGTCGCCCGCGCCCTGGGCGCCGACTACGGCCAGGGCTGGCACTTCGGCCGCCCCGGGCCGCTTCCCGACACCTTCGAGGCTGCGCCCGCCCCGATCGGCTCACGCCTGCGCGAGGCGATCAACGACCCGCGCAGCCCGTTCGAGATCGTCACGAGCGAGCGCGAGGTCCGCCGCGGCGAGAAGGCGCTGCTGCTGACCATCAGCCGCCAGCTCGAGCGCCAGGCTGCGCTGCAGGGCGAGTCGACCATCGTCATCTCCGCATTCCAGAAGTCGCGGCACTTCACCCAGCGCACGCGCGACCGCTACAGCGCGCTCGCCGGCGAGCTCGCCTTCGTCGCCGCGCTCGGCCAGGAGATCCCCGAGGAGCCGGCCCCCGGCGTCCGCGGCGGGCACCTGGGCCCGGACAACCCGCTGGCGCTCGAGTGGAACGTCACCGTGGTCGCCCCCCACTTCGCCGCGGCCTTCGTCGGCCGCGACCTCGGCGACGACGTCGAGGACAGCCGCCGCCGGTTCGACTTCGCGGTCACCTACAACCGTGACCTCGCGGTTCAGGCCGCTCGCGCGCTGATGCGCGAGATCACGCCGCGCTGACGGGCAGCTCGGGCTGCCCGGGCGCGTACTTGCGCGAGGGGACGTCGCCCCACAGCTGCTCGAGGCGGTAGTGCCCGCGGGTGTCGGGCGTGAAGACGTGGACGACGACGTCGAGGTAGTCCATGAGGACCCACTTGCCCTCGGTCAGGCCCTCGACGCGGCGGGGCAGCAGGCCATGGTCGTCCTTGAGCGCCTTGTGGATGCCGTCGTGGATCGCCTTGGTCTGGCGGTCGGTGTTGCCCGAGCAGACGATGAAGTAGTCCGTGTAGCCCGAGACGCCGCGCAGGTCGATCTCGACGACGTCGATCGCCTTCTTGTCGGCGGCGTGCGCGGCGCACAGCTCGGCGAGGGCTTCGGGCGTCATGCGTAGAGCCCCCGGCCCTCGATGATGTCGGCCACCGCCGGCGACACGAGGTGGCGCACGGAGCGGCCGGCGGCGATGCGCGCGCGGATGTCGGTGGAGGAGATGTCGATGCGGGGCATGGTGAAGAAGTCGATGGGTGCCGAGCCGAGCGAGGCCAGCGTGCGCTTGATGTCGACGCGGCGGATGTCACCGCGCTCGGCCACGCCCACGCGGGCGCGGCTCAGGATCTCGGCGGGCTCCCGCCAGGTCGACAGGCTCAGGGCCATGTCGCCACCGACGATGAAGGTCAGCTCGTCGCTCCCATCAAGCTCCCTCAGGGTATCGACAGTGAACGACGGCCCTCCACGGCGGACCTCTGCGTCGCAGACCCCCAGCCGCCAGTCGCCCGCGACGGCTGCGCGGCACAGCTCGAGGCGCACCTCCGGGCCGGGGTCCGCCAGGAGCGTCTTGTGCGGCGGCTGGGACACCGGCAGCAGGTCGACGCGGTCGAGCAGCAGCTGCTCCATCGCCTCGGCGGCACAGATCAGGTGCCCCAGATGGGGCGGGTTGAACGTCCCCCCGATGAGGCCGATCCGACTCAGGGCCGGATGTGGCCGTCGCCCTCGACCACGTACTTGAAGGTGCACAGCTCGCGCAGGCCGATCGGGCCGCGCGCGTGGAGCTTCTGCGTCGAGTTGCCGATCTCGGCGCCCATGCCGAACTCTCCGCCGTCGGTGAAGCGCGTCGACGCGTTGACGTACACGCACGCGGCGTCGACGCCCAGGCGGAAGGCGCGCGCGGACTCGGCGTCGCGCGTGACGATCGCCTCGGAATGGCCGGAGCCGTGCGCGTTGACGTGCGCGATCGCCTCCTCGACGGAGTCGACGACCTTGACGGCCAGGACCAGCGCCAGGAACTCCTCGTCCCAGTCGGACTCCTCGGCGTCGTGCAGCTCGGCAGCGAGGTTCTCCCCCGCCAGCGCGCGCGCCCGTCCGTCGACGCGCAGCTCGACGCCGGCGTCGTGCAGCGCCCGCAGCGCCCGGGGCAGGAACTGCGCCGCCGCGTCGGCGTGGACGAGCAGCGTCTCGGCCGCGTTGCAGACGCCGGGACGCTGGGTCTTGGCGTTCAGGACGATGGCCTCGGCGGCGAACAGGTCGGCGACGGCGTCGACGTAGACGTGGCAGTTGCCCGACGCCGCGTAGATCACCGGCACCGTCGCGAGCTCGCGCAGCGCGGCCTTCAGGCCCTCACCGCCGCGCGGGATGATCAGGTCGACGAGCCCCTCCTGGCGCGCGAGGTCCGCGAGCGCCTCGCGGCCGCCCCCCACGAGCTGGATCGCGCCCTCCGGCGCGTGCTCGGCGGCGATGCCGGCCAGGACGGCGTTGGAGTGCGCCGCGCTCGACGAGCCCCGCAGCACGATCGCGTTGCCCGACTTCAGGCACAGGGCCGCGGCGTCGATCGTCACGTTGGGCCGCGCCTCGTAGACGACGGCGACGACGCCGAGCGGCACGCGCTCCTTGCGCACGTCGAGCCCGTTGGGCAGCCGGAAGCCCTCGATCACCTCGCCCACCGGATCCCGCAATGCGGCGATGTCGCGGACCTGCGCGGCGATCGCGGCGATGCGCCCCGGATCGAGCATCAGCCGGTCGAGCAGCGCGTCGGACAGGCCCGCCTCGCGGCCGGCCTCCATGTCGCGCGCGTTGGCCTCGACGATCTCGTCGCTGCGCGCTTCGAGCGCATCGGCGATCGCGTGCAGCGCATCGTCCTTGGCACCGCTGTCGAGCGCCGCCAGCTTCCTCGCCGCGGCGCGCGCGGCAACGCACACGTCGGTCACGGATCGTTCAGCTATCGCCATGCGAACACCACATTAAGGGTCTGACCCTTCATGAAGGGTCTGACCCCCAATCAGGCGAGGACGAAGTAGTCGCGGTGGACGGCCTCTTCGGCCGCGCCGCCCAGCGTCTCTCGCACCTGGGCCGAGTGCATGCCCTTGACGCGGCGCAGCTCGTCGGCCGCGTAGGAGGCGATGCCCTTGCCCAGCAGCTTGCCGCCGCTCGCGGTGACCTCCACGGCGTCGCCTGCGTCGAACGAGCCGCGGATCTCGGCGATGCCGACGGGCAGCAGGCTCGTGCCGCCCTCGCGCAGCGCGCGCTCGGCCCCCGCGTCGACCACGAGGGTCCCGCGGGTCGGCTTGGCGTAGCGCAGCCAGAGCTTGAACGACGAGTAGCCCTGCGCCCGCGCCGGGAAGCGCGTGCCCGCCGGCTCGCCGGCCAGCGCCGCCCGCAGCTGCGCCTCGTGCAGCCCGTTGCAGATCACCGCCGGGATGCCCGCCGCCGTGGCCATCTCCGCGGCGACGACCTTCGAGCGCATCCCGCCCGTGCCGAGCGCCGAGGTCCCGTGGCCGATGTCGAGCGTGTGCAGTGCCTCGAAGTCGGTGATCTCCCCCACGAGCTCGGCGCCGGCCTCAACCCGCGGATCCGCGGTGAACAGCCCGTCGATGTCGGTGAGCAGGACGAGCAGGTCGGCGCCGGTGAGGATGGCCACCTGCGCGGCCAGGAAGTCGTTGTCGCCGAAGGAGATCTCGTCGGTGGCGGTCGAGTCGTTCTCGTTGATGACCGGCACGACCCGCCAAGCGAGCAGCCGGTTGAGCGTTCGGCGCGCGTTGAGGTAGTGCCCCCGCGCGCTGAGGTCGAAGAACGTCAGCAGCATCTGGGCGCTGGTCACCCCCCGCGCCGCCAGCAGCTCGTCGTAGACGCGGTAGAGCTTGCCCTGCCCCACGGCACTGGCCGCCTGCAGGTCCTCGATCTCGCGCGGGCGCGCGGCCAGGCCCATGACCTCCATGCCGCGGGCGATCGCGCCGCTGGAGACCACGACCACGTCGTCGCCCGCCGCGTGCCGGTCGGCGACCGCCGCGCAGATCCCGGCGAGCACGTCCGCGCGCAGGACCCCGCCATCGTCGGCGACGATGCTCGACCCGAGCTTGATGACCACGCGCGCCATGGGCCGCCGCAGCCTACGTCAGCTCGAACACGACGCCGGCGATCTCGACGTCGTCGCCCGGCTCGAAGCCCAGCGCCTCGAGCTCGCGGACCACGCCCATCTTGTGCAGCGTCTTCTCCACGTGCGCGAGCGCCTCCTCGTTCTCGAGGTCGTGGCGCGCCAGCAGGCGCTCGATCCGCGGGCCGCTGACGACGAACAGGTCGTCCTCGCGCTCGACGCTGTAGCCCACCCCGCCGGGGCGGAAGGTCTGGTGCTCGGCCAGCGCGTCCTCCCCCGGCAGCTCCTCGACGGGCACGTGCGGCGCGACCGGCACGCGGAAGAACAGCTGCTTGGCGAGCTCGTCGAGCCCCAGACCTGTCGCGCTCGAGGTGATGAGCACGGGCACCTCGTCGGCCGGGTCGGGGACCTCCCACGCCTCGCCCGGCGGGAGCGCGAACTTCTCGCGCCACATCTCGGCGGCGGCCTCGGCCTCGTCGGGCGGCACGAGGTCGGCCTTCGACAGCGCCAGGATCCGCGGCAGCGCGGCCAGGCGCGGGTCGTGCGCGGCGAGCTCGGCCTCGATCGTCTCGTAGTTGTCGATCGGGTCGCTGCCGTCGAGCGGCGCGAGATCGAGCACGTGGACGAGCAGCCGCGTGCGCTCGACATGGGCGAGGAAGTCGTGGCCGAGGCCCGCACCCTCCGAGGCGCCCTCGATCAGCCCCGGGATGTCGGCGACCACGAGCTGGCGATCGTCGCCGTCGAGCGTGCCGAGGTGCGGCTCGAGCGTCGTGAACGGATAGCCGGCGACCTTCGGCGTGGCCCGGGTCATGCGCGCGAGCATCGAGGACTTGCCGGCGTTCGGGACGCCGACCAGCCCGACGTCGGCCAGCAGCTTGAGCTGCAGGTCGACCCACTGCTCGTCGCCGGGCAGGCCCTTCTCCGCGAGCCGCGGCGCCTGGCGCGTCGGCGAGACGAACCGGCGGTTGCCCTTGCCGCCCAGCCCGCCGCGCGCGACCAGCACCTGCTGGCCCGGGATGACCAGGTCATAGACCGTGCCGTCCTCGGTGGTGACCTGGGTGCCCGGCGGGACCTTGACGAGCAGCTCGTTGCCCCGCGCGCCGTGCTTGTTGTCGCCCTCGCCGTGACGGCCGCGCCCCGCGCTGTAGTGCGCGCTGCGCTTGAAGGTCTGCAGGTCGCGCATCGAGTCGTCGCAGATCAGGATCACGTCGCCGCCGTGGCCGCCGTCGCCGCCGTCGGGTCCGCCCATGGGCACATTGGCCTCGCGCCGGAAGCTCAAGCAGCCGTTGCCGCCGCCACCGGCGGAGACGAAGATCCGTGCCTTGTCGTAGAGCACGCGTCTCAGGGTACGGTCAGGACCATGGCCGACTCTCCCGTCTTCGTCATCACCGGCGCGTCGAGCGGCATCGGCGCCGCCACTGCCCGCCAGGCCGCCGAGGCCGGCCACCGCGTCGTGCTCGCCGCCCGCAGCGCCGAGAAGATCGAGGCGCTGGCCACCGAGACCGGCGGGATCGCCGTCACCACCGACGTCACGGAATGGGCCGACAACGAAGCGCTCATCCAGCGGGCGATCGACGAGTTCGGCCGCGTCGACGCCGTCTTCGCCAACGCCGGCTTCGGCGGCGCCCGCGGCTGGCTCAAGGGCGATCCGCAGGAATGGCGCGACATGGTCCTCACCAACGTCCTGGGCGCCGCCTACACCGTGCGCGCCGCCATTCCCGCGCTGACCGAGGCCAAGGGCCATGTCCTGATCACCTCCAGCGTCGCCGGCCGCCGCGCGCTGCCGGGCTCGTTCTACTCCGTCACCAAGCACGCCGTCACCGCGATGGCCGAGGCGCTGCGCCAGGACCTCAACGGGACCGGCGTGCGCGTCACCTCGATCGAGCCGGGCATGGTCGACACGCCGTTCTTCGAGAACAAGCCGACGATCGAGGCGCTGCAGCCCGAGGACATCGCGCGCGCCGTGATGTACGCGGTCTCCCAGCCCGCCCACGTCGACGTCAACGAGATCCTGATCCGCCCGACGGCGCAGGAAGGGTGAGACTGAACCGACACTGACGCGCCGTCAGCGGCGGCGGATGATCGCCTCATGCTCCGCACCGCTCTCGCCGCGATGGCCACCCTGCTGGTCGCGGCCGCGCCCGCCGGCGCCGTCTCGCTGGACCCGACCGCCCTCCTGAGCGTCAGCACCGCCACCAGTGGCGGCAACGACACCCCGCTGGCGCTCGGCAACGCGACGGGCGGCGAGGCGATCACGCCCGACGGCCGCTATGTCGCCTTCGTGGACTTCTCGCAGAACCTGACCGCGGAGACCGACACCAACAACGGCTACGACGTCTTCTGGCGCGACACCAAGACCGGCGAGACCAAGCTGGTCAGCGTCAACGCCGGCGGCACGGCCGCCGCCAACGGCGACTCGGAGCGCCCGACGATCAGCGACGACGGACGCTACGTGGCCTTCGACTCCACCGCGCTGAACCTGGTGGCCGGCGACGTCGCCAACGCCAACGGAACCGCGCCGGACATCTTCCTGCGCGACGTCGCGGGCGGCACGACCACGCTCGTGAGCCGCAGCACGGTCTCGGCGACCACCACCGGCAACAACCGCAGCCTCTCTCCGATGATCAGCGGCAACGGCCGCTACGTGGTCTGGACGAGCAAGTCCTCGGACATGGAGGTGCCGAGCATCGTCAGCGGAACGCTCGGCCAGTTCCACGTCGTCGTCCGCGACCTGCAGACCGCGACCACCAGCTTCGTCGACGTCGACCCGGCGGGCACCGACATCTCACGCCAGTCCAACGGGACGACCGAGGCCGGGCCCAACAGCCTCTACACGATCACGCGTGACGGGCACTACATCGCCTTCCAGTCCGAGGGCTACAACCTGATCACCGGCTACACGAGCCCGGGCAGCGGCGCGGACAACGTCTTCCGGCGTGACCTGCTGACGAACACGACCGTCCTCGCCAGCCCCAGCACCGCGGGCCCGACCACCGGCGCGAACGACTCCAACGGCTTCGCCCCGATGCAGATCTCCGACGACGGGCGCTACATCACCTTCGAGGGCGGTGGCGACGACCTCACCCCCGGCGTCCCGGCCCACACCAACCACATCTATCAGCGCGACGTCACGGGGGCGACGACGACGCTCGTCGACACCGCGTCGCCCGGCGTCGCCTCCGACGGCCTCAGCTACAACCCCCGGGCGAGCGCCGACGGCCGCTACGTCCTGTTCTACAGCGACTCCGACGACATCGTCGCCGGCGACACCAACGCCCACCCCGGCCTGTTCCGCTGGGACCGCAGCACGGGTGGGCGGGTCGCCGTCGACGTCGCGGCGGGAACCGCGGTGCCGGCCAACGGCAGCACGACCTTCGAGGGCGCCCTGAGCGCCGACGGCACGCGGGCGGTCTTCGCCAGCGACGGGAGAAACCTCGTGACGGGCTTCTCCGGGAACGGCTCGCAGGTCTACCTGCGCGACCTCGCCGCGGGCACCACGCAGCTGCTGTCCTCCGCGCCCGGCTCGGCGACGGCGGCCGCCAACGGCCCGAGCGCCAAGCCCTGGCTGAGCGCGGGCGGCACCCGGGCGACGTGGACGTCGACGGCGACCGACCTCATCGCGTCGTTCACCGACCTCAACGGAGCGGGCACCCCGGACTTCTTCACCCGCGCCGAGACGCCGCCGGTCCCGGCGCCCGAGGTCGTCCCGCCCGCGACGGGCGGCGGCAGCGACCCGCCGCCGGCCATGACGCCGCCCCCCACCGGAAGCGACAACCCGCTCGTCCCGCCCGCGACGACGAATCCGACCACCACACCGCGCCCGCACGGCGTAACCCGCCGCGGCACCCGCAAGCGCGATGTGCTCGTCGGCACCCGCTTCGCCGACAAGCTCTACGGGCTGGCGGGCGACGACGCGATCACCGGCAAGGCCGGGCCCGACCTGCTGGTCGGCGGACCCGGCGACGACCGCATCAACGCCGCCGACGGCGCGCAGGACACCGTCGACTGCGGACCGGGCAAGCACGACCGCGCGACCGTCGACAAGCTCGACAAGGTCAAGGGGTGCGAGAAGGTGACGCGCCGATGAGCTTCTCGAACCAGTGGTGCGCGTAGCGCTCGTCGTTGTAGGCGGGGATCTCCTCATAGCCGGCTGACCGGTACATGGCGATCGCCTCGGTCAGCGCGCGGTTGGTCTCCAGGCGCACACGTTCCGCCCCGCGCGCCGCGGCGTGGGACTCGAGCTCGGCCAGCAGCCGCCGCCCCAGGCCCAGGCCCCGCGCGGACGCCGCGACCCACATGCGCTTGATGTCGGGCGCCGCCGCATCGTGGAACCGCAGCGCCCCGCAGCCGACGGGCTCGCCGTGCAGCGTGGCGACGAGCAGCAACCCCGCCGGCGGTCGCAGGACGGCGGGATCGGGGAGCGTGCTGACCGCGGGATCGAAGCCGCCGTCGAAACGCGCGTCGAGCTCCGCGGCATAGCGCGCCAGGCAGTGACGCGCGGCGGGCGTCTCGGGATCGGTGACCTCCACGCGCACCACGGAGGCCGCCAGCAGTCGCTCGACCTCCCGCATCGCCGCGACCAGCCTCAGCCGCCGGCCGTCGTCGAGGGGATCGAGCAGCGCGGCGGCCGACTGGTCGCTGAGGCGGTCGAGCACCGCGCGCTCCCGCCGGCCGGCCGCCGTGAGCCGGGCGCTGCGCACGCGGCGATCGCGCTCGCCGGCCGTGACCTTCACCAGTCCCGCGCCCTCGAGCGCCCGCAGCAGGCGGCTGAGATAGCCCGAGTCGAGCCCCAGGCGCGCGCGCAGCATCCGGACCTCGCAGCCGTTGTCGCCGATCTCCCACAGCACCCGCGCCTCGCCGAGCGAGCGATCGCGGGACAGGAAGCGGTCGTCGAGCGCGCCGACGCGCTGGGTGACCGTGCGGCTGAAGCGCCGCACCTGCTCGACCATCTCGGCCTCCATTTCTCTGACCTTAGTCAGACGCTTGCCCGCGGGTCAACCGTGGAAGACTTCGCCGCATGCAGATCCGCGCCGCCGTGCTCGAGGAGTTCGGACAGCCGCTCGTCGTCCAGGACGTCGAGCTGGCCGACCCGCAGCCCGGAGAGGTGCTGGTGCGCCTGCACGCCTGCGGCGTCTGCCACACCGACATGTACACCGCCTCGGGCGCCGACCCGTCGGGCTACGCCCCGGCCGTGCTCGGCCACGAGGGCGCCGGGATCGTCGAGGCGATCGGCGAGGGAGTCACGAGCCTGCAGCCCGGCGACCACGTGGTGACGCTGTTCTCACCGCAGTGCGGCGAGTGCGTCCACTGCCGCTCGCCCAAGACCAACCTGTGCATGGCCATCCGCGAGCAGCAGAACCAGGGCTACCTCCCCGACGGCACCACGCGGCTGTCTCGCGGTGGCGAGCCGATCCGCCACTTCATGGGCACCTCGACCTTCGCCGAGGCGACCGTCATGCCCGAGATCGCGCTGGCCAAGATCTCGCCGGACGCTCCGCTGGATCGCGCCTGCCTGTTCGCCTGCGGGTTGTCGACCGGCCTGGGCGCCGCGATGTACACCGCGAAGGTCGAGGCGGGCAGCACCGTCGCGGTCTTCGGGGCCGGCATGGTCGGCCTGGGCGCCGTCGCGGGCGCGCGCCTGCAGGGCGCCGAGCGCATCGTCTGCGTCGACATGAGCGACGAGCGCCTCGAGCTGGCCAAGGGCCAGGGCGCCACCGACGTCATGAAGGGCGGCCCGCAGGTCGTCGACGCGCTGCTGGAGATGACCGGGGGCTTCGGCTGCGACTACACCTTCGAGGCCACCGGCCTGGTCGCCGTCATGCGCCAGGCCGTCGAGTCGGCGCGGATGGGCTGGGGCCTGGCGACGATGTGCGGCGTCGCCGGCAAGGGCGAGACGCTCGACATCGTGCCCCGCTTCCTCATCACCGGCCGCCGCGTCGCCGGCTCGTCCTTCGGCGGCGTCAAGGGCCGCGAGGGCGTCCCGCATCTCGTCGACCGCTGGCTGGCCGGCGACATCGACGTCGAACCGTTCGTCTCACACTCGCTCTCCCTCGACGAGGTCAACCACGGCTTCGAGCTGATGGAGCGCCAGGACGGCATCCGCAGCGTGATCGCGCTCGCCTGATGCTCGCCATCACCAGCTACGGCGTCTTCGTCGCGCTGCACGTCATCGCGGTGGTGGGCGCCTACGGGCTGCCGCTGGCCTATCCGCTGATGCTTCCCTACCTGCGCCGCGCCCACCCGCGCTCGATGCCCGGGGTCCACGACGTCCAGCATCGCCTCAACAAGATCCTCACCGGCCCGGGCACGCTGCTCGTGCTGGGCGCCGGCATCTACCTGGCGTCCAAGGCCGACGCGTGGGACGAGCCGTGGGTCGGCGTCGGGTTCACCGCGATCATCATCATCGCGCTGGCCGGGGGCTGGATCGTCGGCACGACCGCGAAGCTGGCCGAGATGGCACAGGCCGACGTCGCCGCCGCCGGCCCCGGGGGCGACGTGGCGTGGAGCCCGGAGTACGAGGCGCTCTACCACCGCTACGAGCGCGTCGAGCTGTTCCTCGGGCTCGTCGTGATGGTGACGATCTTCTGCATGGCCGCCAAGCCCGGCTCCTAGCCGCGCGCGGCGACTACCGCGCCGCATCAGGGGTAGATCCGGGGCATGAAGATCACCTCGGCTCATGCCATCGCGTTCGTCGCGCTGCTCGTGGCGGTGGGCGGCGGCCTCGCGGTCGCCCACAACGGCGACACCGACAAGATCCACCTCTGCATCTCGAGCGGCTCGGGCGCCGTCCGCGCCGTCCAGCCCGACGGCACCTGCTCCGCGAGCGAGACGGCCCAGGACGTCCGCATCCAGAACGTCGGCTACCACACCCGCTCGGACCGCCGGGCCACGTACCCCGCGAAGGCGACGCGCCTGGTCTCCCCGCAGCTCATCGTCCCGGCCGGCGGTGACAGCTACCTGATCCGGGGCAAGCTGGTGGTGGGCAAGCGCGGCGCGGGCGCGCGCCCCGGCATCGTCACCTGCCGGCTGACGTCGACCGACAACACGCCGGCTGATGTCGTGCGGGCCACGGTCGCGCCGGGCGAGCTCGTCCCGATGGCCTTCGACAACACCGGCAAGACCGACGGGCGTCCGGGGCAGTCGGCGGCGACCGAGATCTCCTGCTCGGGCGGCAGGAGCACGTTCACCGTCTCGAACGTGCAACTCACCGCGATGCCGCTCGACACGATCTCGAAGGGCCTGACGCCCTAGGCCGGGCGCCGGCGACCGACCGCGAACCGGAAGGCCAGGCCCGCGGCCAGGCCCCAGAACGCGCTCGAGACGCTGAGCACCGTGATGCCGGAGGCGGCGACGACGAAGGTGACGATCGCCGCCTCCCGCAGGCCTTCCTCGGCCGTCGCGGCGGCGAGCGATGCCGCCAGCGCGCCGAGCAGCGCGAGACCCGCGACCGCCTCGATGACCAGCACCGGCGACGCCGCTATGAACGCGGTGGCCAGCGGCGCGGCGACGCCGAGCGCGACGTAGAACGCCCCGTTGCTGACCGAGGCGACCCAGCGCCGCGCCGGGTCCGGATGCGCCTCGGGCCCGGCGCACAGCGCCGCGGTGATCGCGGCGAGGTTGACCGCGTGCGCGCCGAACGGCGCGCCGGCCATCGTCGCGGCGCCCGTGGCGGTCAGGATCGGGCGCAGCGGCGGCCGGTACCCGAAGTTGGCCATGACCGCGAGCCCCGGAAGGTTCTGCGAGGCCATGGTCACGACGAAGAGCGGAATGGCCAGCCCGAAGACCGCTCCGGCGCTCAGCGACGGCGAGGTCGCGGTGACCTGCGGGAGCAGGCTCCCGGCCAGGTGCACCGGGCGGTCGATGAGGATCGCCACGATCGCCGCCGCGAGCGCGCCCGGCACCGCCCACGGCCGCGCGAAGCGCATCAGCACGGCCCACGTCAGCACCACCGGCCCGGCCAGCCAGGGAAGGTCGGCGACCGCCTCGACGGGCTTGACGCACAGCGGCAGCAGGACGCCGGCCAGCATCGCCGCCGCGATCGGCGCGGGGATCGCCGCGATGGCCGCGGCGAGGGGCCGGACGAAGCCGGAGAGCACGATCAGCGCGCCGCAGAGCATGAACGCGCCGACCGCCGCGGCGAAACCGCCGTCGATGTGGCCGGCCGAGACCAGCAGCGCGGCGCCGGGCGTCGACCACGCGACGGTGATCGGCACCCGGGTCCGCAGCCCGAGGCCGATCGCCACCAGCCCCATCAGCACGCACAGGGCCAGCAGCCCGGACGCGGCCTGCGCCGGCGTCGCGCCCACCGCCCGCAGCCCGGCGAGGACCACCGCGAACGTGCTCGCGAACCCGACGATCGCCGCGACGAGGCCGGCGAGCACCGGCTGGGCCAGGCCCGCGGTTGGCGTGTCGTCAGCCACGGCCGAACCCTACGGCCCGGTCGCCGGCGACAGGTCGCTCAGTCGCGGCGCTGCGAGCGGTTGTCGCCGACCTTGCGCCCCCACAGCAGGGCGGCGAGGCCCAGGATCATGGGCACGGCGCCGGCGGCGGCGCCGACCAGGGCGGCGAGCAGGGCGCCGACGAGGAACAGCGGCAGCGCGATCATCATGCGCTTCTCGTCGCTCACGCGACCGCGTCCCTACGGAAGCTCACGCGCGGCCCACACCTGCGAGACCACGGCACCGCCCGCCACGCCGACCATGATCGGCAGCGCGGAGCTCGGGAGGTTGCGGCGGTGGGCGACGGTTACGGCGAGGTCGGTGAGGTCCATCAGGGCCATCGTCCCGATCGTGCGCTTGCCGACGCCGGGCGTCCCGGAGACGTGCACGCCGATGAAGCCCAGGAGGATCTCGCGGGCCCCGAACGAGCGCGTCAGCAGGTCGAAGGCCGGGCGCTGCGCTTCCTTCTCGCCCACCCAGCCGGCCATCACCTTCGACGGCGCGGCCATCATGGCCACGCCGAAGACGAGGCGTCCAGCCGAGACCGCCTTGGCGACCCCGACCGGGTTCACTACTCGGCGGCGTCCGGGATGACGTTCACGACGCGCTTGGAGCGCTTCGTCGTGAACTCCAGCGTGCCGGCGGCCTTGGCGAACAGCGTGTCGTCCTTGCCGATGCCGACGCCCTCGCCCGGGTTGAAGCGGGTGCCGCGCTGGCGGACGATGATCTCGCCGCCGGTCACGTACTCGCCGGCGAAGACCTTCACGCCCAGGCGCTGGGCGTTGGAGTCGCGGCCGTTGCGGGAGGAGCCGAGCCCCTTCTTGTGCGCCATCTAGCTGCCCACCTTGATGTCGGTGACTTCCAGGCGGGTGAGCTCCTGCCGGTGACCGGCGAGCTTCTTGTAGCCCCGCTTGGGCTTGAACTTGAAGACCCGGAGCTTCGGGCCGCGCTCGTGGCCGAGGACCTTGGCGGAGACGGTCGCCTTGGCGAGCGCGTCGCCGAAGGAGATCTCGTCGGACCGCACGAGGATCGGGTCGAGCTTGACGGTGGCACCTTCTTCGGCGGTCAGTCGCTCGACAAGGAGCTTCTGCCCCTTCTCGACGCGGTACTGCTTTCCACCGGTCTTGACGATTGCGTACATGGCTTCTCTACTCAGCTGATTCGGTAGCGGCTGCCTTGGCAGCGGAACGGCGCCGGCCACCTCTGCGGCCACGGCGCCGAGGCTTGGAGTCTACCGCCTCTTCCCCGTCGCCCTCGAAGGTCTGGGCGGGGGTTCCGGCGGGCACCTGCTCGGGCTCGCCGATCACGGTGGCGCGGGCCGACGTGCGCCCCGCCTCGTCGATGCGGACGAGCACCTTGGAGCCCACGAGCCGGCCGCCGCCCGACACGCTGATGATGTAGCCGTCGATCTTGGCCACGGCGTCGTCGACGTTGTACATGTGCGGCTCGACGATCTGGACCTTGATCTCGTCGCCGGCCGAGAACGGCACGGCGCGCTCGGCGATCTCGTCGGCCTTGCCCTCCTCGACGACCTCGAAGTGGTCGAGCGGAAGACCCTCCGAGCCCTCGAAGAAGAAGACCTTGCCGGTCTCGGTCTCGAGCTGGTGCAGGACGCGGGCGTTGTCACCCGTGAACTGCGCGCTGACGCGCGGGTTGATGCGCACCAGGAACGCCTCGACGCGCTTGAGCGACCTGGTGGCCACGTCGCGCATGCGGCGCTCGAGCTCGATCGCGATGGTCTCCTCGGACTTGATGACGCCCTCGCCCTCGCAGGTCGGGCACGGGCGGCTCATGATCTCGCGCACGCCCTCGGTGACGTTCTGGCGGGTCATCTCGACCAGGCCGAGCTTGGAGATCTCGGCGGTGAACGTCTTGGTGCGGTCCTCGGCGAGCGCGCCGCGCAGCGTCTTGAGCACAGCGTCGCGGTTGCGGGCCCGCGCCATGTCGATGAAGTCGATGACGATGATGCCGCCTATGTCGCGCAGCCGCAGCTGCTTGACGACCTCGTCGGCCGCCTCGAGGTTCGTCTTGGTGATCGTGTCCTCCAGGCGGGCCTGCTTGCCGCGCCCGACGAACGAGCCGGAGTTGACGTCGATGACCGTCAGCGCCTCGGCGTAGTCGATCAGCAGGTAGCCCCCCGACGGCAGGTCGACGCGCTTGCTCATCAGCCCGTCGATGACGGCGTCGACGCCCCACTCCTCGAACAGCGGCTTCTTGCCGCTGTGCAGCTCGACGCGGTCGACCAGCTCGGGCGCGGTGCGCGAGAAGAACGAGACGAGCCGATGGTGCTGCTTCTCGTCGTCGACGACCGCCCGCTCGAAGTGCTCGGAGAAGATGTCGCGCACGACGCGCACCGACAGGTCGGCCTCCTGGAAG
>JBJMLA010000004.1:0-1877 GCA_045805505.1 Solirubrobacteraceae bacterium
CCCTTGCGGCTGGTCTGGTCGGCGCGCGCGCGGCCCTCCACGACCGGGTCGACGAACTCCAGGTGCGACGGGTTCGGCGACAGCGTCACGGTCAGGCGCTTGCCCGAGCGCGTCGTGTACGTGCCCGACGCGCCGTGGTGGTACTTGACGTCGCCGGTGCCGCCCTCGGGCAGCGCGATCTTCGACGACTTGACGGCCTGCTGCTCGCCCTCGAACTCGGCGAGGATCGCCTCGTACGGGCGGCCCACCGTGTGCGCGAGCACGTTCAGGCGGCCGCGGTGCGCCATCCCGATGACGACCTCGCGCGCGCCGCGGCGCCCTGCGATGTCGAGCGCCTCGTCCATCATCGGCACCGTCACGTCGAGGCCCTCGATCGAGAACTGCTTCTTGCCCAGGAACGCCTTGTGCAGGTAGCTCTCGAGCGCCTCGACCTGCGACAGCCGCTCGAGCAGCTTCAGCTTCTCCTCCGCGGCGAGCGGCTGGCGGAAGAGGTTCGACTCGATCGCCTGGCGCAGCCACACGCGTTGCTCGTGGTCGGAGATGTGCTCGATCTCGTACGCGATCGTCCCGCAGTAGGTCTCCTGCAGGTGCGGCAGCGCGTCGGCGAACGTCTCGCCCTCGACCGCGATGCGCAGGACGCGCGCCGGGATCTGCTCCATCAGCAGCGGCGTCAGGTTGACCGTGTCGGGATCGAGCGCGGGATCGCCGGGCGGCTCGGCGCCGAGCGGATCGAGCTTGGCGGCGAGGTGGCCGTGCATGCGGAACGCCTTGACGACCGAGGTCGCCGCCTGCACCGCCTGGAGCAGCCCCTCGTCCGGGACGCCCGAGACCGCCGGCTGCACGCGGCTCGGCACCGGGTCCGCGGCCGTGGCGGGCGTGTCGGCCAGCCCGGGCGCCTGGATGCGGATGTCGGACAGCCGGCGGCGCTCGCCGGTGTCCGGCTCGGACGCGGCCTCGAGCGCGCCGCCGTCCACACCCAGCGACTGGAAGATGCCCTCGTAGAAGTCGTTCTCGCCCTGCAGCAGCCCGTCGATCGTCTTCAGGAACTGGCCGGACTCGGCACCCTGGATCACGCGGTGGTCGTAGGTCGACGTCATCGTCATCACCTTCGAGACGCCGAGCTCCTTCGCCTTGTCCCTGAGGCCCGCCGGGTAGCCGAGCGCGCCGGCCGCGATGATCGTCCCCTGGCCCGGCATGAGCCGCGGCACCGAGGCGACGGTGCCGATGCCGCCCGGGTTCGTCAGCGTGATGTTCGCGCCCTGGTAGGCGTCGGGCTGGAGCGTGTTGTCGCGGGCGCCGACCACGAGCTCGTCGTAGGCCTTCGCGAACTGCTCGAAGCTGAGCCTGTCGGCGTCGTGGATGACCGGGACCACCAGCGAGCGCGTGCCGTCCTTGCGCTCGACGTCGACGGCCAGGCCGAGGCCGATGCCACCGGGCGTGATACGGAACGGCTTGCCGTCGCGCTCCTCGAACGAGTGCGCCATGACCGGCATCTGCTGCGCCGCCTTGACGATCGCCCAGGCGATGATGTGGGTGAAGGAGATCTTCTTGCCGGACGCCTTGAGCACGCTGCGGCGGCTGTCGAGCGTGTCGACCTCGAGCGTGCGGAAGCTGGTGGCCGTCGGGATCGAGCGGCTCTGCTCCATGAAGCGCGCCAGGGTGGCCGCGGGGCCGCGCAGCGGCTTGGCGTCGGCGTGCATCGTGGGGGCGGGAACCGGAGCCGCCGCCGGCGCCGCTGCGCCGTTGCCGCCGTTCGCATGCGCGAGGACGTCTTCCTTCGTGACCCGGCCGCGCGGCCCGCTGCCGGGAATGCCTGCCAGATCGATGCCCAGGTCGGCGGCGATGCGCACTGCGACGGGCGTCGCGTTCGCGTCGCC
>JBJMLA010000005.1:0-3946 GCA_045805505.1 Solirubrobacteraceae bacterium
AGCATCTTCATCGCGGTCTCGCGGTTCTGCGTCTGCGAGCGCTCGTTCTGGCACTGCACGACGATGCCGCTCGGCCGGTGGGTGATGCGCACCGCGCTGTCGGTCTTGTTGACGTGCTGGCCGCCGGCGCCCGACGCGCGGTAGGTGTCGACCTGCAGGTCGTCGGAGTCGATCTCGACCTCCGAGACGTCCTCGATGACCGGAGAGACCTCGACGCCGGCGAAGCTCGTCTGGCGGCGGTTGGCGGAGTCGAACGGGCTCAGGCGCACGAGCCGGTGGACCCCCTTCTCGGCCGAGTACATGCCGTAGGCGTTGTCGCCCTCCACGCGGAAGGTCGCCGACTTGATGCCGGCCTCCTCCCCCGGGCTCGCCTCGAGCAGCTCGACCTTGAAGCCGCGGCCCTCGGCCCAGCGCATCTCCATCCGCAGGACCATCTCCGCCCAGTCCTGCGCGTCGGTCCCGCCCGCGCCGGCGTTGACGGTGACGAGCGCGTCGCCGGAGTCGTAGGTACCGCTGAACAGCCGCTCGAGCTCGAGCTCGCCGAGCCGCTGCTCCATCGCGTCGAGCTGGCCGTCGAGCTCCTCGGCGATCGAGTCGTCCTCGGCCGCGAGCTCGGCCAGGCCGTCGAGGTCGTCGAGGTCGCCCTCGAGCGAGCGGAAGGCCTCGAGCCGCCGCGTGACCTTGGCGTGCTCGGCCGAGACCTTGGCCGCGGTCTCCTGGTCGTCCCAGAACCCGGCCGCGCCCATCGCGTCCTCGAGCTCGGCGGCGCGGGCTTCGAGCGCGCCCGCGTCGACGTTCGACGACAGCGCCGTGAACTGGTCGCGCAGCGCGGAGAGCCGCTGGGGTGCGGGGACGTCAGCCATGCACGCTGAATATATGCGCCGTCAGCTGTCGCGCCGGCGGCGCACGCGCAGCGAGCCGGGCTCCGGCGCCTGGGCGCCGTGCAGGTCCTTCATCTGGCTCTCGACGAGCGCCCGGGCGCGGTCGAGCGTCTCGTCGACGGCCCGCTCGCCCATCTCGACGCGGCCGTCGCGCAGCGCGTACATCGCCACGACGAGGCCCTGGACGATCTCGTCGTTGAGCTCGAGCGCGCGGCGCTCGGCGTCGCGCGACTGGCGGGCGATGCGCTCGAGCGCCACGCCCGCCTCGGCCGCGAACAGCGAGATCGTCTCCCGCACACGATCGCTGACACGGCGCCGGGGGCGCGGCCAGACGACGATCAGCAGGCCGGCCACGCGGCCCTCGCGGCGCACGGGCTGAACGATGCCGGTGACGCCCCCGTCGGCGTGCAGGTCACGGGGCTCGTGCGATCGGTAGGCCTCGTCGACGACGACGATCCCGGCCGCCTGCTCGAACGGCGCGGCCAGCGCGGCGTCGCCGGCTTCGCCGAGGACGTGAAGCCCGCCGCCGTCGATGGTCTCCTGCAGCAGCACGACCGCGCCGGCCTTCGTCGAGGCCCGCACGCCCTCGCAGACCTGCCCGGCCACCTGCTCGCCGCTGACCTCGCTCGCGCTGCCGATCTGGTTGGCGATGCTGCTGACGGTGGCCAGGTCGCCCGCTCGCGCGCGGAGCTCGCGCGTGAGGGCCAGGACCAGCGCGGAGACGACCGCCGACGTGCCCGCGGCCATCAGCCACTGCGCCGAGGGCGGCCGGACGTCGTCGCCCGTGGCGAGCACGACCGCGTAGACCACGGCCGTCCAGGCCAGGTGGGCCAGCGCGGCGCGGACGCTGAAGAACGCAGCGGCGTAGAGCGCGACCCAGACGAACATGAACGCGTAGACGCCGCCGGCCGACCCGCCGTAGTGCACGCAGACCGCGATCAGCGCGGACCCGAACGCCAGCGTGAGACTGTGGGCCAGAGGCGGCCAGCGTCGCGGCGCCGCGAGCAGGAGCGCCGTGACGACGACCGCAAGGGCGACGGGGATGAGCAGCCCGGGGCGCGCCTCGCCATCGCGGTGGGGCAGCAGCAGCGTGACGCTGACGAGCGACGCGCCCGCACCGAACAGCAGGGCGAGCCCGCGAGACATGGTCACCCGATCCGTCGAGCCCGGCATCGCCGCGCAGTATCGCGGGCGCGTCGCGTCCCGCGTGCAATCCGGGGCTCAGGCGCCGCTCAGGCGCCGTGGCACTTCTTGAACTTCTTGCCCGACCCGCACCAGCACGGGTCGTTGCGACCGACGAGCTCATGCTCGTCGACGCGGCGCTGCTCGACGACCACGGGCTCGGGCTGGGCCTCGTAGCCCTGGTCCTCCCCGGCGGCGGCGGACAGCGCGCTGGGCTGCGCCGTGCCGGCGCCGCCCGAGTAGCTGACGTTCGCGGCCCGCGTCGAGCTGCCGCCCGCGCGGCGCTGCGGCGGCGCCGGGACCGCCTGCTCGCCCTCGACCTCCACCTCGACGTGGTAGATCATCCGCGAGAAGTCCGCCCAGATGGTGTTCATCAGATCGGTGAACAGCTCGAACGCCTCGTTCTTGTAGGCGACGATCGGCTCGATCTGGGCGAACCCGCGCAGGTGGATGCCCTCGCGCAGGTAGTCCATGTCGTAGAGGTGCTCGCGCCAGCGGTTGTCGATGATCTGCAGCAGCAGATAGCGCTCGAGCATCCGCATCAGCTCTTCGCCGAGATCCTGCTCGCGCTGGTCGTAGAGCGAGACGGCCTGCTCGGTGAGTGAGTCGACGAGCTCGTTGCGGTCCATCTGCTCGGCATCGACGGTCGTGAAGTCCACCGGGTAGACGTCGGCGAGCGCGACCGTCAGGCCGTCGAGATCCCAGTCCTCGACGAAGTCGCCGATGAGGTGCTCGTCGACGAGCCGCTCGATGACCTTGCCGATCTCGTCGCGCGCCTGCGGGCCCATGTCGCGGCCCTCGAGGATCTGGTCGCGGTACTCGTAGACGATCCGGCGCTGCTCGTTCATCACGTCGTCGTACTCGAGGACGCGCTTGCGGATCAGGAAGTTCTGCTCCTCGACCTTGCGCTGGGCCTTCTCGATCTGCTTGGAGAGGATGCCCGCCTCGATCGGCTCCTCGTTGCCGTCCTCGTCGGCGGTGCCGAAGCGCTCGAGGATGTTGTAGATCCGGTCGCCGGCGAACAGCCGGACGAGGTCGTCCTGGCCCGAGAGGAAGAAGCGCGACTCGCCGGGATCGCCCTGGCGGCCGGCGCGACCGCGCAGCTGGTTGTCGATGCGGCGCGACTCGTGGCGCTCGGTGCCGATGATGAACAGGCCGCCGGCCTCGAGGACCTTGTCGTGCTCCTCCTCGACCTGCGCCTCGATGCTCGGCAGGATCTGCGCGACCTGCTCCTCGAAGCCGTCGTCGCCGGGCTTGAGGCCGAGCTTGGCGGCCTCCAGGCGGGCGCGGTGCTCGGCGTTGCCGCCGAGCTTGATGTCGACGCCGCGGCCGGCCATGTTGGTGGCGATGGTCACCGCGCCGAGGCGGCCGGCGTCGGCGACGATCTCGCCCTCGCGCTCGGCGTGCTCGGGCTTGGCGTTCAGGACGCTGTGCGGGATGCCGCGCTGGGTCAGCATGGAGCCCAGCAGCTCGGAGACCTCGACGGAGATCGTGCCGACGAGCACGGGCTGGCCGTGCTCGTGGCGGGCGGCGATCTCGCGCACGACCGCCGACCACTTGCCGTCCTTGGTCTTGTAGACCTGGTCGTTCTTGTCGAGTCGGACCATCGGGCGGTTGGTCGGGATCTCGACGACCGGCAGCTTGTAGATCTTCAGGAACTCGGTCGCCTCGGTGATCGCCGTGCCCGTCATGCCGGCGAGCTTGTCGTACATGCGGAAGTAGTTCTGCAGCGTGACCGTGGCGAGGGTCTGGTTCTCCTCTTTGATCTTCACGCCCTCTTTGGCCTCGACGGCCTGGTGCAGACCTTCGCTCCAACGCCGGCCTTCGAGAATGCGACCGGTGAACTCGTCGACGATCTTCACCTCGCCACCCGAGACGAGGTA
>JBJMLA010000006.1:0-3926 GCA_045805505.1 Solirubrobacteraceae bacterium
CCCCGCGCGCGCGGGATCCGGAGCGTCCGCTTCTTCATCGACGACCGTCGCATGAACGGCCCGACCTGGCGGACGATGCGCCGCGCGCCATGGGCGATGAACGGAACCGACCGGCATCACCGGCCGTTGGCGTTCAACCTCGGCTCGCTGCCCGACATGTCCCATACGATCACCGTTGCCGTGAGCTTCACGGGAGGGGGAGTCCGGGTCCTGTCGGCGTCGCTGAAGGTCCTCGCCGGGGCGGGATCGGCGGTCACGCGGCGGATCGCGCACGACGACTTCAACGGGCGCGGGCTCGACACCTCGCGCTGGCTGCCCTTTGACGGCGTCGGCAACTCTGGAAACGGGTTGCGCCGCCCGTCGGCCACAACGCTCGACGGTCACGGAAACCTCGTGATCACCGCGAGCATGCAGAATGGGACGATCGTGTCCGGCGGAGTGCAGATGCGCCGTGCCTTCACCTACGGATACGTGCGGTTCCGCGTCAGGACGATGGTCGATCCCGCGGCCAACACCAGCGGCGTCGTCCTGCTCTGGCCGCAGTCCGAGCAGCGGCAGGAGGGCGAGGAGGACATCTACGAGACGCTCGGCTACCACCGGCGCAAGCCGTTCTGGGCCTTCCTGCACGACAAGGTCCTCGATCCCACGGTTCAGGACTGGCGGAAGTTCAACGCCGATGCCTCGCAGTGGCAGACGATGGCGATGCGCTGGACGCCGCGCGAGATTCGCATCTACCGCGACGGGATCCTCGCCTGGAGGGACGTCAACCCACAGGTCGTTCCGACTACCCCCCGGAAGGTCTCGATCCAGCTCGATCCGCCGGCCAAGACGCCGCTGATCAAGCCGATCAGCATGTTCGTCAGCTCCATCAGCGTGTACCAGTAGGCGAGATCGGCGTCCGCGCGAGAGCGCCGCCGGTCGAACAAGCGTCGAGCTTAAGCCGGCTCCGGTCACGCCGCGCGAGCGGGTGCCGATGTGAGGTTGCGAAGGCTGCCCATGGAAGGGCCGCCGCGCGACCACGGGGACGTCATGCCACCTCACGCCCGAAGCCGACTTGCCGTCCTTCTCAGCTTCGTCCTGCTGGCTGCGATCTTCGGGATCGCCGCCGCCGCCTCGGCAAGGGTGCTGTTCGCGACCGATCACGCCCGCACTCATCGCTGCGGCCGCGTCAGCCGGCACATCCAGATGCGGCGCAGCCGGGACCGCTGCATCGTCGTGCTCGTGCACCAGCCGGCGACTCAGTACCGCGGGACGGGTGGTGGCGCCCGTCACAGGAAGCATCCGACGCCGCCTCCGACGACGACGACCTCGACCACGACGACCCCGACACCGACGACGACGACCCCTACCACGACGACCCCAACGACGACGACCACTCCGACGACGACCACTCCGACCACCACCACCCCGGCCCCTGACCCTCTGACCACGATCGGCGTGGGCGCGGCCAACCCGACGACAGTCGACCCCTCCGGCCAGACGCTGCCCATCGGAGATCTCGCCGGATGGCATCAGGTCTTCGCCGACGACTTCTCCACCTCGGTGCCGATCGGCGGCTTCTCCGGCTGCCGCCAGGGCACGAGCCTGATGACCTCACAGTGCTCAGGCCTGCCCTCTGGCGTGGCGACAAAGTGGTGGGCATACCCCGACAACTGGCCCGACACCACCCACAACGGCCGCTACTACCCATCGCAGGACCTGAGCATCCACAACGGCACCCTGGACCAGTACCTCCACACCTCGAACGGCATCCACATGGTGTCAGCCGCCGTCCCCAAGATCCCCGGCGGCGTCAACAACGGCGGTCTGCGCTACGGCGCCTACGCTGTGCGCTTCCAGGCCGATCTGGTCCACGGCTACAAGACAGCTTGGCTGCTGTGGCCCGACAGCGAGGTGTGGCCGCAGGATGGCGAGATCGACTATCCCGAGGGTGACCTCGACAGCACCTTCGACGGGTTCATGCACCACATGGGCGCGACGGCGGGCAACCAGCAGGACGCATATACGACCGGCGCCGGCTACGGCAACTGGCACACCGCGGTGATCGAGTGGGCCCCGGGGATGTGCCGCTTCATCCTCGACGGGCGGATCGTCGGCACGTCGACCCAGTTCGTCCCGAGCACGCCGATGCACTGGGTGCTTCAGACCGAGACGGCGACCGACGGCACCGTGCCATCGAGCACGACCACCGGGCACGTGCGGATCGACTGGGTCGCCGCCTACGCGCCAGTCCCGTAGCCGCAGGCGCCAGATCATGCCCGCCGGCATCGGCGGGCATGCCGCGCCGTCGCTAACCTCGCGCGCTTGACCTCACGCGCGCGGTCATCGCTTGCCACCGCCGGGCTGAGCAGCAGCCCTCTGGGCCTCGGCTGCGCCGAGCTCTTCCGCGAGCCGTCGGCAGCTCGGCGCCGCGGGCTGCTCCACGCCGCGCTCGAGGCCGGGATCTGCCATTTCGATGTCGCGCCCATGTACGGGCTGGGGATCGCCGAGCGCGAGCTGGGGAGGTTCGCGCGGGGGCGGCGTGACCAGCTCGTGATCGCGACCAAGTTCGGTATCTCGCCGACGATTGCCGCCCAGGGGCTGGCGCGCATACAGGGTCCCGTGCGCCGCGTGCTGGCCGCGTCTCCCCGGCTGCGCGCCCAGGCTCGCTCGGGCGCCGCCGGTCCAGCCTCGGGCGGCGCCGGATCGCTTCTGTACAGATCCAGCGGCTACGACGCCGCCGGCGCCCGCCTCAGCCTCGAGCGCAGCCTGCGAGCCCTGCGGGTGGATCACGTAGACCTTCTCCTCCTGCACGACCCACCGCCGTCCGACGTGCGCCACGACGACGTGTGCGCGTACCTGGAGCAGGCGAGGACGGCGGGGCGGGTTCGCGCGTGGGGGATCGCAGGTGAGCCGGGCCCGACCGTCGCGGTGGCGCGGGCGATGCCGACCCTGCCGCAGGTCATTCAGGTCCGCGACGATCTGGTGGAGCGCCCTGGCGCGGCAGTCGAGGTCCCGGCGGACGCCGGGCGGATCACCTTCGGCGTCCTCGGCAGCGCGATCGGCCGCGTGGTAACCCACGTCGCCGCCGATCCGAACCGGAGCCGGCGCTGGCGGGATGAAGTCGGCGTGCCGTGCACGCATCCCGGCCACGTCGCCGGACTGCTGCTGGCCGCCGCGCACGCCGAGAACCCGGATGGGGTCGTCCTGTTCGGGTCGATCGACCGCGAGCACGTCGCGCGCGCCGCGGCGGCGGTGCTGCGCGAGGCGGAGGTCGGCGACGTCACGGCGTTCCTGCGTCTGGTCGAGAGCGAATGTGGCGCCGCTACCTCGAGGGCCGACTTCTGATCATTGCCGCGAGCCGGATACCCGACGAGAGCACGCTGAGCGCGGACGTCGCCGTCGTCGGGGCTGGTCCGGCAGGGATAGTCACCGCGCTCGAGCTCGCGCAGGCCGGTCTGGACGTGGTGGTGCTGGAGAGCGGAGGGCGCCGCCGCAACTACGACGCTCAGCGGCTCGCGGACGCCGCCGATTGGGACACGGAGCTGCACGCGCCGATGTCGATGGCAGTGCGCCGCCAGGTCGGGGGCACCTCGGTCATCTGGGGCGGGCGGTGCGTGCCATACGACCCGATCGACTTCGAACCGCGGGAGATCGCGCCGGAGGTCTCGTGGCCGGTCGAGTACGACGAGCTGACGCCGTTCTTCGAGCGGACCTGCGAGTGGTTCGTCTGCGGGCGTCCGGCCTTCGACGGCCGTGAGATGCCCGAGCTGGCGCCCGGCATCGTGCCCGGGCTGCCGGACGGCGACGTCCGCTCCTCGACCTTCGAGCGCTGGTCGTTGCCGACGAACTTCTGGAGCCGGTACCGGCGGCGGATTCAGCGCTCGGCGCTGCTTCGGCTGATCGTCGGCCTGACCTGCGTGCGGGTGCACTGTGTGGATGGGCAG
>JBJMLA010000007.1:0-1526 GCA_045805505.1 Solirubrobacteraceae bacterium
GAGCTGGCGGCCCTCCATCGCCGCCGGCAGGACCGGGCAGCAGTCGATCAGCGGGCGCGTCGAGACGATCATCCCGCCCGAGTGCTGGGAGAGGTGGCGGGGCAGCCCGTAGGCCTCGTCGCACAGCCGGGCGAGCCACGCCCAGCGGCCGGGCAGCCGGTCGTAGGTCCGCGACGTCGTGTCGACCACGTGCGCCTCCGCCTGGTCGGGGCGCTTGCCGTTGACCATCGCAAGCCACTCGGCCGTGGTCATGGCGAACGCCGAGGCCCGCGCATCGGGATCGGTGAACGGCCCGGGCGCCGTGGAGGGCTCGATTCCCATCGCGACCTCGACGTCGCGCCCCACGTTCTTGACCGCCCATGGCTCCGCCCCGCGCGCGACCCGCTCGAGCTCTCCCGGGGGCAGGCCGAGGACCTTTCCGAGCTCGCGGAGCGCCCCGCGCGAGCGGAACGTCGGGAACGCCGCGACCAGCGCCGAGCGCTCCTTCCCGTAGCGATCGTGCACGCGCGGAATCAGCTTCTCGCGCACGTCGCGCGGGAAGTCGAGATCGATGTCCGGCAGCGCGTTGAGATCCTCGTTGAGGAAGCGCCCGAGGAACAGGTCGTTGGCGATCGGGTCGATGTGGGAGAGCCCGGTGAGGTAACAGACGATCGAGGAGACCGACGACCCGCGCCCCCGCCCCGGCGGGAGCAGCGACCGCGCCGTGTCCGGGCCGCGCACCTCGACCGCGACGTCGCGCGCCAGCTCGAGCAGGTCGCGATGCAGGAGGAAGAACCCGGCAAGACCGAGCGAATCGATCACCCGCAGTTCCTCCTCCAGCCGCGCGTGCGCCGCACCGTGGTTGGGCGAGCCCGCCGGATAGCGGATCTCGAGCATCGCCCAGCACAGCTCCGCCAGCTTGCGCAAGGCCTGCGGATCCTCCGCCCCTGGATAGCGATACCCGAGGTCCGACGTCAGGTCGAACCGCAACCGATCGGCCAGTTCGCCGCTCTCTGCCACGGCCCCGGCGTGTCCCTCGAAGCGCGCGGCCATCGCCTTCGGCGTCGTGACCACGTGCGCGGTGTTGCCACGCCGGACGGGCTCGCTGGCATCGAGCGTCAGGTGGTGGCGCAGCGCGACGAACGCGTCCTGCAGCGGCGCCCGCGAGCGCGCATGGGTGTGGATGTTGCCCGTCGCCACCGTCGGCACCCCGAGCCGCTGCGCCAGCTGCGCGAGCGAGCGGTTGCGCGACCGATCGTGGCGCTGGAACGGGCGCTGCAGCTCGACGCGCAGGTGATCGGGCCCGAACGCCGCCAACAGCCGGCGCAGCGTCGGCTCGTCGTGGACGCCGTGATCGGCGCACCCGCTCAGACAGACGAGACCGCCCGAGAACTCCTCGAGCGTCTCGATCGGCACCGACGGCGGCGGCTCGGAGGAATGGCGGTCGTAGACATGCGCACGCGTGACGATCCGGCAGAGGTTGCGCCAGCCGACGGCGTTCTCGACGAGCAACGTGACGTGCCGCGTGGGTCCATGCGCCCGCGCCA
>JBJMLA010000008.1:0-18887 GCA_045805505.1 Solirubrobacteraceae bacterium
CTTCAAGAACGTCCTGCAGTTCAGCCGCAAGAAGCCGCCGTTCGGCATCGCGCAGGTCGGCAAGTCGTTTCGCAACGAGATCACGCCCGGCAACTTCATCTTCCGCACGCGCGAGTTCGAGCAGATGGAGATGGAGTTCTTCGTCCCGCCCGCCGAGGCGCCCAAGTGGTACGAGTACTGGAAGAACGAGCGCATGGACTGGTACCAGCGCCTGGGCATCCGGCCCGACCACCTGCACCTGCGCGAACACGACGCCGACGAGCTCAGCCACTACTCCAGCGGCACCGGCGACGTCGAGTACCTCTTCCCGATCGGCTGGTCCGAGCTCGAGGGCATCGCCAACCGCGGTGACTTCGACCTGACCCAGCACACGAAGTTCTCCGGCGAGAAGCTCGAGTACTTCGACCAGGCCAGCGGCGAGCGCTACGTCCCGCACGTCATCGAGCCGGCCGCGGGCGCCGACCGCGGGACGCTCGCGTTCCTCGTCGACGCCTACGACGAGGACGAGATCGGTGGCGAGTCGCGCACCGTGCTCAAGCTGCACCCGCGGCTGGCGCCGGTGAAGGTCGCGGTGCTGCCGCTGGTCCGCAAGGACGGCCAGCCCGAGCTCGCGCGCGAGGCCGTCGACCTGCTCAAGGGCCTGTTCCAGACCGAGTACGACGAGTCGGGCTCGATCGGCAAGCGCTACCGCCGTCACGACGAGATCGGCACGCCGTGGTGCGTGACGATCGATCACCAGTCCCTCGAGGACCGGACGGTGACCGTGCGCGATCGCGACACGCTCGCCCAGGAGCGGATCGCCATCGACGAGCTCCCGCAGTACGTCGCCGGGCGCCTCGCCGCGCCGTGGCGGTCGCCCAAGCTCGGCTAGGGGCCGCCTTCTCTGACAGGCTCCCGGGTGATGAGCGCCGCACCTCCGGCCGAGGCCCCGCCGCGGGACATGCGGCGCCGCGTGGCGCGCGGCACGATGATCAACGGCGCGTTCCTGCTGCTCGTCAACGGCGTCGGCCTGCTGCGCGGTTTCATCGTCGCGGCGTTCCTCACCGCCTCGGACTACGGCCTGTGGGGCGTCATCCTGATCCTGCTCTACACGCTGGTCTGGCTCAAGCAGGCGGGCATCGGCGAGAAGTACATCCAGCAGACCGAGGCCGACCAGGAGCTCGCGTTCCAGCGGGCGTTCTCGGTCGAGCTGGCGCTGTCGTTCGTCGCGCTGGTCATCGGCCTGATCCTCGTGCCGCTGCTGGCGCTGGCCGTCGGGCAGCACGAGGCGATCCTGCCCGGCCTGCTGCTGCTGCTCGCGCTGCCGGCGATGGCGCTGCAGTCGCCGCTGTGGATCTTCGCCCGCCGGCTGGACTTCGCCCGGCAACGGCGGTTGCAGGCCGTCGACCCGCTGGTCGGCTTCGTGGTGACCGTCGTGCTGGTGGCCGCGGGCGCCGGGTACTGGGGCCTGCTGGCCGGCACGCTGGCCGGGGCATGGACCGCGGCCGCGGTGTCCTGGCGGGTGTCGCCGATCCGGATGCGCGCGGTGCGGCTCGAGCGCGAGACGATCCGCGAGTACGCGGCGTTCTCGTGGCCGCTGCTGGTCAGCGGCGCCACCACGATCGTCTTCGCGCAGAGCCTGGCCATCGTCGGCACGCGCGCGGTCGGTCTGGCGGGCGTCGGCGCGATCTCGCTGTCCTCGACGCTCAACCAGTTCGCCGGACGGGCCGACCAGGCGGTGACCGACGCGCTGTACCCGGCGATCTGCCGTGTCGTCGATCGCACGGACCTGCTGCTGGAGACGTTCCTGAAGTCCAACCGGCTGGCGCTGTTGTGGGGCGTCCCCTACGGCGTCGGCGCCTGCCTCTTCGCGCCCGACCTCGTGCACTTCGTGCTCGGCAGCAACGAGTGGGGTCACGCGACGACGCTGCTGCAGGTCGTCGCCGCGTGCGCCGCCGCCCACCAGGTCGGGTTCAACTGGGACTCGTTCTACCGGGCGCAGGGCCGCACGCGCCAGACCGGCGTGATGGCGGTCTTCACGCTCGTGGTCTTCCTGGTGGTCACCGTGCCGCTGCTGGCCACCAAGGGCCTCGACGGCCTCGCGGTGGGCATGATCGTCCAGGAGGTGGCGACCGTCGGCCTGCGGTGGTACTACCTGGGCCGCCTGTTCCCCGGATTTCACCTTCCCGTGTTTCTCGCCCGCTCTATCGCCCCGCAGATCCCCGTCGCGCTGCTGATCGTCGGCGTGCGGCTCGGCGAGTCGGGCGAGCGGACGTGGTGGATGGCCGCCGGGGAGCTGGCGCTCTACGGGCTCGCGACCCTCGCGGTGATCGTGCTGCTGGAGCGCACGCTGGTGCGCGAGGCGATGGGCTACCTGCGGCGCCGCCCGCTCGCGGCATGAGGGCGCTCGAGCCGCTGCGCCGCGCCGTGCGCGGCGCCCGCCGCGCCGGGCGGCTCAACGCCCGCCAGTTCGAGGCCGTCGTCGCGCTCGCCGACTGGGCCGAGGCCGAGAACCTCGGCCCGCGGCGCGCGCCGACCATCGACCCCACGGCGATGATCTCGCCGCTCGCGTCGCTGCGCTTCGTCGAGCGCGTCGAGATCGGGCCGAAGGCGTCGATCGGCCCGTGGTGCTGCATCTGGGGCGGCTGGTCGCGGACGTGGGCGCGCGTCGGCGCCGGTGCACTGCTCAGCCCGGGCGTGATCCTCGTCTCGGGAAACCACCGCATCGACACGCCCGGGCCGGTGCGCGAGCAGGGCTTCATCGAGCTCGACGTCTCCATCGGCGCCGGCGCGTGGATCGGCGCGCACGCGGTGGTCGTGGGCGTGAGCGTCGGCGAGAACGCGGTCGTCGGCGCCGGCGCGGTCGTGCTCGAGGACGTGCCGGCCAACGCCATCGCCGTGGGCTCGCCGGCCAAGGTCGTCGGCTGGCGCGAGGGCCACGGCCCGGCCGCGTGACGATGGTCTCCGTCGCGGTCGTCATCCCCAACTTCAACGGCGCGGACATCCTCGGCGACTGCCTGACCGCCGTCGCGGCGCAGACCGCGCCGACCGCTCGCGTGGTCGTGGTCGACAACGCGTCGGCCGACGAGTCGCTGACGCTCCTGCGCCGCGACTGGCCTGACGTCCAGGTCGTCGCCTGCGCCGAGAACCACGGCTTCGCCGGCGGCGTCAACCGCGGCATCGCGGTCTGCACCGAGGACCGCGTCGCGGTCCTGAACTCCGACGCGCGACCGCGTGCCGACTGGCTCGAGCGCCTGCTGGCCGCGCCGCAGGACGACGACGTGTGGGCGTGGGGCAGCGTCCTGGTCAGCCCGCGCGACGGCACCGTCGAGAGCGCCGGCGACTGCTGGGACGTGCGCGGCTTCGCGTACAAGGCGGCGCGCGGCGCGGCACTCGAGGCGCTGCCGGCCGGCTCCTTCGAGGTCTTCGCCCCGCCGGGCGCCTGCCCGCTGGTGCGCCGCGACGTCGTCGACGCGCTCGGCGGCTACGACGAGCGCTTCTTCCTCTACTACGAGGACCTCGATCTCGCGTTCCGCGCCCGGCTGCACGGGCTGCGCGCGCTGCTCGTCCCGGACGCGGTCGTCGAGCACGACCTCGGCGGCAGCGGCAACCTGGACCGCACGCGGTTCTACGTCGCGCGCAACTCGATCGCCTGCGCCGCGATGAACGCGCCCGACCTGCATCCCAGGGCGCTGTGGAAGGGGCTGCGCCACGACTGGGACGCCGCGCGGCGCGACGGCTACGTGCGCGCCCACCTGCGCGGGCGGCGCGCCGCGCTCGCCCGGCTGCCGGGCACGGTCCGCGAGCGGCGCCGGCGCCAGGCCGCGCGCGTCGCGTCGGCCGCCGACGTCGAGCGGGCCTACGGGCTACCGCCCGCGATCGCCCATCTCGGGCCGCAGTGGCCGTAGCAGTCGCGGCTCGCTGAGCCACGGCTTGACGCCGCGCGGCAGCCCGAAGCCGCCGAGGATGCCCTGCACGTTCTTGCGAGCCAGGTAGTCCTGGCGCCCGCCGCGCAGGTAGGCGGCCGCCGTGGTGATCGCGTCCCACAGGAGCACGGCGTCGCCGGCCAGCGCCCGCCACCACGGCCAGTGCTTGCGGGTGTAGCGGCGGATCGCGGCGACGACCTCGGCGCGGTTGGCGGCCTGGTCGAGCCGCAGCAGCGACGTGCCGTAGCCGTGCAGGGCGACCGCCGCCGGCACCACGTCGCAGTGCAGGCCGCGAGCGCGCAGGTCCGCGTAGAGGTCTGAGTCGTTGAGCATCAGCGGAAAGCGCGGATCGAGCGGCGGGTCCGGCAGGTCGGCGCGGCGCAGCAGCAGGCAGGCGGCCGCGGCCTCGTCGACGCGGACCGGTGCGCTCGCGCCGTCGAGGTCGACGTCGTGGTAGCGGCGATGGGCGTGGCCGCGGTCGCCGCGGCGCGCGGCGTCGCGCTCGCGGCCCCAGCGGGTGACGTCCCACAGCAGTCCCGGCAGCGACAGGCGCCGGCGGCCGAAGTGCTGCTCGCCGCCGTCGAGGTTGCGCAGCAGCGCCGCGGCCGCGCCGCAGTCGGGCGTCGCGTCGACGTGGGCGACGAGCGCGGCGACGCAACCCGGCTCCATCACCGCGTCGGGGTTGAGCAGCAGCACGTGGCGCCCGGTGCCGGCCGCCACGCCGGTGTTGACGCCGTCGGCGAAGCCCGGGTTGCGGTCGCGCGCGAGCAGCCGGACGCCGTCGCCGCGGCCGGCGATCACCGCCACCGTGTCGTCGCCGCTGGCGTTGTCGACGACGACGATCTCGCAGTGCAGGCCGCGTTGCTCCTGGCGGGCCGCGCCGTCGAGGCAGGCGCCGATCTCGTCGGCGTGCTCGTAGGTGACGACGACGATGGTGACGTCGGGGTCCGCCATCGGCGGCATGCTATTGGCGTGAACGCCCTTCGCCTGAAGCTGCGCGGCGCCCGCGAGCGCCGGCGCTACGCCCGCTGGATCCGGACGCTGCGCATCGAGCTCGAGCGCCAGGGCGGGCGGCTCGTGGTGGAGACCGCCGCACGGCCGCGGCTGCTCGCCGACGTCCCCTACGTGCGCGCCGTGGGCGAGGGCGACGGCTCCGGCACGCTGACCCTGCGCATCGGCCGCGGCGTGCTGATCGGCCCGGGCCTCTCGCTCGAGGTGTGGGCGCGCACCGACACGACGCTCGAGCTCGGCGACGAGGTGCAGCTCGAGGACGCGACGCGGATCCACCTGCGCGGCGGTGCCGTGCGGCTGGGCCGCGCCACCATCACCCGTGGGCACTGCCTGCTGAAGTCCGACGGCGAGCTCGTCACCGGCGAGGCCACCCGCGTGGGGCACGGCTCGGTCGTCCACTGCAGCGGGCGCGTGGAGCTCGGCGATCATGCCGTCGTCGCCGAGAGCGCGACGGTCATCGACTCCGACCACACGTGGGACGAGCACGGCACGCCGTTCCTGCAGCTGCCGATCGCCGTCGAGCCGGTGACCATCGGCGCCAACTCGCTGGTGGCCGCCGGCGCGCGCGTGACCCGGGGCGTGACGCTGGGTCCGGGCTCGCTCGTCGCCGCGGGAGCCGTGCTCACGCGCGGGGACTACCCGGCGGGCTCGGTGCTCGGTGGCGTCCCTGCACGGTCCCTCAAGCCGCCGTCGGGCTGACATCATCCGGCCCGATGGCAGGACTGCGCGGCCGTGCCCTGGAATGGATCGAGCTCCCCGAGCGGCGCTTCGCCCTGCGCAGCCGGCTGCTGCGGCCGTGGCACAAGCGGCGGTTCGGGAGCTTCGGCGACCGCGTCCTGCTCGTTCGCCCGCGGGTGATCAAGGGCGGGCGCAAGATGGCCATCGGCGACCGCAGCATCGTCTACCCGGACTGCTCGCTCTCGGTCGAGCAGGAGGCGTGGAAGCTGCCCGGCGCACGGCTCACGCTGGGCACCGGCGTCGTCCTGCAGTCCAACGTGATGATCACCTGCGCCGAGCGCATCGAGCTCGACGACTTCGCGGCCATCGGCGCGAACTCGCTGATCTCCGACAACGACCACACGATCGACGGCAGCGCGCCGACGATCCTCGCGACGCCGATCGTCTCGGCGCCGCTGCGCATCGGCAAGGGCGTGTGGGTCGGCCACAACTGCTCGATCGTCAAGGGTGCGCAGATCGGCGACTACGCGGTGATCGGGGCCAACAGCGTCGTGCGCTCCGAGATCCCGCCCTATGCCATCGCGGTCGGCGCGCCCGCGCGCGTCGTCGGCCAGGTGCCCCACCCCGAGGCCGATGGCGCCTGAGGGCCTGTTCGCCGAGCCGCACCGCCGCGTGCGCCTGCGCGGGCGGCTGCTGCACCCGCTGCGGCGCCGGCAGTTCTCGGCGTTCGGCGACCGCAGCGCGGTCGACCGGCCGCGATGGGTCCGCGGCGCGCACCGGATCGCCGTCGGCAGCGACGTCCTGATCCTGCGCGACGGCTGGATCGCCGCGGAGCGCGACGCGTGGGAGCGCCCCGAACCCGCGATAACCATCGGCGACCACGTGGCCATCAACACCGGCGTGACCATCACCGCGGCCGAGCGCGTGGTCATCGAGGACGGCGTGCTGATGGCCGCCAACGTCACGATCATCGACTGCGACCACACGATGGGCGGTCGGCTCAACCCCGCCTACAACCCGCTGGTCACGGCGCCGATCCACATCGGCCGCGGGACCTGGCTGGGCCAGAACGCGGTGGTGCTCAAGGGCGCGACGATCGGCGAGGGCTGCGTGATCGGTGCGAACTCGGTGGTCCGCGGCGAGATCCCGCCGCACTCGGTCGCGGTCGGCGCGCCCGCGCGCGTCGTGGGCCCCGTCGCAGGCTGAGACCGATCCGACACTGACGGTGCGGCGTTCCTGCGCGACGGTGCGGGAATGCGACGCCCCTCCCCCGCTCTCGTCATCGCCTCCCTGGCCCTGTTCTTCGCCCTCGGCGGAACCGTGCTGGCCGCCAAGCACTACGTCCTGACGTCCACCAAGCAGGTCAAGCCGTCCGTGCTCAAGAAGCTGCGCGGCCAGGCCGGCGCCCCGGGAGCCACCGGCCCCGCGGGGACCGCCGGAGCCGCCGGGCCGACCGGCGCCACCGGGCCGACCGGGGCGACCGGGGCGACCGGCGCGACCGGCGCCACCGGACCCGTCACCGACGTGCTGCCCTCGGGACTCATGGAGACGGGCTGGTTCGTCATCGACGAGCAGCTCCAGGCCGGCGAGGTCGCCGGCATCCCGATCTCGTTCCCGATGCGCCTGGCGACCGTCCCGACGGTGGAGTACGTCAGCGAGGACGGCCCGTCGACCGCGACGTGTCCCGGAGGCTGGAGCGATCCGCAGGCGACCGCGGGCCGGCTGTGCTTCTACGTCAAGGGGCGCTCCAACGTCGTGGAGACCGCGCCCTACGCCCCGATCGGGCTCGACGCGATCGCGACCACCAACCACACCGCGGCCAAGACGGGCGCCGAGCTCTACCTCAAGGCCCTGGCCACCGGCCGCGCGTTCGCGACCGGGACCTGGGCCGTGAAGGCTCCCTAGGCGCAGACGTTGCCGAAGGACTTCGTCTCGCCGCGCTCGATCGCGAACGTCGTCGACTTGCCGTTGCAGGTCAGCGTCCAGGCCTCCGTCGTCCCGTTGGACTTCGGCAGCTTGGTCGCCTCGTCGTAGGTGTAGCCCACGAACGGACGCGTCGACTGCGTGATGTGCCAGGTGAACGAGCCGTCGGGCTTGACGACCGTCTTGTAGGTCAGCCCGTCGTCGGCCTCGGTCACGCCGAACACGGCACCGGGGGCGGCGCAGTCGACCGGCGTGCCGTCACCCGAGACCGTCACGAGGCCCTGGGCCACCGTGCAGATCGGCGAGCTGGCCGTCTTGAACGACTTCGTCACGGTCAGCTCGGCACCCGGGGTGCCGGTGCCGGTGATGATCGAGTGCGTCTTCGGATCCGCGGCGTAGGTGGCGGCCGTCAGCAGCGCGTCGTGCATGCCGCCGAGCAGCTTCGTGCCCTTCCTGCCGGTCCACTGATCCTCGACGGCGGTCTCGTAGTCGCCGTGGAAGTCACCACCCGACGGGCCGATCTCGATCGTGTAGCCCAGCGCGCCGACCGCGCCGTAGTTCCAGTCCTCGGTCGTGCCCGTGGTGTCGTAGAGCTGCCAGCCGTACTGCGACGTGTAGCCCGTGACCTTGCCCATCTTGTCGCCGAGCTCCTTGAGCAGGGTCTCGTCGGGGGCCAGGCCGTGCGTGTGCAGCCCGGGCGAGCGCAGCACCAGCGCGGCGATCGTGTGCATGGTGATCAGCGTCGTGACCGGGTGGGTCTGCGAGTACTTCCAGACCGCCTGGGTCTCGGGCTCGGACCACTGGCCGGTGCCGCGGTAGACCTGAGTGGTCGGGTCGTTCGACGCGCCCGGGCCGCCCCAGTCGAAGCCGTAGTTGCGGTTGGGGTCGACGCCGAGCTGGTAGTAGCAGGGGAAGCTGCGCGCGGCGTCGTTGTCGAGCGCGGCGGCCGGCACGCCGGCGTCGCAGTTCTTGCGGCGGTAGGCGATGGCGCCGCCGGCCACGACGGGCTCGGCGGTGCCGTTGAGGCCGATCTCGTCCTCGGGATCGGGGATCGCCCCGATCTGGGCCTGCGCGGCGCTCTCACCCCGGGAGGCGACGAACCCGTCGACGTTGATGATCGGCACCACGACGATCCGCTCGCGCTTGAGCAGGTCGGTGATCCGGAGGCCCTCGGTGTCGGTCTGGCCGTACTTCGAGGCGATCAGGTGGATGAACTCCATCGCCGTCTCGGCCGCCGGCCACTCGCGGGCGTGGTGGACGCCCATCAGGAAGTAGACGGGCTTGCCGTCGTCGGTCGCGCCGACGTTGTCGGAGAGCTCGACGCCCTGCATCTCGCGGCCCAGGTAGGTCTTGCCGATGGTCACGGGCTTGGCGATCGCCGGATACTTGGCGACGATGTCCTTCATCTCGGACTGGTAGTCGGCCAGGAAGCGGTAGGTGGTGCGGCCGGTCGGGATCGCGCTCTTGACGCCGAGCCGGGCGCGGCGCGCCTCGGCGGCGCGGGCGGCGGCGTCGACCTTGCCGAGGTCCGCGACGCGCGTCTGGAAGGGGATCCCGAGCTTGGCGAACGCGGCGAGCCTGCCCGCGTCGGGGGCGAGGATGTCCGTGAAGCCGGCGTGCTGGTTCTCGGTGATGTCGAGGCCCAGCGCGCTGATCCTGTCCAGCACGCTGTGCGGCAGGCGCCTGGTGCGCACGATCGACGAGACGGTCCGGGCCGGCTTGACCGCGTCGGTGAAGTCGAACGCGACCCTCGCGGTCTTCGCGGCACCCGAGACGCGGCAGCCGGTCAGCAGCACCTTCTGGCCGGCGTCGACCCAGGTCTGCGAGATCTCGCTGGCGCCGTAGGCGCGCGAGGCGCTCAGGGTGCGCCGCGACCTCGCGTCGGCGAGGTAGAGATCCCAGTCGCCGCCGGCCGCCCCGAGCCGGGCGGTGAGGAAGCCGGCGAGCGGCGCGGTGTAGGTCGTCGAGCCCGTGGCGCCGGCGGCGCAGGACTTCGAGGCCGACGCGGCGGTGACGGTGCGCTGGACCGTCGGCAGGTGCACGGCGGCCGCCGCCGGGGCGGCGGCGATCGGGGCCAGCACGGCCGCGAGCTTGAGCGAGCGAAGAATCGACATGGATCGACCAACGCTGATCGCCGCGGAAACTTGCGCGTATCGGAATAGCATCGAACCATGGCTGCCACGACGATGCCCGCCGCAACGGCGCAGATCACCTACGAGGATCTCTACGCGCGATGGGAGAAGGGCAACTGGAGCGCCACGGAGATCGACTTCTCCCAGGACAAGATCGACTGGAAGGAGCGGATGACGCCGCAGCAGCGCGAGGCCGCGCTGTGGCTGTTCACGCTGTTCTTCCACGGCGAGGACTCCGTCACCGACAACCTCTCGCCCTACATCGACGCGGCCCCGCTGGAGGAGCAGAAGTACTTCCTGGCCACCCAGCAGGTCGACGAGGCCCGGCACTCGATCTTCTTCAAACGCTTCGTCGACGAGGTCGTGGGCCGGGGTGGGGACGGCACGGTGGGGGGCGCGCTCGCGGCCACCGAGAAGCTCCTGTCCTGGGGGCACCGCAAGACGTTCGCGCACCTCGACGAGGTCGCGGCCGGGCTGCGCAAGGACCGCTCACCCAACAACTTCGCCAGCGCGATCACGATGTATCACCTGATCGTCGAGGGCGCACTGGCTCAGCCGACCCAGCACAAGATCGACGAGGCGCTCGCCGCGCTCGACGTGCTGCCGGGCTTCCGCGAGGGCATGCGCAACGTCTCGCTCGACGAGCAGCGCCACATCGCCTTCGGCGTCCGCGTGCTCGCCGACCTGCACGTCGCGGATCCCGAGGGCACGCGCGACGCGATCGTCGAGAAGTTCCGCGAGGTCCTGCCGTGGACGACGGCCGTCGCGCTGCCGCCCAACCGCGACCTGGCCTACACCGACTGCATCGGCATCGACCTGCTCGACCTCTTCGAGGAGGGCGCCACGCTGCTCGAGCAGCGCATCAAGGCGATCGGCCTTGACCCGGCGAAGCTCGATCGCTTCCCGCTGCCGCTCGACCTCCCCCCGCGCGAGCGCGGCGCCCGCGGCCTGAAGCTGCTCGAGGCCGGGATGCTCGGGCCCAAGGACGGCCCGCCCGCGCGCGACAGCGAGGCGCTGGGGATCATCATGGACACGCTGCGCCGCGGCGCGGTCCCCGACGCGGCTCCGGCGGGGACCACGATCCAGTGGGACTTCACCGACTTCGAGCCGTGGTTCCTGCGACTCGACAACGGCTCGACGGCCGTCGAGCAGGGCCGCGCGCCGAACCCCGACATCACGCTGAAGATGTCCTTCGAGGACTTCGTCGACGTGGCCGCGGGCCGTGAGGATCCTCGCAAGATGGTCCTGCGCCGGCGGATCCGGCCGAGCGGCAAGCTGCGCATGCTCGCCCGGTTGCCCAAGGTGCTGCCGGGCTGAGGGGGGCGTCGCGCACGTTTTCCTGGACAGTCCAGGAGAACGTGAAGCACCCCCCGCTCAGACGCCGGCGGGTGCCTCCTCGAACGAGCTCTTGGGCAGCAGGCGATCGAGCGGCTTGGGCAGCCACCAGTTCCACGTGCCCAGCAGCTCCATCGCCGCCGGCACGAGCACCAGGCGCACGAGCGTGGCGTCGACGAGGATGGCCACCGCGTTGCCGAGGCCCAGCTGGCGGATCGACGGCACGCCCGTGAAGACGAAGACCATGAACACGGCCGCCATGATCGCCGCGGCGCTGGTGATCGTCCGCGCCGAGGAGGCGAGCCCCTCGCTGACCGCCCGGCGGGTGTCGCCGGTGGCCGCGTAGCGCTCGCGGATCCGCGTGAGCAGGAAGACCTCGTAGTCCATCGAGAGCCCGAAAACCACTGCCAGGATCAGCGGCGGCGTGATCGTGTCGACGGTCCCGAAGACGAGCTTGAGGACGCCGAACGCCGCGCCCACGCTGAGCAGGTTCATGACCACCGCCTTGAGCGGCAGGACGACCGACCGCAGCAGCACGAGCAGCACGACGAACGACAGGCCGAGGACGAACAACACGATCTTCCACATCGAGCCCGAGACCAGGTGGTCGAAGTCGTGGAGGCCCGCGGCGTTGCCGCCGATCTGCGCGGCCGGCAGCTCGTCTCGCAGCCGCTCCACGGCGTCCTTGACCACCGCCGACTCGCCGTCGTGACGCGGCGTGGCCAGCAGCAGCACGCGCTGCCCGTCGCGCGACGGGACGGCCTTGGCCACCGCGGCGACCTCCGGATCGGCGGTGAGCGTCGCGCGGGCCGGGCCGGCCTGCGTGGCGGGCACGACGACCTTCAGCGCCGACGACGCGCCCGGTCCGGTGACCTTCGCGGCCGCCTCGAACCCGACGCGCGTCTCGTCGGTCTTGGCGAACTGGCGCAGCGCGCCGTCCTCGGTCTGCAGGCCGAGCGCCGGGAACGCGAGCGCGAGCAGCAGCCCGCCGGCGAGCAGGGCGGAGAGCGCGGGCCGCCTGGTCACACGCGCCGTCCACGCCTCCCAGAAGCCCGCGCGTGCCGGCGCGTCGGGGTTCGTCGAGCCGGGGCGACGCCGCGTGCGGTTGCGGCTGGCCAGGTGCAGGAACGAGAAGACGCGGCCGCGCGTGTAGGCGCGGTGGCCGAACAGGCGGATGAGGACGGGCAGCAGCGTCGCGCTGGCCAGCGCCGAGACGGCGACGACGACGATCGCGCCGAGCGCCATCGACTGCAGCGACGTCGACTGGATGAGGAACAGGCCGGCCAGCGACGCCATCACGGTCAGGCCGGAGAAGGTGACCGCCACGCCCGAGGTGGCCATGGCGATGCCGCGGGCGCGCTCGGGCGAGAGCCCCGCGTGGACCTCCTCGCGGTAGCGCGCGAGCACGAAGAGCGAGTAGTCGACCGCCACGCCGATGCCGACCATCGACGCCATGTTCGTCACGAAGACCGACATGTCGGTGACGCGCGAGAGCGCGTAGATCGCGCCGCCGGTGATGAGCACCGAGACGAGCCCGAGGATCAACGGCAGCGACGCCGCGGCCAGCGAGCCGAAGACCGCCAGCAGGATCAGCAGCACGATCGGAAAGCCGATCCCCTCCGCCTTGGACAGCGACTCCTTCGACACCGCCTGCAGACCGGCCCACAGTGCACCCTGGCCGATCAGGTGCGTCGTCACCGGCCCGGACGACGCAGCGCCGCCGATGTCGAGGCGCTTGCGCAGGTCGTTGGCGATGTCGGTGCTCTTGACGTCGTCGACGGTGGTGGCCAGCGGGACGATCGTCGTGTCGCCGCGGCGCAGCGGCTCGCCGCCGACGCTGACCTTCGGCGCTCGGCCGACCTCGTCGCGCACGCGCTCGATCGCGGCCTGCACGTCGGCCCGCGACGCGCCGGGGCGAGCGATGACCACGGCGCCGAGCTGGGCGTGGCCGGCGCCGCCGAAGTCCTCGCGGGTCAGGTCGGCCACGCGCTGGGACTGCGAGCCCGGGACGCCGAACCCGCCGCCGGTCAGGTGCTCGGACTGGCGCATGGCGAACGGCAGCGCCACCGCGAGGACCAGCACCCACGCGCCAAGGACCGGCCACCGGCGGCGAACGAGCGTCCGGTCGAGCTTGAGCATCAGGTGCTGCATGGCGTTTCTCCTTCTGGTTGGCCAGCCAGCCAGTCATACTGCGGACCCCTCCGCCGCCGGTGTGTGATGCTGCTCACATGCTTGAGGGACTGATGCAGCACGACCACCCGCTGACCGTCCGGCACATCCTCGATCGCATGCGCCGGCTCTACGCCGACAGCGAGGTCGTGACGCTGCGCGAGGACGGCACGACCCGTGCGTCCTACGGCGAGGTCGCTGCTCGCACGGACCGGCTCGCGGGCGCGCTGCGGGCGCTCGGCGTGCAGCCCGAGGACCGCGTGGCGACGTTCATGTGGAACAGCCAGGAGCACCTCGAGGTCTACCTCGCCGCTCCGTCGATGGGCGCCGTGCTGCACACGCTCAACATCCGGCTGTCGGGCGAGCAGCTCACCTACATCGCCAACCATGCGCAGGACAAGGTGGTCTTCGTCGACGACTCGCTCGTCGAGCTGCTCGAGCCGCTGGCGCCGACGTTCGAGACCGTCGAGCACTTCGTGGTGGTCGGCGGCGGCGACGCCGGCTCGCTGCCCAACGCGCTCCGCTACGAGGACCTGCTGGCCGCCGCGCCGGAGACGTTCGACTACCCCGAGATCGACGACCGCAGCGCCGCGGCGCTTTGCTACACGAGCGGCACGACCGGCAACCCGAAGGGCGTCCTGTACTCGCACCGCTCGACCCTGATGCACGCCGGCGCGGTCCTCTACGCCGACAACCTCGGCCTGCGCTCCACCGACCGCGTCCTGCCCGTCGTCCCCATGTTCCACGCCAACGCCTGGGGCCTCGCGCACGCCGCGCCGCTGACCGGCGCCGACCTCGTCATGCCCGGCCGCTTCCTGCAGGGCGAGCCGCTGGCCAAGCTCATGGAGTCCGAGCGCGTGACGGTCGCCGGCGGCGTGCCGACCATCTGGCTCGACGTCCTCAACTACGCCGACGCGCACGCGCCCGATCTCTCGTCGCTGCGCACGGTCGCCTGCGGCGGCAGCGCGGTCCCGCTCTCGCTGATGCAGGCGTTCTCCGAGCGCCACGGCGTCCACATCACCCAGGCCTGGGGCATGACCGAGACCAGCCCGGTCGCCTCGGTGGCCCATCCCCCGAAGGGCGCGAGCGAGGACGAGGCGTGGGCCGCCCGCGCGAAGGCCGGCCGGCCGCTGCCCTTCCTCGACGTCCGGATCGTCGGCGACGACGGCGAGGAGGTCGCGTGGGACGGCGAGTCGACCGGCGAGCTCGAGATCCGCGGCCCGTGGATCGCCCGGGCCTACTACAACGACCCCGAGGGCGACGACAAGTTCCACGACGGCTGGCTGCGCACCGGCGACGTCGCGGCCATCGACGGCCAGGGCTACGTGAAGATCACCGATCGCTCGAAGGACGTGATCAAGTCCGGTGGCGAGTGGGTGTCCTCGGTCGACCTGGAGATCGCGCTGATGGCCCACGACGACGTCGCCGAGGCGGCGGTCATCGCCAAGCCCGACGAGCGCTGGCAGGAGCGGCCGCTGGCCTGCGTCGTGCGCAAGGACGGCAGCAGCGTCAGCGCCGAGGAGCTGTGTGAGTTCCTCGGCGACCGCGTGGCCAAGTGGTGGATCCCCGACGAGTTCGCCTTCATCGGCGAGGTGCCCAAGACCAGCGTCGGCAAGTTCGACAAGAAGGTGCTGCGCCAGCAGCTGGCCGACGACGCGCTCGAGGGGCGCGTCTCGGTGGAGCGCGCTACCGCTCGGTGAGCAGGTGACGGACGGCGGCGACGCCGGCCGCCACCGTCGGTGACCAGTCGCGATCGGGCTCGGCGAGCATCCGCATCGCGACCCCGTCGCCCACCGACAGGAGGACCTCGGCGACCGCCTCGGGCTCGGCGGCGAGCCGCAGCACGCCCTCGTCCTGCTTGGCCGCCAGCAGCGCGGCGACGTGCTCGCGCGTGCGGCGCATCAGCTCGGCGAACTCTGCCGCGATCTCGGCGTTGCGCCGCGACAGCGTGAACAGCTCGAAGACGACGGCGAAGAACTCCGGCTCGTCGCGCACGAGCTCCTCGAGGCTGACCACCAGGCGGCCGACGAAGTCCTCGGCGGTGTCGGCGCCGGCGAGCTGCTGCTCCATGACGGCCATCCGCAGATCGCAGTCGCGCCGCACCACCTCGACGAGCAGCTGCTCCTTCGTGCCGAAGTAGTAGTGCAGCAGCCCGCGCGAGACGCCGGCCTCGCGCGCGACGTGATCGAACGTCGACCCCGCGACGCCGCGCTGGGCAACGCTGGCGCGCATCGCCTCGACGATGCGCGCGGACTTGTCGGCCTCGACCGCCATCAGGATCGGAGCCTAGGCGCCCCGGACGCACGAGAGGGCGCCTCTCGGCGCCCTCTCGGGAAACGACTGGGTCCGGCGGCGCGAGCTACGAGGAGGCGTTGGCCGTCTCGGTCGGCGCGGGCGCCGGCGTGCTCGGAGCGGTGGACGACGTGTAGTCGAACTCCTCCTCCTTGCCGAACAGCGTGTCGAGGACCTTGTTGCGCAGATCCTCGCTGGCCGCGACGGCGACGCCGCCGGCCACGGCGAGGAACAGCAGCTTGCGCAGCAGGCCGCCCTTGCGCTTGCGCTTCTTGGGTCCGTCGCGGAGCGCGTCGCTGGCGTCCTTGAGGGCCACGGCGGCCTTCGAGACGTCGCGGTGGAACTTCTTGTCGTCGAGCACGGTCGTCGGGACGGCCTTGCCCTTCTGCAGCCGCGCGAAGGCCTCTCGCGCCGAGTCGACCGCCACGCGCACGTTGTCGCGGAGCTCCTCGTCGGAGATCACGCGCTGCACGTACGGGGCAGCCGCTGCGGCACCAGCCTTGGCGGCCTTCTTCTTCGCTGGCATCTCAAATTCCTCGGGTCGCTTGCAAAGCTGTGGCGATCCTATACCCGCTGCTGCGGTGGCGAACCTTCCAACGTGCGCAGCCACGTCGGCGCGTCGGCTCGCGTTCCGTACTGGATGATCGCCAGGGCAGCGCCGGACGCCAGGCAGACCAGGCCCAGGAAGGCCGGTGCGGGCGGGGAGATCAGCGTCGTGGCGATGGCCGCGCCGGTGACGGCGAACGGCAGCGTCATCCACGCCCACGCGCCCGCGGTGTAGCCGCCGAGGGCGAGGCGCAGGACGACGCAGGAGAGGGGAAAGATCGCGACGGCCGCAGGGGCGGCCAGAAGCGTGAGGAAGGAGACCACCGCAAGGTCTGCGGAGGCATGGATTTTGGGGGACATGACCGGTACGTCGCAGCGGAGGCCTTGACGTTCGGAGGTGAACTGCAAACAATCGTTTGCGTGTCCCCCGTGGTGAGCGCCGCCCCTGCGCCACCGCTGCGAGCCGAGTCGCGCCACATGCGGCAGCTGCGCGGCGGGCACCCGCACGCGCTCGACGACCTCTTCCGCGACTACCAGCCGCGGTTGCTGAGCTTCTGCCGCCAGATGCTCGGCAATCCCGAGGAGGCCGAGGACGCCGTCCAGCTGACGTTCCTGGCCGCCCACGTGCAGCTTCCGCACGAGCCGCTGGACACGAGCGTCGGCGCGTGGCTGTTCACGGTCGCCCGGCGCAAGTGCATCGACGTGCTGCGCCGCCGCCGCTGGCACGACCCGCTCGAGGGCAACGAGGTGTCGACCGCCGGGCTGTCGGCCGAGGTCGAGCAGCGCGAGGACCTGCGCCGGCTGGTCGGCGACCTCCAGCGCCTCGACGACACGCACCGCGCCGCGCTGGTGCTCACCCAGCTCGAGGCGCTCTCCCAGGCCCAGGTCGCTCGCGTCCTCAACACCAACGAGCCGCGCGTGCGCCGGCTGGTCTTCGAGGCCCGTCAGTCGCTGCTCGAGCGGCGCGACTCGCGCGACCTCGCGTGCCGCGCCGTGCAGGAGGAGCTCGCCAACGCCCGCGGAAGCCAGTTCCGGCGGCGGCATCTCGTCGTGCACTGCGAGGAGTGCGAGGAGTGCGAGGAGTTCCGCGGCGCGCTGCTGGCCCAGCGCACGGCGCTGCGGGCCGTCCTGCCGGCCGTGCCGCTGGTGCTCACCGCCAAGAAGGCGTGGGCGGCCTCGTCGGTCCCGCGGCCGTTCACGAGCGTCGGCCGGCGGCTGCTCAACGCGGTGGTGCGCGTCCCGGCTCCCGGGCTCACCGGCCTGGTCACCGTCGCCGCGATGGGCGTCGCGGGGACGGCCGCCCCGCGGCTCGAGAACGCGGTCGTGCCGCACGGCGGGCTCATCGCGCCCGTCGCCGCACGCGTCGCCCCGGCGCCGGTGACCATCGCCTCGCGCAAGCCGCCGAAGGCCAGGCCCAAGCCGCACCGCCCGGCCCCCGCCCACCACCGCAAGCGCCCGGCCCGCGCGGTCGTCGTGGCCGCGGCGCCCGGCACCGGTCGTGCCGGGGACCGCGTGGTCACGAGCACGCCGGCCCCGGTCGTCGCGCCGGCGACCCACACGACCACGTCGCCCGCCGTCGTTCCGACCCCGCCCATCCAGGTGACCGTCGACACGGTCACCGTCACGACCCCGGCCGTCACGGTCCCGACGCCCACGGTGACGACCCCGCCCGTCACCGTCACGACCCCGCCCACGTCGACGACCACGACGCCGGCCGAGTCCGGCTGCACCGGCGACAACAACGGCAACGGGCAGGGCCAGGGCTGCACGCCCAACGGCGATCCGAACGGCCCGGGCTCGCCGGGCCACGACCGCGGCTAGGGGCGCACGAGGGCGATCTCGAGGACCTCGCCGATCTGGTCGACGAAGCGGAACTCGACGTCGCGGCGCAGGTGCTCGGGGATGTCGTCGGCGTCGGGCTCGTTGAGCGCCGGCGCGATGACGCAGGCGAGCTTGAGCCGCTGAGCGGCGAGGGCCTTCTCCTTGAGCCCGCCGATCGGCAGCACCTGGCCCGTCAGCGTGATCTCGCCGGTCATCGCCACGTCCTCCCGCACGCAGCGGCCGCTGAGCAGCGACGCGAGCGCGGTGGCCATCGTGATGCCGGCGCTCGGTCCGTCCTTGGGCGTCGCCCCGGCGGGCACGTGCAGGTGCAGGTCGTGGGTCTCGAACCAGTCGTCGGCCAGGCCCGGCGCGACGTCGGCGACGTGGCCGCGGACCCAGGTCATCGCGGCCTGCGCGGACTCCTTCATGACGTCGCCGAGCTGGCCGGTCAGCGTGAAGTTGCCCTTGCCGGGGATCGCCGAGGCCTCGATGAACAGCACGTCGCCGCCGACGGGCGTCCACGCCAGCCCGGTCGCCACGCCCGGCACGGCCGTGCGCCGCCGCGACTCGCGGTGAAAGCGCGCCCGGCCCAGCAGCTCGCGCACCTTCGGCTCGCCGACCGAGACCTTGCCGTCACGACCGTCCTCCGCGATCCCCCGCGCGACCTTGCGGCACACCGCGCCGATCTCGCGCTCGAGCTGCCGGACCCCGGCCTCGCGGGTGTAGTCGGCGATCAGCGCGCGCAGCGCCGGGGCCCCGATGGCGATCCACGACTTCTTCAGCCCGTTGCGCTCGATCTGGCGCGGGACGAGATAGCGCTTGGCGATCTCGAGCTTCTCCTCCTCCGTGTAGCCCGACAGGAAGATCAGCTCCATGCGATCCCGCAGCGGCCCGGGAATCCGGTCGAGGTCGTTGGCGGTGCAGACGAACATCACGTTGGACAGGTCGAACGGCAGGTCGAGGTAGTGGTCGCGGAACGTGCTGTTCTGCTCGGGATCGAGCACCTCGAGCATCGCGCTGGACGGGTCGCCGCGGAAGTCCGAGCCCATCTTGTCGATCTCGTCGATCATGAACA
>JBJMLA010000009.1:0-1540 GCA_045805505.1 Solirubrobacteraceae bacterium
AGACAGAGGTGGTTCGTCCGGGCGCCGGCCTCGGCGCCCCAGTTCTGGACGACCTGGAGGTAGTCGGTCTGGCCGCGCGCCCGGGCCTCGGCGACCGCATCGCGGGCCCGGGTCACGAGCTCGTCCACGACCGGGCCGGCCTGCGAGAGTGCCCGGTGCTCCCCGGGGGGCGCGACGACCGTCCGCCAGCTGCCGGCAGCCCGGGCGTTCGCGATCGCGACCTGGGCGACGCTTCGGTCGAGCTCGCGACCCTCTTCCTCGGTGCCCACGACGTGGAAGGCGAAGTCCTTCAGCGTTCGCAGCCGGACCCCGTCCCCCTCAGGCGTGCGGCAGTTCTGGCAGTCACCGCCGTCGTCCACGGGCGAGGCAGCCCGAGCAAACCGGCGCCGGTCGTAGTCACGATCGACGACGGTGGCCACCCACCAGCTGGTGATCGGGTCCCGACGGAGCTCGAACAGGCCCGCGCTCATCGTCCCGGCCCGCCGCGCCTCTCCACGGCGGCAGCCTAGCAGGGCAGGCTTACCCGACAGCCATCGCCGGCAGCCCCAGGGACGTTGGCGAGGACCACTCGATGAACGCCCCGAGCTGCGTCCCGAACGCCTCGGCGAACGTCCGTGCCACCGGCTCGACCGTGGCCGGTCGGCCGAGCTCCCGGGCGATCGACGTCGAGACGAGGCCCGGCATGCCGCAGGGGTCGATGAGCTCGAAGTCCTCGAGTCGTGGCTCGACGTTGAGGGCGATGCCGTGGTAGCTGACGCCGTGCTCGATCCGGAGCCCGAGCGCCCCGATCTTCCGTGGGAACGGCGAATCCCCCGCGACCCAGCAGCCGGGCTCACCGTCGCGGCGCTCCGCGACAACTCCGAACGCGGCGCAGGTCTCGATCATCGCCGCCTCGAGGGCCCGGACCATCGGTCGGACGAGCAGGCCGCGGTCCGCGAGCCGCAGGATCGGATAGGCCACCAGCTGGCCAGGCCCGTGGTACGTGACCTCGCCGCCGCGCTCGACCCGCACGACCTCGATCCCCCGCCGGTCGAGCTCGGCCGCGGATGCCAGGACGTGGCCCTCGTCGCCGTGCTTGCCGATCGTGAGGACGGCATGGTGTTCGAGGAGCAGCAGCTGGTCCCCGATCTCCGCGGCCGCGCGCCGCTCGACGAGCGCCTTCTGCAGCGCCCATGCCTCGCGGTACGGCACACGACCGAGCCAGGTGGCCGCGATCGCCGGAGGAACCATGGGTGCAGCCTACTGCGCGCTTGACAGGTGACTGATTAGCGCAATTATCCCGTGGCTGTAGAGCCGTGACAGGCTGTTGGCAAAGCCCTCGACTAGTCTTCACGCATGGTCACCGAGCTGAAGGATCGCAACAGGCCACGCCGAGGCACCGCGTCGGAGTCGCAGTACTCGCTGTTTGAGTTCATGCGCGAGTTCCCCGACGACGCGGCCTGCCTCGCGTGGCTGTGGCGGGCGCGGCTCTCGCCCGACGGCGAGCACGCCCACTGCCCCGCCTGCGACAAGCTGCGCCGCTTCCACAAGGTCAAGGGGC
>JBJMLA010000010.1:0-2414 GCA_045805505.1 Solirubrobacteraceae bacterium
GATGCTGGAGGCGACGTGAAGCTGCGGGTCTGCTCGCTCTACCCCGAGCTCATGAACATCTACGCCGACCGCGGCAACATGCAGCTGCTCCGCGCGCGCTGCGAGTGGCGCGGCATCGGCTTCGAGCTGGCCGGCGCGACGATCGGCGAAGGCGTCGACGCCGACGCGCACGACCTCTTCTACATCGGTGGCGGCCAGGATCGTGACCAGGCCCTGTGCGCGCAGGACATGGTCGAGACGAAGAAGGCGGCGCTGCACGACGCGGCCGATCGCGGCGCCGTCGTGCTGGCGGTCTGCGGCGGATACCAGCTGCTGGGGCACGAGTACGAGATGGAGGGCGAGCGACTGCCGGGCGTCGGGCTCGTCGACCTGCGCACCGTGCGCGAGCCGGGCCCGCGCCTGATCGGGAACTGCGCCATCGAGGCCGACCTGGGCGACGGGCCGCGAGTGATCGCCGGCTTCGAGAACCACGGCGGCCGTACGTATCTGGGCGGCGCCGAGCAGTCGCTGGGCCGCGTGCTGAAGGGGTATGGCAACAACGGCCGCGACGGCCGCGAGGGCGTGCGGCGCGCGAACGTGATCGGCACGTACCTGCACGGTCCCCTGCTCCCGAAGAACGCGTGGCTGGCCGATCGCCTGATCGAGCTGGCCCTCGGGACGGCGCTCGAGCCCCTCCCCGACGACTCGCTGGAGGAGGCCGCGCACCAGAGCGCGCGCCGCGCGGCAGGTTTGTGACGCGCGTCACCCAGATTGGGGTCGGGTTTCTCCCCCGCGGGGCCGATAGATGCTTGACCCGCAATGGCGCGCCGGACACGGACAGTCCTGGGCCTTCTGATACTGGCTCTAGCCCTCGCGCTCCCCGCGGGTGCGTCTGCCGCTGCCTGGGTCGGCCAGGCCACCATCACGGAGCTGCCCGTTCGCAACACCGCCCCGCCCTCGCCCCAGCTGCGGGTCGACGGCGCGGGAAACGCGGTCATGGCGATGGCGGTCGCGAAGGGACCGCCGTTCTTCGTGCAGGTCGCATCGCGCCCCGCCGGCGCCGCCTGGTCGGCCGTGCAGGAGCTCGGACAGGCCTCCCAGTCCCCGGCCTCGCTCGCAATCGACCCCTCGGGAACGGCGCTGGTCGCGTTCGTGAGCACGACGACCACGACCGCGCCCTGCACGAACGGCAACGGCTGCCTGCAGATATGGATCAAGCCGCCCGGCGTCTCGACGTGGTCGCAGGAGAAGCTCGTCGCCGCTCCCGCGGGAACCGCCTTCTTCGAGCCGTCCGTGGCGATCGACCCGAACAGCACCGGCAATGCCGCCGTGGTGTGGAACACGACGCCCAGCGCCGGGCTGAGCGCGGTGCAGGCGGTTCAGCGCACCGCCGGCGTCTGGGGGGTCCTCCAGAGCGTCAACTCGTCCAACACCGAGACGTATGACCGCACGCGCGTGGCGATCGACTCGGCGGGCACGCCGGTCGCGCTGTGGGCCTCGTCGCTCAACACCTGCCCGACGGTCTGCAGCTACCAGCTCCGCACGGCCGCGTTCAACGGCTCGTGGCAAAACACGACCTTCGAGACGAACAACACCGAGAAGTTCGACTCGGCGACCGGCGACCTCTTCGAGCGCCGCGACGGCCAGGGCACGGTCTCGGCGATCTGGATCCGGACGAACGCGACGACGGGCGCGCAGACGATTCGCAGCGCCACGCACCCGCTGACGGCCACCCCCGCCTGGGGCGCGCCGTCGACCGTCGAGACGCTGCCGGCCGGATCGACAGCGTTCGACCCACGGATCGCGATCGCCTCCGACGGCGAGACCGTCGGCACTTGGGGCGAGCAGGCCGCGGGCGGCGCCGTGGCGATCCTGAGCTCGGTCCGTCCGCCCGGCGGCTCGTTCGCGGCCGCGACGACGCTCGACAACGGGACCAACGTCAACGCCGGCCCAGACCTCGCGATGGACGGCCAGGGCACGGCCACGGTCGTCTGGCGCAACGCCGCGGGCGGCACCCAGCGCTTCGCCGTCCACCCCCACGGCGGCAGCTTCGGCGGCACCTTCGACGCCTTCACGGGCACCGGCACCGGCCGCACGATCGCGGACGCGGATCCCGCCGGCCACGTCTCGGCAGTGTGGGCGGCGAGCACGTCGACCGTCCAGACCCAGGTCTACGACGCCGTTGCACCCGTGATGCCCGCGCTCCCGTCCCCGCTCGCGACGACGCCGACGAACGCGCTTGTCAGCTTCGACACCAGCGCCACCGACGTCTGGAGCAATCCCGTCTCGATCCACTGGGACTTCGGCGACGGCGCCTCGGCCGACGGCGCCAGCGCGACCCACGCCTACGCACTGCCCGGCCTGTTCACGCCGAAGGCGGTCGCGTCCGATGCCAGCGGCAACTCGGCTGCGCAGACGTCGCAGATACAGGCGAC
>JBJMLA010000011.1:0-1753 GCA_045805505.1 Solirubrobacteraceae bacterium
ACGGGTGGGCACGACGACAGTGCCGACCGTGCTGCCGCCGGCGGACGGCACGACGGGGACGACCGGCACTCCCGGCGGTGGCTCGACGACGACCTCGACCACGCCGACCTCGGTTCCGACGTCCACATCGACGACGCCGACCTCGACGTCGACTACGCCGACGACGACAACCCCGACTACGACAACCCCGCCGCCGACGACCACCACGCCGGCGCCGCCACCTCCGAGCACCCCGCCCGGGAGCGATCCGCAACGGGACGGCGCTCCGGTCGCGCAGTAGCCTGCGCGGCCGGTGATCGACTTCGAGCACTTCCTGGCCGTCGATATGCGCGTGGGGCGCGTCGTCGCGGTGGACGACTTCCCCGAGGCGCGTGTGCCGGCGTGGAAGCTGACCATCGACTTCGGTCCCGAGGTCGGCACCAAGCGCTCCTCGGCGCAGATCACGCACTACTCGCGCGAGCAGCTGCTCGACACGCTGGTAGTCGCGGTGATCAACTTCCCCCCGCGCCAGATCGGACCCTTCATGTCCGAGGTGCTCGTTTTGGGCGCGCTGGACGACAAGCTCGGAGTCGTGCTGCTCCGCCCCGACGCCGACGCCGCCGCGGGCGCCCGGATCGGCTGAGCGCAACCGCCGAAAACCCGTCTATTGACTCTCACGTTCTTCGGGAAAACGCCGATATAGGGGTTCAAAGATGAGGCAGCACGATGAACGAGAGACGCGGAAACCCCACCCGGAGACTGGTCGAGTACGACGGCCTTCGCCGCCGCCTGTGGATCTTCGGTCAGCGCTGCCACCACGGCGCGACGGGTAGCCTCGTCGCCGCAATCGCCTTCCTCGGCCTGCTCGCCGAACCGGCAGCCGGAGAACCCGTCCTTGACATGCCGATGGCCATCGCGCTGGTGGCGGCGGGCGGCATGCTGATGGCGCACGATTGGAAGGACCACTCGATCTGGTTCGAGCGGGGCTACGGCAGCCAGCCCTGAGCCTGGCTCACCCGCCCGCGCAAGCGCACGCGCCCGCGCGCGATCAGCCGGCCTGCGCGTACGAGCGATCAAGTCGGCTCGCCCGCGTAGATCTCCATCAGCCGGCGGTAGAAGAGGTCCTCGCCGAAGCGCTCGCGCGCGATCGCGAGCGCCTCACGGCCACGCTGCCCCCGGTCGCCGCCGTCGCTCCAGACCCGCCCGACGGCCTGCGCCCAGGCGGCGACATCTTCCGCGGGCAGAACGCTGCCGGCCGGGACCATCTCGGGCAGGCCGCCCCGGTCGCTGACCAGAGCCGGAATCCCGGCCGCGAGCGCTTCGAGAACTGCGTACGGGCACGCCTCCTCGCAGCGAGACGGGACGAGCACCGCGGCCGCACGGGCGCGAGCCTCAGCGAGCGTCCGACGATCCAACCACCCCGGAAAGCTCACCCGCGCCCCGGCCGCCAGGCGGCGCAGACGGTCGAGATCGGGGCCCTCGCCCGCGATCACGAGCGGGACGTCAGCTCGCCGGGCCGCCGCGATCGCGGTGTCGAAGCCCTTCTCCTCCACCAGTCGCCCCGCGGCGAGCAGGTGCTCGGGGGGCCCGGACGGCGGTGCCGGCGCGAGCGCGCCGGCCGGCAGGAAGTTCGGCAGCGTCCACACCCAGCCCGGCCGCTGCGGCAGCCCTGACCGCGCGAGCGCCGCGCCGTGGCGCTCGCTCAGCACGATCACCGCGTCGGCCTGCTCCAGCAGGCGCGGCTGCTGGAGGGCCAGGCCGGCGCCATAGACGA
>JBJMLA010000012.1:0-20964 GCA_045805505.1 Solirubrobacteraceae bacterium
CGGACGGCGGGTGGCGACGAGCTCGGCGGCGGCGATCGTCGCCCCGCCGACCGCCGCGGCGGCGGCGAGCGCCGCGATCATCCGCGCAGCCTCGAGATCCGCCGGACGGCGATCCAGGCGAGGATCTGCAGCGAGAACGAGGTCAGCACGAGGATCGCGCTGAGCGGCGAACCGATGAGCCCCGCGAGGTACCCGGGACGGCCCAGCTCGGCGAGCCCGGCGCCGACCAGCGGCAGGACCGCCACGATCATGGCGGTGAAGCGCGCCTGGGCGGTCAGCCCGCGAGCGTCGGCCTCGGCTCGCACCTGCTCCTCGAGTGCCTCGGCCAGACCCCGCAGGAGACGCGACAGGTCGCCTCCCGCCTCGCGCTGCAGGAGCACCGCGGCGGCGATGGCGTCGTAGGCGGCGTGGCCCGCTCGGGCACGCCAGCGCTCGATCGCGTCCTCGGTCCGGCCGCCCAGCGCGAGCTCGGCGGCCATGGTGCGCAGCTCGCCGGCCGCCGGCTCACCGACCCCGCCGGATGCGGCCTCGCCCAGCGCGCCGCGGATGGAGTGCCCGCCCGCCAGCGCGTCGGCGATCGCCCGGGCCACCGCCGGAGCAGCGGCGGCAAGGCGGTCGCGGCGCCGGCGGCTCGCCATCGCCAGCACCCGCGAGCCGGCCAGAGGCGCAGCCGCGGCCAGGACAACGGCGGGGAGCGGGCCGGCGAGCAGCCAGCCGGCGACGAGCAGCGAGAGCGCGGCGACCAGCACCAGCCGGCGCCGCTCGTCGCGTGTCGCCTCCCGCCCGGCGCGCAGCGGCGCCAGCAGCCGGGCGAGCCGGCCGTCCGGCCCGGCCGCCGCCAGCAGCTGACCGACACCATGGTCCAGGGCACCGAGGGCCGACCACACCGCGGCCACGCCGGTCATCGCCGCGGCGCCGGCACACAGGACGCCGAGGTTCACGCGGCGACCGGCCTCTCCCCCGCCATGCGCACCAGCAGCCGCGAGGCCGATCGCGCGCGCTCGGGCCCGACGGCGGCGGGAACCCGCCAGCGCGGCCGGCCTGCGCGCACGGCGTAGAGCTCGCGCGTCGCCGGCCCGCCGGCGACGCGGACGACCTCGGCGACCGAGACGACGCAGCGTCGCCCGTCGGGCAGCCGCGACTGATGCACCACGAGGTCGATCGCCCCGGCCACCTGGTCGCGGATGGCGGCGTGCGGGAGATCCACGCCGCCCATCAGCGCCAGCGTCTCGATCCGCCGCAGCGCCTCCTCGGGGCTGCCGGCGTGCACGGTCGACAGCGAGCCGTCGTGGCCGCTGCTCATCGCGGCGAGCATGTCGAGCGCCTCGCCGCCGCGGACCTCGCCGACGACGATCCGGTCAGGTCGCATCCGCAACGCGTTGCGCACCAGGCGCCGGACGCTGACCTCGCCGCGGCCCTCGACGTTGGCCGGCCGCGCCTCGAGGCGCACCACGTGCGGCTGCTGCAGCCGCAGCTCGGCGGTGTCCTCGATCGTCACCACCCGCTCGCCTTCGGGGATGAAGGCCGACAGCGCGTTGAGCGTCGTCGTCTTGCCGCTGCCGGTGCCGCCGCTGACGACGATGCTCAGGCGGTCACGCACGGCGGCTTCGAGCACGTCGTGCAGGCCGGACGTCCAGGTGCCGGCCGCCACGAGCTCGTGCGGCGTGAAGCCGCGCGGGCGGAAGCGGCGGATCGTCAGGGCGGGCCCGTCCACGGCGAGCGGCGGCAGCACCACGTTGATGCGCGAGCCGTCGGGCAGGCGGGCGTCGGCCATGGGCTCTGACTCGTCGACGCGCCGGCCGAGTGGGGCGAGGATGCGCTCGATCGCATGGCGCAGCTCGGCCTCGCCGGCGAAGACGACGTCGGTGGGCTCCAGCCGGCCCGCGCGCTCGACGAACACGCGTCCCGGCCCGTTGACGACGACCTCGTCGACGGTCGGATCGGCGAGCAGCGGCTCGAGCGGACCGAGCCCGAACGACCGCTCGGTGACACGGCGCACCAGCTCGGCGCGCGTGCCGGGTCCCAGCGTCGCCGCCTCGCGTTCCACCAGCGCATTGATCTGCGCACCGAGGTCCCCGTCATGGTCCTCGGAGGCCTCGCGCAGCAGCTGGTCGCGCAGGCGGGTGGCGAGGGCGTCGAGTGGGTCGGCCATGTGCCCACTAGGCGACAGCCCGCGGGACTCGCCCCCGTCGGTGGTATTGTTCACCTTATGGTGAACGATCCGTTCAAAGCCCTCGCGCATCCGGTCCGCCGGGGCATCGTCGAGCGCCTCGCCGAAGGTCCGGCGACGGTCGGCGTGGCCACCGGCGGGTTCGGGATCTCGAAGTCCGCGATCTCCAAGCACCTCAAGGTGCTCGAGGAGACGGGCGTCGTGCACCGGGTCGTGCTGGGCCGGACCCACCGGCTCTCGCTCGAGCCCGAGGTGCTGAGCGTGGCCGCCGACTGGTTCGACCATCAGCGCTCGCTGTGGGAGCGCCTGTTTGACGTTGTCGATGAATATCTGAAAGAGGAAGAGTCGAAATGACCATGACGCTGACGCCGATCGTGTCGCCCGAGGAATGGACCACCGCCCGCGAGGCGCTGCTGGTCAAGGAGAAGGAGCTGACCCGCGCGCGTGACGCGCTCGCCGCGCAGCGCCGCCTGATGCCGCGGATGGCGGTCGAGGGCGAGTACCGCTTCGAGACCGCCGACGGGCCCGCCACCCTGCTCGAGCTCTTCCAGGGACGCTCGCAGCTGATCGTCTACCGCGCGTTCTTCGAGCCGGGCGTCGGGACCTGGCCCGAGGGTGCCTGCGTCGGCTGCTCGATGGTCGCCGACCAGGTCGCCCACCCCACCCACCTCAACGCCCGCGACACCACGCTCGTGTTCGCGTCCCGCGCACCGCAGGCCGACATCCGGCGGCTGCAGGCGCGGATGGGCTGGGAGCACATCCCGTGGGTGACGATCACCGACGACTTCGACGCCGACTTCGGGGTCGACGAGTGGCACGGCACCAACGCGTTCGTGCGCGACGGCGAGGAGGTCTTCCGGACCTACTTCGTCGACAAGCGCGGCGACGAGGTGATGGGCGGCACGTGGGCCTACCTCGACATCACCGCGCTCGGGCGCCAGGAGGAGTGGGAGGACTCGCCGGAGGGCCACCCGCAGACGCCGACCTACACGTGGTGGAAGCGCCACGACGAGTACGGCCGCGAGGCCGACCCGAAGGATCTCGCGATGATCGAGCGCGGCAAGGCCGCCATGAAGGCGTGACCGCGCACGTCGGCGGCCTGCCGCTCGAGGAGCTCGCGCCGGCACTGGCCGGCGCGGGCACCGCGCTGCTGCTCGCCCGCGCGTGGGTGACCGTTCGCGTCCGCCAGCACCGCGAGCCGCGGCGATGACCGGCACCGAATCACTGCACATCGAGCGCACCTTCACGGCGCCGGCCGACGCCGTCTTCCGCGCCTTCACCAGCGAGGAGGTGCTGCGGCGCTGGTGGCACGGCGGGCCCGACTGGGAGACGCCGGAGGCCGAGGTCGACCTGCGGGTCGGCGGCACGGTCCGCGTCGTCATGCGCAACCCGCACAAGGACACGCTGCACGGCGGCTCGGGCACCTACACCGAGATCGACCCGCCGCGCCGCCTCGTCTTCACCTGGCTGTGGGACCACGAGACGCGCCGGACGCTGATCGAGGTCGACTTCGAGGAGCAGGCCGGATCGACGACCGTCCGCTTCACGCACAGCGACCTGTGGGACGAGGCGATCGTCCGCGACCACATGGAGGGCTGGAACGCCCTGTTCGACAACTTGGCGCGCGCCCTCGAGGCGGGCTAGCGCCACAATCGACGGGTGCCGCGCGCGCTCGCCCTCGTCGTCCTTGCAGCGCTGGCCGGCTGCGGTGGCGAGCCCGCCGCCGTGGCGCCGACGCCCGGGCCCACCACGACGACCACGACGACCACGTCGACCGCGCCGGAGCCCGAGCGGCGGGTGGTCGACGCCCGCTGCCCTTCCGGCGCGGGCAACTGCACGGCCGCCACAGGCCGGATCCTCTACCTCGAACGCGTCGATCCCGACGGCGACGGCGACCTGCACCTGGTGATCGCCGGCGGCGGCGTGACGGGCCCGGGCTTCAGCGTGCTCGACATCGAGAAGGAGCTGCGCCCCCGGCTCGACCCGCACGTCGGCGACACCGCCAGCGCCGCGGGGCCCGTCTACCGCGGCTCCTTCGGCCAGCGCCAGATCCAGGCCACCGAGCTGCACATCCTGCGCCGGCGCTGACGGCTCAGCCACCCAACTCCGAGCCGACCGCGACGCCGGTGACGCCCCGGCGCCGGTCACCGGGCGCGCGCGGCAGCAGGCGGATGTCGCGCGCGAACGACTGCGCCGCCGCGAGGAACACCGCCTGGCGGACCGTGACCCGCAGCGAGACGGCCACCCTCGCCACCCCGGCGTCCTGCGGCGCCGCGCGTGCCGCGAGGACCTCGACGTCCTCGAGCGCCAGCTCGGCCCTTCCCGGTGCCCCGTCCCCGCCGCGCGTGATGACCACGTCGACGTGCGAACCGGCCTGGATGAGCTGCGGCGAGCCCGTGGCCACGAGGTCGGCGACCCGCTCCCCGATGCGCACGGGCGCGCCGGATCGCGAGGCTTCCGAGCCGTCGTCGACCATCCCGGCAACGAGGTCCGCCCCCGCCGGCACGGCCACCGCGGCGCGCAGCCCGGTGAGCTCCTCGGGCTCGGCGAAGACGCCCGCCGGCGCGTAGCGCTCCGGGATCGTCCGGACGGCGAGCCGCCCCGGCGTCAGCGGCGCGCCGGCCGGAACGGTCTGCCGCGCGACGACCACCTGCACCAGCGGCCCCAGCTCGTCGGCCAGCGCCTGCTCGCGCCGGGCGACGTGCGAGGCGGCGAAGACCCCCAGCGCGAGCGAGAGGGCGGCGAGCAGCAGCGCCCGGCGCCTCCGTGTCATCGCCGCGCCGCCGGCAGCTCCAGCGCCAGCCGCGCGCCGCGCTCGGAAGGCGCGCCGGCCAGCCGGCCGCCGTGCCGGCCCACGATGTCGGTGGCGATGGCCAGGCCGCGGCCGCGCTCGCCGCGCCCGGCCCGGGGCCGTGCCACGAGGTCGGCGACCGTCGCGGGCAGCCCCGGCCCGTCGTCGGCGACCTCGATGCGCACGCGATCACCGTGCAGGCGGACCGACAGCTCGACCCGCCCGCGGCCGTGCTCGACGGCGTTGGCGATCACGTTCCCCACGGCCTGGCCGAGCCGCAGGCGATCGCCGTGGACGACGACGTCCGGCGAGACCGGCGAGAGCACGAGCTCGCAGCCGTAGGAGGCGGCCATCGCCCGCCACGCCCGGACCTGCTCCTCGAGCAGGCAGGCGATCGAGACGACGCCGGGTACGTCTTCGGCGCGAGCGCCGCGCGGCGCCGCGGCCAGATCGGCGACCGCCAGCGCGGCACGCTGGAGCTGGACGTCGATCGAGGCGCAGCGCCAGCGCGGGACGCCCGGATCGCGGCCCAGCGACTGCAGGCCCAGGTGGGCGGCGGCCAGCGGGCCGCGCAGCTCGTGCGCCGCGCGCGCCACGAGCTCGGCCGATGCCAGCCGGCGGCGGCGCTCCACGGCGAACATCGCGTAGCCCGTCAGCGCGAGCGTCAACGCCAGGGCGATCACGCGACCATCCCCCGCTCGGGCACCGCGAAGCGCCCGCGCCGCACCTGTGCCGCGGGCGGCTCGCGCAGCGGGTCGGCGCTCGGCGGCGGGTCGACCAAGCGATAGCCGACTCCCCACACGTTGACCACGAAGCGGTCGCCGTCGACGCCGAGCTTCTGGCGCAGCCGGCAGGCGTGCGAGTCGAGCGTCCTGGTCGCGCCCATCGAGCGAAAGCCCCAGACGGTGCGCAGCAGCTCCTCCTTGGTCCACACCTTGGTCGGGAAGGACGCGAGCGTCCGCAGCAGCCCGAACTCCTTCTGGGACAGCTCGATCCGCTGGCCGCGCAGCACCACCTCGCGCGCGGGCGCGTCGATCTCGAGATCGCCCACGCGCAGCCGGCCGGCGCTGCGCCCCGCCGTTTCGATCCGCCGCAGCAGCGCCGCGATGCGCAGCCGCAGCTCCGAGTACGAGAAGGGTTTGCAGACCATGTCGTCGGCGCCGGCCTCGAACGCGCGGATGCGGTCGAGCTCGGTCGCCCGGCCGCTGACCACCAGCACCGGCACGGCGGGGTTCGCACGCGAGGCGATGCCGTCGGCGTCGCGCAGGCGCCGGACGAGGTCGAGCCCCGAGACGTCCGGCAGGCCGACGTCGACGATCGCGACGTCGGGGAACTTCGTCTCGAGCAGGCGCAGCCCGTCGGCGGCGCAATCGGCCACGAGCACCTCGTAGCCGTCGGCGGTCAGGTTGTCGGCCAGAAAGGTCCGGGTCGCGTCGTCGTCCTCGACGACCAGGAGCGTGGCGCGGGCTTCGTCGGTCATGCCCGCTTAATCGCGGGGCGGCCGAAAACTCGCTCCCCTAGCGCGAAGGCTCCGCGAAGCGCAGCACCTTGCCGCTGAGGAACAGCGTCACGAAGAGCGAGCCGTCGGGCCCGATCGCGGCGCCCAGTGGGTCGCTGTGACGGAAGCCCGAGGCGAACCGCGCCTTCGAGCGCACCGTCTCGGCCCGCACACCGAGCCGGACGATCCGGATGTCGTGCCCGGTCGGGTTCGCCGAGTACGACGAGCCGTTCTGGGCGATGAACGCCGTCAGACCGCCGCCCGCCCAGTCCTCGGTCACGGCCAGGCCGTCGGCCGACGCGTGCGCGGGCAGCTGGACCAGCGCGCCGATCTTCCCGCGGCAAGCCGCACCGCCCTGGTTGAAGCAGCCGGGGAACCCGAAGTCGACCGTGCCGCCGGCGACGTCGAACACGTTGAGCTCCTCCGGCGGCCGGAAGGGCCCGAGGTCGTCGCGGCCGTTGTCGGTGACCAGCAGCCGGGACGTCCCGGGAACGAAGGCGAGCCCGTACGGGTTGCGCAGCCCGACCGCCTCGCGCCGCAGGCCGCTGCCGTCCGGGTGGACCGAGACCACACGGCCCGGATAGCCGCTGTGGTCGGACACCGAGCCGGCGCCGACGTAGAGCCGGTTGTCGAAGCCGGGCACGATCGTGTCGACCGCGTGCAGCCCGATCCGCAGCTTCGGGATCACGACGCGGCGCGACGAGAACCGCCCGTGGGAGAACTTCGCGTAGGCCGAGACGCGCCCGGTCGACGGCGTCGGCGCATGCGAGACGTAGAGCACCCCGCGATACCAGGTCAGGCCGAGCACGAGGTGGATGCCCTTGATGACGTGACGTGCCCTGCGCGCCCCGCGCGGCGCGTACCAGACACCGTCGGTCGCCTGGTCGCCTCCGGCGCTCGAGGTGATCCACACGCCGCCGGCGGGGTCGAAGGCGATGTTGGTCGGATACGGCACGCCGGCCACGCGCGTCGAGACCTTCACGCCGGCCGGGACCCTGATCGCGGCGCCCGCCGAGGCCGGCAGGGCCAGCGCGACGGCGACGGCCAGCAGCCGCCTCATCGCACCTGATCGGTCGGGCGCACCAGCACTTCGTTGACCGCGACGTGCTGAGGCTGTGACAGCGCGTAGACCACCGCGCGTGCGATGTCCTCGGGCTGCAGCGGGGTCATCTGGCCGAAGCGCTCGGCGAGCATGTCCCGGATCTCCGGCCGGTTGTGGCTCTGCAGCTCGGTGGTCACGGCGCCCGGCTCGACGAGCGTGACGCGGATCCCCTGGGCGGTGACCTCCTGGCGCAGCGCCTCGGAGAACGCGCCGACGCCGAACTTCGTGAGGTTGTAGACCGCCGCACCCGCGTTGGCGCTGCGGCCCGCCACCGAGGAGACGTTGACGATGTCGCCGTGGCCGGCCTCGAGCATCACCGGGAGCGCGGCGTGCGTGCAGTAGAGGAGCCCGAGCACGTTGACGTCGACCATCCGCCGCCACTCCTCGGTCGGCGCGCCCAGGACCGGACCGAGCAGCATCACGCCCGCGTTGTTGACGAGGCTGTCGAGCCCACCCAGCTGCTCGTAGGCGTGCTCGACGAACGCCCGAGCCTGCCGCTCGTCGGTGACGTCGGTCTCCAGCGCGACCGCGCGGCCGCCCTCCGACTCGATCCGCTTGGCCAGTTCCTCGATGCGGTCCAGGCGCCGCGCACCCAGCGCGACGGAGGCGCCCGCGGCGGCGCAGGCCAGCGCGGTGGCCTCGCCGATCCCGGAGGAGGCGCCGGTGATAGCGATCGTGCGTCCAGAGAGGTCCATGGATGGCAACCTACCCGGCGGATGTCGCACTACGCCGTCGGATTCACCACCGTCACCGACCCGTCCTGGGTCGGCGCCTACCTGGCCGAGGTCCACACCATGGTCGAGCGCCACGGCGGCCGCTACCTGAGCCGCACGGGCGAGATCGCCGCGCTCGAGGGCGACGCCCCGCAGACCGTCGTGATCATCGAGTGGCCGTCGGAGGAGGCGGCCCGCGCGTTCTACGACAGCGACGAGTACCGCGCGCACCGCGAGGCACGTATCGCGGGCGGCGAGAACCAGTTCCTGCTCGTCCCCGGCGGCGACGCCTTCCGCAGCGCCTAGGCGCCGGCCACTGCAACCCACGTTGCGTTCCGTCCGGGCGAGAAGGAGTCCGGCCTATGATGCCGACGCCCGCCGTCTGGGGCTCTTTCTTTATGGACAATCACACCCAGCGCCGCGGCAACTACGACTCGGGAGAGGACTTCGTCCTCGAGTACGGCGAGCTGCGCTTCACCTTCAACGAGCGCGACTTCTCCGAGCGCTGCGAGCAGGCCGCGCTCAAGCTGGGCTTCGTGGGCAACCGCCTCGAGGACCATGAGCTCGAGGACCTCGTCAACCTCGCCGTCAACGGCGAGATCCAGGACCCGGCCTCCGCCCTCGGCGAGCACGTCAACGACTGCTGGCCCGACCTCGTCGGCCCCGCCGACCGCAGCCTGGTCCACTGGCTGCGCCGCCTCGTCTTCCGCAGCGCCTGGCTCGATCAGCGCGTGAAGGAGGGAGAGCTCGACGTCGCCTATGACGCCGAGACCCTCTCCTTCAGCTACATCCAGCCCGATCGCGACGGCGAGCCGATCGAGCTCGCCCCCGAGCCCTCCTGGGGCCGGGTCGCGTACTCGCCGGCTCGCTAGGCGCCGAGCGCCGCCGCCCGCGCCTGGGCGATCGCGTCCGCGCCGGCCTGCCCGACGAGCAGCTCCGGGCGCAGCGTGCCGGACTCGCCGAGATCGAGCGCCGGGAAGCGGCCGGTGGCCGTCAGCGAGCGATCGAAGGCGATGACCGTGGTCTCGCCGCCGAGCGGCTTGGTCGTCGTGGCGACGATGGTCAGCGACCCGCCGTCGGTGATGTTGCGCGCGGCGGCCAGCGCGCGGCGGGCGGCCGGGGCGTGCAGCCCGTCGAGCGTGTCGACGAGCACGAGGGCGTGGCCGCCGCGGGCGGCGACGCGGCGCGCCGTCTCGATCGTCCGCTCGACGACCTGGGCCTGTGCGTCAGCCGAGGCGGACAGGCCGGCCGAGGCCGTGACCTCGACGCCGTCGGCGGTCCACAGGCTGAGCTCCTCGGGGCGCACGCCGGCCAGCACGACGCTGAGCTCGACGCCCTCCTGGTCCTTGAGCGCGACCGCGAGGCGCCGCAGCGCCTCGGACTTGCCCGAGCGCGACTCGCCGATGAGCGCGACTCGCGAGCCGCGGCCCAGCGGCGTCAGCCACTCGATGGCCTTGAGCGTCGGGTCCTCGGCACCCAGCGCGAAGCGCTCGGTCGGGAACTCGCAGGGCAGGTCCTCGAAGTGCGTGCCCTCGGCGACCTCGTCGGCGGGCCGGTCGTTGATCGTGTCGACGCGGACGAGCGACGGGTAGCGCTCGGAGCGGCGCGGCGCGCGCACCGGGCCGGTGACCTTGTCGCCCGAGACGAGCTCGCAGCGGCGGACCTGGGCAGCGGAGACGTAGACGTCGTCGTCGCTGGGATCGGGCGGGCTGACCCGCAGGAAGCCCGAGCCGTTGCCCAGCAGCTCGATGACGCCGCTGGCGGTCTCGTCGCTGTCGGCCGAGGCCGGAGCGTCGTCGTCCTTGGGGGTCGAGCGGCTGCGGCGCGAGCGCGCGGGGCGCGCGGCCGGCTCGTCGTCCTCGTCGGCGTCGGGCGCGGCGCTGACGGCCTCGACCTCGGCGTCGTCACCGGTGTCGGCGTCGCGCGAGCGACCGCGGCCACCGCGGCGACCGCGGCGACGGGCGGGGCGCTCGTCCTCGTCGGCGTCGGTGCTGTCGGCGCCGGCGTCCTCGTCGGTGACGCCGTCCTCGACGTCGACGACCTCGGGCCGCTCCTCGACGGTCCCACCCTGGGACACGACGATCTTGTCGATGAGGTCGGCCTTGCGCAGACGGCGGTAGCCGTCGATGCCCAGCTCGGAAGCCAGGACGTGAAGGTCGGCGAGCGGGCTCTCTTCGAGCGCGGAACGCGGAAGCATGCGGTTACTCCTTGAGTTGTTGGTCGGAAGGCGCCCGCACCGCGTTGCAATTCTCAGCGGCCGGCGACCTGCAGTGCAGGACGTTAGCTCTTTCGCCGGGCGGACATCAGCCGCCCTGGCGGATCCACTTCAGCGCGTCGTCGTCGGGATCGACCTCGGGGACCTCGCCATCGCCGCGCAGGACATCGCGCACGGCGAGGGCGTCGGCGACGTCGGCGACGTCGTGGACCCGCAGCATCGCGGCGCCCGCGTCGGCGGCCCACAGCGCCGCGGCAACCGAGGCGCCGAGCCGCTGATCGGGCGGCCGTCCGGTGATCGCGCCCAGGAAGTACTTGCGCGAGATCGCCGCCAGCACCGGGTGGCCGAGCGCCCGCAGCCGCTCGAAGTCACGCAGCACCTCGACCGACTGCGCGGGGGACTTGGCAAAGTCCGGGCCGGGGTCGACGACGATCGACTCCTCCCCCACGCCGGCCGCCAGCGCCCGGGCGACCGCATCGCGCAGGAACGCCTCGACGTCGCCGCGGACATCGTCGTAGGAGGGAAAGCGCACCTCCTTGGGCGCCGCGCGCGTGTGCATGACCACGAGACCCGCTCCGTGCTCGGCGCACAGCCGCGCGAGCTCGTCGTCGGCCAGGCCCGAGACGTCGTTGATGAGCGAGGCGCCGGCGGCCAGCGCCGCCGCGGCGACGGGCGCCTTGAAGGTGTCGACCGAGACGACGACGCCCTCGGCGACGAGCCGCTCGACGAGCGGCACCACCCGGCCGATCTCGACCTCGGCGGCCGTCATGCCGGTGTAGGTCACGCCCGACTCCCCGCCGACGTCGATGAGGTCGGCCCCCGCGGCGACCTGCTCGAGCGCCACCGCGACCTGGTCGTCGAGCGTGGTCAGCCGCCGGGCGTCGGAGAACGAGTCCGGGTTGGCGTTGACGATCCCCATCAGCAGCGGCCGGCCGGCCGGCCGCTCGAGGACCGTCCCACGCAGGACCAGCCTCACCCCACTCGCCGCGTGACCGTCGTCGTGTTGCCGGCCTCGTCGGTGGCGGCGATGGTCACCGTGTGCGAGCCGGCAGGGAACCGGTGGGTGACGCCGGCACCGAACGCGGCGGGGCTGCCGTCGCCGAAGTCCGTGCGCACGCGCTCGAGGCCCGAGAGCCGGTCGACGGCGTGGATGGCGAAGCGCCGCACCGCGCCGTGTCCGTGGACCGTCACGCCGACGCTCGGCCCGCGGGTGTCGATGCGCAGCGAGCGCGGGCCCGCCGTGCGCTTCTGCCCGCGCCGGTCGGTGGCCAGCAGCGTCCACTTGTGCGCCCCGTCGGACACGCGGCCGGTGATCGGGAAGCTGGTGCTCGTCGTCGTCCCGAGCGCCTTGCCGTCGACCAGGACGGTCCAGGTGGTGACGCCCCAGGGCTCGGAGATCGGCGCCCAGCGCAGCGGCGCGGTGTCGTTGCGCCAATGGAACGTCGTGGTCTGGATGAGGTTCGAGGGCGGGCGGTCCCAGACCGCCGCCATGATCCGGCGCCCGGCGCCTACGCCCTGCGTGTAGGCGATGACGGTGTCGCCGTACTTGTCGGAGGCGGCGTCGAGGCCCGCGGCGGGATCGACCGCGCCCAGGGTCAGGTCGGTCAGCGAGATCTCGGGGTCCGCGGGCTTGGCGAGCTTGAAGCTGGAGGCGTTGACCGCCGGCACGCCCGAGTCGGTGTCGAACCAGGCGGCGACCGACTGCGACGTCTCGCCGATCGCCACGGCCGGATCCGACGCGATGCTGTTGGCGCCGCTGAGGCCGAACGGCGCCCGCAGCAGATCGACGTAGTTCAGCGCGCCGAACGGCGTGTGCGACGTGGTGGCCTCGCTGGCGAAGATCGCGTCGCCGGACCCCGCGACGTCGACGGCGGGATCGGCGACGGGCTCGATGCCGAACGCTCCGGCGCTGACGTCGGCGGGCGGCTCGAACGACGAGCCGATCAGCTTGCGGGCCAGGACGCGCGTGGTCGCGCCGTTGTCGAAGACCTCGCGGAAGGTGACCCAGGCGAAGCTCGAGTCGTCGGCGATGTCGACCTCGGGCTGGTCGGCGACGCCTCCCGGGTGGCCGTTGTAGACCGGGACGCCGAGCTCCTGCGGGAACGCAGACGGCGTGGTGCGCAGCAGCCGGCGGGCGTAGGCGTGGCCTGCCTCGCCCCACACCGCGAGCGCGGTGCCGTCAGCGGAGGCGGCGACGCGAGGACGCCCGGTGCCGGTGCCCGCCTCCGCGCCGGGCGCGATGTCCAGCGGCGCGGCGAGCGGCGTGAACGCGGGGTCGTCGCGACCCAGGAACGCGGCCTGGACGTCGCCGTTCTTGGTCCAGACGGCAAAGCCGACGCCGTTGACCGACAGGTCGATCGACGGCGTGGCGGCCGAGCCGTCGCCCAGTGCGACCGGGGCCGCCCACGCGGTGTCCTTGGCGCGGCGCACGACGGTGTAGAGCTGGCCGCCGTTGAGGAACGCGACCACGGTGACCCCGCGGTTGGCCACCGCGACCACGGCATCGCTGCTGGGCAGCGCCAGGGCTGTGTCGAGCCGCTCGGGCGGCTGCCACGCGCCCCCGGCCATCCGCGTGGCGTAGACGTGCTCGAGGCCGGCGACGCGCTTGAGGTAGACCAGCGTCGCCGTGCCGTCGCGGGCGGTGTCGACGCCGCTGACGCGCGCGACGTCGGCGTTGGGCCCGTCGATCGTCTCGCCGCCGAAGAACCCCGCCGACGCGGCGGCCGGCACCACGCCGAGGGCGAGGCAGGACAGCAGGACGGGAAGCTGGAGCCGGGGCACCGCGAAAAGGCTAGAGACCATCTAGGGCGCGATGCCCTCGGCGGCGGCCTCGTCGCGGAACCGGGCGCCTTCGGCCTCGATCCGCGCCGGATCCCACCCCAGCTCGCCGCCCGTGGCGGTCGCGACGCGCTGCACGGCTTCGCCGGCCAGGAGCTCGCGGCCCGCCAGCAGACCCAGGCGCGTGCGGCGCAGCAGCACGTCGCCGAGCGTCAGCGCCTGCTCGCGGCGCGCGGCGTAGACGGCCTCGGCGAGCAGGTCGGGCAGGTCGCTGACGACGGGCTGGGCGAGCTCGCCGCGCTCGGCCGCGATGGCCAGCACGTCACGCGCGGCGTGCCCGTAGCGGCCGGCCAGGCTGCGGTAGGCGTCGTCGCTGACGCCCTCGACGCGGGGCAGCTCGTCGGGGTCGACGGGCTGGCCCAGCGGGATCTCGTGCGTGCGGCACGGCGCGTCGCGGGCGTCGCGCTCGACCATCCGGTCGACGGTCATCTTGGCCATGCGCCGGAACGTCGTCAGCTTGCCGCCGGTGATGGTGATCATGCCGCTGGAGGTCTCGTAGAGCTCGGCCTTGCGCGAGATGTCGACCGACTTCTTCGGATCGCCCGTGGTGATCAGCGGGCGCACTCCCGCGTAGGCGCCCGTGATGTCCTCGCGGCCCAGCGACGTGCCGAAGAACTCGTTGGTGGCGTCGAGCAGGTAGGCGACGTCCTCCTCGGACGGCGGCACGTGCTCGAGCGGCGCGTCGTGGTCGTAGTCGACGTCGGTGGTGCCGATCAGCGTGCGGCCCAGCCAGGGCAGGGCGAAGATCTTGCGGCCTCCCCCGGCGGGCACGATCGCGCCGGTGCCGGTCAGCGGGACGTCGTCGGGCGACAGGCAGATGTGCGTGCCGCGGCTCGGGCGGATGCGCGGCACCTCGGCCTCGTCGTGCAGCTCGCCCGGGCGGATCTGGTCGGCCCAGACCCCTGTCGCGTTGATGACGTTGTCGGCGCGGACCGCGAACTCCTGGCCGCTCTCGGTGTCGCGCACGTGCACGCCGCGGGCGAGACCCGCCTCGAGCACGAGCTCTGAGACCTCGAGCCGGTTGGCGCAGACCGCGCCGAAGCGCTCGGCCTCGGCCAGCACCGTCAGCACCAGGCGGCTGTCGTCGGTCTGGCAGTCGTAGAACAGATAGCCGGAGGTCGGGTCCTGCGAGGCGAGCGCGGGGACCATCTCGGTGACCTCCTCGCCGCTGATGATGCGGTGGCGATCAGGGCTCCACTGCTCGTCGCCCTCGGTGCCGGTGCGGCGGCCGCGGCGCCCGCGCAGGCTCTCCTTGGCCATGACGTCGTAGAGGTTCAGGCCGACGCCCATCAGCCGGTCGGGCCGCGCGCCGTCGAAGGCGGCGACGACCAGCGGCAGCGGCTTGACGAGGTGCGGCGCGAGGTGCGTCAGGACCTGGCGCTCGAGGAGGGCCTCGCGGACCAGCCCGAGATCGAAGTTCTGCAGGTAGCGCAGGCCGCCGTGGACGAGCTTGCTCGAGCGGCTCGACGTGCCCGCGGCGAAGTCGTTCTTCTCGACGAGCGCGACGCTGTAGCCGCGGGTCGCGGCGTCGAGGGCGACGCCGGCGCCCGTGATGCCGCCGCCGACGACCACCACGTCGAAGTGGTCGGCGGCGAGGGCGGCGACGGCGTCGGCACGGGACAACATGGCCGGGGAGTCTTGCAGCCCCCTCCGCTAGCCTCGCGGCGATGCCGGTCCGCCCCGTCACCGCTGAGGACTTCGGTGCCGTCAGCGCGCTGCTGGCCGAGCTCGGCCGGCCGGCCGTCGACCCTGAGACGAGCGACGGCAGCCGCGCCGCGTTCCTGGCCGACCTCGCCGACGACGGGGCCGATCACCTGCTCGCGGTCGACGAGGAGGGAGCCCCGGTCGGGTTCGTCTCCCTGCATTACCGCCGGCGCCTGAACCACGCGACGCCCGAAGCCTGGATCCCGGATCTCATCGTCAGCGAGCGTGCTCGCGGCACCGGCACGGGCCGCGCGCTGCTGACCGAGGCCGAGCGTCGGGCGCGCGAGCGCGGCTGTCATCGCCTGGCGCTCGAGTCGGGCTACACCCGGGAGCGGGCCCACGCGGTCTACCTCGCCGCGGGGATGACCGACGGCGGCAAGTACTTCACCAAGGACCTCGCCTAGCAGGCGCCGGCGCGCCGGTCGCGGTGGCGCCGGTCGACCCGGATCACCGCCCGCGCGGTGTCGGCGAGCGCGAACAGCCGCGGACCGACCATCTCGCCGTCGGGTCCCTCTTCGAAGCCCTTGTCGCTGATCATCCCGCTCTGGCGGGCCGTGGCCAGCCAGTCGGCGACGTCGGAGAGGCGCGCGCCCTGGGGGGCGACGATCGAGACGAGGTCCTGAAAGGACAGCGGGCGCCGGGCGCTGGCGAACGTCGCCAGCAGCAGCGCGCCGTAGTTGTGGCGACGGTCCTCGTCGCGGCGATCCTCGAATGAGCTCTCCATCGAGGGTCATCTACGACGAAAGCGCACCCTTTCGGGTGCGCTTCCTCGACCTTGCGCAACTTCTCCGCGAGAAGTTGCAGCGAACTACAGCGCCTTGAGCTCTTCGGTGATGTGGTTGACCGAGGCCTTGGCGTCGCCGAAGAGCATCGCCGTCTTCTCGTTGTAGAAGAGCGGGTTGTCGATGCCGGCGAAGCCCGAGCTCATCGAGCGCTTCAGCACGATGACCGACGCCGACTCGTCGACGTTGAGGATCGGCATGCCGTAGATCGGCGAATCGGCCTTCGTGCGGGCGTCGGGGTTGGTGACGTCGTTGGCGCCGATGACCAGGGAGACGTCGGTGCGCCCGAACTCCTGGTTGGCGTCCTCCATCTCCTTGAGCTGGTCGTAGGGCACGTCGGCCTCGGCGAGCAGCACGTTCATGTGGCCCGGCATGCGGCCGGCGACCGGGTGGATCGCGAACGCGACCTCGATGCCCTTGGCCTCGAGCAGCTTGGTCATCTCGCGCACGGCGTGCTGGGCCTGGGCGACCGCCATGCCGTAGCCCGGGACGATGACCACGCGGTTGGCGTAGGTCATCTGGATGGCGGCGTCCGCGGCGCTGGTCGAGCGCACGACCTTCTCGACGCCGTCCTCCCCCGTCCCGCCCGTCGTGACCACGCCGCCGAAGCCGCCGGCGATGATGGCGGGGATCGAGCGGTTCATGGCCACGGCCATGAGGTTGGTCAGGATCGTGCCGGACGCGCCGACGATCATGCCCGCGACGATCAGCGCCGGGTTGTTCAGGGCGATGCCGGTCGCGGCGGCGCTCAGGCCGGTGAACGCGTTGAGCAGCGAGATGACGACCGGCATGTCGGCGCCGCCGATGGGCAGCACCATCAGGTTGCCGAGGATCGCGCTGAACAGCAGCAGGCCGATCATCAGGATCTCGTCGTTGGAACCGGCCGCGATCGCGACGCCACAGGCCAGCGCGCCGAGCAGGAACAGCCCGTTGACGGCCTGCTGGGCCTTGCCGAGCGTGATCGGGTGACCCGGCAGGATCTCCTGGAGCTTGCCGAAGGCGATGTTCGAGCCCCAGAAGGAGACCGAGCCGACGATCGCGGCGAACAGGCTGAAGACCGCCACGTAGGTCGGGACGTCGGCGAAGCCGCCGCTCTCGCGGAACTCCACCCAGGCGATCAGGAAGACCGCGCCGCCGCCCACGCCGTTGAACAGCGCGACCATCTGCGGCATCTGGGTCATCTTGACCTGGCGGGCCGCGGGGACGCCGACGACCGTGCCGATGGCGACGCCGATGGCGATCAGCCCCCAGTTGCCCATGCCCTCGATCAGGCACGTGGCGAGCACGGCGATGGCCATGCCGACCGCGGCGATGCGGTTGCCGCGCACGGCCGTGCTCGGGCCGGTCAGCCCGCTCAGGCCGTAGATGAACAGCGCGAACGCGACGATGTAGAGGACGTAGATGAAGTCGTCGTCCTGCAGGAAGCTGGCGAGCATCACTTGGGGTCGCCCTCCGCGTCGCGCGCGGGCTTCTTGCCCTTGAACATCTCGAGCATCCGGTCGGTGACCAGGAAGCCGCCGACGACGTTGATCGTGCCGAAGATCACGGCGATGACCAGCAGCAGCTTGTTGAGCGCGCCGTCGCCGGACAGGCCGAGGACGAGCATGCCGCCGAGCAGCACGATGCCGTGGATGGCGTTCGTGCCCGACATCAGCGGCGTGTGCAGGGTGTTGGGGACCTTCGAGATCACCGCGTAGCCGACGAAGCCGGCCAGCACGAGGATCGCGAGGTTGGTGACCAGCAGGCTGGCGAGCATCAGGCTGGTGCCTCCGTCTTGTCACGGGTCACGCACGCGCCGGCGATGACCTCGTCGTCCCAGTTGAGTTTCAGGTTGCCGTCCTCGTCGAGGAACAGCTCGAGGAGTGCCTGCACGTTGCGGGCGTACAGCGCGCTGGAGTGCTCGGGCATCGTCGCCGGCAGGTTCAGCGGGCTGGCGATCGTCACGTCGTGCTTGACGACGGTCTGGCCGGGCTCGGTCAGCTCGCAGTTGCCGCCCGCCTCGCCGGCGAGATCGACGATGACGCTGCCGGCCTTCATGCCCTGCACCGCCTCGGCGGTGACCAGGCGCGGCGCGGGCCGGCCCGGGACGAGCGCCGTGGTGATGACGACGTCGAAGGTCTTGGTGGCGTCGGTGAGGGCCTGCTGCTGCTGGGCCTTCTCCTCGTCGGTGAGGTCGCGGGCGTAGCCGCCCTCGCCGGCCGCCTCGATGCCGAGGTCGAGCCACTTGGCCCCGAGCGACTGGACCTGCTCGGCGACCTCGGGGCGAACGTCGTAGCCCGTGGTCTGCGCGCCCAGGCGCTTGGCGGTGGCGAGCGCCTGCAGGCCCGCCACGCCGACGCCGAGCACGAGGACCTTGGCCGGCGGGATGGTTCCCGCGGCGGTCATCAGCATCGGGAAGAAGCGGGTCGACTCCTCGGCGGCCAGCAGGACGGCCTTGTAGCCGCCGACGTTGGCCTGCGAGCTCAGCGCGTCCATCGCCTGGGCGCGGCTGATGCGCGGGATCGCCTCCATGGCGAACGCGGTCACGCCCGCGGCCTTGAGCTTCTCGATCGTCTCGGGCTGCGTGCGCGGCGCGAGGAAGCCCACGAGGATCCCGTCGCGCTTGACGCGGCCGATCTCCTCCTCGCTGGGCGGGTTGACCTTGACGACGACGTCCGCGGACCACACGTCGGAGCTCAGCGTGGCGCCGGCCTCCTCGAACGCGCTGTCGGGAATGAGAGCCTCGATGCCGGCGCCGGGTTCGACGCGCACCTCCAGGCCCTTGGCGACCAGCTTGCGCACGACGTCGGGGACCATGGCCACCCGCCGCTCGCCCTGCGCACTTTCCTTGGGAACACCAACGGTCATAGAAGGGCGCGGAGCCTAGTGACTTAGTTCCACACGAGGGCCGTCAGGGGCAACTTCCCGGCCGCCCGGGGGGTCGACCGCGCGATGACGGGCAGCGGGCGGCGGGTGAGCGCGAGCACCGCCTGGGCCGTCACCCACACCGGCGTCTGCCGGCTGGTCTTCGAGTAGCGGAAGCTGCCGTCGGGGTCCTGAAGGGCGCGAAGGTAGTCCAGGGGCGAGCGCCCGTTGCGACGCACCTTCTCGGGATCGACGCCCGCCGCGACGAGCCCGAGCACCCCGAACGCCGTCGACTGGGCGTTGGTCGGACCGCTCTGGGTCAGCGAGTAGCCGCCGTCGGCATGCTGGACGCGGCGCAGGAAGGCGACGGCGCGCCGCACCGTCCTGGTGCCCTTGCGGCGAGCGGCCACGAGCGCCTCGATGGCGCCCGCCGTGTCATCGGCGTTGCTCGGCCCCCCGCGCCGGAAGACGGTGAAGCCGCCGTCGCGATTGGCCTGGCGCACGACCCAGCGGGCGGCGGCCTGCAGGCCGGCCCGCTCGTCGACGGCCGCGAAGGCGAGGATCGCGTAGGAGGTGAAGCTCGTGTAGCCGCCGACCGTCCCGCTGGGCTTCTGGCGGGCCAGCAGCTCGGCGACGAGGTCGCGGCCGCCGGCGTCGCGCGGGTCGCCGCCGGCGGCCTTGAGCCCGAGGATCGTGCGCTCGATGTCGCCCAGGTCGCGGCTCGTGCCCAGCCGCCGGACCAGCAGCTCGGTGGCCCCGACCGGACGCCCGGCCGCGGCGAGCGCGTAGAGCGTCCACCCCGTGTGCAGCCCGTTGGAGGCCTGCCCGGGCGCGCCGCCCCAGCCGCCGTCGGGATTACGGGCCTGCTCGAGGTAGGTGACGGCGCGGTCGGCCGGCGTCTGGGCTCGCGCGCTCTGGACGGGGACCGCGACGACGGCGAGCGCGAGGAGGACCGGCAGCACGGGCTGCCAGGTGATCTCGAAGCGGGTGCGGGCCCGCTCGACAGACCGGATCAGCGCCGGGCCGAAGGCGAGGAAGAAGGCGAAGTTGCCGACGGCGTGCGCGATGTTGAACGGCAGCGACACCGTCGAGATGGCGACGAGCTCGTCGAGGCTGTGGCCGCCCGAGCCGATAGTCCAGGTCGAGACGTCGAGGATCACGCCGAAGAGCATTCCCGCCAGGGCGCAGGCCAGCGCCATCGGGATCCGGCGCGGCCGGCCGCGCATGAGGCGCGCGAGCAGCGCGCCGAGCATCCCGCACAGGCCCCAGGCGGCCATCTGCCACGGCGTCCACGGACCCTGGCCGAAGAACAGGTTCGAGCCGAGCGCCGCGACGGCCCCGACCGCGAAGCCGGGCGCCCCGCCCAGCGCGAAGCCGGCGATCAGCACGATGTCGGTCGTCGGCTTGACGTTGGGGATCGGGGCGAACGCGATCCGGCCCAGGATCGCCAGTGCCGCCAGCGTCCCGACCACGCTCAGCAGCCGCGCGCTCGGCTGCGTGCGCTCGTACCAGGCAAAGCCCACGGCGAGCGCCGCCGACAGCAACAGAAGGCTCGCCAATCCCCACGTCACTGCGCCACCAACCTCAAGGGGTCTGACCCCTTTATCTGCGCGCGCAGGAGCTGTGCGCCTTGCTCCGCAGTGAGGGCACAACCCGCGCCTCTGAGGATGCGGGCGACCTCGGTGGCGAAGTACCAGCCGCCCGACAGGATCTCGGCGGGCGGGCCGTCGGCGAGGATCGTGCCGTCGCCCATGAGGATCACGCGATCGGCGAAGGCGACGGCGAACTCCGGGTCGTGCGTGGCGACGAGCACGGCGGCGCCGCCGGCGGCCAGGCGGCCGATCTCGGTGGCCAGCTCGGCCTTGCGCGCGCGGTCCATGCCGCGGGTCGGCTCGTCGAGGCAGACCACCTTTGGCTCGCTGCCGTGGGTGGCCACGGCCAGCGCCAGGCGCTGGCGCTCGCCACCGGAGAGGTCGCGCGGGTGGCGGTCGGCGAGGTCGGCGAGGTCGGCCGCGACGAGAGCCTTCAGGGGAAGCTCGTCGGCGACGCGCTCGGCGAACAGGAGGTCACCCGGGTGCTGGAGCAGCAGCGCGACGTGGCCGCCGGTGCGGATCTTCCCGCGCGTCGGATCGAGCAGGCCCTTGGCGTGGCGCAGCAGCGTCGACTTGCCGGCGCCGTTGCGGCCCATCAGCGCGACCCGCTCGCCGGCCGCGATCGACAGCGAGATGTCACGCAGCACGGCCCGTCCGCCCCTGAGCTCGTGCCAGACCCCCTTGAACCCCAGTGCCTCCACCCCGGCGCCGTCGA
>JBJMLA010000013.1:0-37345 GCA_045805505.1 Solirubrobacteraceae bacterium
GCGGGCGAGCACGTGCCGCTGCGGCTGCATCCCCGGCTCGCCGAGCTCGCCGCCGCGCTCCCAGGCGCGACGCCGGCGGTCGCTCGCTCGCGCACCGCGGCCCGGGTCGCCCGCGGGGCCCGCTGGCCGGCGATCGAGCTGCGCGGAGAGCCGCGCGCGCTCGCCGCCGCCGCGTTGCGCCTCATTTCGGCCGTCGATGCCGAGATCGCTCAAGCGCGATCGGCGAGACGCCGATGACAAACGGACCCCGGTGCCATGAAGTTCCCTCTGTCCCGCACGAAGAAGAAGTCCCCTGCTCGGCCGCTGACGGCCAAGCAGAAGAAGGCGCTGGCCAAGAGACGGGCACTGGCCAAGAAGCGGGCGCTGGCCAAGAAGCGCGCAGCACAGAAGAAGCAGCAGCAGCAGCAGGCCCAGCCCGTCGTCAAGACGCCCGTCGCCTCCGTCCCCGGGCCGTCGCCGCTGCCATCGACGCCGACCGTCCCCGTTCCGGCGCCCAGCCCTGCGAGCCTCCCGCTCGTCCCGGTTCCGGCCACGCCGCCGCCGGCACCGGACGCCCACTTCGACGGGCCCTCGGTTCCGGTCTACAGCGGGACGTTCGGCGAGGCCCAGGCCACCCGCCTGCTGTGGCGCGCCGGCTTCGGCCCGAGGCCCGGCGAGGCCGCTGCTCTGGCTTCCCGCTCGCTCACCGACGCGGTCCGCTCGTTGACCCGCCCCGCGGGCGATCCGAGCCTCGTCGGCCCCGAGCCGCGGACCCAGGCGGGCAACGCGCTGGCGCCCGAGGATCTCTGGGGCCACGACCACCTGTGGTGGCTCGACCGCATGGTGCGCAGCGACCAGCAGCTCGTCGAGCGCATGACGCTCGTCTGGCACGACTGGTTCGCCACCTCCAACGACGGGGTCGGCGACCAGACGCTGATGCTCGCCCAGAACCGGACGCTGCGGGCCAAGGCGCTCGGCCGCTTCCCCGACCTCGCCCAGGCCGTCACCGCCGATCCGGCGATGCTCGTGTTCCTCAACGGGATCGACAACCGCAAGGCGTCGCCGAACGAGAACTACGCGCGCGAGCTCATGGAGCTCTTCACGCTGGGCGCCGACCGTGGCGCGTACACGGAGAACGACGTGCGCGAGCTCGCCCGCACGCTGACGGGCTGGCGCGCGGACTGGAACGACGCGGCGGGCCGGCTCCAGAACTTCCGCTTCGACGCCAACCGCCACGACGCCAAGCCCAAGACCGTGTTCGGGCAGACCGGCAACTGGAACTGGGACGCCGCGGTCCCGCTGTGCGTCGCCAACCCGCTGCACCGGTCGTTCTTCGTGCGCAAGCTGTGGAGCTACTTCATCCCGAGCCCGCCCGACGCCGCCACGCAGGCCGGCCTCGAGGCGCTCTACGTCAACGCCGACTACGCGATCCCCGCGGTGCTCGAGGCGATCCTCATGCACCCCGACCTCTACCAGGGCGCACCGATGGTCAAGAGCCCCGCGCTCTTCACCGCCGGGCTCCTGCGCACGGTCGGGCAGGGCATCGACACCGACTGGTGGTACTGGCGGATGGACGCCGCCGGCCAGCAGCTGTTCATGCCGCCCAACGTCGCGGGCTGGAACGACGAAGCCTGGCTCGACACGTCGACGCTGCAGGCACGCTGGAACATCGTCTACGACGTCCTGAACCCCCGGTACGTGCCGGTCAACGGCAGCTACAGCGCGAGCGAGACGCCGCTGCAGGCCGTGGTCGCCGCCCAGAACTTCTGGGGCAACCCGGCCCTGACCGACGAGACGCGAGCCGCGCTGCTGGCCTTCGCCACCACCGCCGTTCCCTCGACGACGCCGTCGTGGGACCAGGCCAACGTCCGCGCGCAGCGCCAGAACGCGCTGCGCCATCTCATCGCCACCTCTCCCGACCTCCAGGTGTCCTGATGTCCTCCAGTGGCTGCTCCGGCTTCACCCGCTCCGAGATGATCCGCCGCGGCCTCGCCGCCCCCGGGGCCGGCCTGCCATCCATCGAGCCCGGAATGCCGCTGCCCGCCGGCACCGGCCTGTCACGGCGCTCGCTCATGCTGCGCGGCGCGGGGCTCGCCCTGGCCGTCTACGGCGCCGACAAGCTCGTGCCCGGCGCGTTCGAGGAGGGCATCGCCGAGGCCGCCGCGGCGCCCGACGCGCCGGTGCTCATCTCCATCTTCATGTCGGGCGGCGCCGACGGCCTGAACATCCTCGCGCCGACCGAGGGCGCCGCCTACCAGCGCCTGCGGCCCAACATCAGGCTGTCGTCGGCCTCGACGCTGGCCGTCGCCGGCAGCGACGAGGTGCGCTGGCATCCTGCGATGGCCGGCATCAAGGCGCTGCACGACGCCGGCAAGGTCGTGGTCGCGCCGGCGATCGGCTACGACTCGCCTAACCAGTCGCACTTCACCTCGCGGCACTTCTGGGAGGTCGGCAAGCTCGACACGAACGGCGCGACGGGCTGGCTCGGCCGCTACCTCGACGCCTACGGGCAGGTCAACAACCCGATCCAGGGACTAAGCCTCGACGGCACGCTGTCCCCCACGCTGGCGACGGCCAACGTCGCGGTCGCCGCCACATCGTCGCCGACCTCCTACACGTTCGACAGCCCGGGCGTGTGGAACGCCGGCGTCAAGGACGGCATGCTCGGCGCGTTCGGCGCGCTCGGCTCGGCGCCCGCCCACGACCCGATCATGGCCCAGGCCCGCCAGGCGCAGGCCAACGCCGCCGGCCTGCGCAGCCAACTTGCGCAGACGCCCAAGACGGGCGGCGGCGCCTACCCCAACACGGGCTTTGCCAAGAAGCTCCAGAACGTCGCCCGGATGCTCCGCGTCGGGCTGCCGATGCGCTGCGTCACCCTCGGCGCGCCCGGCGGCTACGACACGCACTCCAACCAGGCCGGCTCGCTGCAGACCGGTCTGCAGCAGACGAGCGACGGCATCGCCGCGTTCCAGGCCGACCTCGAGGCCTCGGGCCTGGCCGACCGCGTCCTGATCCACCTGTGGAGCGAGTTCGGCCGCCGCCCGCAGGAGAACGACCTCGGCACCGACCACGGCGCCGCCGGCGTCTCCTTCGTGATCGGCAGCCGCGCCAACGGCGGCTTCCTCGGCGAGCACCCGGGCCTGACCTCGCTCGATGCCCAGGGCAACCTGCGCAACACCTCGGACTTCCGCGACCTCTACCGCGCGCTGCTCGAGCAGTGGCTCGGCGCCGACAGCGCCGCGATCATCCCCGGCCGCAGCGGCGCGGTCCCGGTCCTCGTCCGGTGATCCGCCGCCTGCTCACCGCCGCCGTGCTCGCCGCGCTGCTCGGCGGGAGCGCCGACGCGCGCACCACGCCGCCGCGGCAGGCGACGTGGAAGCCGGCCGAGAAGCAGCAGCGCACCGAGCAGCGCCGTGCGCTCGCCCGCAGGCAGGCCGCCGCCCGCCGTGAGGCCCTCGCCACGCGCCGGGAGCTGGCCGCCGCCCAGGCCCTGCTCGCACCGGTGACGGCCACCGCGCCCGCTGTGGTGCCGGCCCCCGTCGTCACGCCCTCGGTGCCGGTGCCGGCCGACCTCGGCCACACCGTCGGCATCACCGCGCGCGACACGCCCAGCTTCTTCCTGCAGCTCAGCCGGCTCGACCTGGCGGCCGGTGTCGTCAAGGTGCAGGTGCAGAACGCCGGCGAGGACGGTCACGACGTGCACATCGAGCCCGTCGGCGGCCTGCTGCTCGCGGCGTGGGACGAGATCGCCTCCGGCGGTGCGCCGGCCGAGAAGGACATCGTGATGACGCCGGGCGTCTACCGCGTCTACTGCTCGCTGCCGGGCCACGCCGCCGCGGGCATGGACACGCAGCTCACCGTCTGGGCGGGATAGCGTTGGGGGCATGACGCCCCCCGTGCTGTGGACGCCTTCGCCGGAGCGCATCGAGCGCGCGGCGATCACGCAGTTCGCGCGGCGCCGCGGGCTGCCCGAGGACTACGCGGAGCTGCAGCGCTGGTCGGTCGATCATCTGGAGGAGTTCTGGGCGGCGATCTGGGAGGAGTACGGCGTCGACGGCTCCTACGACGCGGTGCTCGGCGCGCGCGCGATGCCGGGCGCGGAGTGGTTCCCGGGTGCACGGGTCAACTACGCCGCCCATGTCTTCAAGGGCAAGGACGACAGCGCGCTGGCCATCCAGCACGCGAGCGAGTCGCGGCCGCTGCAGTCCTGGACGTGGGGCGAGCTGCGCGAGCAGACGGCGCGCATCCGCGCGGGGCTGGTGTCGCTCGGGGTCGGCGAGGGCGACCGCGTGGCGGCCTTTCTGCCCAACATCCCTGAGACGATCGCGGCGTTCTTCGCCACGGCGTCGCTGGGAGCGATCTGGTCGAGTGCCGCGCCGGAGTTCGGTGCGCGCAGCGTCATCGACCGCTTCGCGCAGATCGAGCCGAAGGTGCTGCTGGCCGTCGACGGCTACCGCTATGGCGGCAAGGACTTCTCGTGCGCGGAGAAGCTCGAGGCGATCGGCGCGGAGATGCCGGGAACCGACATCGTGCGGCTGGGCTATCTCGACGAGACGGGCTGGGAGGACGGCTTCCTGGGTGTCGCGGCGCCGCTCGAGTTCGCTGCGGTGCCCTTCGACCATCCGCTGTGGGTGCTCTACAGCAGCGGGACGACGGGGCTGCCCAAGGCCATCGTCCACGGCCACGGCGGGATCCTGCTCGAGCACCTCAAGAAGATGCACCTGCACCTCGACGCGCAGGCCGACGACCGCGTCTTCTGGTTCTCGACGACGGGCTGGATGATGTGGAACTTCCTCGTCGGCGTGCTGCTGACCGACGCGTCGATCGTCCTGTTCGACGGTAACCCCGCGGGCGACGTGCTGTGGGATCTCGCCGCCGACAGCGCCATGACGATCTTCGGCGGGGGCGCGGCGTTCTTCGCCGGCGGCATGAAGGAGGGCATCGAGCCGGCGGCGGGCCGCGACCTGTCCAAATTGCACGCCGTCGGGTCGACCGGCTCGCCCCTGTCGCCCGAGGCGTTCGCGTGGATCTACGAGAAGCTCGGCGCCGACACCTGGCTGTTCTCGACCAGCGGCGGAACCGACGTCTGCACCGCGTTCGTCGGCGGCGTCCCCACCCTGCCGGTGTACCTCGGCGAGCTGCAGGCCGCGTCGCTGGGCTGTCAGGTCGAGGCGTGGAACGAGCAGGGCGAGCCGCTGACCGGCGCGGTCGGCGAGCTGGTCATCACCCAGCCCATGCCGTCGATGCCCGTGTTCTTCTGGGGCGATCCCGACGGCGAGCGCTACCGCGAGAGCTACTTCGAGATGTTCCCCGGCGTCTGGCGCCACGGCGACTGGATCGAGATGACCGACCGCGGCACCGCGATCATCTACGGCCGCTCCGACTCCACCATCAACCGCGGCGGCGTCCGCATGGGGACCAGCGAGATCTACCGCGCCGTCCTCGCCGACGACGACGTGGTCGACGCCCTCGTCGTCGACGTCCCGCGCGAGGGCGAGGAGAACTGGATGCCGCTGTTCGTCGTCCTGCGCGACGGCGCCACGCTCGACGACGAGCTCGTCAAGCGCATCAAGGCCCGCGTACGCACCGACTGCTCACCGCGCCACGTGCCCAACGAGATCCACCAGATCGCCGAGGTCCCCCGCACCCTGAGCGGCAAGGTCCTCGAGGTCCCCGTCAAGCGCATCCTGATGGGCACCCCGCCGGAGGAGGCCGCCAGCCGCGACAGCCTCGCGAACCCCGCCGCGCTGGACCCCTTCACGCGGCTCGCGGCAATGCACTAGACGAAGGTCTTATTGCCTCCGACCGGCGGGTGGGCGACACTCGCGCCCATGTCCCCCTATCCCATCGGTTACGAGGCCGACTTCGCCGAGCAGCGAAGCCGCCTGACGACCTTCTTCCGCTACTTCATGGCCATCCCGCTGATGATCGTGGCGATCTTCTACGGCATCGGTCTGCTCGTCTGCACCGTGATCGCGTGGTTCTCGATCATGTTCACGGCCAAGTACCCGGCCGGCCTCTACGAGTTCTCCGCCGGCGCCAGCCGCTACCTCGGGCGCATGAGCGCCTACCTGCGGCTGATCACCGACGTCTACCCGCCGTTCGACGGCGGCGAGCACCCGGAGTACCCGGTGCGGATCTCGTTCGCCCCGCCGCTGGAGTCCTACAGCCGGCTCAAGACGTTCTTCCGCTACATCCTGGCCATCCCGGTCATGCTCATCGCCTACGCCCTGGGCATCCTCGGCAACGTCTGCGCGTTCCTCAGCTGGGTCCTCATCGTCATCACGGGCAAGCAGGCCAAGGGCCTGCAGGACGCGCTGAACCTCGCGAACGCCTACGGCATCCGCGCCTCGGGCTACTACACGCTGCTCGTGGAGGACTGGCCGCCGTTCAGCGTGCAGGACGCAAGCAGCGGACAGCCGGCCCCGACCGCGTAGCCTCTCTCGGGCGCGTCGCCTCTCGCGGCGCGCCCGAGCAGGAAGGCTCCCCGCATGTCCCCCGATATTCACAGCTTTGCGATCGGCTTCGATCCGCGCGACCGCGCGCGGATCCATGACCGCATCGACGAGGTCATCGACTCCGGCCAGTGGTCCCACGGTCAGATGAACCGGCGCTTCGAGGAGGCGTGGGAGGCATGGAACGGCGTTCCCGCCGTCGCCACCGGCTCGTGGAGCGGCGCTGCGGTCGCGGCGCTGGAGTTCGCCGGCGTGCGCGGCGAGGCCGTCCTGTGCCCCTCGAACACCTTCATGGCCACGCCGCTGGCGATCATCGCCGCGGGCGGCCGCCCCGTCTTCGTCGACTGCAATCGCGAGGACCTGTGCATGTCGTTCGAGGACTTCGAGCGCAAGGCCGCCGAGCACAAGCCCAAGGCCGCGGTCCTCGTCCACATCGGCGGGCACATCGCCTTCGACACGCCGCGCATCGCCGAGGCCTGCAAGGCACAGGACATCTTCCTGTTCGAGGACTGCGCCCACGCCCACGGGGCGTCGTGGGACGGCGTCAAGCCCGGCGCGTTCGGCGACGCCGGCGCCTACTCGTTCTACGCCACCAAGACGGTCTCGACCGGCGAGGGCGGCGTGCTGGTCTCCGGCCGCCAGGACGTTCTGGAGTTCGCGCGCAAGTACCGCGACTACGGCAAGCCCGACTACGACGTCGACGGCCTGAACTTCCGGATGAGCGAGTTCACGGCGGCCGTGGCGCTCACGCAGACCGAGCGCCTCGAGGAGATCGTGCGCTGGAAGAACGCCGCCGCCCGCGAGCTCCTCGACCCCCTGCACCCGGGCCGCCTGCAGCTGCCCGACGGGATGGTCTCGGGCCTCTACAAGTACATCGTCTTCGACCCGATCGAGAAGTCCTCGGGCAAGGTCTATGACCAGCCGTGCCACCGCATCATGGGCACCGGCGACGACCTGCCCAACGCCGACTGGGTGGCCGAGCACCACTGGTGCGTCCCGTTCTACTACCGGCCCGAGGTGGCCGTACCCCAGGAGGCAGTGGCATGAGCCGCGTTCTCGTCACCGGAGGCGCCGGCTTCATCGGCTCCCACGTCATCGACAAGCTCCGCGACGCCGGCCACGAGCCGGTCGTCTATGACATGCGGCCTTCGCCGTTTCATCGCAACGGCAACGCGCCGGCGACCGTGCTGGGCTCGATCCTCGACATCGAAGCGATGACCGAGGCCATGCGCGGCTGTGACGCTGTCATGCACCTGGCCGCCGCCGCCGACGTCGGCGAGGTCGAGAAGGCGCCGGTGCACTCCGAGGAGCTCAACGCCCGCGGCACACTGTGCGTCCTGGAGGCCGCGCGCCAGGCCCACGTCAAGCGCGTCGTCTACGCCTCGACGATCTGGGTCTACTCCGACGTGCAGGCCGACGAGGTCGACGAGGACACGCCGCTGAGCCCGCCGGCGCACCTGTACACCGCCACCAAGCTGGCGGGCGAGCTGTACTGCAAGTCCTACACCGAGCTCTACGACCTCGAGTGCACCATCCTGCGCTTCGGGATCCCCTACGGCCCGCGCGCCCGGCCCGCCGCCGTCGTCCCGGCGTTTGTCAACAAGGCGCTGGCCGGCGAGCCGCTGACCATCGCCGGCAGCGGCGACCAGACGCGCCGCTTCGTCTACGTCGAGGACCTCGCCGAGGGCTGCGTCGCCGGGCTGGCCACCGTGGCCGCCCATCGCACCTACAACCTCGTCAGCGACACCGACGTCACGATCCGCGAGATCGCCGACACGGTCGCCGGGATCCTCGGCGACGTCGAGATCGTCCACACCGAGGGCCGCTCAGGCGACTTCAAGGGTGCCGAGATCAGCGGCGAGCGCGCCGCGCGCGAGCTCGGCTGGACGGCGACCACGCCGTTCGCCGAGGGCGTGCGCCGCTACGTCGACTGGAACGTCGCGGCCGCCGCGGCCACGCCGGAGAAGACCCTGCGGGCCACGCGCCGCTTTGCGATCCCGCGGCCCAGCCGCGAGACCGTCGTGCGCGACGCCTCGCTGGCCGTCGTCGGCGGGACGGCCGGGACGACCATCGGCCTGGCCGCGCACCTGCACACCTTCGACGACCGCGGGACGTTCCTCGCGCTCATCGGCCTGCTCGCCATCGCGACCGCGCTGATGGTCCGCGTCGACTGGGCCCGCCGCGCGAGCGACGCGATGATCGTCGTCGGCGCGATGGTCGGCTTCGCCATCGGGACCGTCGTCGCCGTGGCGGCCGCGCCGGTCATCGTCGACGGCGTCCGCGACAACATCTGGACCGTGCTCTTCGCGCTCGCGGGCATCGCGCTCGGCGGGGGCATCGGCAACCGGCTGGCCCGCGCCGACGGCCGCGCCTAGAGGGCGATGCTGCGGAGTCCTCGCCGGTCGAGCTCCGACAGCACGATCGGCAGGGCGGCGACGGTCCGGCGCCACGAGTCGCGGGCGCTGTAGTGATCGGCGTCGTGGAGCAGCAGCACGTCGCCGCCGACGACCCCGGTCGTCAGCCGGCGGGCGATGGTCTGCGGCCGCGTGTGGGCGCGCCAGTCCTTGCCCCAGCGCGACCACAGCATGGGCTCCCAGCCCTCGCGCCGCGCGATGCGCAGGCCGGCCGGCGTGAAGATCCCGTAGGGCGGGCGGTAGACCGTGGGCGCGACGCCCGTGGCCTCGGCGATCAGTACGTGGGCGCGGTGCAGGTCGTCGGCCAGCGCGCGCGGCGTCACGCGCTGGAGGTTGCGGTGGCGGTGGCCGTGCAGCGCGATGCCGTGGCCCGCCGCGGCGATCTCGGCGGCGAGGGCGCGGTGGCGCTCGACCTGCTCGCCGACCAGGAAGAACGTCGCCTTCGCGTCGTGCGCGGCCAGCGCGTTGAGCACGGCCGGCGTGCCCTGCGGGTGCGGGCCGTCGTCGAAGGTCAGCGCGACGCCGGTGGCGCCGCGCGGCAGCGTCCGGCTTATCCCGAGGGGTGCACACAGTGAGGGCACGTGCGGCGCGAGGCCCGGGGCGCACCACGCCGCGGCACCGGCGAGGACGTCGGAGCCGGGCCGCATCACCCGATCCTCGCAGGCGGCTCCGATGATCGGCGGGGTCATCGTCGCGCTGTGCGCGGCCGCCTGCTTCGAATGGGCCTACGTCGTGCAGGCCGAGCAGGCGCGCACCGAGACGTCGGGCCTGCGGCTCGGGCTGCTGGCGCGCCTGGCGCGCAACCGCCTGTGGCTCGGCGGGATGGCGCTGACCGTGGCGGGCGCGCTGCTGCAGATCTGGGCACTGTCGCTGGCGCCGGTGACGGTCGTGCAGCCCACGCTCGCCGTCGGGCTGCTGGCCCTGCCGTTCCTGGCCCGGTTCAAGCTCGGCGAGGAGCTGCGGACCGCCGACCACCTCGGGATCGCGGCCATCGTCGGTGGCGTCTCGCTGATCGCCGTCTTCGGGCCCGAGGAGATCGGGCGGGCGCCGGTCGGCACCGGCCTGGCCGTGGTCCTGGGCGCGCTCGGGCTCGTGCTCGTCGCGCCGTTCGTCCTGCGGGGCGCCGGCGCCGTGGCGGGAGCGGCGGCCGGCGACGCCGCCGCGGCGCTGTGCATGAAGCTCGCCGCCGACGAGCTCCACGACGGCCGCGTGGGGATCGCGCTCATGTGGGGCCTGGGCGCCGGCGTGGCCGGGATGCTCTCGCTGACCGCCGAGATGAGCGCCCTGCAGCGTCTGCGCGCGACGCAGATCGCGCCGGTGGTCGTGGCGGCGCAGGTGCTGATCCCGGTGGCGGTCGGTCTGGCCTACCTGGGCGAGACGTGGGGCGACACGCCGGGCGGCGGGCTGCTGCTCGGAGCGGCGGTGGCGGTGGTCGTCGCGGGCAGCACGGTGCTCGCCGCGTCACGCAGCGTCGAGGACGTCGTCGGTGCAGAAGCGCCGCAGGACGACCTCGGCGGCCGTCGGTAGCGCCGCGAAGCTCAGGTCGGGGCCCGGGCGCGAGGCGAGCGCGCGATCCAGCGCGGCGCCGAGCGCCGCGCGGTCGGTGGCGACCTGCGCGAGGCCGAAGCGCGCGTAGGCCTCGTTGTTGAGGCGGATGTGGCCCAGGCCCCAGCCGTAGGAGATGGCGGGCAGGCCGCGCATCAGCGCCTCGAGCATCGTCAGGCCCGCGGTCGAGTGGATGAGGGCGTCGGCGGCGGCGAACAGCTCGGGCATCCGGTCGGTGAAGCCCCAGGCGTCGACGTCTCCGCGCGCGGCCATCCGTGTCCTCAGGGCTTCGTTGCTCCCGCACAGGACGACGACGTGCACGTCGCGGGTCAGGGCCTCATCGACCGCGCCCGCGAGGTCCCCCACGCCCCAGCCGCCGCCCGAGACCACCACGGTCCTGCCCGGAGGCAGCCCCAGGGCATCACGAGCCTCGTCGCGGCCGAGCGGCACGGCCCAGCGCGGGTCGTTCATGCCACGGGCCGCCACGACCTCGGTGTCGGGACCGGCGATCGCCCGCACCTCGGCGGCGGACTCGGGGTGGGTGATCAGATGCAGGTCGACGCCGGGGTGCGCCCACCACCAGAGCGACGCGAGGTCGGTGATCGCCGAGACCACGGGCACGTCGAGCCGGCCGGTGGCCCGCAGCCCGCCCAGGACCTCGGTCGCGCCGGGCCAGGTCGAGACGACGACGTCGGGCCGGCGCTGATCGACGAAGGACCCGATCGGCTTGGCGGCCAGCTTCAGCGTCGCCGCGCTCAGCAGGGTGCGCGGCCGCGTGCGCTGCATGACCAGCCGGTGCTCGAGGTCGAAGATCCGGTTGCCGAGCGCGGACTCGAACTCCGAGCCGCTGCCCACCGCGGCGCGCAGGAGCGGCCCGACCTGCTGCAGCGCGTCCTCGACCTCGACGGCGATCCCCGGGACGGTGTCGCGCAGCTCGGCGGCCATCACCTCGGCCGGCAGGTCGTGCCCCGCGCCGATCGACGCGGAGAGGATGAGGATCCTGGGTGGCCTCAGACCGGCGTGATCGGGTTGTGCTTGGCCGGCCACTCGCGGGCCTTGCCGACGCTGAGCGCGTAGCGGCGGATGAGCTCGCCGCGCAGGTCCTCGGGCTGGATGACGGCGTCGACGACGAGCTCGGAGGCCAGGTGCAGGATGTCGATGTCCTCGGCGTACTCCTTGCGCAGCTCCTCGGTCTTGGCCGCGCGCTCGTCGGGATCCTCGATGGCCTGGAGCTGGTTGAAGAACACCGCGTTGATCGCGGCCTGCGGGCCCATCACGGCGATGGAGGCGGTGGGCAGCGCGATCGTGGCGTCGGGATCGAACGCCGGGCCGGCCATCGCGTAGAGGCCGGCGCCGTAGGCCTTGCGGACCACGACGCAGAGCTTGGGAACGGTGGCGCTCGACACCGCGCTGACCATCTTGGCGCCGTGGCGGATGATGCCCTGCTTCTCGACCTGCGTGCCGATCATGAAGCCCGGCACGTCGGAGAGGAACAGCAGCGGCACGTTGAACGCGTTGCAGCCCATGATGAAACGGGCGGCCTTGTCGGCGCTGTCGACGAACAGCACGCCGCCCTTCTGGCGCGGCTGGTTGGCGACGATGCCGACGACCTGGCCGTCGAGGCGCGCGTAGCCGACGATGAGCTCCTTGGCCCAGCGCGCGTGGACCTCGAAGAACGACTCGGCGTCGACGAGCGAGTCGATCAGCGCCTTCATGTCGAACGGCTTGTTCTCGTCGACCGGGACGATGTCGCGGATCGGCGTGTCCGATGCGGGCGCGGCGGGCGGCGCGGCCGGCGGCTCGTGTTGCCAGTTGGCCGGCATGTAGGACAGGTACCGGCGGGCCGCGTCGATGCCATCCTCGTCGGTTTTGACGAGCACGTGGCCGACCCCGGAGGTCCCGGTGTGCATCCGCGCGCCGCCCATCTCCTCGAGCGTGACCTTCTCGCCGATGACCATCTCGGCCATGCGCGGCGAGCCGAGGTACATCGAGGCGTTGCCGTCGCGCATGATCACGATGTCGCAGAAGCTCGGGATGTAGGCGCCGCCGGCGGCGCTCGGGCCGAAGAGCACGCAGACCTGCGGCACGACGCCGCTCATCTGCACCTGGTTGAAGAAGATGCGGCCCGCGCCGCGCCGGCCCGGGAACATCTGGACCTGCTCGGTGATGCGCGCCCCGGCGGAGTCGACGAGGTAGAACATCGGCACGCGCAGGGTCTGCGCGCGCTCCTGGATGCGCAGGATCTTCTCGACCGTCTTGGGGCCCCACGAGCCGGCCTTGACCGTGGGGTCGTTGGCCATGACCGCGACCGGCCGGCCCCCGAGCGTTCCCAGGCCGGTGACGACGCCGTCGGCGCCCAGGCCGTCCTGATCCCAGTTGGCCAGCAGCGCCTCCTCGACGAACGAGCCGTCGTCGAGCAGCCGCTCGACGCGCTCGCGGACCGGGAGCTTGCCCTGCTCGGCCGACTTCTGCCGGTGGCGCTCGGGCCCCCCGGCGTGCGCGCGATCCAGCGCGTCCTGGAAGTGCGTGGTGTCGGTCATGCGTGCGGCACCTCGGGTTCGGGCGGGAGGTCCTGGCGCGGGCGCAGGCCGATGACCAGCAGACCCAGCGCGAGGACGAGCAGGACGATCGGCCAGCCGACCAGCGACGGACCGTCCTCGCCGGGCCACAGCGCCTGGACGAGGAACATCAGCAGGACGCCTACGCCGATGAACTGCGGGACGCGCTCGCGGTCGACCGAGCCGTAGGCGATCAGCCCGAAGCCGAAGGCCAGCAGGACGAGCTCCCAGCCCGTGCCCCCGCCGGACGCCGAGAAGCCCGTGCCGACCGCGCTGTCGCCCAGGATGCCGCCGCCGAGCGCCGCCACGAACTGGCCGACCACGCCGGCGACGAGGACGACGAGGCCGAGCGCGAAGATCGTCAGGCCGGCCGCGTCGGCCAGCGACACCGCGTGGCGGCGGCGCGCGTCGCGCTGGGACACGGCGCCGAGCGTCAGGACGATGGCGCAGATGAGCAGCAGCCATTCGACGTCGGACGCGCTGTTGACCTCCAGCACCCAGTCGACGAGCGCGATGAAGGTGATGACGGCGGCCAGCGCGGCGAGCAGCGTCATGATCGCGCTGTTGCGCCGGCGGGCGAACCACAGCGCGTAGCCCACGACGAGCGCGCCGACCCAGGTCGTGCTGCCCGAGCCGCCCTCCGCGCCGAGCACGTCGGCCAGCAGGCCGAGCGTCAGGACGACGAGGACGAACGACGCGACGTGCAGGACCGACTCGTAGGGGCGCGGCTCGGCATCACCGGACACCGCCTGCACCGCCATGACCACGACGGGCGCGGCGAACGCCAGCGTGAACAGCAGGCGCGCCACGTCCGACCACTCGCCGGCGAACCGCGCGTTGACCAGCACGGTGAACAGCGTCAGGACGACGACGCCGGCGGCGACGGTGTCGCCGCGGTGCGGGTGGGGCCGAAGCAGCGCAAGCATGGCTAGATCCCGCTGTTGGGGACCGGCGCCTCGCCGGAGTAGTCGTAGAAGCCCTTGCCGCTCTTCTTGCCGTACCAGCCGGCCGCGAGCATCTTGCGCAGCGTCGGCGGGTGAGCGAAGCGCTTCTCGCGGAACTCGGTCCACATGACGTCGCAGATCGAGCCGAGCGTGTCGAGCCCGACGAAGTCGGCGAGCGCGAGGGGACCCATCGGGTGCCCGGCACCGGCCTTCATGGCCTCGTCGATCTCGTCGATCGAGCCGATGCCCTCCTCGTAGCCGCGGATCGCGTCGAGCATGTAGGGCACGAGCAGGCGGTTGACGATGAAGCCGGCCTTGTCCTTGGTCGGGATGCCGAGCTTGCCCTGGGCGCCGGCGAAGGCGACGCCGGCCGCGAAGGCCTCGTCGGAGGTGGTCACCGCGCGGATGACCTCGACGAGCTTCATGACCTGGGCCGGGTTGAAGTAGTGCAGCCCCAGGAACCTGTCGGGGCGCGACGTGGCGGCGGCCTGGTCGATGACCGAGAGCGACGAGGTGTTCGTGGCGAACAGCGCCTCGGGCTTGACGATCCCGTCGACCTCCTTCCACATCTCGAGCTTGGCCGCGAGGTTCTCGGTGATGGCCTCGATGACGAGGTCGCAGTCGGCGAGGTCGGCGTAGTCGGTCGTGGTGGTGATGCGCGCGCGGACGGCGTCGGCATCCTCCTGCGTGGAGCGGCCCTTCTCGACGGCGCGGGCGAGCTGCTTCTCGATCTTCCCGACGCCCTTGGCGGCGACTTCCTCGCTCACTTCCCGGACGACGACGTCGTAGCCGGCCTGGGCCGTCACCTGGGCGATGCCGTGGCCCATGAGGCCGCAGCCGATGACGCCCACCTTCTTGATATCACTCATATGGGCGGCACCCTATCTCCATAGGATCGGGGCATGGACCGCACCCGCATCGAGGTCGCCGATCACGTCGCCACCGTGACGCTGACCCGCCCGGACAAGCACAACGCCCTGGATCGCGCGATGTTCGAGGGCATCGCCGCCGCCGCGGCCGAGGTCGGCTCGACGCCCGGCGTGCGGGCGGTCGTGCTGCACGGCGACGGGCCCAGCTTCTGCTCGGGCCTCGACGTCGCATCGATCCTCGCCGACGGACCCAACGGCTTCGAGTTCCTCAACGATCGCAGCGGCCTGCGCAACGCGAACCTCGCCCAGCGCGTGGCCACCGACTGGCTCGACCTGCCCATGCCGGTCATCGCCGCGGTCCACGGCAACTGCTTCGGCGGGGGCCTGCAGATCGCCCTCGGCGCCGACATCCGCATCTCCGCGCCCGACGCCAGGCTGTCGGTGATGGAGGCCCGCTGGGGCCTGGTGCCCGACATGGGCATCACGCAGTCGCTGCCGCGGCTCGTCGGGCTCGACGTCGCCAAGGAGCTGACGTTCACCGCTCGCCGCATCTCGGGCGAGGAGGCCGCCGCGCTCGGCCTCGTCACGCGCTGCGCCGAGGACCCGCTCGCCGCCGCCCAGGAGCTCGCCGCCGAGATCGCCGGCCGCTCGCCCGACGCGGTCCGCGCCGCCAAGAAGCTCTACGAGGAGACCTGGCCCGCGTCGACCGACAGCGCCCTCCAGCTCGAGACCGACCTCCAGGTCGGCCTCATGGGCTCTCCCAACCAGCTCGAGGCCGTCCGCTCCGGCTTCGCCAAGGAGCCGGGCAACTTCGCCGATCCGTCCTAGAGGATCCTGCCCGGCGGGCGTCCTACGCCCATCAGGCAGGACGCTTCGCGAGCAGCCGGCGGAGTTCGGACAGCATCGCGCGGGGATCCTCGAAGACGTCGCCGTAGGTGTAGCGGCGGATGTCGTCGCCCCGGGCGTAGGCCTCGCGCTCTCGTCGCCGGTCCTGCTCCCAGGAGTGGCGCGAGTTGTGGAACGTGAAGCTGTCGAGCTCAACGGTGAGGGGCGGCACGTACCACCGGCAGTCGACCCGCCGACCGCCCGCTGGGCGATTCGTCTCATCGGGACCCTTCAGTCCGGCTTCTCGGAGCCGGGTGATGAATCGGCGCTCGAGCTTGCTCAGCGTCACGTAGGCGCGGCGACCGATGACGATCTCCAGGTTGCGTCGCCCGCGAGCGGTCGGCCGCTTGGCCAGCTCCATGGAGACCTGGGCCGGCGTCGTGCGATACCCGATACCGGCCTTGTGCGCCGCTGTCGACAGGGCATCGAGAGGAAGGACTGCCGCGAGGTCGACGAGGGTGCGAGCCGGCGTGGTCACGGGCACGCCCCGATGCACCCACCCATCCTCGCTGCCCAGAGCCCGGCACCGGACCACCTGGACGCCCGGAACTCGCCGCTCGGTACGGGCGACCACCTCGGGCGGCGGAGGGTCGCCATCGACGAGCCCGAGCCACCACCCGGCCGTCTTACCGGCCAGCAGCGCACCGTTCCCACACGCGAGGACTGCCGCGAGGTACACAGCCGCGGCGCTCGGCGCTCGATGCCCGACGCGGTACACGCCGTGATGTACTCGCAGGAGCGCGCCGCGGTGGACCCGCGCCTTGATCTCGTCCGGGGTCACGCCCGCCTCCTCGAGCCCCTTCCTCGTCACCACACCGTGCGATCGGGCGGCCAGCTCGGCGATGATCCTGTCTGTCGGGCGCATGACGCCCACTAGGCAGGACGCTCTGCTGATTCACCCCCGGTCGAAGGCCGAGACGGTGGCCTGCGCCGCGCCGATGCAGGAGCGGACGGAGGCGAAGTCGACGTGGTCGGGCGTGTCGGACGGGTGGTGGTAGTTGGTGAAGGTGCCCTCGGGGCCGATGGAGAGGATCGAGAGGGCGCGCAGGCCGAGGAGCTTGGCCTGCAGCGCGTCGGTCCAGCCGCCGATCGACCAGCGCTCGACGTCGGGTGGGACGAGCGCGAGGTCGCGCGTGGCGTAGCGGTGGCGCAGCAGCGTGTGCTCGGCCTCCAGGACGATCGACGTGCCGCAGCCCAGCGTGTCGAGCGAGATGACGAGCGTCGTCTCCGGGTCGAAGGCGTGCGCCTGCAGGAACGCGCGGGAGCCGAGCATGCCCGACTCCTCGCAGCCGACGAACGCGCCGACGATCTCGGTGTCGGGCAGCGGCGACGCGGCGTAGCCCTCCAGGAGCGCGAGCAGCGCCGCGACGCCCGTCGCGTTGTCGTTCGCGCCCGGGACGGGCTTGTGCAGCGCCTGCTCGAAGGACAGACCGGCAAGGACGAGCGACAGGCGACGCAAGCCGAAGGCCAGGACCACGGCCGCCGGCGGCAGGTAGGCCGGGATCGATCGCGTGCGCAGCCGCCGCGCCGCGCCGCGCCGGTGCAGCGCGGGACGCCACACGAGCCCGGTGCGCTGCGTGTCGTGATGGGCCATCAGCACGACAGTCCGCTTTCGCTCCCTCGATGCCGGAACCCGGCACACCACGTTCGCGCCCTCCGCGGAGCCGATCGGCAGCGGGAACCGCCCGGACGCGTCGAGCTCCAGCGCGACGAGCGCGGCGAGGCGAACGAACAGCCGCCGGGACAGCCCGACGAGTGCGAGAAGCGCAAACGACCACGCGAACGTGGTCCGCCCGCGATACGCCTCCACCTCCCCCTCGATGCCGATGTCGCCGAGTCGCGCGGCGATCCACGCCGCCGTCCCGGCCTCGTCCCGGGCGCTACCGCGCGCCATCGAGGCGAGCGCCTCGACGTCGGGCGCTAGCCGTTCCACTCGACCGGGCCGGCCACGAGCGTGTGGCTGCCCAGCGGCCGCCCGAGCACGTCGCGGACGGCACGGGCGCAGGCCAGCAGGGCCTCGAGGTCGATGCCCGTGTCGATGCCCATCTCGTGCAGCATCGAGACGAGGTCCTCGCTGGCGATGTTGCCCGTCGCCCCCGCCGGCACCGGGCAGCCGCCGAGCTCGCCGAAGCTCGACTCGAACGACTCACAGCCCGCCTCGAGCGCGGCGAACACGTTGGCCAGCCCCTGCCCGCGCGTGTTGTGGAAGTGCGCGGTCAGCTCGACGTCGGCGCCGAGCGCCTCACGCGCGCGCCCGAAGAAGTCGCGGACCTGCACCGGGTTGGCCATGCCGGTCGTGTCACCGAAGCCGACCTCGGTCGCGCCGAAGTCGCGCAGGCGCCCGGCGATGTCGAGCACCCGCTCGACCGGCACATGGCCCTCGTACGGGCAGCCGAAGCTCGTGGCGATCACGGCCTCGCAGCGCAGCCCGGCCTCGCGGGCGCGGCCCATGACCCGCTCGAGGCCGGCGAGCGACTCCTCGACCGATCGGTTGACGTTCTTGCGGTTGTGGGTCTCGCTCGCCGACAGGAAGCAGTTGACCTCGGAGAAGCGGTCGCGCAGCTCGAGCGCGTTGTCGAGCCCGCGCTCGTTCGGGATCAGCACCGTCACCGCGACGTCCTCGGGGACGTCGATGGCGCTCAGCACCTCGCCCGCGTCGGCGAGCTGCGGGATGACGTCGGCGCGGACGAAGCTCGTGACCTCGAGGCGCTTGACACCCGTCCGCGCGAGCATGTCGATCAGCCGCACCTTGTCGGCGGTGGCGATCACCTCGGGCTCGTTCTGGAACCCGTCGCGCGGACCGACCTCGCGCACGGAGACGGTGGACGGAAGGCTCATGCCCCCTTCACGGTACGCCGTTCGTGGGTGCCGACGCCCAGGGTCCGCTCGCCCTCGGTGACCTCGACGTCGAAGCGCCACTTGCGCTCGTCGACGACCTCGGTGAGCGTCGCGCGCGCCACGCACGTCGCGCCCTCGAACGCGCCGGCGACGTGTTTGATACAGACCTCGAAGCCGACGGTCGCGGTGTCGTCGGGCAGGAACTCGAGCGCCAGCATCGCCGCCGTGCGCTCCATCATCCCGATCATCCCCGGGGTCGAGAGGACCTTGACCGGGATGGTCCCGCCGACGTCGGTGAGCAGGATGCCCTCGGCCGTGAACTGGTGCTCGCGTGTGGTGCCGATCATCTGGCGGCTATAGATACTGCAATGGACTCCGTCACGATCATCGGAGGCACGGGCGCGCTCGGCCTCGGCCTCGCCCTCCGCCTCGCCCAGCAGGGGGTGCCGATCGTGATCGGCTCGCGCGACGCCGACCGCGCCGCGGAGGCCGCCAAGGACGCCGCCGGGCGCCTGCCCTCCGGCAGCTTCGAGGGCCTGGCCAACGAGGAGGCCGCGACCCGCTCGGAGATCGCCTTTCTCACCGTCCCGTTCCGCTCGCAGTCCGAGACGCTGACCAACCTCAAGAACCACCTGCGCGAGGGCCAGATCCTCGTCGACTGCACGGTCCCGCTCGCCGCCGCCGTCAGCGGCAAGGCCACGCGGATGCTCGGCGTGTGGCAGGGCAGCGCGGCGCAGCAGGCCGCCGAGATGGTCCCGGACGGCGTGCGCGTCGTCAGCGGCCTGCACACCGTCAGCGCCGAGATGCTGCGCGACCTCGACCACGAGCTCGACGAGGACACCATCGTCTGCGGCAAGAAGGCCGACAAGGCGCCGGTCATCGAGCTCATCAACCTGATCCCCGGCCTGCGCGCCGTCGACGGCGGGCTGCTGGAGAACTCGCGCACGACCGAGTCGCTGACCGCGCTGCTGATCGGCTTCAACGCCCGCTACAAGACGCACGCCGGCATCAAGATCACCGGCCTCGGATGAGCGTCGTCGTCCTCGCCGGCGGGTCGGGCGGCGCGAAGCTCGCGCGCGGGATGCTCGACGTCGTCGGCGACGACCTCGTCGTGATCGCCAACACCGGCGACGACCTCGAGATCTACGGGTCCTACGTCTCCCCGGACCCCGACCTCGTCGCCTTCGGCCTGCTCGACCGCATCGATCCGCGCGGCTGGGGCCTGCTCGACGACACGTTCGAGACGATGGCCGGGCTGCGGGAGATCGGCGCCGAGGCGTGGTTCAACCTCGGCGACCGCGACCTCGCCTACTCGATCGAGCGCAAGCGCCGGCTCGACGCGGGCGAGCGGCTGACCGTCGCGCAGGCGGCCATCGGTGACGGTCTGGGCCTGAAGGTCCCGGTCCTCCCCATGTGCGACGAGCCCGTCCGCACGCGCGTGCGCACCGGCGGCGGCTGGCACGACTTCCAGGAGTTCATGATCCGCCAGGGCGGCAGCGCGCAGGACTTCGATGCCGTCGACGGGGTCGAGCTCGTCGGGATCGAGGCGACGCGCGTGACCCCCGAGGTCGAGGCCGCCATCGCCGCGGCCGAGGCGATCGTCATCGGCCCCTCGAACCCGATCATCTCGATCGGCCCGATCCTCAAGGTCGGCGGCCTGCGCGCCGCGCTGTCGGCGGCGGACGCTCCGGTCGTCGCGGTCAGCCCCATCGTCGAGGGTGCCAGCGTCAAGGGCCCGACGATGGGCTTCATGCGCTGGGCCGGCGTCGAGCCGACGAGCGAGGGCGTCGTCGCGCTCTACGGCGACGTGCTCGACGGCCTCGTCGCCGACAGCAAGGTCGAGGGCATCACCACCCTGGCCACCGACACGCTGATGGGCGATCCGCAGGCGCGGGCGCGCGTGGCCGCCGAGACGCTCGAGTTCGCCCGGGCGCTGCGCGCGTGAAGACGATCGCGGTCCTGCCGGTCAAGTCGTTCAAGGCGGCCAAGACACGCCTGGCCGCCGACATCGGCCAGCCCCAGCCCGAGCTGGCGGCGGAGATGGCCGAGGGCGTCCTGCGAGCGCTGTGCGCGTCATCGGCCGACCGCGTCCTGGTCGTCACGCGCGAGCGCCAGGTGATGGACCTCGCCGACGAGCTCGGCGCGGAGATCGTCGAGGAGGACGACCTGCGCGGCCACAGCGCGGCGGCGACGCTCGGCATCGTCCGCGCGCTCGAACTGGGGGCGCAGCGGGTCCTGCTCGCCGCCGGGGACTGCCCGCTGCTGCGCACCGAGGACATCGACGCGCTGCTCGACCGCCATGACGGCGACGGCGTCGTCATCCTCGCCGATCGCCACGGCACCGGCACCAACGGCCTGCTGCTGACCCCGCCCACCGCGATCCCGCCCTCGTTCGGGATGGGCAGCCGCGAGCGCCACGCCGAGCTCGCCCACCACCGCGGGATGCCGTGGACGGTCGAGGAGATCCCCGCCTTCGCCTACGACGTCGACACGGCAGACGACCTCGAAGCGGCGAATGATCAGCGCTGAGGCGATCGCCGGCCTGCCCGAGGTCGCCGCGGGTGACGACCTCGCGGCGCTGATCGCGCCGCACGTCCGCCCCGGCGACGTCGTCGTCCTCGCCCACAAGGTCATCTCGAAGTCCGAGGGCCGCGTCGTCGAGCTCGACAAGGTCGAGATCACCGGGCACGCCCTCGCCCTGGCCAACGAGCACGGCAAGGACCCGCGCCACATCCAGGTCATCCTCGACGAGACGGAGGAGATCGTCCGGTCGCGGCCCGGCGTCCTGATCTGCCGCACCCGCCACGGGTTCGTCTGCGCGAACGCCGGTGTCGACACCTCCAACGCGCCCGACGGCCACCTCGTCCTGCTGCCCCGCGATCCCGACGCCAGCGCCCGGGCCCTGCGCGCCCGGCTGCCCGGCGGCTGCGCCGTCGTCATCGCCGACTCCTTCGGCCGCGCCTGGCGCGTCGGCCAGGCCGACGTGGCCATCGGCGTCGCCGGCCTCGCCCCGCTCGACGACTGGCGCGGCCGCCCCGACCGCGAGGGCCGCGAGATGCAGGCCACCCTGATCGCCATCGCCGACCAGGCCGCCGGCGCCGCCGACCTCGCCCGCGCCGGCAAGGACGCCGGCGAGCCCGTCGTCCTCGTCCGCGGCCTCGACCGCCACATCACGCCCGACGACGGCCCCGGCGCCGCGGCCCTCATCCGCGCACGGGACGAAGACCTCTTCGCGTGAAAAGTAGTTAGCAACGCAAACTAGGGGTCAGACCCCTACTTAGCATTGCTAACTAAGCGTCGGACCCCTCAGGTCCACCCGGCGGAGGTTCACAACGGGGCACGGCGGTGGTGGTGCGTCGGCGACGAGCGCGAGGTACGTGCGGTCGACGACGAGCGCCTCGGCCTCCGTGAAGCGCGCGCGGCCGGCGGCGCTGCCGACGTAGGTCCACGCCGGGCCCGCGTCGGTCTCGACGCGCACGCGGTCGTAGTTGCGCTCGCGGGCGTCGAGCGGCGCGAGATCGGCGACCTCCAGCAGCACGCCCTCCACGACGGCTTCTGGTTCCTCCACGATGTCGAGAAACGCGACGTGGACCGCGGGACGCTCGCCGGTGGCCGGGTCCTCGTAGATCTTGTAGCCGGGGATCGCCACCCGGTTGTCCATCGCGACGCCCCAGACGCGGCGCCAGCCGGGCAGCCGCGCGGGACGTCCGCCCTCGACCTTCAGCGATGCGTAGCCGAACACCAGCACGTCGCGGCATGATGACCGGATGAGGTTTCGCACCACCCTTCTCCTGCACGGCAAGTCCGCGACCGGCATCGAGGTCCCGCCCGAGGTCGTCGAGTCCTTCGGCGCCGGCAAGAAGCCGCCGGTCCGCGTGACGATCAACGGCCACAGCTACCAGAGCACCGTCGCGCCTCGCGGCGACGTGTTCCTCGTCGGCGTCAGCGCAGCCAATCGGGAGGCGGCGGGCGTCGCCGCCGGCGACGAGATCGACGTCGACATCGAGCACGACGCGTCGCCGCGCACCGTCGAGGTCCCCCAGGACCTGCGCGAGGCGCTCGACGCGGCCGGCGTCGGCGAGCGCTTCGACGCGCTCGCCTACAGCCATCGCAAGCAGCACGTGCTCGCCGTGCAGGACGCCAAGACCGAGGCGACCCGGCAGCGCCGGATCGCCAAGGCCGTGGAGATGCTCCAGGCCGGCTAGCCGACGCCGGGGCCCTGGGAGCGCTCGCCGAGGAAGCCGGCCCCGACGATCTTCTGCCGCACCGCCTCCTGGCCGAGATAGCACTGCCACTCGGTGCCGGCGGAGTTCAGCGACCGGCAGCCGCCGTTGACGTGCTTGGTCCCGTCAACGGTCGGCTCGACCGTCCCCTTCCAGTCCGAGACCTCGGGCGCCGGAGCCTTGCCCAGGACGCAGTGGAACTCCACGCCCTCGGTGACCACCGTGCACGACGGCTCGGTCCCGGCGAGCGCCAGCGTCCCGGCCGGCATGCTGCGCGCGACGTCCTCGCTGCTGAACAGCGAGCTCGCGGCCAGCGCCGCACCCGGTACGAGCACGGCGACGAGGACGCCGGCGATCGCGCGGCGGCGCACCATCCGCCGCCGGGGGCGCAGGTCGCGGTGGGCGGCGCGCTCGAGGGCGTCGCCGAGGGTCACGAGTCGATCGGTCATGAGGTGGGCTCCTTCGCGCCGGCCAGGCGCGATCGCAGGGTTGACAGGCCGCGGTGCACGGAGACCCGTGCCGCTCCGGTGGTGGTGCCGAGCGCCCCCGCGACGCCGGCGTAGTCGAGGTCCTCTTCGATGCGCAGCCGGATCGCCTCGCGCTGGGCGGCCGGCAGCTCGGCCAGCGCCTCGTCGAGGCCCTCCAGCCAGGTCTCGTCGGGCTCCGCGAGCGCCTCGCCGGCTCCCGCGACGGCCAGCCGCTCGCAGGCCTGCCGCTCGAGCCGGCCGCGCCGGACCGAGGCCAGCAGGACGTGGCGGGCGATGGCGAACAGCCACGGCCCGGCGCTGCCGCCGGCCTCGTCGCGGAACCGCCCGCGGACGAGCCAGGCCTGGGCGAACGTCTCGGCCGTCAGGTCGTGCGCGGCGTCGGGATCACGGCAGCGCCGCAGGTGATAGCCGCAGATCCGCTCGGAGTAGCGGTCGTAGAGCTCACGGAAGGCCGCCGGGTCGCGCCGGGCCTTGGCGAGCAGCTGTGCGTCGGTGCGCATGTCCTCTACATGCCGCCGAGCGCCCCGAGCGTTACGTCGGAGCTACTTCTTCTCGCGGAAGAACTTGAACCAGATGACCGGCAGCGCGATCCAGCCGATGACGATCGGCACCATCGAGAGCGTGTCGCGCACCGGGCGCTAGCCGATCTTCTCGACGCGCAGGCGGCGCTCGCCGCGCGGCGTCGTGACCGTCGCGATGCCGCCCACCTTGGTGCCGAGCAGCGCCTGGGCGACCGGTGACTCGGCCGACAGCTTGCCCGCGGCCATGTCCGCCTCGGTCGGGCCGACGATCGTGTAGCTCGACTCCTTGCCGGACTCCTCGTCGACGACCGCCACGGTGCTGCCGAAGACCACGCTGTCGGTCGCGCCCGCCGGTGTCTCGACGACGCGCGCCTCGCGCAGCCGCTGCTGGAGCCGCAGGATGCGCGTCTCCATGTGGCCCTGATCCTCCTTGGCGATGTGGTACTCGGCGTTCTCCTTGAGGTCGCCGAGCTCGCGCGCCGCGAGGATGCGCTTGGCCATCTCGCGCCGCCCGAGCGTCTCGAGCTCCTCGAGCTCGGCCTTGAGCTTCTCCAGGCCCTCGGCGGTGATCGCGCCCTCGACGTCGCCCCCGCTCATGCCGCCGCCACGGTCGCGACCGGATGCTCGGCGCGGATGTCGTAGAGCGTGGTGCGTTCGGCGGCTGGGCGCCCGGCGGCGTGCGCGGCGGCGATCAGCTGCGGCGGGTCCAGGCGGACGCCGTGGTAGCTGCCGGCCAGCCGGCTGATGTTCTCCTCCATGAGGGTCCCTCCCAGGTCGTTGACGCCCCAGCGGAGCGCTTCGGTCGCGGCCTCGAGCCCCATCTTGACCCACGACGCCTGCACGTTGCGGATGCTGCGGCCCAGCGCGAGGCGGAAGACGGCGGTGTGCTTGAGGTTCTCCTCGCGGGAGATCTCCTCGACGCCATGGGTCCGCCCCAGCAGTGTGTGGAACGGGATGAACGACAGCGGCACGAACTCCGTGATCCCGCCGGTGCGCTCCTGCAGCGACCGGATGACGCGCATGTGCTCGGCGAGCTCCCACGGCTCCTCGATGTGGCCGAACATCACCGTCGAGGTCGAGCGCAGGCCGGCGGCGTGCGACGCCTCGATGATCTCCACCCACCGCGCGGCGGGCAGCTTGTTGGGCGAGATGCGCCCGCGGACGCCGTCGTCGAGCACCTCGGCCGCGGTGCCGGGGGTCGATCCCAGCCCGGCGTCGCGCAGCTGCGCGAAGACCTCGGCGGGCGACAGGCCGCTGACGTCGACCATGTGGGCGATCTCCATCGGCGAGTACGCGTGCAGGTGCATCTCCGGGCACTCGTCCTTGAGGACGCGCAGCCAGCGCAGGTACTCGTCGAGGCCCCAGTCGGGATGGATGCCCGACTGCATGCAGATCTCGGTCGCGCCGTACTCGACGGCCTCGCGCACGCGGCGGCGCAGCTCGGGCTCGTCGAGGTCATAGGCGTCGGGCGAGCGCTTGCCCTGCCCGAAGCCGCAGAACGCGCAGCCGACGGTGCAGACGTTCGAGACGTTGATGTTGCGGTTGACGACGTAGGTGACGGTGTCGCCGGCCAGCTCGGCGCGCAGCTCGTCGGCCGCCACGCGCATCGCCTCGATGGCCTCCGGGCGGGTCTCGGCGAACAGCGCGGTGAGCTCCTCGCGCGACAGCCAGCCGCCGTCGCGCGCCTTCTCGACCGCCGGGCCCACGAGATCTGCGTTGATGGCGAACGGCGCCTCCTGGCGGCCGGAGCCCTTGCGCGGGATGAACGACCAGAACGACGTCTTGACGACGTCCAGGACGCCCTGGGCCATCCACTCCGGGTCGAGGTACTGCGGGTACGCGCAGAGCCGCTCGGTCAGCGCGTAGCCGTCGAGCGCCAGGCGCTTGCGCACCTGGTGCGGCGACGGGAAGGGATGCTCGGGCGAGATGTGGTCGCCGTTGGCCGACAGCCCGCCGAGATCGGTCGCGCCGACCGCCACCAGCTCGGGCCACCAGTCGGCCAGGTTCGGCGGGATCTGGATGCCGACGTCGGGCATCAGCTCGCGCGTGTGCGCGATCAGCGCCTTCATGTCCTCGATCGTCACCGTCGAGGCCCACGGCGGCGCGGCATGCGCCGGCGGCTCCCCGAGCCCGGTGCGCCAGAACTCCTCGGCGGCCGCCGTGGCGATGTCGGCCGGCTCCTCGCCGTAGTAGCGCCGGTGCGGCACGTAGTTCTGCAGGATGACCTCCTGCAGGTGGCCGAACTCGGCGTGCACCGCGGCCAGCGCGCCCAGCGCCTCGAGCCGATCGGCCGGCGTCTCGCCGATGCCCAGCAGGATCCCGCTCGTGAACGGGATCTTCAGCTCGCCGGCGGCGCGGATCGTGTCGAGCCGCAGCGCCGGGTCCTTGGTCGGCGACGCCTGGTGCGCGACGAGATCGGGCCGCAGCGACTCGAGCATCAGCCCCTGCGACGCCGTGACCTCGCGCAGTCGCCCGAGCTCCTCGCGAGTCAGCGCGCCCAGGTTGGTGTGCGGCAGCAGCCCGCGCTCGAGCGCCCGCTCACAGCACCACACGACGTAGCCCACGAAGTCCTCGAAACCCAGCGCCTCGAGCCGCGCCTGCACCCCGGGGTGGTGCTCGGGCCGGTCGCCCGTCAGCACCAGCAGCTCCTTGACCTGACGCTTCGTCGCGCCGTCGAGCAGCGCCAGCACCTCGTCGGGCTCGTGCAGATGCGGCTGGTGCGTGGCGAACGCGCAGTACTTGCAGTGCGACACGCAGGTCCGCGACAACGACAGCGTCAGGTTGCGCGAGAACGTGACGCGGCGGCGCACCCCGCGGAGGCTATCGCGCCCGGGCCAGTCTGGATCGGTTCCAGAGAGCTGATACGTTCACGGCATGACCGCCGGAGAGCAGCTGCGCGCCGCCGGACTGCGCGCAACCGCCTCCCGGATCGCGGTCCTGCAGGTCCTCGCGGCGTCACACGACCACCCGCGCGTCGATCAGGTCATCGAGCGCGTGCGGGCCGGCGGATCGACCATCTCGACCCAGGCGGCCTACGACGTCTGCGAGGCGCTGACCGGCGCCTCGCTGGCTCGCCGCATCGAGCTGGCCGGCGGACCGACCCGCTTCGAGGCGCGCGTCGGCGACAACCACCATCACCTCGTCTGCCGGACGTGCGGCGAGACGGTGGACGTCGACTGCGCCCTCGGATCGGCACCATGCCTGGACCTGCCCGACGACCACGGCTTCGCCATCGACGAAGCCGACGTCACCTACTGGGGCACCTGCCCCGCCTGCCAACGACGAACCAAGGAACCGACGTGAGCGACAACGCCGACGTGCCCGACAACGCCAGCCCGACCCACAGCGTCAGCGAGAGCGAGAACCCGGCGATCCCGAGCCCGGAGCCCAAGACCGGCGGCCGGCCGCACACGATCCAGGACTGGTGGCCCAACCAGCTCGATCTTCGTGTCCTGCACTGGCACTCCGATCTCTCCGACCCGCTCGACGACGGGTTCAACTACACCGAGGCCTTCAAGGCGCTCGACGTCGAGGCGCTCAAGCAGGACCTCATCGACGCGATGACCAGCTCGCAGGACTGGTGGCCCGCCGACTACGGGCACTACGGCCCGCTGTTCATCCGCATGAGCTGGCACGCCGCGGGCACCTACCGGATCGCCGACGGCCGTGGCGGCGGCGGCCAGGGCGCCCAGCGCTTCGCCCCGCTCAACAGCTGGCCCGACAACGCGAGCCTCGACAAGGCGCGCCGCCTGCTGTGGCCGATCAAGCAGAAGTACGGCCAGTCGCTCTCGTGGGCCGACCTGCTCGTCTACGCCGGCAACGTCGCGATGGAGTCGATGGGCTTCAAGACCTTCGGCTTCGGCTTCGGGCGCCCCGACATCTGGGAGCCCGAGGAGGTCTTCTGGGGCCCCGAGGACACCTGGCTGGGCGACGAGCGCTACAGCGGCGACGAGCGCCGGCTGGCCGACAAGCTCGGCGCCGTGCAGATGGGCCTGATCTACGTCAACCCCGAGGGCCCCAACGGCGACCCGAACCCGGCCGCCTCGGCCCACGACATCCGCGAGACGTTCAAGCGCATGGCGATGAACGACGAGGAGACCGTCGCGCTGATCGTCGGCGGCCACACGTTCGGCAAGACCCACGGCGCCGTCAGCCCCGACAAGATCGGTCCCGAGCCCGAGGGTGCGCCGATCGAGCAGCAGGGCCTGGGCTGGAAGAACAGCGTCGGCACCGGCAACGCCGGCGACACGCTGACCAGCGGCCTGGAGGGCGCCTGGACCCAGACGCCGACCCAGTGGGACAACACGTTCCTGGCCAACCTGTTCGAGTTCGAGTGGGAGCTCACCGAGAGCCCGGCCGGCGCCAAGCAGTGGACGCCGACCAACCCGGAGGCGCAGGGCACGGTGCCCGACGCCCACGACCCGGCGCGCCGGCACGCCCCGATGATGCTGACGTCGGACCTCGCGCTGAAGGTCGACCCGGGCTTCGGGCCGATTGCCCGGCGCTTCTACGAGAACCCCGATCAGCTCGCCGACGCCTTCGCCAAGGCCTGGTACAAGCTGCTGCACCGCGACATGGGCCCGATCTCGCGCTACCTCGGGCCGTGGGTGCCGGAGCCGCAGCTCTGGCAGGACCCGGTCCCGGCCGTCGACCACGAGCTGGTCGGCGCCGAGGACATCGCGGCGCTCAAGCAGGCGATCCTCGACTCGGGCCTGTCGATCTCGCGCCTGGTGGCGACCGCGTGGGCGGCGGCCTCGTCCTTCCGCGGCACCGACATGCGCGGCGGGGCCAACGGCGCCCGCCTGCGCCTTGCGCCGCAGAAGGACTGGGAGGTCAACGAGCCCACCGAGCTGGCCAAGGCGCTCGAGGTCCTGGAGGGGATCCAGCAGGGCTTCGGCAAGCCGGTCTCGCTGGCCGACGTGATCGTCATCGGCGGCTGCGCGGCCGTCGAGCAGGCGGCCAGGAACGCCGGCTACGAGATCGTCGTCCCGGTCTCCCCCGGCCGCACCGACGCGAGCCAGGAGCAGACCGACGTCGAGACCTTCGACGTCCTCGAGCCCACGGTCGACGCCTTCCGGAACTACTTCCGGCCGGGCGAGAAGTTCCCGCTCGAGCACGGCCTGCTCGAGCGCGCCTACCAGCTCACGCTGCGAGCGCCGGAGCTGACCGTGCTGATCGGCGGCCTGCGTGCGCTGGCCGCCGACGAGCCGCTGACGAACGAGTTCTTCGTCAAGCAGCTCGACATCGGCACGGAGTGGTCGGCCGTCGACGAGGACCGGATCTGGTTCGAGGGCCGCGACCGCGCGACGGGTGAGGTGACCCGCAAGGCCTCCGTCGCCGACCTCGTCTTCGGCTCGCACTCGCAGCTGCGGGCGCTCGCCGAGGTCTACGCGAGCGCCGACGCCGGCGAGAAGTTCGTCCGCGACTTCGTCGCCGCGTGGGACAAGGTCATGGACCTCGATCGCTTCGAGCTGCGCTAGGGCAGCAGTGCTGTCGCCTCCGCGCTACTGGGCGCGGAGGCGGCGGAACTCCTGGCGCCAGCTCTCCGGCCGGCCCCAGGTGCTGACGGTCTCCACGCGACCCGTGGTGACCTTGCGCACGGCGATCTCACCGGCGAGCTCGGCCTCGTCGAGCAGCTTGAGCGAGGTGCGCACGGCCGACGCGGCGGCGGCGTGGCCGAACGAGTGCGCGCAGATCACGCGCCAGTGCCAGTCGTGCTTGGAGTACGGCTGGGCGTTGCAGACGGTCATGAACACGGCGGCGTCGATGTAGTGATCCTCGTCGAAGATCCGCACGTCGATCTCGATGTCGCTCCAGTCGCTCGGAAGCGATTCGACGACTTCGTCCCAGATCTCTGCCAGCGCCTTGGCCATGGGACCGCAGGCTACCCGGCCACCGTCTGGAAGATCAGGAAGACGTTGAGGCAGATCACCGCCGCCGCCACGAGGCTCGCCACCGCCGTGGTGATCGGCCGGTTGACCAGCGAGCCCATCACGTCCTTGCGCCGGGTGAGCATCACCAGCGGCACGAGCGCGAACGGGATGCCGAAGGACAGGACGACCTGGCTGAGGACGAGCGCGTTGGACGGGTTGACCCCGATGGCCAGCACGACCAGCGCGGGCGCCATGGTGATCGCTCGCCGGACGACGATCGGGATGCGCCGGGCGATGAAGCCCTGCATCACGACCTGCCCGGCGTAGGTGCCGACGCTCGAGCTGGCCAGGCCCGACGCGAGCAGCGCCATGGCGAAGGCCAGCGCCGCCGCGCCCCCGGCCAGCCGGCTGAACTCGCCGTGGGCGACCTGGATGTCGTCGATGTCGGCGATCCCGAGCCCGTGGAACAGCGACGCGGCGATGACCAGCATCGAGATGTTGACCAGCCCGGCGAGCGTCATGGCGATCGTCACGTCGACGCGCTCGAAGCGCAGCAGCGTGCGCTTCTCCTCGTCGTCGCGCGGCATGACGCGGCCCTGGGTCAGCGCCGAGTGCAGGTAGATGACGTGCGGCATCACGGTCGCGCCGAGGATGCCGGTGGCCAGCAGGATGCTGTCGGAGCCCTCGAAGCGCGGGATCAGCCCGTCGGCCGCGGCGCCGGTGTCGAAGCCGATGCGCAGCGTGTCGTAGAGGAACCCGCCGAGGATCACCGCGAGGAAGCCGATGATGGCGATCTCGAACCGCCGGTAGCCTCGGTTCTGCAGCGCGAGGATGCCGAAGGCCACGACGGCCGTGATCAGGCCGGCCGGGAACAGCGGGATGTCGAAGAGCAGGTTCAGCGCGATCGCCGCGCCGACGAACTCCGCAAGGTCGGTCGCCATCGCGACGAGCTCGGCCTGGACCCAGAGCCCGAACGAGGCGCGGCGCGGGAAGTGCTCGCGGCACAGCTCGGGGAGGTTCTTGCCGGTGGCGATGCCGACCTTGGCCGACAGGTTCTGCACCAGCATCGCGATCAGGTTGGCGGCCACCAGCACCCAGACGAGCAGGTAGCCGTACTTGGCCCCGCCGGCGATGTTGGTGGCGAAGTTGCCCGGATCGACGTAGGCGATGCAGGCCACGAACGCGGGGCCCAGCAGCGTCAGGGCGGCGCGGAACCGGCCCTTGGACTGGACCAGCTCGAGGTGGCTCGGCGGGTGCGGATGGACGTGTGCGCCGACGCCGGCTTCCATCAGGACCGGTTCCTTCCGGAGCCGTGGGCGATGCCGTTGTTCCTCATGCCGTCACGCAAAATTTAGAGATGCCACAATTTTTTTCAAGTCTAACAAGGGGACTAGCCTTCCATTCGTGGAATGCGGCCTTCTGGATCAGTCCGAGCGCGGCAAGCTCGCGCTGACCGGCGCCGACCGCAAGGCGTTCCTCAACGGGCAGGTGACCAACGACATCACCGCGCTGGAGCCCGGCCGCGGCTGCTACGCGGCGTTCCTGACGCCCAAGGGCAAGATGCTCGGCGACCTCCGGGTGCTCGACGCCGGCGACGAGCTGCTGCTCGACACCGAGCGCGTCGCGCTCCAGGCGCTGTTCGACCTCATCCGGCGCTTCTCGATCGGCCACGACGTGGCGCTGCACAAGCGCACCGTCGAGTCCGGGCTGCTCTCGCTGCTCGGCCCCGGCGCGCGGGCCGTGGCGGGTGCGGAGGACCTGCCCGACGAGGAGCACGCCCACGTCGAGGCCGAGCTCGGCGGACGCGCCGTGCGCCTGATCGCCACCGACGCCGGCGTCGACGTCCTGTGCGCCGCCCCGGACACCGAGGCCGTCGCCGCGGCGCTGCGGGCAGCAGGCGCTGAGCCGATCGACACCGAGCAGGCCGAGGTGCTGCGCGTCGAGCGCGGGCGGCCGCGCTACGGCATCGATCTCGACGACAGCGTCATCCCCCAGGAGGCCGGCCTCAACGAGCGGGCCGTCAGCTTCACGAAGGGCTGCTACGTCGGGCAGGAGACGGTCGCACGGCTCTTCTACAAGGGCAAGCCGAACCGCCACCTGCGCGGGATCCGCTTGGCCGAGCCCGTCGAGCCCGGTACGCCACTGACCTTCGAGGGCAAGGAGGTCGGCCGCGTCAGCAGCGCGGTGGTCTCGCCGCGCCTCGGGCCGGTCGGCCTGGCGCTCGTGCGCCGCGAGGCGCCGCCCGGCACCACGCTCGACGACGGCTCCGCCGTGGTCGAGCTGCCGTTCGCCGTCTAGCGGATACCGAAGATGAGCACGGTCGCCACGACCGCGGCCCAGGCCAGGATCTGCAGTGTCCACATCGCGGCGGTGCGGTCGAGCCGGAAACGGCCCTGCCACGGCACGGGGCTCGGATCCCGGCGACGGTCGGAGAAGTCCTCGCGGCGCTCGACCGGCAGCCGCCGGCGATCGCGGGCGCCGAAGCGGCGGTTGATCGGCACGGGGCGCGCGTCGGCCATGCCCACCCGGCGGTCGAGCAGCGCCGCGCGCCGCTCGGTGGAAACGGCGCGCCGCTCGGCGGCGCGGTTGGCCCGCTCGACCGCCGCGGGCGGCGGGCCGAGCACGGGACGGCGCGTCTCGATCGCGCCGATCAGCGCGCCGACGCGCGCGTGCAGCGCCTCGAGCCGCGCGAGGTAGTCGGCCGGCGACTCGTCCGGGAGGGGCAGCAGCTCGACAGCGATGTCGCGGCCGGGTGCGGCGCGAGTGGCGGAGGGCTGGTCGTTGTGCGGGATGCTGGACACGGGCATGGCGAACCGGGGCCTCCCGCGAGGTGCGTGAATGGTCCACCACTACTGACGCGAGGTCAAGGGTGCCGCCGAAAGCGCCTCGATCGCCCGCGCCGGCCCCGAGATCCGGCCGCCGCGCGCGAGCGCCACGAACGTCAGGCCCGTCGACGGGCTCGAAAGCGCATAGCTCTGCCAGCCCGCGTAGGAGCCGTCATGGCCCCAGTAGGTCGCGCCGTGCAGCGTCACGGGGTAGATGCCGAGTCCGTAGCCCGTGCCGTCGCCGAGCATCTCGCCGAGCCCGTGCGGAGCCAGGAGCTTCCCGCGCACGACCAGGCCCGACAGGAAGCGGCCGACGTCGGCGGCGCTGGCCACCAGTCCCCCATCGGTCCACAGCGGGCCCCAGACGTCGTTGGCCAGCCGATGGTGGCCGGCCACGCGCCGCCCCAGCCGCGCGCTGCGGGCCAGCGACGTGCTCGTCGCGCCGACGGGCGCGAGGATCCTCTGGGCCAGCGGGGCGGCCAGGCCGCGGCCCTCGACGCGGCGCAGGATCGCGCCGGCCAGGATGTAGTTGGTGTTCGAGTAGGAGAACGTTCCGCGGCCGGTCGGCGCCCGCACCGCACGTAGGAGCTCGGTCTCCGTCCAGCGATGGTGCGAGTCCTGCAGCCCGTCGACGACGTCGGGGTCGTCGAGGTAGTCGGGCACGCCGCTCGTGTGGTCGAGCAGCTCCCGCATCGTCACCTCGCCGGTGGCCGCGGGGATCAGGCCCGCCAGCCACGTCGAGATCGGCGCATCGAGCGACAGCGCTCCGGCCTCGGCGCGCTCGACCGCGAGGGCGGCGATGTAGGTCTTCGTCAGGCTGGCCAGCGAGTACACGTCGCCAGGCCGGGCCCCCGGGCCCGCCGCGCCCGTCCACACGACGCGCCCGCCGTCGAGCACCGCGCCCGCCATCTGCTTGGCGCCGGCGGCGCGCCGGGCCTCGCGCAGCGCGTCGCCGTAGCCGGCGCCGGTCAGGCACGCGGCGACACAGGCGAGAGCGAGCAGCCGGGCGATCACGCCGCCACTGTGACACCCGCGTGGCGTTCGACGAAGCGCAGCACCTGTGAGCGACTGCGGCCGTCGAGGACCATCGACGGCGGGCGGTGCGCCTCGATCCAGGTCGTCGCACAGCGGATCTCGTCGATCTCGTCGGGCGGCACCGAGGTCGTCGCCGCCGGCCGCCAGTGACGCAGTGCCGCCTGCGTGCGCTCCCACGGGTCGCCGGCCTCCAGCGGCCCCCAGTCGGCGATGCGGCCGTCGACGAGCCAGAACGCGTCGAAGCGCCGCTCGTCGCGCGGGTGCGGCGCGAGCACCAGTCGCGGGCGCGCGTGCGTCGCCGACAACGCGTCGCCCAGGCGCGAGAGCAGGTCCGTGAGCCGGGCGCGGCGGCGCGTCAGCCAGGCGGCGCGCTCGAACTGCTGCGCGGCGGATGCCGCCGCGATCTCCGCGCCGACGTGATCGAGCAGCGCGCGGCCCGCCCGCGGCCCGCTGAACAGGCCGAGCGCCTCGTCGAGGCGGCGCCGGTAGAGGTTGGGGTCGAGATCGCCCAGGCACGGCGACAGGCAGCGGCCCATCTGGCCGTAGGCCGAGGCCCACTCGCGGCGGGGCATGCCGCGGCCGCAGTGGCGCAGGCCGAACAGCGAGTCGAGCTGCTCCTTGAGCTCGACGGCGGCGGCACGACCGCGCAGCGGCCCGATCGAGACGGCGTGGCCGGACGCCGGCTCGGGGGCGACCTCGAGCACCGGGAACGAGATGTCGAAGCGACAGCGCAGGTAGACGTAGGCGTCGACGTGCTTGAGCACCGCGTTGCCCGGCGGGCGCAACCGGCGGATCATCCGCCGCTCGAGCACCAGCGCGCCGAGCTCGGAGTTGGTCGTCTCGCAGTCGACGCTCTCGGCCTGCAGCGTCCACTGACTCGACGGCGACGAGGGCAGGAAGTGCGAGCGCACGCGCGTGCGCACATCCGTCGACTTGCCGACATAGACCGTCTGGCCCTGCTCGTTGCGCACGATGTAGACGCCGGGCTCGCCCGGGAGGCCGGAGACGTCGGGACGCCGGCGGCGGTGGCCGGCGGGCGTGACGCCGCCGAACGTCTCGCCGGACTTGCGACGGGTGCGCTTGGCGGGGCGCACGAGCGCGAGCGCGTCGCCGATCGTCGTCGCGTTGGCGCACAGGCGGCCGAACAGCGCGCAGAACACGCGCGCGCACGTCTCGGCGTCGGCCAGCGCACGGTGGGAGACCTCGACGTCGATGCCCAGCGACTCGGCCAGCGGGCGCAGCTTGCGCTGGCGCGCGAGCGGGTGCAGCCGCCGCGCGAGCGCGACCGTGCACAGCACGGGCGGGTCGGGCCACTCGAGGTGCGCGCGCCGGAAGGCCTGGGCCAGCACGCGGCTGTCGAAGCTCGCGCTGTGGGCGACGAGCACGCGGCCCTCCATCAGCTCGGCGAGCTCGGGCAGCGTCGTCTCGGCCGGCGGGGCGTCGTCGAGCATGTCCTGTGAGATGCCGGTGAAGCGCTGGATGCCGCGCGAGAGCGGCGCGTTGACCGCGCACAGCGTCTCCCAGCGGTCGTGCAGCTCGCCGCCGCCGACGAGCACCGCGCCGACCTCGGTGACCTCGCAGTGCTCGCCTGATTGCCCGTTGGTCTCGGTGTCCACGACGAGGAACTCGGCGCTCGAAAGGGGATGGGCGAGGTCGATCACCCCGAGGTCCTACCGCCGCCCGCGGACGCACTGCACGAGGGCCTGCACCCGTTCCCGCCGCGCAGAGGTCTACAGTCCCGCCGAAGAACCCCCGGCACAGGAGGTGGGCTACATGACCACGATCACCCCCGACAGGCTTGACGAGCTGGCAGAGCTCGAGCGCGAAGCATGGACGGACTACCGGGAGAGCCTGCGCGATCTTCAGGGTCGTGAGTACGAGGTCACCGAGGCGGCCTCGTGGGAGGACCTGCAGCGCACGCTGACCGAAGTCTCCGTCGAGCGGGCCGAGCTCGAAGCTGCGAGCTGAGGGTTCGGACTCGCACACGGCACGCTGAGCGGCTAGGGTCCGCGCCGGGATGAGAGGACCCTTGGTGATGTGTGCTGCCGTCGTCGCCCTTGGCGGCTGCGGCAACGACGCTTCTTACAAGAACGACCCGCGGCCGGCGAAGACCATCGTCATCGCCGCGGCGATCCTGCCCGACAAGGTGTCGGTCTCCCCCGCGCAGTTCGGCGCGGGCCCCATCAGCCTGACCGTCGCCAACGAGACCGACGCGTCGCAGCGCATCTCGATCGTCCGCAAGGTCAACGGCCAGCAGCAGGCCAACGAGCAGACCGGCCCGATCAACCCGCACGACACGGCGACGCTGAAGGCCGACGTCGACGAGGGCGAGTACGAGATCCGCGTCGAGGGCGAGTCCATCGCCGCCGCGAAGATCAGCGTCGGCGCCGCGCGCCCCAGCGCGCAGAACGACCTGCTCCAGCCGTAGCGGCCGAAAGGCCCACGCCCGAACGCGTCGAACCACCACGGTGGTGCGCGTACTCGAAGCCATAGACCAGACCGAGATCGCCCGGTTGCGGGCGGCGAACGAGTTCTTCTGGCTCGACCTCATGGAGCCCGCCCACGAGCAGGTCCAGGAGCTCGGCAAGCTCTTCGACCTGCATCCCATCGTCATCGAGGACCTCGACCACTTCGACCAGCGGCCGAAGATCGACGACTACGAGCGGTTCCTGCACATCGTCTTCTACGGCATCGAGGCGGGCGAGCCGATCGAGGTCCACGTGATCGTCCACGGCGACGCGATGATCACCGTGCGCAACGACCATTGCGCGACGCTGCTCGGCGCCAAGGAGCGCGTGGAGTCCATCCACCACGATCGCGAGGAGTACGCGGTGTACCGCGTCCTCGATGCGCTGACCGACTCGTTCTTCCCCTACCTCGAGCAGCTCGACGACGAGATCGACGAGCTCGAGGAGCGCGTCATCGAGGGCGGCAACTCCGACAGCCTGCACCGGATCGTCGCGCTCAAGCGCAAGCTGACCACGTTGCGCCGGCTCGTCGGGCCCCAGCGCGACATCCTCGGCAACGCCGACTCGCTGTTCGGCAACCTCGAGGGCTTCACCGGCGACGGCTCGCACGACTACTTCCGCGACGTCTATGACCACCTGCTGCGCATCAACGACTCCATCGAGTCCTTCCGCGACGTGCTGACCGGCCTGCTCGACGTCCAGCTCTCGGCGCAGTCCAACCGCCTCAACCAGGTCATCACGCGGCTGACCATCATCGGCACCGTCTTCATCCCCCTGACCTGGGTGACCGGGTTCTTCGGTCAGAACTTCGGCTGGATGACCGAGCACATCGATTCGGCGGGAGCCTTCTTCGGGCTGGGCCTGGGGCTCGAGGTCGTCTCCGTGGCCGTGCTCATGCTGTGGTTCCGCCGAGCGCGACTGAACAGCTGAGAGGCCAGTAGGATCCCGGCCACTTATGGCCGTTGACCTTCAGAAAATCAGCACTGTCGACACCGAGCCGGGCGAGCTGCCCGAGACGATGGCCGCCTGGGTCATTCGCAAGGAGCGCGAGGGAGACCCCGTCGACGCGTTCCAGCTCGAGGAGATCGAGGTACCGGAGCCCGGCGCGTTCGAGGTCATCGTGCGCGTCATGGCCGCCGGCGTGAACTTCAACAACGTCTGGGCCGCCCAGGGCAAGCCCGTGTCGGTGTTCGGCTACGGCGATCACCCGGAGTACGGCCACCACATCGGCGGCTCCGACGCCTCGGGCATCGTCTGGAAGGTCGGCCCCGGCGTCACGCGCTGGAAGGCCGGCGACGAGGTCGTCGTGCACTGCAACCAGACCTCCTACGAGGATCCCGAGGTCCACGGCCTCGATCCGATGGCCGCGCCGTCGCAGAAGATCTGGGGCTACGAGACCACGTGGGGCTCGTTCGCCCAGTTCAC
>JBJMLA010000014.1:0-1603 GCA_045805505.1 Solirubrobacteraceae bacterium
GCCGGCGAAGTGGAACGGGACGAAGACGGTGTCCGGCCGGATGTCCTTGCTGACCCGAGCCGGCGCGCGCATCGTCCCGCGACTGGACGTGACCTCGATGTCGTCCAGGCCCTCGACGCCGATGCGCTGGGCGAGAACCGGGTGGATCTCGACGTACGCCCGGGGCTGGGCGTTGTTGAGCTTCTCGACGCGTCGGGTCTGCGCTCCGGACTGGTAGTGCTGCAGGACGCGGCCCGTGACCAGCCAGACCGGCGCATCACGTCGGAGCGAATCGTCCGGGCCGAGCCAGCGGACGGCGATCAGTTTCGCCTTGCCGTCCGCGGTCGGGAACGTCTCAGTGAACAACCGCGGCGTGCCGGGGTGGGCCTCGTCGGGGCACGGCCAGTACAGCGCCTCCCCCGCGTCGAGCCGGTCGTAGCTGATGCCCGCATAGTCGGCCTTCCCGCCCGCGCTGGCTTTCCGCAGCTCGTCGAACACCTCACGTGGCTCGGTGGACCAGCGACCCGGGGCATCGAGCCGCTTGGCCAGCTCGGCGAAGATCTCCAGCTCGCCGCGGACGCCCGGCGGCGGGGCAATCGCCTCGCGCCGGCGAAGCACGCGGCCTTCCAGCCCCGTCATCGTTCCCTCCTCCTCGGCCCACTGGGTCACCGGGAGGATGTAGTCGGCGAGCATCGCCGTCTCGGACGGCACGAAGTCGCACACGACGACCAGGTCGAGCGAGCGGATGCGTCGCGCGATGTCGGTGGCGTCGGGCGCGCTGACGACCACGTTGCTGCCGTGGACGAAGAGCGCCTTGGGCCCACCTTCGGTGCCCAGACTCTTGAGCAGCTGCACGGCCGGCAGCCCGGGCCCGGGGAGGACCTCCGGATCGACACCCCACACGCGGGCGACGTGCTCGCGGGCAGCCGGGTCGGCGATCATCCGGTAGCCGGGCAGCTGGTCGGCCTTCTGGCCGTGCTCGCGCCCGCCCTGGCCGTTGCCTTGGCCGGTGATCGCGCCGTATCCGCCTCGAGAGGATTCAGCACTGCCCGCGCCGACGAGTCCGAGCACCAGCGCCAGGTTGATGGCCGCCGTCACGGTGTCCGTGCCGTCGGTGTGCTGTTCCGATCCGCGGCCGGTGAGGACGAACGCGCCTCGACCGCCACCGTGCGGCGATGCGTGGGCGAGCAGGTGCGCCACCCGGCGCAACTGCGTCTCGGGAACGCCCGTGGTCGCCGCGACGCGCTCGGGCCACCACTGGCTCACGCTGCGACGGAGCGCATCAAGGCCAGTGGTGCGCCGCTCGACGTAGTCGGCGTCGTACAGCCCCTCGGCGAGCACCACGTGCAGCAGCCCGAGGAGGAAGACCAGATCGGTGCCCGGCACGAGCTGAACATGCTCGCCAGCGCCGTCGTCCGTCAGCTGCGCGGTGGCACTCCGGCGGGGGTCGACGACGATGAGGCCGCCTCGCTCACGCACGGCCCCGAGGTGCTGGACCGACGGCGGCATCGTGTCGGCGAGGTTGCTGCCGAGCAGCAGGATGGCGTCACCGTCGTTCAGGTCGCTCAGCGGGAACGGCAGGCCGCGGTCGATCCCGAACGCCTGGTTGCCGGCGCTGGCGGCC
>JBJMLA010000015.1:0-10801 GCA_045805505.1 Solirubrobacteraceae bacterium
AAGTCGCTGGGCACGGGCATCGACCCGCTCGAGGAGATCGACAGGCACGGCGCCGACGCGGTGCGCTTCGGCCTGCTGGCGATGTCCTCGACGCAGGACGTGCGCTACAGCGCCGAGAAGATCCGCCAGGGCCAGGCGCTGGCCAACAAGCTGTTCAACGCCGCGCGGCTGATCCTGATGACCGCCGGCGGCGAGGAGGCCGCGCCACGACCGGCGACGGTCGAGGACCGCTGGATCCTCTCGCGGCTGCAGCAGGCCAAGGCCGACGCCCAGCGCCGCGTCGGGGAGTTCGACTTCGCCAAGCTCTCGCTCGGCCTCTACGACTTCGTCTACGGCGAGCTGTGCGACTGGTACCTCGAGCTCATCAAGGGCCGCGAGGCCGACGAGGACCTGTCGGCGACGCTGCTGCACGTGCTGCGCGAGACGCTGACGCTCGCCCACCCGGTGATCCCGTTCGTCACCGAGGAGCTGTGGGGCAACGTCCCGGGCACCGAGGGGCTGCTCGCGCAGGCGCGCCGCGCGCCCGCCGACGAGGCGCTGCGCGATCCGGTCGCCGAGGCTGAGGTCGCCGAGCTCATCGAAGCCGTGCGGGCCATCCGGGCCTTCCGCGAGGAGACCGGGACGCGCGACGTGCTCGTCGCCATGGCCGGTGGCTTCGCCGGAACGCGCGACGCGCTGGCGCGGCTGGCCAAGCTGGAGTGGGGTGAGCCCGAGGGCGAGCTGCTCGAGCTCGCCGGCGTGGCCGTCGCGGCGCCCGCGGTCGATCCGGAGGAGGTCGAGCGCAAGCGCGCCGACGAGCGCGCCAAGCTCGAGGGCGAGATCAAGCGCGCCGAGGGCAAGCTCGGCAACGAGGGCTTCGTCGCCAAGGCGCCCGACGCCGTCGTGCAGGCCGAGCGCGACAAGCTCGACGAGCTGCGCCGCCGCCTCGAGGAGCTGGGGTGACCCCGCAGCCCGCGCGATCGCGGCGCTGGACCCTGGCCGACGCCGAGCGCTACCTGCTCGGGCTCGAGCTGTTCGGCATGCGCTTCGGCCTGGACAGGATGCGGCGGCTGCTCACCGCGCTCGATCAGCCGCAGGAGCGGTATCCGTCGATCCACGTCGTCGGCTCGAACGGCAAGAGCTCGACGACGCGGATGACTGCGGCGATCCTGCAGCTCCACGGCCTGCGCGCCGGCGCCTACCTCTCGCCGCACCTCATCTCGTTCGCCGAGCGGGTGCGCGTCGACGATCGCGACGCCCAGCCCGAGAGCTTCGCCGCGGCGGTCCAGCGCGCCGCACACGCGGCCGAGCTGGTCGACCGGACGGGTGGCGAGGACGACCGCGTCACCCAGTTCGAGGCGCTGACCGCGGCGGCGCTGACCGAGCTGGCGGCCGAGGACGTCGGGGTCGCCGTGATCGAGGCGGGCCTGGGCGGCCGCTACGACGCGACCAACGTGCTCCCGTCGTCGGTGCAGGTGCTGACCAACGTCGAGCTCGAGCACACCAAGTGGCTGGGGCCGACGCGGACCGACATCGCGGGGGAGAAGCTCGACGTCGTACGGCCGGGCGGCACGCTCGTCCTGGGCGCCGGGCTGCATCCCGACGCGCGCGTGGTGGCCGAGCGGGTCGCCGCCGAGCGCGAGGCGACGATCGTCGACGCCCCGGCGGACCCTGGCGTGGATGTCGCCGCCCTGGGCGGCTACCAGCGCGCGAACTTCGCCACCGCGATGACCGCCGCGCAGGCGTTCCTGGGCGAGCTCGATGCGGCGGCCGTCGCCGATGCGGCGGCCCACGTCGCCGTTCCCGGGCGCTTTCAGGTCCTCGACGATCAGCTGGTCATCGACGGGGCGCACAACCCCGCGGGCATGGCGGCGCTGGCCGCCGGGCTTCCGGCGTTCCTGGCCGGGCGGCCGCTCGTCGCGGTGCTGTCGATCCTCGACGACAAGGACGCCGCGGCGATGCTCTCCGAGCTGCTGCCGCTGTGCGAGCAGATCGTCTTCTGCCGGATCGCCAACCCGCGGGCGCTGTCGCCCGCGACGCTCGTGTCGCTGTCGCGCCAGCTCGGCGGGCCGGCGGCCCACACCGAGCGCGACGTGCACGCGGCCGTCGAGCTGGCGCGGGAGCTGGCAGGCTCCGAGGGCGTCGTGCTCGCCACCGGCTCCATCTACCTGCTCGCCGATCTCCTGCGTCCCGCCGGAGCCTCCGGGAGCACCCTGTGAAGTCCGACGGGCCGAGCGTCCTTTCGATGATCGGCTGGGTGGCGCTGATCGTCGCCCTGGTCATCCTCGTGTTCTTCGCGATCGGCTACCTGTTCGGCCGCCTGTTCTTCTAGCTGCGACGCGGCCGGTCCGGCCAAGCGCCTAAGCTTTCGCCACCATGCTCGCGATCTTCGGGATCAACTCGAGCGGCCTCGACCTGGCCGTCCGCCTGATCATCCTCGTCCTCGTGGTGATCTGGCTCGCCCTGATCTACTGGACGTATTCGGATGCCCGGCGCCGCATCGGCGACCCGATGCTCGTCGCCTGTGCGACGGCGGCCAGCCTGTTTCCGTTCATCGGCTCGATCGTCTACATGATCGTGCGGCCGCCCGAGTACCTCGACGACGTCCGCGAGCGTGAGCTGGAGATGCAGGCCGCCGAGGCGCGCCTGCATCAGCTCGGCTACCTGCTGTGCCCGCATTGCGACCACGAGGTCGAGAAGGACTTCCTGCGGTGCCCGCACTGCCAGCGCAAGCTCAAGGACCCGTGCGTGACGTGCGGCAAGCCGCTCGAGCCGGAGTGGGCCATGTGCCCCTACTGCGAGACCGAGGTGGCCGCCGCCGCGCCGAGTTCGAGCCGCCGGCGCCGTCGCTCCTACGAGGAGCCGGCGGAGCCCACGGCGATCGAGCCCAGCGAGTTCTAAGACCCGCTTCAACCGCTTCAACCCCTCAAGGAGAAACCCACCGTGGACCGGACCCTCATCCTGGTCAAGCCGGACGCGTTCGCGCGCGGCCTGACCGGCGAGATCATCGCCCGCTTCGAGCGCAAGGGCCTGACGATCGTCGCCCTCAAGCACATGACCGTCACCGAAGAGCTCGCCAAGCAGCACTACGCCGAGCACGCCGAGCGCCCCTTCTTCGGCGAGCTCGTCGAGTTCATCACCTCCGGCCCGATCGTCGCGATGGTGCTCGAAGGCACCGACGCGATCAAGGCCGCTCGCCAGGTCATCGGCGCCACCAACCCGTTGGAGGCCGCCACCGGTTCCATCCGCGGCGACTTCGCCATCGAGGTCGGGCAGAACATGGTCCACGGCTCCGATGCCGTGGAGTCGGGCCAGCGCGAGGCCGCGCTGTTCTTCCCCGAGCTTTGATCCTCGCTTCGGCGTCCCCCCAGCGCCGCGCCATCCTGGCGTCGCTGGGGGTCGCCTTCGAGGTTCGGCCCTCTGACGTGGACGAGATCGACGAGGGCCCGCCGGTGGTCGTTGCCCGGGAGAACGCTCTTCGGAAGGCCGTGGCTGTTCATGGCACCGAAGGGGGAGTCGTGCTCGGGGTGGACACCGTCGTCGCTCTGGGCCTGGAGCTGTGGGGGAAGCCGTCGAGCACCGACGCGGCCGCCGAGACCCTGCGCCGCCTCTCGGGGCAGACCCATCAGGTGGTCTCGGGCTTCGCGCTCGTCGCGGCCGACGGGTCGGTCACCGCGGGCGACGACACCACGCTCGTCACCTTCCGCGAGCTCGACGAGGCCACCATCGCCTGGTACCTCGGCTGCGGCGAATGGGAGGGCCGCGCCGGCGGCTACGCCATCCAGGGCCGCGGCGGCGCGCTCGTCCGCCGCATCGAGGGCGACTACCTCAACGTCGTCGGCCTCCCGGTCGGCGCGCTGCTCGACGCGGGCGTCCCGCTGACGGGTCCCACAACCGCCTGATTCGGACCGAGAGGCCATCTTGGTCCCCTCTGGGGGACACATCTGGCCTCTCGACCGCGCGGGAGGGCGGCCCGACCGGCCGAAACTGCCCGCAACAACGGCATTTTCCAGTCAGATTGCACTGACAGGCCGTCAGACCCCCGGTCGGTACACTCGACCTGCGAGGACGTTCGTCCGTCAGTTCCCTGACGGGGGCGCCCCGCCAACCCGTACCCATGGGCATGTTCAGCTACCTCACCGGTTTCGGCGGCCGCGACATGGCGGTCGATCTCGGCACCGCGAACACGCTCGTCTACGTGCGTGGCCGCGGGATCGTGCTCTCCGAGCCGTCCGTCGTCGCGATCGACTCGCGGACGGGCGAGGTGCACGCCGTGGGCATCGAGGCCAAGCGGATGCTGGGCAGGACGCCCGGCACCATCCAGGCCATCCGGCCACTCAAGGACGGCGTCATCGCCGACTTCGACGTGACCGAGGAGATGCTCCGGCACTTCATCCAGAAGGTCCACCAGAACCGCTTCGCGCATCCGCGCGTCGTGGTCTGCGTGCCGTCCGGGGTCACGGGAGTCGAGAAGCGCGCTGTCGAAGAGGCGTGTCTCTCGGCCGGCGCCCGCCAGGCCTACCTCATCGAGGAGCCCATGGCGGCAGCGATCGGGGCGGGGTTGCCGGTAGGAGAGCCGACAGGCTCGATGGTCGTCGACATCGGCGGCGGCACCAGCGAGGTGGCAGTCATCTCGCTGGGCGGCATCGTCGTGAGCCAGTCGATCCGCGTGGGCGGAGACGAGCTCGACGAGGCGATCATCAACTACGCCAAGCGCGAGTACAAGCTCCTCATCGGCCAGCAGACGGCCGAGGAGGTCAAGCTCGAGATCGGCTCGGCGTACCCGATGGAGGAGGAGGTGCAGGCGGAGATCCGCGGGCGCGACATGGTCTCGGGACTGCCCAAGACCGTGGTGCTCACGTCCGAGGAGATCCGGCAGGCGCTCGAAGAGCCCCTCTCGCAGATCATCGATGCCGTCAAGGAGACGCTCGATCGCACACCGCCCGAGCTCGCCTCGGACATCATGGACCGCGGCATCATGCTCGCGGGTGGTGGGTCGCTGCTGCTGGGGCTCGACGAGCGGCTGCGCGAGGAGACGCAGATGCCCGCCCACCTGGCCGAGAGCCCGCTGACGTGCGTTGCGGTGGGCTCGGGTCGATCCCTCGAGGAGTTCGAGGTCATCCACCGCACCAACAAGAACTCGCGAAACCGGAGACGCGGCGGCCGCTACTAGTGGCTCGCGCCCGAATCGCATGAACAAAGCTTCCGAACAGTGCATGACCGCAAAGTGGTCCGCCGCAGACGTGCAGTCCTCGGGCTGCTCGTCGGCTGCGCCCTGATCCTTCTCACAGCCTTCTTCGGCGAAGGGTCCGGTGGCGGGCTCCACGCCATCCAGCGCGGCGCGCTGGCGATCTTCTCTCCCATCGAGAGCGTGGCCTCGGACGCGCTCAAGCCGTTCCGCGACCTCTTCGGCTGGTTCGACGACACGTTCGACGCCAAGGGCGAGAACGAGGACCTCAAGAAGGAGGTCCAGGACCTGCGGACCAAGTACGCCGACGCCAGCGAGCGCCTGCAGCTGAGCACGCAGCTCGAGGCGGTCAACGAGCTGCTCGGCACCCGCGGGCTCAGCGACATGGGCCCGGTCAACGCCGAGGTGGTCATCGCCTCGCCGGTCATCTGGTACTCGACGGTCAACATCAACCGCGGCTCGAGCGACGGCATCAGCGTCGGCGACCCGGTGCTCAACGGCGACGGCCTCGTCGGCCACATCTCCCAGACCGTCGGCGACGCCGCGCAGGTGCTGCTGCTCACCGACCAGAAGAGCGGCGTGACGGCCAGGACCGAGAGCGGCATCCCGGGCATCGTCCAGACGGGCACGCCCGGCAACCCGAACGAGCTGCTGATGCAGCGCATCCCGCGCGGCCGCACGCCGAAGGTGGGCGACATCGTCACCACCGCCGGCATCGAGTCGACGAAGTTCACCTCGTTCTTCCCGCCGCGGATCCCGATCGGCCGCGTCACCAAGGTCGATCCCAACGAGCTCGACACCTCCCAGCAGGTGCGCATCAAGCCCTACGCCGATCTCCACGACCTCGACGCGGTGACGGTGCTGACCGAGCCCAACACCCGCTCGCTGGGGCCCAAGCCGTGAGCGCCGTCAACGGCCCGCTCCTGCTGCGCCTGGCGATCCTCGCGTTCGTCACCGTCCTGCTGCAGCTGATGTTCTTCGCCCAGGTGCCCGTCTTCGGCGCGATCGCCGACCTTTCGCCGCTCATCGTCATGGCCGTCGGCCTGCTCTGCGGCCCGGTCGCCGGCGCGTCGGTGGGCTTCGCGATCGGCCTCATGGTCGACACGGCGCTGCTGCAGACCATGGGCCTCAGCTCGCTCGTGCTGATCGCCGTGGGCTACTACGCGGGCCGGCTGCGCGAGGTGCGCGACCCGCAGGGCACGCTGGCCCCGGTCGCCCTCGGGGCGGGCGCCGCCGCCATCGCCACGATCGGCTACGGGGTCGGTCAGTTCCTGCTCGGCTCCGAGCAGCCGTTCAACTGGCCACTCGTGTCTGCCACCCTGTCCACGATCGTCCTCGACGCGCTCATCGCCATGCCGGTCGTCGCCCTGGTGCGCCGCTGGCTGACCCCTGTCCTGCCCGAGGACCCGCGCCGGCGCCGGCGCCGGGCCTACACGACCGGCGGCCTGTCGCCGCTGCACCGGGCCTAGCGCATGGGCGGCTACTACACCCCCGAGGACCGCCGGCCGCCGACGACGCCGCAGCTGTCGCTGCGCGTCGCGGTGCTGGGCTTCTTCGCCCTGGCGCTGTTCGCGATCATCTTCTTCCGCCTCTGGTACCTGCAGGTCCTCGCCGGCGACACCTACCTCGCCGAGGCCAACCAGAACCGCGCCCGGATCGTGCCGATCCAGGCGCCGCGCGGCGACATCGTCGACCGCAACGGCCGCGAGATCGTCACCAGCCGCCTGGCCAACGTCGTGCAGATCGACCCGCGCTCGCTGCCCGAGGCCGAGCGCAGCGCCGCCGCCGAGTGGGGCCAGCGCGCCGGGCAGATGCAGACGGAGTGGGAGGCGCAGTTCGCCAAGCACAACAAGAAGTGGCGCCGCAAGCACCGCAACGACAGCGTCCCGCTGCCCCCGACGCCGCCGATGGCGCCCGGGCTGCAGGAGCGCTTCGCGGCCATCGGCAAGGTCGTGACGATGCGTCCGGAGACCATCCACGAGACGATCATCCGCTCGCTGGCCGTCCTGCCCTACGGCGCGATCACGCTGCGCGTCGACGTCCCGCGCTCGATGCTCGACTTCCTCGAGGAGCGCAAGGACGACTACCCCGGGGTCCTGCCCGACACCCTGTTCCTGCGCAAGTACCCGAACACGACGCTGGCCGCCCAGCTGCTGGGCAACGTCGGCGAGGTCTCGCCCGAGCAGCTCACCGAGAGCCGCTTCAAGGGCGTGCGCCAGGGCAAGATCGTCGGCAAGACCGGCGTCGAGCTCAGCTACGACCGCTACCTGCGGGGCAAGGACGGCGCCCGCCGGCTGTCGGTCAACGCGCAGGGCCAGTTCGAGGGCGAGCTGCTGCGGGCCCGTCGCAACCCGATCGCGGGCAACCAGGTCAAGCTCTCGCTCGATCTCGGCCTGCAGCGCGCCGGCCAGGAGGCCATCCAGCAGGCGATCTCCAACGTCCCGGCCGCCGACGCCGGCGCGTTCGTCGCGATGAACCCGGGGACGGGGGAGATCTACGCGATGGGCTCTGAGCCCTCGTTCGACCCGACGCTGTTCACCAAGCCGATCTCGGTCGCCAAGTTCAAGCAGCTCAACTCGGAGGAGAACGGCGCGCCGCTGTTCAACCGCGCCGCCCAGGGCGTCTATCCGACGGGCTCGACGTTCAAGCCGATCACCGCGCTGGCCGCGCTCGCCCACGGCGACATCACGCCGAGCTGGACGTTCAACGACCAGGGCTGCATCCACATCGGCGCGCAGGAGCGCTGCAACGCGGGCCACGAGGCCTACGGCAGCGTCGACCTGCGCAACGCGCTGCGCGTCTCCTCCGACGTCTACTTCTACGAGCTCGGCATCATGACCAACTCCGAGCACACCGAGGTCATCCAGGACATGGCCCGCAACCTCGGACTCGGCGGGACGACCGGCATCGACCTGCCGTTCGAGAGCGAGGGCAACGTCCCGGACTGGAAATGGCGCGAGGAGCGCTCCGCCGTCGAGGCGAAGTGCCGCAAGGAGAAGGACATCCCGCTGGGGCCCGAGTACAGCGTCTACGCCGCCGCCGCGGCGGGCTGCGGCATCTCCGACATGCGCACCTGGTCGATCGGCGACAACGTCTCGCTGGCCATCGGCCAGGGCGACGTCCAGGCCACGCCGCTGCAGATGGCCGTGGCCTACTCGACGATCGCCATGGACGGCCGCCGCCCGCGCCCGCACCTCGGCCTGCAGATCGAAGACAGCGAGGGCCGCCTCGTCCAGCAGGTCGAGCCCGGCGCCGCCAAGCGCGTCGATCTCGACGAGAGCGACCGCCAGGCGGTCCTCGACGGGCTGCACGCCGCGGCCGCCGAGCCGGGTGGCACGTCCTACGACGTCTGGGCCGGCGGCGACCAGCCGTGGAACCAGGGCCGCTTCCCCGTCTACGGCAAGACCGGCACCGCGGAGACCTTCGACCACAACATCGCCTACGACCAGTCGTGGTACGTCTGCTGGATCAAGGACACCACCAAGCCCGACGATCCCGGCATCGTCATCGCGGTCACCGTCGAGAAGGGCGGCTTCGGCGCAGAGGCGGCCGCTCCGGCCGCGCGCCTGATCGCGGCCAAGTGGTTCAAGCAGGGCAACAAGGCCGAGTACGTCGTCGGGGAGAACCGCACCCGATGAACACCGCGCCGATCGTCGATCCGGGCCGTCCGGAGATCGCCGCCCCGCGGCGCCTGTCGCTGCCGTTCGACGGCGTCCTGCTGCTGGCCGTGCTGGGCATCTGCGGCGCCTCGCTGCTGACCCTGCGCTACGCCACGACGACCGACGCGATCGGGGGCAACCCCTACGTCACCCGTCAGGCGATCTACTTCGCCGTCGGCCTGGTCCTCGCCGCCGGCATGGCGCGCATCGACTACTCGCGGCTGCGCGAGCTCAAGTACGGGCTCTTCGCGCTGCTGGTCGTCTCGATCCTCGCGGTCAGCGCGATCGGCCAGGTCGCCAAGGGCGCCCGCCGCGCGATCGACGTCGGCTTCTTCTCCTTCCAGGCCTCCGAGCTGGGCAAGGTGCTCGTGATCCTCGCGCTGTCGGCCTTCATGGTCGACCGCATCCGCCGGGTCAACGAGCGCGACACGACCGCGCGGGTGATGCTCGCGGGGCTCGTGCCCGCTGCGCTCGTCATGGCCCAGCCCGACCTCGGCTCGGCGCTCGTCTACGTCGTCGTGTCGCTGGCCGTGCTGTTCATGGCCGGGACCTCCTGGCGCCACTTCGCGGCCCTCGCCGCCCTCGGCGGCATCGCCGTCACGCTCGTGCTCGTCGCCGCTCCGGCGGTCGGCGTCAACGTGCTCCACGACTACCAGAAGGAACGCCTCACCTCGTTCCTGCACCCCACCAACAACCCCAACGATCCGGGCTATCAGCAGAACCAGTCGAAGATCGCCATCGGCGCGGGCCAGAAGACCGGCCGCGGCGACCAGGCGACGCAGACCAAGCTCGACTTCCTGCCCGAGCACCACACGGACTTCATCTTCGGCGTCGTCGGCGAGCGTTATGGCTTCGTCGGTGCCGCCCTCGTTCTCTCGCTCTACGCACTCGTCATCTGGCGCGGGCTGCGGATATTGACCCTCTCGAAGAACCTGTTCGGCGCGCTGGTCGCCGGGGGCATCGTCGCGATGATGATGTTCCAGGTCTTCGTCAACGTCGGGATGACCATCGGCATCGCGCCGATCACCGGCATCCCGCTGCCGCTCATGTCCTATGGGGGCAGCTCAGTCATCACCACATTGCTGGCCATGGGCCTGCTGCAGTCGATCTATGCGCAGGGCCGGGCCGCCGCGGCACTCAAGGGCCGCGTGCTCACCTACTAAGAAGGATTGACATCGTGAAGAAGCAAGTGCTCGTCAGCGTCGATCGCGGGGAAACCCGCGTGGCGCTGCTCGAAGCTCCGGGAACTCCCGGCAAGACCAAGGCCGCCGGCGGTCGCGCGGCGCCGAAGAAGGACTACCGCGTCGCCGAGCTCTACCTCGAGCGCCGCGGCAACCGCTCCATCGTGGGCAACATCTACAAGGGCAAGGTCGACAACGTCCTGCCCGGCCTCGAGGCGGCGTTCGTCGACTTCGGGCTCGACAAGAACGGGTTCCTGCACGTCGACGAGATCGTGCTGCCCGGCGTCGAGGTCGCGCGCCGCGGCCGTGAGGGGGGAACCGGCAAGAAGATCGGTGAGCTGCTCAAGCCCGGTCAGGAGGTCGTCGTCCAGGTCGTCAAGGACCCGCTCAAGACCAAGGGCGCGCGCCTGTCGATGGAGCTGACGATCGCCGGCCGATACATGGTCTACGCGCCGACCGGCGAGGGCATCGGCGTCTCCAAGCGCCTCGACGACAAGGAGCGCGAGCGCCTGCGCAAGGCCGTCAAGGGCCTCGACCTCGGAGGCGGCGGCGCGATCGTGCGCACCGCCGCGCAGGGCGCCACCCGCGCCGACTTCGAGCGCGAGCTGCAGTACCTGTTCAAGCTCAACGAGGTCCTCGAGAAGCGCGTCAAGGAGGCCAAGGCCCCCGAGATGGTCTTCCAGGAGGCCGACCTGTCGGTCCGCGTGGTGCGCGACATCTTCTCCGAGCACTTCGAGAAGGCGATCGTCGACGACCCCAAGCAGCACCAGCGGCTGACCTCGTTCTTCACGCGC
>JBJMLA010000016.1:0-16427 GCA_045805505.1 Solirubrobacteraceae bacterium
AGCAGCATCAGCAGGTGACGCAGGTAGGAGGCGAAGAACGCCATCTGGTCGGTGCCGATGACCAGCAGGCGCTCCGCGTCGACGATCGCGTCGATGGCCGACTCGACCTCCGAGCGCGAGATCTTGCGCGCGGTCTCCTCGACGTTGGCGTGGTCGGCGGCCAGCGCGGTCTCGAACTCGTTCTGGTCGAGCGAGAACAGCGGTCCAGACGATCCGTTGCCGCCGGGGCCACCGGCGGTGCCGTCGGCGACGCGGCGGCGGTACTCCTCGCGCGCCGAGCCCTGGAGCTCGGGGTAGCCCTCGAAGCCGAGCGCCTGCGAGAAGCGCACGACGGTCGAGGACGAGGTGTTCGCGCGGCGCGCGAGCTCCTCGGCGGTCTGGAAGGCCACCTCGTCGAGATGGTCGACGATGTACTGCGCCACGTCCTTCTGCGAGCGGCTGAACTCGTCGAACCGAGCCTGGATGTAGGCCGAGAGGGTCTGGTGGCCGGCAGCTTCGGCGGGGGCAGTCGTCGTGCTCTTCATGGGCGCCGACTGTTTCGACGGCGGCCGGGACGATCCCTTCACGACCGGCCCGGAAAGAACGATGCCCGGCCCTCTCTCGAGAGGACCGGGCATCAAGGCAAGCCTGCGGGTTCCGCTCCGAGGCGTGCGGCCGACAGGGGGGCGAGCGCGGGGGTATGTGACGCCGAAGTGCCCGCCTGCGGCGGTCTCGATAGTCAGGTTCCCCGCGGGACGGGCACCGGCAAACGCGGATGTAGAGCGGCGAACCGCCTACTTGCTACGGCGCGCGATCCGCGGCGCGGTGCCGAAGACGTGATCCCAGTACGGGGCGCTGACGCCGTAGCCCGCCTCGTGGTCCTGGAAGTGGTGGCGCATGTGGAGCTCGCGCAACCTGCGGCCCAGCCGGGTCTTGGGCTTGTGGTGATGGGTGTGGAAATGAAGCATGTCGTAAGCCAGGTAGCCCGCGATGAAGCCGCAGAACGTGGCCACCCCCCAGTCCGGGCCCAGCACCACCACGAACAGGCCGAGGAACCCCGCGGCCAGCGGAACGCTGACCGACGGCGGCATCACCAGCCGCATCGGGTCGTTGGGATGGTCGTGGTGGACGCCGTGGATGATCCAGTGCAGGCGCGCCCCGAGACCGTCCTCGGGCTCGAAGTGGAAGACCAGGCGGTGCAGCCAGTACTCGGTCAGCGTCCACACGACGTAGCCGATGACGACGGCCAGCAGGGTGTTCGCCGTACCGACGCGATCGACGCCGACGACGAACGCGATCACGATCGCCGGCACGAAGATCAGCGGGGGCACCATCGGGTGCACCCGCGAGAGCGCGTCGAGCACGGGGTTGTCGAACATCCGCGGCGATGCGCTGAGCATCTCCGAGCGCTTGACGGACGACGACTCCATGGCGCGAGTCTAGACGGGACCGGGGTCCGAAAAGAAGGCCGGCGGGCGGTCAGCCGGGTCGTTCGCCCGCGGACCCGGCCTGCATGGCCGTCTCGGCCCGCAGCATCTCCAGCAAGCCCGGCATTCCTCCGCGCTCGTGGGCGCGACGCTGGCGGATCGCGCCGTTGCCGTCGGCCAGGATCCGCTCGACCGCCCCGAGCTGCTCGCTGCAGTGCAGCGCCGGCGCGTAGCCGCCGGCGATGTCGAGCGCGCGCCGCGCCAGGTCGCGCGCGGGCACGAGCGGGCCGCCCAGCGACAGCGTCGCGTCGAGCCCGTCGCGCACCGCGCGGTAGGAGGCCTCCTGCAGGATCTCGGCCGCCGGATGGTGGCGGTCCGCGGTCAGGGCCTCGTGGCAGGCCAGGCAGTGGATGAGCGCGACGATCCCGGCGACGTCGTCGAGCGAGGACTGCGCGTCCACCCCGCGCACCTCGAGGGTGCCGAGGCGGTGGTGCGGGCGCATGTCCCACCAGAAGGACGAACCGTCGGCGACCTCGGCCACCCGGCACAGCTCGGCCTGGGTCGTCTCGAAGTCCTCCCAGTCGCGGAACGCACGCGGCAGGCCGCTGCGCGGCAGCGAGTGGTTGAGCACCGTTCGCGCGCTGGCCAGGCCGGTGTCCTGTCCGTGACGGAACGGCGAGTTGGCGCTGAGCGCCTGCAGCAGCGGGATCCACTTGCGCATGCCGTTGAACGCGACGATCGTGGTCTCGCGATCGGGCATGCCGACGTGGACGTGCAGCCCGCAGTACGCGGACTGGCGCAGCAGCGAGCGCACGTCGGCGGCGACCGCGTCGTAGTGCGGGCTGCGCCGATAGGCCACGTCGCCGTAGGCCGCGCTCGGATGCACGCCCGCGCCGAGCAGCGCGCGCGGGCCGGAGCGCAGGATCCTGCCGCGCAGCGCGGCCAGGGTTCCCACGCCCTCGGCCGCCGTGTGGCAGACCGGGCTGACGAGCTCGACGACGCCGTCGCACATCTCCTCCACGACGCGCCCGCGCGTGAAGCGGCATTCGCCGAGCAGCTGCTCGTCGCAGGGCACGGGCTCGAGCGTCGAGGGCTCGACAAGGAAGAGCTCCTCCTCGACGCCCAGCGTGTGGGCGGCGAACGGCTCGTTGCTGGATCCGGAAGCGGCGTCCGTGCGGCTCGCAAGCATGACTGTCACACGCTGCTTTACCCGAATCCGGCAGTTCGCAGGCAGGAGCCAGGGGTGCAGAAACTCGGCGCGTTGCCGATAATCCAGTCAATGGGTGAGGCCCAACACCTCGGCTGGCTGTGTCCCACCGAGGGGCATCGCGCCCGCATGCTCGACATGTCGGTGCGCGTCCGGCGCGCGCGCGGTATCGCGATGGGCGCCATGCTGGCCGGGACGGTGGCCGTCGCGCCGACGATCGGCTGGCCGATGATGCCCATGCTCTTCGTGGCCGGCGCCGCGGCGGTGACGATGGACAAGCGGGTCGCTCGCTCCCGCCACCCCGCTCGCGTCATCGCCCGCACCCTGCTGCTCATGGTCGCCCTGACCGGCTTCTCCATCGCGCTGACCGGCGGCGCCACCAGCCAGGTCATGCCGCTGCTGGCCATTCCCGTCGTGGTGTCGGCGGCGCGGTTCCGCACCGTCGTCGTGTGGGCCGGCGCGGCGGTCGCCATGCTCGTGGCGCTCATCGCCGCGGCGACCAGCGGCATCGACTACACGATCGATCACCCGCTGATGCTGGTCAGCACCGCCGTGCTGCTGCTCGCCGTCACGGCGGCGGCGACCGCGCTCATGGACGCCGAGTTCGAGTTCCGCACCCAGTCGGTGCTCGATCCCCTCACGGGGCTGCTGAACCGCGGCGGCCTCGAGGCGCGGTTCGAGGAGGTCGCCGAGCAGGCGCGACTGCTCGAACAGCCCGTCTGCATGGTCCTCTGCGACCTCGACCACTTCAAGGCGGTCAACGACTCGTTCGGCCACGAGCGCGGTGACGCCGTCCTGCGCGCGGTCAGCTACGAGATGCGCAAGTCCCTGCGCTCCTTCGAGCTCTTCTACCGGATCGGCGGCGAGGAGTTCCTGCTGCTGCTTCCGGGCATCGACCTTCCGGGCGGCCTGCACCTGGCCGAGACGCTGCGTGCCGCGATCGAGGACTCCCAACCCGGCGGCGTCAACCTCACCGCGTCGTTCGGGGTCGCCGCGGCCGCCGGCGACAGCATCGGCTTCCTCCCGCTCTACCGCGAGGCCGACGCATCGCTGTACGCGAGCAAGGACGCGGGCCGCAACCGGGTGTCGGCTTCCGGGATCGCGTTCAGCGATGCGGTGGGCGATCTCGGCTCGCGCCGCGGCGCGGCCGGCCTCGGCTGACCCTAGGAGCCGCTGCGCTCGTCGCAGTCGACCCGTGACGGGCCGTCGTAGCCCTCGGGGTGCAGCAGGAAGGTCTCGATGCATGCGCCATCGGCGACCGTGTCGACCGAGCTGAAGAACGCGGCGACCTTGCGGCCGGTGTGGCGCTCGACCGGCTCGCAGAACTCCCGGACGGTGGCGTACTGGAAGAACGCGCGCGTATCGCGCAGGCGCTGGTGCTCGCCCAGCTTGACCAGGTTGCGCTCGGCCGGCGTGAGGGTCTCGTGCAGCAGGGTGCAGATCATGTCGGGACCAGCCCAGTACGTACGTGCAGCGGTGGGCCCCCGGCCGAACTGATCCTTGTACAGGCGGACCATCTCCCGGGAGATGGAAGCCAGGGTGCTGAACTCGTCTTCGTGCTCGGCGTCGATGCCCGGCAAGCTAGGCGCCACGGGGAGCAATAGCGTTCTGGCGTGTTCGCGTTCGCACCGCTCAGGGACCGTGTTCGGGTTCAAACCGCCGGGGGGGGATTCCGACTTGTTGTTCCTGTTACCCGTGGCTACTCTGAAATTCAGCAGAGCCGGTGTGACCCGCCGATCTGCCTTCGATGAAGGTTCCCGGGGACGCCTCGTTTCGGGCGGCCGCCGCGCCTCGCCACTTCCCAGAGATATGAGGATGAAGCGATGGCTGCGGTCCACACCGACACCCTGTATGACCTCGTCGCCCGGCACCTGGGCACGACCTACGAGATCTCCGTCTCCGGTGAGCTCGACCTGGCGTCCGCCGATGTGCTGGCCGACGCCATCCGCGACGGGCTGACGCTCGCTCCCGAGACGCTGGTCGTCGACCTCCAGCAGGTGACCTTCCTGGACTCGTCCGGGCTGCGCGTGCTGATCGAGTCGCGGCACCGCGCGCTCAAGATGGCGGTCAAGCTCGTCGTCCTGAGGCCCGAGGGCCCCGCAGATCGCGTGTTCGCGCTCTGCGGCGTCGACGCGCTGTTCCCGCGCGTCGAGGCGTCGCGTGCCGAAGCGCGCTTCGCCCGTCCGGCACCCGAGGCCTTCCTCACGGAATGGAGCCTCTGATGTCGGCGCTCTTCCCCGTGGCCTCCGACGACGTCCGCACCCGGCGCCGGTCCTCCGGCGGCTCGCGGGTCCTCGTCCTCGAGGAGCAGCCCGATCTCGGTGTCCACATCGATCCCGATCACCTCGCGGCGGCCCGGGCGGCCGTCGCGGCGCCGGTCCTCGAGCTGCCCGCGGGCGCCTGGGATCCCTCCGAGACCCTGGCCACCGGGCGTCAGGCGTTCGCCGTGATCGTCCTCGACGGGCTGATCGCCCGTACGGTCGACATCGGCAGCCATCCGGGCCTCGAGCTCTATGCCGCCGGGGACCTGATCGCCAGCTCGACGCTCGAGGACTGCGTGGTCCCCGCGGGCGAGTCCTGGACCGCGACGATCCCCACGCGCGTCGCGATCCTCGACGACGAGTTCCTCCTCGCGGCGCGACGCTGGCCGCGGCTGGTCACCGGCCTGGTCGAGCAGATGCAGCGCCAGCGCGATCGCCTCGTCATCCAGCTGGTCATCGCCGAGCAGCCCCGTGTCGACGAGCGGCTGCTGGCCCTGTTCTGGCTGCTGGCCGAGCGCTTCGGCACGGTCGGCCCCGACGGCGTCGTGGTCGGGCTCAAGCTCACGCACGAGGCGCTCGGGCGGCTCGTCGGCGCGCAGCGGCCGACCGTGACGCTCGCGCTCAAGGCGCTGCGCTCGCGCGACGCGCTGACCCGGCTGCCCGACGGCGGCTGGCTCCTCGGCGAGCAGCCGGCCGACCAGGTGGTCGCGGCCGCCCAGCTGCCGGTCGGTCACCAGCCCAAGCCGCTGACGATCGAGCGCGCGGCCCACGCCCGGCTCGTGGCGCGCGAGCAGCGCCTGGCCGCGAGCACGCAGCGCGAGGATGCCCGCGTCATGCGCGAGGAGTCCGCCGCGATCAAGCGGGCTGCGCAGGCGTCGCTGCGGGGCAACGCAGCCCGCTAGCCACGGGCAGGTCCGCCCAGACGCTTCCCGCCTCGCTCGTGCCCCAGGCCCGGGCGAGGCGGTCGACGATCCGCATCCCCCACCCGCCCATGTCCCCGTCGGGCTGGGCCCGGATGGCGGGGGTCCCGAGGCCCTCGTCACTGACCTCTATGTGCACGACGTCCTGACGGATCTCGGCGTGCAGGACGATCTCGCCGGAGCCGTGGACGACCGCGTTGTTGACCATCTCGCTGACAGCGATCTGCAGGTCGCAGACACACCCGGCGCCGGCCTCTCCGGCGAAGGTTCCTTCGATCAGCCGCCGCGCCTGCGCACCGGCATCGAGGGTGCGCGGCAGGACGGCGCGCAACTCCGCGCACATGACGTCTCTCCTGACAGCCCGCGCAACGCCCGATCCGAGCGCCCGCGTATCTGATTGGCATTTCCGAACCCGCGGCCCGTGGAGAGCGGCGAGCTGCGTTCCACGGTAGGAACGTCCTGAGCGGTTTCAAGACCGCGGACACGCCATGCGTTGCGATGGGCCGGGAAGGAGTCGAACCTTCGCACGACGGATTATGAGTCCGCTGCTCTGACCGCTGAGCTACCGGCCCGCCCGGCGCAACCCTAGCTTGCGCTAGAGGGTCTTCTCGACCGCGGCGCGCAGCTCGGGAACCGAGACCGCACCCTCGAACCGCTGGGTGATGCGGCCGGCGGCGTCGATGACGAACGTCCACGGCTCGGAGGCCAGGCGCCACTTGATCAGCTGCGGGCGCAGGCCCTTGTTGACCTTGTTGTCGCGGTAGATCTCCTGGTGGATGAAGGACACCTTGTCCCCCACCTCCGATCGCACCTGATCGGCGACGTCGACGACCGGCCCGCACACGCGGCTCTGGCACAGCGCCGGCGTGGCGAAGACCAGGACGACGGGCTTCTTGCCGAGCACGTCGGCGAAGTCCTGCTGGAGCATGTCGGTGTCCGGCGGGACGCGTGTGGTGAGCTGCTTGAGGTCCTTGACGTCCTTGACCGTGTCGGTGTGCACCGAGATGGCCTGCTCGCCGACGTCGGGCGGCGACCCGCCCTGGGCGCCGCGGACGCCCAGCGGCGACGGCGAGGCGGCGACGAGCCGACCGTCCATGCGCACGAGCGCGAAGACGCCGAGCGGCGGCTTGCCCTTGAAGTCGACGTCGGCCGCGTAGAACGTCTTGGCCGTGGTGGTGTCGGCCGATGTCGTGTCGGAGAGGAACTTCGACGACACGTCGAAGCCGGTCTGGCGCGCCACGAACGGCCCGCGCACGTCTGAGCCGTCGGTCTTGACCGTGTAGAGCGCGACGGCCGCGTTGGTGATCGGCCGGGCGCCCTTGTCGAGGACGACGAACGGGACCCGGTTGGCGCCCTGGCGCATGACGCTTGCGCCGATGCCCAGCGAGAGCTGCGCGGGGTAGCGCGACTGCACGTCGTCGAAGGACATGTTCGCGCCCTTGGGGAAGTCCTGGGGCTTGGCGGCGGCCGTCGCGGCGGGGCTCGGCGTCGACGACGAGCCGTCGTCGCTTCCGCAGCCCGCGAGGGCCGCGGCGAGCATGCCGAGGGCAAGCGGGATGGCGCGGGGGGACATCGCGTGGGACGGTAGCTGATCGGGTTGGCGGGACTGCGGCGTTCGGCGGCGGCTTCAAGAGAACTCAAAGACGAGCTCGTCGGCGAGCATGTCCATGAGCAGGTTGTCGTGCCAGGTCCCGTCCTGGCCGCGCTCGTAGGAGCGCATGATCCCGACGGGCCTGAAGCCGACCGCCGCGTACGCGCGGATGGCTCGCTCGTTCGCTGCCGCCGGGTCGATCGTGATGCGGTGGTGGCCGAGCTCGCCGAACACGATTCGCGCGGCGAGCGCCAGCGCGCGGCGCCCGATGCCGCGATCCTGAAAGGGCTCGGACAGGACGATGTCGAGGCCGGCGTGCCGGGCGCTCGGCTCGAGCTCCTGCCAGATGTCGACGAAGCCCGCGACCGCGCCGTCGACGAGGATCGCCCGTGGCGCCTCGAGCTCGTCGGCGAGGTCGCGGACGACCGGGCCCCACCACCGCGCGACGCCCGGCTCCTCCAGGATCGCCCGGACGGCCGCGTGATCGCCGCGCTCCAGGGGCCGGAGCGAGATCGATCGGTAACGCTCGGGTTGCTCGTGAGACTGTTCGCGCATGTCCTCAGAGATTCTCGACTACAGCGATCTTCGGGCGCTGTTCATCAACTGCACGCTGAAGCGCTCCCCCGAGCCGTCGAACACCCAGGCGCTCGCGGACCGCTCGATCGCCATCCTGGAGAAGCACGGTGTCGCCGTCGATCGGATCCGCGCCGTCGACCACGACATCGCCACCGGCGTCTGGCCCGACATGACCGAGCACGGCTGGGAGCGCGACGAATGGCCCGCGATCCACGAGCGCGTCATGGCCGCCGACATCCTGGTGCTCGAGTCGCCGATCTGGCTGGGCGAGAAGTCCTCGGTCTGCACCCAGGTCGTCGAGCGGCTCTACGGCAACAGCCACCTGCTCAACGAGGCCGGTCAGTACGCCTACTACGGCCGCGTCGGCGGGTGCATCATCACCGGCAACGAGGACGGCGCCAAGCACTGCGCGATGAACATCCTCTACTCGCTCCAGCACCTCGGCTACGCGATCCCGCCGCAGGCCGACTCGGGCTGGCTGGGCGAGGCGGGGCCGGGACCGAGCTACTCCGACGAGGGCTCGGGCGGGCCGGAGAACGACTTCACGAACCGCAACACCGCGTTCCTGACCTGGAACCTGATGCACCTCGCCCGGATGCTCAAGGACGCCGGCGGCTTCCCGGTGGGAGGCAACCAGCGCACCGCGTGGGACGCCGGATGCCGGTTCGACTACCCGAACCCGGAGTACCGGGCCTAGACGGGCTCGAGCTCGCGCCCGGCGTCCTGCACGTGGCGCCTGATGCGGCGCCGGCCGATCCAGCCCAGGCCGGTCTGGCGGGCCTCGCGGGCGCGGCGCTCGCGGGCCAGCGACTGGTGCTCGGCGATGACGCCGTCGAGACGCACCTCGGCGGCGAGGCTCGCCTCGAGCATGGTCTCGAGGATGCGCAGCTCGCGCGGCGTGGCCCGGCGCGGCTTGCGGGCGCGGGCGAACGCGTCCCAGGCCTTGGCGAAGGAGATGAAGCTCGTGCGGCCGCCGTTGCGGTGCGCGGCGAGCATCGGGCAGATCGCGCCGTCCTTGGTGTAGGCGCCGACGATGATCTCGTTGGAGCGGATGCCCTCGAGCATCGCGATCCGCGTGCGCTCGGGCAGCAGGTCGATCGCGAGGCGCAGGTCGTCGTGCGGGGACCGTCGCATAGGCTCCCGACCTTATGCCCCGCCGTCGCGGCGGGCAAGCTGCCTCCTCGCGGTGAAAGGAAACCTGCACATGAAGCTCGGAGTCCACATCGGTTACTGGGGCCTCGGCCTGACCAGCCAGGACCAGATCGAGATCGTCAAGACGGCCGAATCGGTCGGCTATGACTCGGTGTGGACCGCGGAGGCCTACGGCTCGGATGCGGCGACGATCCTCGGCTGGATCGCCGGGCAGACGTCGAAGATCAAGATCGGCTCGGCCATCTTCCAGATGCCTGGCCGCTCCCCCGCGATGACCGCGATGACCGCGGCGACGCTCGACCAGCTCTCCGACGGCCGCATGCTGCTCGGCATCGGCTCGAGCGGTCCGCAGGTCTCCGAGGGCTGGCACGGCGTGCGCTTCGCCAACCAGCTCTCGCGGACGCGCGAGTACATCGCGGTGGTCCGCCAGGCGCTCGCGCGCGAGAAGCTCGAGTTCCACGGCGAGCACCACGACCTGCCGCTGCCCGACGGCCCGGGCAAGGCGCTCAAGCTGACCATCAAGCCGGTGCAGGAGTCGATCCCGATCTACCTGGCGGCCATCGGGCCGAAGAACACCGCGCTGGCCGGCGAGATCGCCGACGGCTGGATCCCGACGCTGCTGTCGCCCGAGGCGCTGCCCGAGCTGCGCAAGAACCTCGAGGAGGGCGCGGCGAAGTCCGGTCGCTCGCTCGAGAACTTCGACATCGCGCCGACCGTCAACGTGTTCATCACCGACGACCAGGACGCGGCGCGCGACCTGACCCGGCCGTTCGTGGCGCTGTACGTCGGCGGCATGGGCTCCAAGAAGCAGAACTTCTACAACCAGCTCATGCGCCGCTACGGCTACGAGGACGCCGCCGAAACGGTCCAGAACCTCTACCTCGAGGGCAAGAAGGACGAGGCCGCGGCCGCGCTGCCCAACGAGTTCCTCGACCAGATCGCGCTGATCGGCCCGCGCGACCAGGTGCGCGAGCGGCTCAAGGTCTTCAAGGACGCCGGGGTCGGGACGCTTGGCGTGACGCCGCTGGCCTTCGACAAGGCCGGGCGGCTCGACCAGCTCAAGCAGCTCGCCGAGGTCTTCGAGGAGATCGCGTAGCCAGCCGCTTCCTGCTCGGCGCCTTCGGCGACCCCGGGCACGCCTTTCCCATCATCGCGCTGGGCCGCGAGCTTGCCGCTCGCGGCCACGACGTGCACGTCCAGACCTGGCAGCGCTGGGCGCCGGAGGTCGAGCGCCTGGGCATGACGTTCTCCGCGTCGCCCGAGTACCACGTCTTCCCCACGCTCGAGCGGCCGCTGAAGCCCTACGAGGCGGTCGTGCGCGCGACGGCGTCGACCGAGCCGCTGGTCCGCGAGGTGGCGCCCGACGCGGTGGTGGCCGACATCCTGACGCTGGCGCCCGCGCTGGCCGCGGAACGCTGCGGGGTGCCGTGGGCGACGCTCGTGCCGCACGTGTACCCGGTCGGCGGGCCGGGGTTCCCGCCGTATTCGCTGGGCGCGCGGCTGCCGCGGACCGCGTTCGGTCGGGGGGTGTGGGGCGCGCTCGATCGTTTCGTCGAGGGCGGGCTGCGCCGCGGGCGCGACGAGCTCAACGAGACGCGCCGGCGGCTGGACATGGCTCCGGTGACGCGGTTCCACGGCGGGCTGTCGGATCAGCTCGTGCTCGTCGGGACGCTGCCCGAGCTCGAGTACCCGCGGGCCTGGCCCAAGCACGTGGAGGTCGTCGGGCCGCTGCACTACGAGCTCGACCATCCCGACGTGGAGCTGCCGCCGGGCGACGACCCGCTCGTGCTGGTCGCCCCCTCGACGGCCCAGGATCCGCAGCATGTGCTGCTGCGGGCGGCGCTGGAGGGCCTGGCCGACGCGCCCGTGCGCGTGCTGGCGACCTGGAACCGCCGGCTGCCGGCTGTGCCGCTCCGCGTGCCCGACAACGCCCGCGTGGTCCCGTGGGTCTCCTATGCCCGCACCATGCCGCGGGCCGACGTGGTGATCACGCACGGCGGCCACGGCACGGTCGCGCGCGCGCTGTCGTGCGGCACCGTTCCGGTCGTCGTGCCCGCGGCGGGCGACATGAACGAGAACGCCGCGCGCGTCGCCTGGGCCGGGCTGGGCGTCCGGCTGCCGCGCCGGTTCGCCACGCCGCGGGCCGTGCGGCTGGCGGTCGCCCGGGCGCTGTCTGACCCGGCGCTGCGGGCCCGGGTGCGCGAGGTGGCGCGGACGCCGGCGGCCACCGGAGGCGCGGCACGGGCCGCTGATCTGCTGGAGCGATTCGTGGAGGATCGAACGTCCAGAACGTGAGCGCATGCGCTCACCTTCGGGACGTTCGCGTTGTCAGCGGCGCGGCGGGCTAACCTGTCGGCGGAGTTCCGGTCCGGGGTAGCTCAATGGCAGAGCATTCGACTGATAATCGAAGGGTTGTGGGTTCGAGTCCCACCCCCGGAGCTTCCAAGCGCCGCCCACCGAGGCGGCGCTTCTCGTTCTAGGGTCGGGTGATGGCCTTCAGCGTCGTCGTGCCCGAGCAGCTCGAGTGGATCACGCGGCCGCACGAGCCCGATGAGCCGGCGCGGCATGTCACCGAGCTGAGCGAGCCTGCGGGCCTGCAGCAGGTGCGGGCCAACGTCTGGCGCTACGAGCCGAGGGCGAAGGGGCGGCGGCACCGGCATCCGGTGCAGGAGGAGGTCTTCGTGGTGCTCGAGGGCACGCTGACGATGTACCTGGGCGAGCCGCCGGAGCGGGTGCAGGCAGCAGCGGGCGGCGTGATCCGGGTCTCCCCCGGGACGCCACTGCAATCGGCCAACGAGGGCGACACCGATCTGGTCGTCTACGTCCACGGCTGGCCGCCCGAGAGCGAGCGTGCCGAGCTGCTCGATCCGGCGGTCTAGCCCTCGCTGATCGGGGCGGACGCGTCGAGTGCCGCCTCGATCGCCGCGCCCAGCTCCGCTTGGACGCGCGCACGTTCCACCACCAGCGACGAGACACCGCCGTCGCCGGACTCCTTCGCCTGGACGATCGAGCGCTCGATGCGCGCCTTCTCGAGCTGCAGCGCCTCGACCCGCAGGGTCTCGGGCGACGGGTTGCCGCTGGCCGCGCGCACCGCCAGCTCGTTCATGAGCGAGGCCAGATCGTGGTCGTCCTCCCCCACGCCGGCCGTCGGGTCCGCCAGATGCACCCGCAGGTGCTCGGCAGCTCGGCGCAGCAGCGGCGAGGCGAAGTGCTCGGGCGTCACGCCGTCGAGCGCGTCGTGACCCTTGGTCGGCAGCGCGATGCACAGCGCCAGGAACGTCCGCTCGATCCGCTCGGCCTGCGACACGGCGCGCGGCGGCCCGCCGTTGCCGGGGCGTGGGCCGTCAAATGATCCTCCGCGGTCACTTTGACCGCCCGAGGGGGCCCGCGCGGGCAGCCGCGCCGGGCCGGCCAGCAGGTCGGCGACGAACGCGTCGGTGAGATCGAGCCGCGAGGCGACGAGGCCCATCAGCTCCTGGCGCAGCACCGACTGCGGAATCCCCGCGAAGACGGGGCGCAGCTCGTCGATGACGCGGTCCTTGCCCTCCGGCCCCTCGAGGTCGGCGGTGTCGAGCGCGCGCTGGACCTGGAAGCGCACGAGCGGCACGCTGGCCCCGATCAGCTTCGTCACCGCGTCCGCCCCCTGCGCCTGGACAAGGTCGGCGGGATCCGAGCCGACGGGCAGCGGGACCACGCGCAGCTCGAGCTTGCGCCCCGCGGCCACCCGCGCCGCGCGCAGCATCGCCTCCTGCCCCGCGCTGTCGGCGTCGAGCGCGAGCAGCACGGTCGGCGCGAGCCCGGCCAGCGCCTCGACCTGCTGCTCGGTCATCGCCGTGCCCATGATCCCGACGGCGTTGCGCATGCCCGCCTGGTGCAAGGCGATGACGTCGGTGTAGCCCTCGCAGACGAGCGTCTGGCCGAGCTTGGCCGCGGCGGCGCGGGCGACGTCGGCGCCGAAGAGCTGGTTGCCCTTGTGGAAGAGCTCGTTCTCGCTCGTGTTGAGGTACTTGGGCTTCTGGTCGTCGCCCATCGCGCGCGCGCCGAACCCGAGCACGCGGCCACGGCGGTCGGCCAGCGGGAACATGATCCGCCGGCGGAAGCGGTCGTAGGTCTTGCCGGTCTTCTCCGCGCGCTGCGACAACCCGGCGTCGTAGATCTCGCGGTCACCGAACCGCGCCTTGCGCGCCGTCAGCAGCAGCCGGTCCCACGCGCTCGGCGCGTAGCCCACGCGGAACTCGCGCAGGATCGCCTCCTCGAGACCGCGCTCGGCCAGGTACTTGCGCGCCGGCTCGGCCTCCTCGGACTCCCACAGCATCCGCACGTAGAACGTCGCGGCGCGCTCGAGCAGCTCGAGCAGCCGCTCACGGCGCTGGCGCTTCTCGGCCGCACGCGGATCCTCCTCGGCGACCTCGAGCGGGACCTTGTAGCGGTCGGCGAGGAACTCCAGCGACCCGACGAAGTCCAGCCCGTCGAGCTTCTGGACGAACGTGAAGGCGTCGCCGCCCTCCTGGCACCCGAAGCAGTGAAAGACCTTCTTGGCCGCATCGACGCTGAACGAGGGCGAGCGCTCGTCGTGGAACGGGCACAGCCCGCTGAACGACGTCCCGCCCGACTTGCGCAGCTCCACGCGCGAGCCCACGAGATCGACCATGTCGACCGCGTTGCGGACCCTCTCCTTGGACTCGTCGGTGTAGCGCGGCACGCCGTTCGACTCTAAAGGGCGAACGCGCGCGGAACCGTCAGCGCCTCGTAGGCGCGCAGGCAGTACCGGTCGGTCATCCCCGCCAGGTAGTCGGTCACGCGCTGGGCCAGGTCGGCGCCCGCGGCGCCGCCTTCGTCGGGCAGGTGCGCCGGATCGGACACGTAATGCTCGAACAGCGTCCCGATCACGGTCGTGATCTTGTCGTGCTCGGCGCGCGCGACCGGCCCGAGGTAGACCTCGTCGAACATGAAGGTCCGCAGCGCATCCATCGCCGCGCCCGCCTCGGCGCCCTGCACGATGTCGCCCGCGTTCTCGCTCGCCTCGACCATGTCGTGGACGAGCGCGTCGATGCGGCTGGAGCCCGTCGGCCCGAGCACTCCGATCGGCCCGGCGGGCAGCTTGACCGGGTCGAGCACCCCGGCCCGGATGGCGTCGTCGATGTCGTGGTTGATGTAGGCCACGCGGTCGACGATCCGGACGATCCGTCCCTCGAGCGTCCGTGGCATCGGCGCCCGGCCGGAGTGGCAGAGGATGCCGTCGCGCACGTCATCGTTGAGGTTGAGCGGCTCGAGCAGCTCGACGACGCGCAGCGAGTGCTCGTAGTGGCGGAACTCGCGCCCGAAGCGCTCGCGCAGGCACTGGTCGAGCGCCGACTCGCCGATGTGGCCGAACGGCGGGTGCCCCAGGTCGTGCCCCAGGCCGATCGCCTCGACGAGGTCCTCGTTGAGGCGCAGCGCCCGGGCCACGGTCCGGGCGATCTGCGTGACCTCGAGCGTGTGCGTGAGGCGCGTGCGGTAGTGATCGCCCTCGGGCGCCACGAACACCTGCGTCTTGTGCTTGAGCCGCCGAAACGACTTGGAGTGCACGATCCGGTCGCGGTCGCGCTGCAGCGGCGTGCGCACCGAGCACTCGTGTTCCTCGGGCGCCACGCGGTGGGCCGGATAGGAGCGAGCGGCGAGCGGCGAGAGCCACTCGTCCTCCCAGCGCTGCCGATCAGCCGCGAAGTCCACCACCTGATTGTCTCAGCACCCCGCCGACCTGCGAGGATCTCGCGCGTGATCCTCTACACCTGCGGTCAAAAGACGAGCATGGGGCGCCTTCCCGGACCCCTTGCCCATGCGTGCGGCCGTGCCGGCGTCGCGCTCGAAGATGCCGGCCACCCGTTCGAGATCCGCACGGTGGAGGGCTATCGCGCCATGCCGTGGACGACGAAGGGCGAGGGCCGCGACGAGCTCGTGCGCCTGACGGGACAGAAGAACGCCCCGGTGCTCGTGTTCGACGACGGCACCGCGATCAGCGGCTCGACGACGATCGCCCGCTGGGCGAAGGAGCACCCCGCGGCCTAGCGCCAGGATCCGTGGCGCTCCTCGCGCCACGGGTCTCCGTCGTTGTGGTAGCCGTTGCGCTCCCAGAAGCCGGGCTCGTCGTGGTCGAGCAGCTCGATCGCGCGCAGCCACTTCGCCGACTTCCACCCGTAGCGGGCCGGGACGAGCAGCCGGCGCGGGAAGCCGTGCTCGGGCGTCAGCGGCGCGCCGTCGAAGCTGTCGGCGATCAGCACGTCGTCGGCGAGCACCACCTCCAGCGGCAGGTTCGTCGAGTAGCCGTCGAGCCCATGGGCGAGGACGTGCGTCGCGCCGGGGCGCGGGCGCGCGCGCTCGATCAGATCGCGGGCCCGCACGCCGCCGAAGCGCATGTCGAACTGCGACCAGCGCGTCACGCAGTGGAAGTCCGAGACCTGCTCGACCCGCGGAAGCGCCCGGAACTCGGCGTCCGACAGCGTGTAGGAGGCCTCGACCTCGCCGTGGATGGTCAGCGGCGCCTCGGCGGCCTCCGGAACGCTCTTGTACGTGAAGACCGGGAACTTCACCGTGGGCGACTGCCCGGGTGGCAGGCGGGCGGGATCGATGCCCAGCTTCTCCGCGCGCCGGCGCCCGCGGTCTCCGAAGATCTTCGGCGTGATCACGTGTCGCGGATCGCCGCCTGCGCGGCGGCCACGCGCGCGACCGGCACGCGGTAGGGCGAGCACGACACGTAGTCGAGGCCGCTGTGGTGGAAGAAGTCGATCGAGTCGGGATCGCCGCCGTGCTCGCCGCAGATCCCGAGCTTGAGGTGCTCCTTGACCGACCGGCCCAGCCACGCGCCCATGCGCAGCAGCTGGCCCACGCCGGGCGAGTCGAGCGTCTCGAACGGCGAGCGGTCGAAGATCTTGAGGTCGATGTAGCGCGCGAGGATCTTGCCCTCGATGTCGTCGCGCGAGAACCCCAGCGTCGTCTGCGTCAGATCGTTGGTGCCGAACGAGAAGAAGTCGGCGTGCTCGGCGATGAGGTTGGCCAGCGCGCACGCCCGCGGCAGCTCGATCATCGTGCCGATCAGGAACGCGTCGCGGTCGTAGTCCTCCTCGCGCGCGACCTTCTCGACCCACTGGCGCATGAGCTCTAGCTCACGCTCGTAGTCGACCAGCGGGATCATGATCTCGACCTTCGGCGTGTGCGGCATCGCCTTGGCGGCGCGGAAGATCGCCCGGCACTGCATCGCGTAGATCTCCGGGAAGAGGATGCCCAGCCGGACGCCGCGCGTGCCGAGCATCGGGTTGACCTCCTGCAGCGAGCGCA
>JBJMLA010000017.1:0-77041 GCA_045805505.1 Solirubrobacteraceae bacterium
CCAGCGCATGCACACGCGCTACATCCAGGTCGGCGGCGTCATGGAGGACATCCCGCTGGGCTTCGAGGAGAAGCTGCGGCAGTTCATCGCGATCATGCCCGAGCGCGTCGACCAGTACGAGGCGCTGCTCGACCGCAACGAGATCGTCCTGCAGCGCCTGCGCCACACCTGCCCCCTCGACGGCGACACGCTGCTCGAGCTCGGCGTCACCGGCCCGCTGCTGCGCGCGTCCGGCGTCCCGTGGGACCTGCGCAAGGCGCAGCCGTACTCGAGCTACGAGGACTTCGACTTCAAGGTGCCGATCGGCACCGTCGGCGACAACTACGACCGCTTCAGCGTCCGCCTGAAGGAGATGAAGCAGTCGGTGCGGATCATCGAGCAGGCGCTCGACGGCCTGCCCGAGGGTCCGTGGATGACCGACGACCGCAAGGTCGCGCTGCCCCCGCGCCACGAGCTGGCGACGTCGATGGAAGCGCTGATCCACCACTTCAAGTTGGTCACCGAGGGCTACCGCGTGCCGCCGGGCGAGGTCTACTTCCCGATCGAGGGGCCGCGCGGCGAGTACGGCGTGTTCCTGCGCTCCGACGGCAGCTCCAAGCCCGCGCGCGTCCACATGCGCGACCCCAGCTTCGTCAACCTGCAGGCCACCAAGGCCATGGTGCAGGACTCCTACATCGCCGACCTCATCGCCACGCTGGCCATGATGGACCCGGTCCTCGGGGGCATCGACCGATGAGCCTGGCCGACGACGTCGCGCGCTACGCGCACGGCTCGCGCGTCCCCGGCTGGGACGACGCCGCGGACCTCACGAAGGACCCTGCCCAGATCCCCGATCCCGCGACGACGGCGGTCCCCGCCGACCTGCGCGCCGAGATCGAGGAGTTCATGTCGCGCTACCCGGACCGGCGCAGCGCGGCGATCCCGGCGCTGTTCGCCGTGCAGAAGCGCTACGGCTGGTGCTCGCCCGAGGGCGTCGAGCAGGCCGCCGCCGTGATGCGCCTGACGCCCGGCTACCTGATGGCCGTCGCGACCTTCTACGACATGCTCGAGACGCAGCCCGTGGGCCGCAACACGGTCTACGTCTGCACCAACATCTCCTGCTCGCTGCACGGCGCCGACGACCTGCTCGCCCGCCTGCAGGCCGAGGTCGGCGAGGACCCCGACTTCAACGTGCGCGGCTTCGAGTGCCTCGGCGCCTGCGACATCGCGCCGATGGCCAGCGTCAACGGCACGTACGTCGGCCCGATCGCCACCGACGAGGTCGATGACCTCGTCGCCCAGCTGCGCGCCGGCGACGAGCCGCTGCCCGCCAAGCAGCTGCGCAAGCGCGCGAGCGCCGACCCGGGCGCCCGCTCGAGCGTCATCCCCAGCGACCCGCTCGCGGTCGGCCCGCCGATGACCGGCGACGTCGGTGGCGAGCCGCCGGCGGCCATCGAGACCACCACTCCCGAGACGGATCCCGACGCATGAGCCAGAAGCTCCTCTTCGAGAACATCGACGAGCCCGGCCTCAACACGATCGACGTGTACCGCCGTCGCGGCGGCTACGACATCGCGCCGCGGGCGCTGGCGCTCGCGCCCGAGGAGCTCGTCGACCAGCTCAAGGCCTCCGGCCTGCGCGGCCGCGGCGGCGCCGGCTTCTCGATGGGCATGAAGGCGTCGTTCATGCCCAAGGGCGACATGGACAAGTACCTCGTCTGCAACGCCGACGAGTCCGAGCCGGGGACCTTCAAGGACCGCGAGCTCATGTTCAAGAACCCGCACGCGCTGATCGAGGGCATGGTCATCGCGGCCTACGCGGCGGGCGCCAACAAGGCCTTCATCTTCATCCGCGGCGAGTACGCCGAGGTCGCCGACGTGCTCGACGCCGCGCTGCTCGAGGCGCGCGACGCCGGCGTGCTCGGCTCGCTGTCGCTGGTCGTCCACCGCGGCGCCGGCGCCTACATCTGCGGCGAGGAGACGGCGCTGCTCGACTCGCTCGAGGGCAAGCGCGGCAACCCGCGCCTGAAGCCGCCGTTCCCCGCCAACCAGGGCCTCTACCAGGGGCCGACGCTGATCAACAACGTCGAGACCCTGATGACCATCCCCTACATCCTGCGGATGGGCGCCGAGGAGTACGCCAAGCTCGGCGTGCAGAACTCGACGGGCACGAAGGTCGTCTCGGTCAGCGGCAACGTGACGCGGCCGGGCAACTACGAGATCGAGCTCGGGACGCCGTCGCGCGAGATCATCTACGGGCTGGCCGGCGGGCCGCCCGAGGGCCGCGAGGTCAAGCTCTGGTTCCCCGGCGGCTCGAGCGCCCCCGTCCTGACCAAGGACGACCTCGACCTGCCCTACGACTTCGACTCGATGGCCAAGGCGGGCACCATGCTCGGTTCCGGCGCGATCATCGTCGTCGACGACTCGAACTCCGTGGTCGACGTCTGCCTGAAGCTCGCGCAGTTCTACCGGCACGAGTCGTGCGGCAAGTGCACGCCGTGTCGCGAGGGCACCAACTGGACGGTCAAGATGATCGAGCGCATCCAGGCGGGACTCGCCACGCCGATGGATCTCGACATCATGGCCTCGGTGTGCAGCCGCATCATCGGCAACTGCCTGTGCGTCCTGGGCGACGCGATGGCCATGCCCGTCGGCTCGATGATCGAGAAGTTCCGCCCCGAGTTCGAGCAGTACATGGAGGACGTCCGCCTGCGCCAGGGCGCGGAGCCCGCCGAGATCCAGGGGGCCTATGCCCCGGCCTGAGCGGCGCGAGATCACCTTCACGATCGACGGTCGTGAGGTCAGCGCTCCCGAGAACACCATGCTCGTCGACGCCGCCAAGCTCGGCGACGTCGAGATCCCCGTGTTCTGTTACGAGCCCAAGCTGGGCCAGCCCGTCGGGGCGTGCCGCATGTGCCTGGTCGAGATCGAGGGCATCCCGAAGCTGCAGACCGGCTGCTCCACGCCGGTCAAGGACGGCATGGTCGTCCACACGCAGACCGAGCGCGTGCAGGAGGCCCAGGAGGCCGTCGTCGAGTTCCTGCTGATCAACCACCCGCTCGACTGCCCGGTCTGCGACAAGGGCGGCGAGTGCCCGCTGCAGGACATCTCCTTCGGCTGGGGCGGCGGCCGCTCGCGGTTCATCGAGCCCAAGCGCCACTTCGTCAAGCCGCTCGAGCTCTCGCCGACGATCGCCATCGACCGCGAGCGCTGCATCCTCTGCTACCGCTGCGTGCGGTTCAGCCAGGAGGTCTCCGAGGACTACCAGCTGGTGCTCCTCGAGCGCGGCGCGCACTCCTACGTCGGCACGTTCGACGGCCATCCCTACGTGGCGCCGTTCAGCGGCAACATCATCGAGCTGTGCCCCGTGGGCGCGCTCACGTCGCGCCCCTACCGCTTCCGCGCCCGCCCGTGGGACATCGAGGGCTCGGGCTCGATCTGCACGCTGTGCCCGGCGCAGTGCAACGTCACCTTCACCGTCCGCGACGACCGCGTGCTGCGCGTCCTGTCGCGCGACACGCGCGGCCACGACGGCGTCGACGACGGCTGGCTCTGCGACAAGGGCCGCTTCGCCTACCAGTCGATCCACGCGGACGAGCGCATCACCGCGCCGATGATCCGCGACGGCGGCGAGCTGCGCGAGGTCTCGTGGGACCGCGCGCTGGAGGAGGCCGCGGGCGCGCTGCGCCGCGCGAAGGGCAACGTCTGGGCGCTCGCCGGCGGCGACGCGACCAACGAGGAGGCGTTCCTGCTCAAGCGCCTGATGCGCGAGGGCCTGGACTCCGGCGTGACGATCTCGCGGCTGGCCGGCGGTCCCGGCGCCGAGCTCGACGCGGCGCTCGCGCACCCGGCCCTGCAGGCGACGGTGCCCGACCTCGAGTTCGCCCACGCCGTCCTGGTCCTCGACACCGAGCCCGTCGACGACATGCCGATCCTCGACCTGCGGATCCGCAAGGGCGTGCGCCGCCACGGCGTCAAGCTCGCGGTCGCGTCGTCGCGGCCCTCGTCGCTCGATCCCAACGCCGCCGCGATCGCGCGCTACGCGCCCGGCGCCGGCGAGGCGTTCCTCGCCGCGCTGAACGCCGCGCTCGGCGGCGGCGGCGTCCTGGCGGAGCTCGCGCAGGCCGCGGGCACGACGGCCGAGGCCGTGCAGGGCATCGCCGACACGCTGGCCGGGGACGACATCGTCGTCCTGTGGGGCGAGCGGCTGGCCGGCGGCGAGCGCGGCCCGCACGCCGCCCGCGGGCTGCTCAACCTGGCCGGGCGCCTGAACCTGCGCGACCGCGAGGGCGCCGGCCTCATCGAGGTCCCGCGCGCGACCAACGGCCGCGGCATCCGCGAGTCGGGCTTCGTCGTCGAGCGCGACGCCGCCCGCCCCGACGAGCCGACCGCCGTCTACCTGCTGCACACCGACCCGCTGCGCGACGCGCCCGACCGCGCGGCGTGGGACGCCCGCCTCGAGCGCGCAACCACGGTCGTCGCCCACGCCGCGTTCCTGACCGACGGCATCCGCGAGCACGCGACCGTCGTCTTCCCCTCCGAGTCCTACGCCGAGCGCGAGGGCACGATCACCCACCCCGACGGCCGCCTCCAGCGCGTCCGCCAGGCCATCGCCCTGCAGGGTTCCAACCGCTACGGCTGGCAGGTCATCAGCGACCTCGCCGCCCAGCTCGGCCTCGAGTTCAACGTGCTGACGGCCGGCATGGCCTTCAAGCAGCTCACCGCGGCCGTCCCCGCCTACGCCGGCATCACGCTCGACGACATCGGCGGGCGCGGAGTGCGCTGGCAGGAGCGCAACGCCGCCGCCGCGCCCGAGGCCGACTTCGGCCCGTTCGGGCTCGACGCCCCGCCGGCGCCCCTGTCCCCCAACGGCCACCTGCGCCTGGGCACCTACCGCTCGATCTGGGACTCCCCCGAGGTCGAGGCGGCGCCTGCGCTGGCCTTCGCCCACGGCAACGGCCATGTCGAGCTCTCGCCCCGCGACGCCGAGCGCCTCAACGTCTTCCACGGCGAGACCGTGCTGGTCGCCAGCGGCGAGCAGACCGCCGAGGCGAAGGTCGCGCTGCGCGACGCGATCCCCGAGGGCAGCGTGTTCCTCGGCGGCAACGCCTTCCCGGGCCCGAGCGTGAGCGTGAGGAAGATCGGCTAGATGCTCGCGCTGGTGCAGTACTACGAGCCTTGGTACGTCCAGATCATCAAGGCGATCATCATCTTCGCCGTCGGCCTGCAGATGGTGCCGATGATCCTGGTGGCGGAGCGCAAGATCATGGGCCGGATGCAGGGCCGCTACGGCCCCAACCGCGTCGGCCCCTACGGCGCGCTCCAGCCCCTGGCCGACATCATCAAGCTGCTGACCAAGGAGCAGTTCCAGCCCCGCACGGCGATCCGCTTCCTGTTCGTGCTCGCGCCGGCGATCTCCATCATCACCGCGGTCTGCGCGTTCGCGATCATCCCGTTCGGCGACACGCACGACATCTTCGGCACGCCGGTCGGCTTCTACGGCCTCGACGTCTCGATCGGCCCGCTCTACCTCTTCGCCTTCGGCGCGATCGCCTTCTACGGGATCATGCTCGGCGGCTGGGCCTCGGGCTCGAAGTACTCGTTCCTCGGCGCCATGCGCGGCGCCGCGCAGCTGATCTCCTACGAGGTCTCCCAGGGCCTCGCGCTCGTCGGCGTGGTCATCACCGCGCAGACGCTGTCGCTGACCGAGATCGTCCACGCGCAGGAGGGCATGTGGTACATCGTGCCCCAGCTCGCGGGCTTCGTGATCTTCATGATCGCCAGCTTCGCCGAGACCAACCGCGCGCCGTTCGACCTCGTCGAGGCCGACGCCGAGCTGGTCGGCGGCTACAACACCGAGTACGGCGGCGGGCGCTTCGCCTCCTACTACTTCGCCGAGTACCTCAACGTGCTCGTGGTCAGCGGCATCGCCACCACCGTCTTCCTGGGCGGCTGGCTGATTCCGGGGATCGACACGCCGGGCTGGGCACAGCCGCTCGTCGTGCTGGCGAAGATGATGGGCTTCGTCTTCTTCTTCATCTGGGTCCGCGCGACGCTGCCGCGCCTGCGCTATGACCAGCTGATGAGCTTCGGGTGGAAAGTGCTGCTGCCGCTGGCCACCCTCAACGTGCTGGTGACCGCGATCGTGGTGAGCGTCTGATGACCGTGCCCTATTCCCTTCCGGACGACCAGATCGAGATCGTGCAGGCGCCCGACCCGGGCGGTGCCGGCGGCCTGTACCGCGCGCTCGGCGAGACGATGCGCGGCCTCAAGACGACGTTCGCCCGCATGGGCGAGGGCGTCAACACGATCTCCTACCCCGAGGAGAAGGTGCCGGTCTACCCGCGCTTCCGCGGGCGCCACAAGCTGCACAAGTTCGAGGACACGGGTCTGGAGAAGTGCGTCGGCTGCTCGCTGTGCGCCGCAGCCTGTCCGGCCGACTGCATCCGCGTCGTGGCCGCCGAGAACACGCCGGAGCACCGCGTCAGCGCCGGCGAGCGCTACGCCGCGGTCTACGAGATCAACCTCTCGCGCTGCATCTTCTGCGGCTACTGCGAGGTCGCGTGCCCGTTCGACGCGATCACCATGGGCCACGACTACGAGATGTCGGACTACCAGCGGTCGGACCTCATCTTCACCAAGGAGATGCTGCTGGCCGAGCCGATCGAACGAACGCCGCTGAGGGCCGAAGGCGAGTAGATGGCCGAGCTGTTCTTCTTCATCGCCGCGCTCGGCGCGATCGGGGGTGCCGTCGGCGTCGTCACGCTGCGCAACTCGTTCTACGCCGTGCTGGCGCTGGTCTCGCACCTGCTGTCGCTGGCCGCGCTGTTCCTGCTGCTGCGCGCGCAGTTCGTCGCCGCCGCGCAGGTGATCGTCTACGCCGGCGCGGTGATGGTGCTCTACGTCTTCGTCGTCTCCTACGTCTCGGAAGGGCCGTTCTCCTCGACCCCCGGACCGGTCACCGGCGGCGCGCGGATCCTCGCCTACCTCTTCGCCGGCGTCCTGGCCGCCGAGCTGATGATCGCCATGCTGGGCAACGGCCTGAGCGCGATCGACAGCGAGGGCGCCCAGTTCGATCCCGGCTTCGGCACGCCCGGCCAGATCGGCCAGCTCATGCTGACCAAGTTCCTGTTCCCGTTCGAGGCGGCGTCGTTCCTGCTGCTCATCGCGGCGGTCGGTGCGGTCGTGCTCGCACGCCGGCGCGGCGGCGGGATCGATCCGGCCGACCGGCCGGTCCTCAGCGTGATGGACCTCGTCCGCGAGGACCGCATGGGCACGATGGCCGAGGGCGTGCACGCCGCGTCGGGCAAGGTCGCCGTCGGCAACGCCGCGCCGCTGGGCGCCGGCGACGACGCGATCGCCCAGGGCACCGACGCCGAGCGCGAGAAGGGCGGCTGGTAGCCCGTGGCCATCGGCTGGTACCTCGCCGTCTCGGCGATCATCTTCACCATCGGCGCCGCCGGCGTCATGACGCGGCGCAACCCGCTCGTCGTGCTGCTGTGCCTCGAGCTGATGCTCAACGCCGCCAACCTCGCGCTGATCGCGTTCTCGCGCATGTGGGGCAACGGCGACGGCCAGGTCTTCGCGATCATCGTCATGGTCGTCGCGGCGTGTGAGGTCACGGTCGGCCTCGGCGTGATCGTCGCCATGGCCCGGCGCAACCTGCCGGTCGACGTCGACTCGCTGCGGGAGCTGCAGGGCTGATGGAGACCACCGCCTGGCTCATCCTCGCCCTCCCGCTGGCGGGCTCGCTGATCACGTCGCTGGGCTACAAGCTCTGGCCGTCGCGGATCCCGGGCTTCATCGGGACCGCCGCGATCCTCGGCGCGTTCGTCTGCACCGTCCTGACCCTGCTGAAGATGCAGGACCTCGACGAGGAGGCGCGGCAGGTCGTCTACGTCGGCTGGGACTACGCGAACACGGTCGGCGTCGACGCCAAGGCGTCGATCCTCATCGACCCGCTGAGCATCTACATGGCGCTGGTGGTCACGGGCGTCTCGACGCTGATCCACCTGTACTCGCTGGCCTACATGTGGTCCGACAAGGGCTACACGCGGTTCTTCGCCTACCTCAACTTCTTCGTCTTCTCGATGCTCGTGCTGGTCCTGGCGGGCAACTTCTTCCTGCTGGTCGTCGGCTGGGCGTTCGTCGGCGCCGCGTCCTACCTGCTGATCAGCTTCTGGTACCGGCGCGAGACCGCCACCCGCGCCGGCATCAAGGCGTTCGTCATCAACGTCGTCGGCGACGTCGGCCTGGTGCTCGGCACGTACTTCATCTTCAAGGGCTCGGGCACGCTGGACTTCCTCGGGACGTTCGCGCAGGCCGGCGATCTCAAGGGCGGCGACCTGACGGCGGGCTGCATCCTGCTGCTGGTCGGCGCGTTCGCCAAGTCCGCGCAGATCCCGTTCCACACGTGGCTCCCGGACGCCATGGAGGGCCCGACGCCCGTCTCGGCGCTCATCCACGCGGCGACGATGGTCACCGCCGGCGTCTACCTGATCGCGCGCATGTGGCCGCTGTTCGAGCAGGCGCCCGCCGCCGCCGACGTCGGCACGATCATCGGCGCGGTGACGCTGCTGGTCGCCGCGACGATCGGCCTCGTCGTCACCGATCTCAAGCGGGTCATCGCCTACTCGACGATGTCGCAGATCGGCTACATGGTGATGGCGGTCAGCGCCGGCGCCTACGCCGCCGGGCTGTTCCACCTGATGACGCATGCGTTCTTCAAGGCGCTGCTGTTCATGGCCGCCGGCTCGGTGATCGCCGCGATGGCCGGGGAGCAGAACCTCGACAAGATGGGCGGCTTCCGCAAGGCGATGCCGTTCACGTTCGGCTGCATGGTCATCGGCGGCCTCGCGCTGGCCGGCGTGCCGCCGTTCTCGGGCTTCTTCTCCAAGGACGAGATCATCGCGCTGATGGGCGAGCGCGGCGGCTGGCACTGGATCCTGTTCGTCGTCGGCTACATCGGCACGTTCCTGACCGCCGTCTACACGTGGCGGATGATCTTCCGCGCGTTCCTCGGCGAGCCCGTCGCGGAGGCCCGCGAGCTCGAGGGCGGGCACCTGCACCACGCCGAGGCGCACACCAACCCGGCGACCGGCGAGGTCGAGGACACCGACGTCGGCTTCCCCGGCGCCGAGCACCACATCGCCGAGCGCGAGCTGCCGATGAAGATCGCGATGGGCGTGCTGGCCGTCGGCGCGATCGGGCTCGGGGTGCTGCAGCTGCCGTTCCACGGCACCGACGTCGTCCACGAGTTCCTCAAGCCCAGCTTCGAGGGCTCGAAGTACTACGAGGCGCTCGATCCCAGCGACGGCTTCACGCTCGTCGGCCTGGTCATCGGCGCGGTGCTGGCGCTCACCGGCATCGCCGTCGCCCACCGCATCTGGGTCCAGAAGCCCGGGACCAGCGCGCGCATCCAGGCGCGCTTCGCGCCGCTGCACCGGCTGTTCTCGAACAAGTGGTACTTCGACGAGCTCATCGACATCGCGATCGTCCGCCCGTTCGCCTGGTTCGGCCGCTTCGGCCAGCAGACGTTCGAGCGCGTCTTCGTCCAGGGCACGCTCGTCGGCGGCACGACGTCGGTGGTCCGCGCCGGCTCGGCCACCGTCCGCGCGCTGCAGTCGGGCCTGCTGCGCAGCTACGCCGCGCTGCTCGTCCTGGGCACCGTCGCCGTCGGCCTCTACTTCCTGCTCCAGGCATGACCATCCACCTCTCGCTCATGCTCGCGCTCCCCGCCGCCGGTGGGTTGATCGGCGCGTTCCTCGGTCGCCGCGGCGCCGGCTGGGCCGCGCTGATCGGCAGTGCCGCGGCGCTGGCCTACGCGATCACCGCCGTGGCCGACTTCCAGGTCGGTGGCGGGCTGCAGTACGTCACCGACGCGTCATGGATCGAGGCCATCGGCACCCGCTGGAAGCTCGGCGTCGACGGGCTGAACCTGTTCCTGATCCTGCTGACCAGCGTCGCGTTCACCGCGTCGACGCTGTGGGCCGTGCTGCGCCGCGAGGACGCCCACCCGCCCGAGCGCGCGGGCGCGTTCTTCTTCTGGCTGGGCCTCGCGCACTCCGCGGTGCTGGGCGCGCTGATGGCCCAGGACCTCCTGGTCTTCACCGTCTTCTTCGACCTGATGCTCGTGCCGTTTTTGTTCCTGACCGGCATGTTCGGCGGCCAGGACCGGGTGCGCGCGGTGCTGCGGCTGTTCATCTACACGCTGGTCGGCTCGCTGCTGATGCTCGCCGCCGCGATCGCCTTCGCCAACATCGCCGCCGGCGACGAGCCCGTCAGCTTCGTCTTCTCAGACCTCGCCCAGCGCGGGCCGATCGGGACCGGCGCGCAGAACTGGATCTTCCTGTTCTTCGCCGCGGCGTTCCTGATCAAGATGCCGGCCTTCCCGTTCCACGGCTGGATGCCCGACGGCTACCTGAACATGCCGCTGCCGGTGCTCGCGGTCTTCTCCGGCGTGCTGTCGAAGGTCGCCGCCTACGGATTCCTGAAGATCAGCCTGCCGTTCTTCCCGCAGGCCAGCGAGCACTTCCAGACGCTGCTGCTGCTCCTCGCGCTCGCATCGATCCTCTACGGCTCGGCGATGGCGTTCACGACGACCAACGTGCGGCTCGTGCTCGGCTACTCGTCGATCGCCCAGCTCGGCTTCATCGTGCTGGGGATCTTCTCGCTGCGCGAAGAGGGCGCCCAGGGCGCGCTGCTGCAGTCGGTCAACCACGGCCTCGTCGTGGTGCCCGCGTTCTTCGTGGTCGCCCTGCTGGCCGCGCGCGCGAAGTCCGAGGACCTGCGCGAGATGGGCGGCGGGGCGCTCCGCGCACCGGTGCTCGCCGCGCTCTTCCTGATCGTCGCGCTCGCCACGCTGGCCATGCCCGGCTCGTCGAACTTCGCCGGCGAGTTCCTGATCCTGCTCGGCGTCTTCAAGGCCAAGATGGTCATCGCGATCATCGCCTTCACCGGCGTGGCGATGGCCTCGGTCTACATGCTGCGGATGTTCATCCGCTCGATGCACAACCGCGTGGGGCCGCAGGTCGAGTCCGCCGAGCTCAGCGGGCGTGACGCGCTGGTGCTCGTCCCGCTCGTGCTGTCGGTGGTCGCGCTGGCCGTCTATCCGCAGATCGCACTCGACAAGTCCGAACCCGCCGTCAAGGGCGGCGCCATCCAGGTGGTCCGATGATCGGCGCGATGAAGGGCCCGCACATCGACTGGGCGGCGATGTCGCCGCTGATCGCGCTGCTCGGCGGCTCGATCGTCGTGCTGCTCGCCGGTCTCCTGCGCTCCCGCTTCACCCGCGAGAGCCTCGTGCCGCTGCTGACCATCGCGTCGTTCGGCGCGGCGCTCGGCCTCGGGATCTGGCAGTGGGGCGATAGCGCGCTGATCGTCGCGGGCGCGCTGCGCATCGACGAGCTGACCGTCGCGATGACGTGGATCTTCTGCATCGCCGGCATCGGCACCGTGCTGCTGTCCTGGCGCAGCGTCGCGCCGCGCGAAGCCGCCCACGGCGAGTACCACGCGCTGCTGCTCACCGCCGCGGCGGGCATGCTTATCCTGTCGGGCGCCGAGAACCTCGTCACGGTCTTTTTGGGCTACGAGCTCCTGTCGATCCCGCTCTACGTGCTGTGCGCGACGGAGATGCGGCGTGCCGGCTCGCTCGAGTCGGGGCTGAAGTACCTGATCGTCGGCTCGGTCGGCTCGGCCACGCTGCTCTACGGCTTGGTCATGCTCTACGGCGCCACGGGATCGACCGATTTCGGCGGGATCGCGGCGGCGATCGGCAAGAACGACCTGCTCGGCGAGCCGCTCCTGCTGACGGGCATCGCGCTGACGCTCGTGGGCATCGGCTTCAAGGCATCCGTGGCGCCGTTCCATCAGTGGACGCCCGACGTCTACGAGGGCGCCCCGACGCCGGTCACCGCGTTCATGGCGGTCGCCACCAAGGCGGCGGCGATGGCCATCGCGCTGCGCTTCTTCAACACCGCGCTGCTCGGCGCCCACGACGACTGGGCGCCGATCATGGCGGTGCTGGCCGCCGTCACCATCGTCGTCGGCAACGTCGGCGCGATCGGGCAGACCTCGGTCAAGCGGCTGCTGGCGTGGTCGTCGGTCGCCCAGGCCGGCTACATGCTCGGCGGCGTCTTGGTCTCCTCGCAGCTCGGCCTCGAGGCGACGGTCTTCTACCTGTTCGCCTACATGGCGATGACGCTGGCCGCATTCGCCGTGGTCATCGCCCGCGAGCGCGAGTCCGGCCTCGGCGACGACATCGCCGCGCTCGACGGCATCGGCGCGACGCACCCGTGGCTGGCCTGGCCGATGACGCTGGCCATGCTCGGCCTCGCCGGCATCCCCGCGACGGCCGGCTTCATCGGCAAGGTCTATCTGATCCAGGCGCTGGCCGATGGCGGCTACACCTGGCTCGGCGTGGTCATCGTCATCGGCTCGATGATCTCGCTGGCCTACTACCTGCGGGTCATCGCGGCGATGTGGATGCGGCCGGCGCGCGCGCCGCAGCCCGCGCTGGCCGGCGCCGCGCTCGACACCGTGCCCGAGGAGCCGACCGGCCCTGGCCGCGCCGGCTTCGAGGTCTACGGCGTCGCGGCCGTGTTCGGCGCCGCGATCCTCGCCCTCGGCGTCTACCCCGCCCCGCTGTTCGACCTCCTCGGCGACGTCGTCCGCGCCCTCGGGCTCTCCTGAGCGGCCACCAGCACCCGCTCTTCGCCCGCGTCTACGAGCGCTTCAGCGTCCGTGAGGAAGCCCGCGGCCAGGCCGAGAACCGCAAGCGCACGCTCGCCGGCCTGTCCGGCCGCGTCGTCGAGGTCGGCGCGGGCAACGGCCTGAACTTCGAGCACTACCCCGACACCGTCACCGAGGTCGTTGCCGTCGAGCCCGAGCCCTATCTGCGCGAGCGGGCGACGGAGCGCGCAACGGAGCGCATCGCAGTCGTCGACGGCACCGCCGACGCGCTGCCGGTCGAGGACGGCTCGGTGGACGCGGTCGTCTTCTCGCTCGTCCTGTGCAGCGTCCCGTCGCAGGCCTCCGCCCTCGCCGAGGCCCGCCGCGTCCTGCGGCCCAGCGGCGAGCTGCGCTTCTACGAGCACGTCATCTCCCACCGCCGCGGCAAGGCGGCCTTCCAGCGCGCCTTCACGGCGACCCTGTGGAAGCGCATGGCCGCCGGCTGCCACATGGACCGCGACACCGGGACCGCCATCGCGGCCGCCGGCTTCGAGATCACCGACCTCGACCGCGTCCCCTACCAGGGCCTCGCCCACATCCTCGGCCGCGCAACCCTCAACCCGCCTACATGAAGGGTCTGACCCCCTCGGGTGGCGGGTAGACGAGGGGCATGGAGACCTCTGAGCAGGGCGCCGGGAACTCCGGCGAGAGCGGGTACCCCGAGGGCGATCCCGAGGGCCCGGGCGATCAGCGCGGCGGGCAGGAGTCCGACAGCTCGGGCGCTCCCGGCAACAGCTCGCCCAACGAGGGCGACTCGGGCCATGCGACGGGCAACCCCGGCGCGGCCGGCAGCTAGGCCGTCGCGCGCAGGTACGCCACGCGCGCCACGAACGAGCCGCGCATCTCGTCGGTGATCTCCGTGAGGAACTCCTCGCGGTAGGTCGCGTCGGTCTGCACCGCGATCGCGTAGTAGAGGCCGGAGAGCGCGGCGATCGCTCCGGCGACCTGCAACAGCTCGGTGGTGATTCCCAGCGCATAGACGTGCGGTGCGTGCCCGATCCAGGTGGCGATCAGCTCGTCGGAGATCGTCAGCAGGCCGAAGGCGATGAAGAACGCCCACACGGCCAGCGTGACGGTCAGCACCTGCAGGCTCTGTGAGACGAACAGGACGAGGGCGACGTTCGCGCGCTGGCGAGGCTCGAGCGGCGGGCCGCCGACGTCGCGCTGGACCTCGGCCTCGAGCGCGCCCACCTCGCGCGGCATCCGGACGAGGCCGAACGCCGTGCCGACGACCAGCAGCAGCCCGGCCACGCCCGCCACGCGCCAGAACTCGAGGTCGGCGAACGTCTGCCACATCTCGGTGCTGATGAACAGCACGACGTTGAACAGCAGCAGCAGCGAGATCGCCCGGACCAGCAGGCTCAGCGAGGTGGCCAGCTGGCCGATCAGCCGGCGGATCGCCCAGCGCAGGATCGACACCAGGCCGTAGCCGATCGCTCCGTAGAGGAACGCGAGCAGCACCAGGTTGCCGGCCGCCGTGACGACCGCGCTGACCCACTGCTGGTTGAGCGCCAGCGGCAGCAGCGCCGGGACGATCACGAACGCGCCGAGCTCGAGGCCGCCGACCGTCTCGGGCCGAGCGAGCGGCGGCCGGCCGCGCAGCCGGTTGACCAGCGCGAGCGACGCGAGCAGGATCGCCACGCCGGCCAGAACCAGAAGGACGTTGGCCCACCACGCGACGTCGAGGTCGACGGCGCCGAGCAGCTCGCCGCCGAAGACCAGCGCGAGGACGGGCACCGCCCGCGTCCAGATGTCGCCCGTCGCCGTGCGCTGCCCGATGAACGAGGGCAGGCCCGCCCGATGGAACGCTCGCTCCTGCTCGGCGCGGTCGGGCATGCAACGAACCTTGCCGGTGAAACCGGCGGAAAGGACCGGTGTACCTCGTGACGAATCACACAAGCAGTACGCCGAGGCCCACCGCCCCGGCGACCCCGCGAGAAGGAGATACGCGATGACGTTCATGAAGCGCCTGGAGCCGCTGTGGCTCCTCGTCGTGATCCTCGGCTGCCTCAACTGGGCTGCCGTGGCCCTCTTCGACACCAACGTGGTCTCGGAGATCTTCGGCACCGGAACCGCCACCGACGTCGTCTACGTCGTCATCGGCTTCGCCGCCCTGATGTTCGTCCCCCGCCTCATGGAGGACATGCACATCGGGACGCACGCGCCCTCGCACTAGCGCGCTCGCCGGGCCCCGCGGCGCCGCCCCCTCGGGTGCGGCGCCGTCCGTGGTTACCGTGGCGGCCGATGGCGCCCGCCGCATCCCGCCGCATCCTCCTGCTGGTCAGCGCGATCGTGCTGGTCGACATCTGCTTCTACGCGGCGATCACCCCGCTGCTGCCGACCTACGTCGACGACCTGGGCCTCTCCAAGGCGCAGGCCGGCGTCCTCAGTGGCGCCTACGCCGCGGGCACGCTCGCCGCGTCCCTGCCCGGCGGCTGGCTCGCGTCGCGCTGGGGCGCCCGGCCCACGCTGCTGCTCGGCCTCGGGCTGCTCGCCGCCGCCAGCGTGGCCTTCGGTGCCGCGGACTCGTTCGGGCTGCTGGTCGTGGCCCGCGTCGCCCAGGGCGTCGGCGGCGCCGCGTCGTGGGCCGCCGGGCTCGCGTGGCTCGTCCAGGTCACGCCCCCGGCCCGTCGCGGGCAGGCCATCGGCACGGCGCTGGGCGCGGCGGTCGCCGGGGCCATGGGCGGCCCGGTGCTCGGCGGGCTCGCGCACGAGCTGTCGCCGCTGGCCGCCTTCGGGGGCATCGCCCTCCTCGCGGTGGGGCTCTCGCTCGCCGTCCTGGCCACCGCGTCGCCCGGAGCCGCGCCGCAGAGCGGCACGGTGCGCGTCGCGTTCCGGCAGGGCGCGGTCCAGAGCGCCTTCTGGCTGACCATGCTGCCCGCCCTGTTCTTCGGCGTCTTCGGGGTGCTCGTCCCGCTGCGCCTCGACGACCTCGGCGCCGGGGCGATCGCCGTCGCCGCGATCTTCCTCGCCGGCGCGGCCGTCGAGGCGTGCGCCAGCCCGCTGGCCGGGCGGCTCTCGGACCGGCGCGGGCGCGCCCGCCCGCTCAAGCTCGGGCTCGCCGGGGTCGTCGTGGCCTGCCTGGTCCTGCCCCTCCCCACCGCAGTCTGGTCCGCCGCCGTCGTCGCGCTGCTGGCCACCGCGGCGGGAGGGCTGCTCACCGCTCCGGCGATGGCCCTGCTGTCCGACACCGCCGAGCGCACCGGCCTGGCCCAGGGCCTGGCCTTCGGCCTGGTCAACCTGGCCTGGGCCGGCGGCCAGGTCACGGGCTCGCTGGGCGGCGCAAGCCTGGCCGAGACCACCAGCGACACGGCGGTCTACGTCCTGATGGCCGCGGTCGTCGCGGCCACCCTGGCCTGGCTGCTCACCCGGGACATTTCGCGTTCATGACAGGATGCGCCCCCGTGCGCATCTCAGCCAAAGCCGACTACGCGGTCCGAGCGGCCATCGAACTGGCCCGCAAGGAGGACGGCCCCACCAAGGGGACGGCCATCTCCAACGCGCAGTCGATCCCGCTGAAGTTCCTCGAGAACATCCTCATCGACCTGCGCCACGCCGGCCTGGTCCGGTCCCAGCGCGGAGCCGACGGCGGCTACTGGCTCGCCCGCCCGGCCGCCGAGGTCTCGGTCGCCGACGTCATCCGCGCCGTCGAGGGCCCGCTGGCCTCCGTCCGGGGCGAGGGCCCCGAGCAGATCGACTATCCCGAGGGCGCCGAGGCGCTGCAGCGCTTCTGGATCGCCATCCGCGCGAGCCTGCGCGGCGTGGCGGAGACCGTCACGCTTGCGGATCTGGCAGCGGCGAAGCTTCCTCCGAAGGTGGAGAAGCTGGCGGCAGACCCGGTGAACTGGGAGACGCGCTGACGTAGACGATGTCGCCGTCGCTGAGCTCGAGCTGCTCGGCCTCGGCCTTGGTGAGCTGCACCGAGACGTGACCCTCGTCGGCGAGCTCGAGCTCGACGCGCACCTCGAAGCCGAGGTGGACCACCCGGGAGACCTGCGCCTCGCGCGCGCCCTCCCTGGGCTCGAGCGACACCGACAGGTCGTGAGGACGGATGAGCTGGTCGCCGACCGCGGTGACCGGCCCGAGGAAGCTCATGACGAACGGCGTCGCGGGCTGGTCGTAGAGCTCGCGCGGCGCGCCGACCTGCTCGATGACGCCGTGGTCCATGACCGCGATGCGGTCGGTGATCTCCATCGCCTCCTCCTGGTCGTGGGTGACCAGGACCGTCGTGACGTGGACCTCGTCGTGCAGCCGGCGCAGCCACGCGCGCAGCTCCGCGCGGACCTTCGCGTCGAGCGCGCCGAACGGCTCGTCGAGCAGCAGCACCTTCGGCTCCACGGCCAGGGCGCGGGCGAGCGCCATGCGCTGGCGCTGGCCGCCCGACAGCTGTGAGGGCATGCGGTCGTGGTAGCCGTCGAGGCCGACGATCTTGAGCAGCTTGTCGACGCGGCGCTTGATCTCGTCCTTGGGCCGCTTGCGGATCGACAGGCCGAAGCCGACGTTGTCGCGGACGGTCATGTGCTTGAACGCGGCGTAGTGCTGGAAGACGAACCCGATACCCCGGTCCTGCGGCGAGACGCCGGTGACGTCGGTGCCGTGGATCTCGACGTTGCCGCTGTCGGGCGACTCCAGGCCGGCGATGATCCGCAGCAGCGTCGACTTGCCCGAGCCGCTGGGACCCAGCAGCGCGGTCAGCGAGCCGTCCGGGATCTCCAGGGACACGTCGTTGAGCGCACGGAAGTCCCCGAAGTGCTTGGTGATGTTGCGGGCGGTGATCATGCTTCCCTCCGTGGCTTGATGACGGTCATCGCCAGCAGGGTGGCCAGCGCGATGATCGCGAGCAGGGCCGACGCGGCGTAGGCCCCGGCAAGGTCGAAGTTGTTGAACCGCTTCTCCACGAGCAGCGTCAGCGTCTCTGTCTCTCCGCTGATCTTGCCCGACACGACGCTGACGGCGCCGAACTCGCCGATGGCGCGTGCGGTCGACAACACCACGCCGTAGGCCACGCCCCAGCGGATCGCCGGCAGCGTGATGCGGCGGAAGGTCTGCCAGCCGTTGGCGCCCAGCGTGGCCGCGGCCTGCTCCTGCTCGTCGCCGATCTCGCGCAGCACGGGCGAGACCTCGCGCGTGACGAACGGCAGCGTCACGAAGATCGTGGCCAGCACGATGCCGGGCGTCGAGAAGATGATCTGGATGCCCGCGTCGGCGAGATCCTGGCCGAACCAGCCCGTCTTGCCGTAGACGAAGATCAGCGCGATGCCGACCACGACGGGCGAGATGGCGAACGGCAGGTCGACGATCGCCTCGAGGACGGGCTTGCCGGGGAACCGGCCGCGGACGAGCACCAGCGCGAGGATGATCCCGAAGACCGTCACGAGCGGCACGGTGATCGCGGTCACCGTCAGCGTGAGCATGAAGGCGTGCTGGGCGGCCGGCGTCGTCACCGACGCCCAGACCTCGCTCACGCCGGGCTCGAACGTCCGGTAGAGCACGACCCCGACGGGGACCAGCAGCAGGACGGCGAGGTAGAGCAGCGCGACGATGCGCAGCGAGTAGCGCGAGCCCATCAGTGGCTTCCCCGGCGCTCGACGACGCGCACGACGATCAGCACGAGGACCGAGAGCAGCAGCAGCACGACCGAGACGGACGCGGCGCCGACCGGGTTGTCGCTCTCGATCTGCTTGAAGACGAAGACCGGCGCGACCTGCGTGTCGAAGGGCCGGTTGCCGGAGATCAGGACGATCGAGCCGAACTCGCCCACCGCGCGGGCGAAGGCGAGCGCCGCGCCGGAGAGGATCGCCGGGCGCAGGTTGGGCAGGATGATCCGGCGGAAGGTGGTGAACGGCGAGGCGCCCAGCGACGCGGCGGCCTCCTCCATCTCCTTGTCGAGCTCGATGAGCACGGGCTGCACCGCCCGGATGACGAACGGCAGCGTGACGAACAGCAGCGCCAGCAGGACCGCCGTCTTGGTGAAGGCGATGTCGATGCCGACCGGGGACTTCGGGCCGTAGAGGGCCAGGAGCGTGACGCCGGCGACGATCGTCGGCAGCGCGAAGGGCAGGTCGATCAGCGCGTTGACGACGCGCTTGCCCGGGAACTTGTCACGAACGAGCACCCACGCGATGAGCGTGCCCATCACCGCGTTGATCGCCGCGGTCAGCAGCGAGATCCACATCGTGAACTTCAGGGCGTCGACGGCCTGCTTGGACGACACCGCGTGCCAGAACGTGTCCCAGCCGCCCTCGGTCGACTTGGCGACCACGGCGGCGAGGGGCAGCAGCACGATCAGGCTCAGCCACAGCACCGAGACGCCGAGGCTGAGCCCGCTCGTACCCGCTGGGGGCGCGCCCTTGGCGCGCCCGCGACGGAACGGACTTCTCACAGAGAGGCCGAGGCCGCTCATCCGCTGGTGGAGACCCCCGCCTCGTCCTCGATCTTGGCGACCGAGCCGTTCTCGGGATCGAAGTACTGCGAGTTGATCTTGTCCCAGCCGCCGAGGTCGTCCACGGTCGTGACCTTCTTCGGCTCGGGGAACTTGTCCTTGTTGGCCTCGAAGACCTTCTTGTTGACCGGGCGGTAGCCCCAGTCGGCGAAGTGCTGCTGGGCGGCGTCGCCGAGGACGTAGTCCTTGAAGGCCGTGGCCTGCTCGGGCGCGTCCTTGAGGACCGCGATCGGGTTCTGGATCAGGAACGTGTCGTCGGGGACGACCAGCTCGAGGTCCTTCTCGCCCTTCTTGACCGCGGTCGTGTACTCGTACTCGTAGGAGATCAGGACGTCGCCCTGGCCGCCGGTGAAGGCGGTCAGCGCGTCACGGCCGGACTTCGGCTGGACGGGCACGTGGTTCTTGAGCAGGTCCGCGACGTAGTCGATGCCGCCGTGGGCGATGCCGCCCAGGAGGTTCCACTTGGCCGCACCCGAGGTGAACGGGTTCGGCGTCACGACCTCGACGCCCGGCTTGAGCAGGTCGTCCCAGGTCTTGATGCCCTTGGGGTTGCCCTTGCGGACGACGAAGGCGACGAGCGACGTCGTGACGAAGCCCTTGCTCTCGCCGGTGGTCCAGTCGTCGGCGACCTGGCCGGACTCGACGAGCCGGTCGACGTCGGGAGCCAGCGACATGGTGACGACGTCGGCCTTGAGGCCGGCCTCGACGGCGCGCGACTGCTCGCCCGAGGCGCCGTAGGACGTCTTGAACGTCACGCCCTTGCCCTCCGCGGTCTTCTGGAAGTCCGGGATGATCTCGTCGTAGACGACCTCAGGGGTCGAGTAGGCGACGAGCGAGAGCTCCGTCGAGCCGGAGCCCGAGGACGAGCCCGAATCCGAGTCGCTTGTGCTGTCTGAAGTACCACCGCAGCCGGCGGCGACCAGAGCGGTCAGTGCGAACAGCGCGGCGATGAAGTTTCGGGGATTCAATTGTCCTCCAACTTGGTAGGGAATGCTCAGAATAGCAACGATCCCCACGTTCCCGGTGGACATTGGTGCTGCCGAGCTTCGCGCTAGGGTCTCGCCCCCGCGTTATGAAGCCCCCGGTCGAGACGTTCACCCCCGCCGAGCAGGCCAAGCTCGCCCCCTACTTCACGAACATCGACCTTCCGGTCTTCGCGCTCATCAACCTGCCCGAGACCGTCAAGGGCGCGATGTTCGCCCGGTACTCGCGCTACCAGGGCACGCTGCGGCGGATGTTCCTCGACGAGTTCGCCGACTCGGTCCCGGAGATCACCGGCGACCTGACCAACGAGGGCGATCGCGCGGCCAAGCTCTACGAGACGATCTTCCTCGGTTATGGCGATGACTCGGTCGCCCAGCTCGGCGGCGCGCACGTAGCCTGCGAGTGGGTCTCCAACGTCATGACCAAGGTCCTCCAGCGCCCGCGCATCGGCGCCTACCTGGAGCAGTCGACCCGTTACATCGCCTACGACGCCCCGATGCCGGGCGGCGGCTACCGCTACTACCGCGATCCCGAGCTGGGCCCGGAGTACGAGCGCGCGATGGACGAGGTCTTCTCGATCTACGCCGCGGCGCTTCCACGCGTCATCGAGTGGGCCGACGCGGCCTTCCCCGCTCCCAGCGGCGAGCCGAGCGCCGCGCACCGCCGCGCGATCACCGCCAAGGCGCTCGACCTGCTGCGGGGCCTGCTGCCCGCCGCCTCGCTGTCGCACATGGGCATCTACGCCAGCGGCCAGACCTACGAGCAGCTGATCCTGCACCTGCTCGCCCACCCGCTGCCCGAGGCACGCCAGCAGGGCCGCTGGATCCTCGACGCGGTCAAGGGCGTGATGCCCTCGTTCGTCTCGCGCGTCGAGCGGCCCGACCGCGGCGGCGAGTGGGTCAACTACCTCGAGGCCCGCGAGCGCGCCGCCGAGCGCTGGGTCTCGCGCCTCGGTCTGGACCGCCGCCCCGACGAGGGCGAGGGCCCGACGCGCCCGTCGGTCAAGCTCCTGCACGTCGACGGTGACGAGGACGCCCTGCTGGCGTCATCGCTGTTCGAGGCCGCGGGCGCCGAGGAGGAGACCGTCCAGATGCGGCTCGCCGCGCTGAGCAGCGAGGAGAAGGGCGAGCTGCTCGCCGACCTCGTGGGCGAGCGCAGCAACCGCCGCCACCGCCCGGGTCGCGGCTGGGAGGCCCTGCGCTACCGCTTCGAGATCGTCTCGGACTACGGCGCGTTCCGTGACCTGCAGCGCCACCGGATGCTCACCGTCCAGTGGCAGCGCCTCACGCCCGACCTCGGCGCCGGCGTTCCCGAGGAGGTCGTCGCCGCGGGCTGCGGCGCCGCCTACAAGCGCGCGCTCGAGGTCTCGCGCGACGCCTACGAGCGGATCGTCGCCGCCGGCCACGACCAGCGGGCCGCGTCCTACGCGCTGTGCCTGGGCTACCGCCTGCGCTACGTCCTCGATCTCAACGCGCGCGAGGCGATGCAGCTCATCGAGCTGCGCTCGGGCCGGGAGGGCCACCCGTCCTACCGGGCCGTCGCCCACGAGATGCACCGCCAGATCGCCGAGGTCCACCCCTCGGTCGCCGCCGCGATGCGCCACGTCGACACCGACGCCGAGCCCCGCCTGGAGCGGATCCTCTCGGAGATGCGCACTCAGGCCAAGCTGGACTCCGTCGTGCCGCGCGGCTGACGCGGGTTTTGGGGTAACACCTCCTCGTGGCTCACGAGGAGAAGGCCGTCATCACGCCCTACCGCGACGGGCCGCTGCTCGTGCGCGGGCCGTTCGTCATCACCGACCAGGACGGCACCGAGATCGAGGTCGGCCGCAAGACCGTCGCGCTGTGCCGCTGCGGCAAGTCCCGGATGCGGCCGTTCTGCGACGGCACGCACCAGGTCATCCGCTTCCGCGCGCCGTCAGGCCTCGAGGAGGGGCGCGAGCCGCGTTTCGAGCGCTGAGCCGCCGAGCAGCGACGTCTCGCCGCGCTCCCAGCGGTCGAGCACATGGCCGGCCCAGCGGCCCTCGACGAAGACCAGCGCGCGGGCGCCCCACAGGATCTGCGGCGACAGCGCCGGGTCCTGCTCGGCCAGGCCGCCCGCGAGATCCACGGCGGCGATCGCCTCGTGCACGGCGTCGGCCTCGACGTGCTCGTCGAAGAAGTCGAGCGCGCCGTCCACGCAGCCGAGGCGCCGCAGGCCGTTGGCGTAGCGGCGGTTGGGGACCGAGGAGGTCATCTCGAACAGCGCGAGGTGCCCGACGATGGCACCGCGCAGACGGCGGTGCAGGCCGCACAGCGACATCAGGTTGACCGTGGCCAGCGTGATCCCGGGGATGCGGTCGAGGTAGGCGCCGTAGGCGCTGTCGAGCCCGACGGCCTCCATCGCGTCGGCGAACAGCTGGGCGTGGATGCGGTCAGGGCGGCCCGCGCCGTACTCGTCGGCCTGCACCTCCACCATCGCCGCCTTGGGCCGGCCGTGCAGGCGCGGCAGCGCCCACGAGTGCGGGTCGGCCTCCTTGAGCTGATAGGCGCTGCGGTGCACGAGGAACTCGTGGAACTGCGCGATGGTGCCGTCGCGCTCGAGGTGCCGTGAGAGCGACGGGCTGTCGTCGGCCTCGGCGATGGCCCGCAGCGCGAGGTCCATCTCGGACGCGTCGACGCCACCGGCCGCCGGGCCGATCGCCGCGACGAGCGCCGCCTCGAAGGCGTCCTCGAGCGCAGCGCGGAACGCGAGCAGCGCCGGGTCCCACTCCCATCGGTCGTCGACGCCGGGCAGGCCGCGGTAGTGCAGCTCGTAGCAGAGGTACAGCGCGTAGTGGAGGTCCTCACCGTCGAGGGCGTGCGCCGCGTCGACGCGCGGAGCCGCGATCGGCGTCCCCGGCGGCGCCGTCAGCGCAGCGAGAAGCGCCTCGGAGAGGGGACCACGGGCAGCGATGACCACGCCCGATCCGTACCCTCAAACACCATCCAGAAAGCGCGCCGCGAGCCAGGCGGTTGCGCTTCGGACGTCGCCGTCGGCGGCCACTCGGAGCTTCGCGGCGCCGCCGCCGGCGCCGGCCAGGATCCGCGCGGCGGCCACGCCCGCGGCGCAGCCCAGGCGCTCCGCGGTCGGCGTGATCGCGTCGAGCAGCGCGGCGACCCGATCGGCCGTCGGCTCGCGCTCGCCGGTCTCCAGATCGGCCATCTCGCCCGCCAGCCCGTGGCGCAGCGCGCTCCAGCGGTTCTCGGCGATCCGCCAGGTCTCGGGCACCGGCAGCGTCTCGCCGGCGTCGAGGCGCTCGGCCAGCCAGCCCGTCAGCGCGTGGGCGACGGCGGCGACCGCGCGAGCGTCGGCCAAGGTGGGCTGCGCGTCGGGCACCCGCAGCTCGAGCGTGCCGTGGACGTGGTGGGGGCGCAGCTCCCACCACCAGCTCGCCGGGTCGCCCGCCCAGCGCAGCCCGTCGGCGAACGCGTCCCATGACGCCAGCGCCGGCGGCACCCCCTGGCGCGGCAGCAGGGTGCCGATCAGCGGGCGCATCGACGCCAACCCGGTGTCGCGGCCGTCGTGGAACGGGGCGCAGGCGGCCAGCGCGGCGAGCTCGGGCAGGTAGCCGCGCAGCGCGTTGTAGACGGCCAGGGCGCGGCCGGCGGGGCGCACGCAGACGTGGACCTGCAGCGCGAAGACGAGCTGGCGGCGCGCGATCGATCCGTAGCGCTCCTCGATCGCGTCGTAGCGCGGCCCGCGGTTGAGCTCGCCCTCGGCAGCCGCGAACGGGTGGGTGCCCGCGCAGCCGAGCGCCAGCCCGAGCGGCGCGGCGCGGTCGGCGAGCTCGCGCCGGCCCGCGGCGAGGCCGGCGATCGCGGCGTCGACGGTGGTGCACGGGTCGCTGGCCAGCTCGACCTGGGCGGCCGGCATCTCAGGCTCGACGAGCCCGCCCACGAGCTCCATGCCGCGCGGCGCGAGATCGAGGGTCGCGGCGTCGAGGACCATGATCTCCTCCTCCAGGCCGACGGTCAGCGGCGCTGGTTCATCGAACCGCGCGCGGAGCGCCGCGCTTGACAGAAGGGTTGTCGGGGAACCAGCCATGGCGTGCGCCTCGTCGTACCCCCAGGGGTCTTCCATCCACCGTCCGATGCCTACATGCTCGCCGACGTGCTGCGCGAGCACGCGCCCGGCGCCGACGTTCTCGATCTGTGCACGGGCAGCGGCGTCCTCGCGGTCTCCGCCGGCCTGGCCGGCGCCCGCAGCGTCACCGCGGTCGACGTCTCGCGCCGCGCGGTGTTCGCCGCACGGCTCAACGGCGCGCTCAACCGGGTGCGCATCCGGGGGCGGCGCGGCAATCTGCTCGACGCGGTCCCCGGCGAGAAGTTCGACGTCATCGTCGCCAACCCGCCGTACCTGCCCGCGGTCTGCGACGAGCCGCGCGGGCTCGAGCGCGCGACGGAGGCGGGCCCGGACGGCCGCCGCTTCGTCGACGAGCTCATCGACCGCGCGCCCGATCACCTGCGGCCGGGCGGCGTGCTGCTCGTCGTGCACTCGTCGGTCAACGGGGTCGACCCGTCGCTGGAGCGCATCGAGCGCAACGGTCTCGATCCCGACCTCGCGGCCGCGCACCGCGGCCCGCTGGGGCCGATCCTCACCGACCGCGCACCGGTCCTCGAGGAGCGCGGGCTGCTCGCGCCCGGCGAGCGCGAGGAGGACGTCGTGATCGTCCGCGGTCGCGTGCCGGTCGCCACCGTCTAGCCCCGATACTGCAGCGCATGGTCCTCGATGCGCTCGCGCGGCCGATCGTGCTCGCCCCCATGGCCGGGGGACCGTCGACGCCCGAGCTCGCGGCGGCCGTCTGCGAGGCCGGCGGACTCGGTTTTCTCGCCGCGGGCTACCTGGCTCCCGAGACGCTGGCCGAGCAGGTCGCCGCGCTGCGCGCGCTGACCCATCGCCCGTTCGGCGTCAACGTGTTCGTGCCCGGCCCCGCGCCGGCGCAGCGCGAGACCTATGAGCCCTACGTGCGTCGCCTCGCCGCCTGGGCCGCGGAGCACGACCTGCCGGTCGGCGAGCCGCGCCACGACGACGACGGCTACGCGGAGAAGATCGACCTCCTCCTCGCCGACCCGCCGGCGGCGATCTCGTTCACCTTCGGCTGCCCGAGCGACGAGGTCTCGGCCGCCGTGCGCGGCGCCGGCAGCGAGGTATGGGCGACGGTCACCTGCCCGGCCGAGGCCGAGCAGGCAGCGCCGGTGGCCGACGTGCTCATCGCGCAGGGCATCGAGGCCGGCGGGCACCGGGGGACCTTCACCGACCGCGACGACGCGGAGGCCCACGGGACGCTCGCGCTGGTCGAGCTCGTGCGTCCGCGCTTCGCCGGCGGCCTCGTGGCCACCGGCGGGCTGACGAGCCGTGAGGCGGTGGCCGGCGCCATCGCGGCCGGCGCCGACGCCGTGCAGGCGGGCAGCGCGTTCCTGCTGTGCCCGGAGGCGGGCACGAGCGCGGCGCAGCGCGAGGCGATGCGCGCCGGCGGCCCGACCGCCATGACCCGCGCCTTCAGCGGTCGCCTGGCCCGCGGGATCCGCAACGCGTTCATGGACGAGCACGGCGCGCACGCGCCCCTGGCCTATCCCGAGATCCACCACCTCACCGCGCCGCTGCGCCGCGAAGCGCGGGCCCGCGGCGACGCAGCGAGCATCAACCTGTGGGCGGGCGAGGCCTACGCGCTCGCCCGCGCCGAGCCCGCCGCCGACGTCGTGGCCCGGCTCGCTCCCTAGCGCAGGAAGCCGACCAGGCGCGGCAGGAAGCGGTCGGCCTCCTGGATGAAGAAGCCGTGCGCGGCGCGCGGGTAGTCGACGTAGCTCGCCCGCGCGATCGTCGTGGCGATGTGGATCTGGTTGCCGACCGGCAGGATCCGGTCCTCCTTGCCACCGGCGACGAGCACCGGCAGGCGCAGCTGCCCGATCGCCTTCCCGTCGGGATCGCGGCCACCGAGCCAGAAGCTGCTGGCCGTCAGCTGGCGTGCGCGCACGGCGTCACTCGCCTGCGGCGCGAAGCCCTGGCGGCTACCGATGTCGGCGGCGTAGTCGGCCACCGCGGACGGGCCGGCGCCCGAGCCGAACAGCAGGCCGAGCAGGCCCGCCGGGTTGCCGGCCAGCGAGGCGACGGCCTCCGGCGCGGGAGCGGTGTAGCCGCCGTCGCCCGGCGCGGTCGACAGCAGCGCCGCGCGCCGGAACATCCCGGGATGGCGGACGAGGAGGCTCTGGGCGATCATGCCGCCCATCGACCAGCCGGCGACGTCGGGGCGGCGCAGCCCCAGCTTGCGCACCAGGCCCGCGGTCGTGTCGGCCATCCGCCGGATCGTCAGGGCGCCGGGCTGGGCGGTCGATCGGCCGACTCCCTGGTTGTCGAGCAGCACCACCCGGTGGCCGGCGGCAGCCAGGGCGTCGACGAAGCTCGGCGGCCACGCGTCCATCGCGCCGCTGAGCCCCATGATCAGCACGAGCGGCCGGCCCTCGCCGACCGACCGGTAGGCGACGTCGACGCCGCCGACGCGAGTGACCTTGGTCGGCGCGGTGGCCGCGGTCGGCGCCGCCGCGGCGGGAGCGGCGAGCAGCAGCGTCGCGAGCAGCGCGAACCCGAGTCGCCTCACGCCTCGTCCGCCTGGCGTTCCTTGATCTTGCCCTCGAGCTTGCTCATGACGTCGGGGTCGCGCAGCGTCGTGACGTCTCCGAGCTCGCGGCCCTCGGCGATGTCGCGCAGCAGCCGGCGCATGATCTTGCCGCTGCGGGTCTTGGGCAGGTCGCCGGCCCAGATGATCCGCTTGGGCCGCGCGAACTTGCCGATGCGGGCGGCGACGCGCTCGTTGATCTCGGCGATCAGCTCGTCGCTGCCCTCGTCCTCGGTGCCCTCGAGCGTCACGAACGCGGCGACCGACTGCCCGGTGTCCTCGTCGTTCTGGCCGATCGCGGCCGCCTCGGCGACCTTCGGGTGGCTGACGATGGCCGACTCGATCTCGGCGGTGCTCATGCGGTGGCCCGAGACGTTGATGACGTCGTCGATGCGGCCGATGACCCAGAAGTAGCCGTCGTCCTCCTCGCGCCGGCTTGCATCCCCGACGAGGTAGGTCTCCTTGCCCCACTTGTCCCAGTAGGTCTCGACGAAGCGCTCGTCGTCGCGGAACAGCGTGCGCAGCATCCCCGGCCACGGCCGCCGCAGCGCGAGCAGGCCCTGCGTGCCGTTGTCGACCTCCGTCCCCTCCTCGTCGAGCACGGCGGCGTCGACGCCCGGGATCGGCAGGCCCGCCGAGCCCGGCCGCATGTGCTGGGCGCCGGGAAGCGTGGTGATCATGATCCCGCCCGTCTCGGTCTGCCACCACGTGTCGACGACCGGCGCGGTGCCGCCGCCGATGACCTCGCGGTACCACAGCCAGGCCTTGGGGTTGATCGGCTCGCCGACCGTGCCGAGCAGCCGGATCTTCGACAGGTCGAACTTCTCGACGTGCTCGACGCCCCACTTCATGCACGCGCGGATCGCCGTCGGGGCCGTGTAGAAGATCGTCGCGCCGTAGCGCTCGCACAGCTCCCACCAGATCCCCTTGTGGGGGTAGTCCGGCGCGCCCTCGTACATCACCGACGTGCAGCCGTTGATCAGCGGCCCGTAGACGATGTAGGAGTGGCCGGTGATCCAGCCGACGTCGGCCGAGCAGAACCACACGTCGGAGTCGGCCTGCAGGTCGAAGACCGCCTTGTGCGTCCAGGCGACGTGCGTCAGGTAGCCGCCCGTCGTGTGCAGGATCCCCTTCGGCTTGGCGGTCGAGCCGCTCGTGTAGAGGACGAACAGCGGGTGCTCCGCGTCGAGCTCCGCCGGCGGGCAGTCGGCGTCGGCGGCCTCGAGCAGCTCGTGGTACCAGGCGTCCTTGTCGGCCATCGGCGCGTCGTTGTCGGTATGGCGGACGACCACGCACGGGAGGTCGGGCATGCAGGCGTCGACCGCCTCCTTGATCGGCGCGGTCTTGCCCTTGCGGCGCGCGCCGTCGACGGTGATCAGCAGCTTGGCGTCGGAGAACTCCATCCGCTCGGCGACGCTCTCCGCGGAGAAGCCGCCGAAGACGACGTTGTGCGGCGCGCCGATCCGCGCGCACGCCAGCATCGCCACCGCGACCTCGGGGATCATCGGCAGGTAGATGCCGACCACGTCGCCCGCCTGGACGCCGCGGCCCTTCAGCGCGTTGGCAAAGCGCATGACATCGCGGTGCAGCTCGGCGTAGGTGACGTCGCGCTCCTCGCCCTCCTCCCCGCGCCAGTGAAACGCGACCCGGTCGCCGCGACCGGCCTCGACGTGGCGGTCCAGCGCGTTGTAGGACGCGTTGATCTTCCCGCCGGCGAACCACTTGTAGAACGGCGGGTTGGACTCGTCGAGGACCTCGTCCCACTCCCGGAACCAGTCGAGCGCGCCCGCACGCTCGGCCCACGCTGCCGCGAGGTCCTCGGGCTGCTCGGCGTCGGTGATCGCCGCGCCCGCAGTGAACTCAGGTGGCGGATCGAACGTGTGAACGTCGAGGAGGTCGGTGAGACGCTGCTCCAGGGAGGCCATTGGCATATCTTGCCGGTTCGTGAGCGCGCCCCCCTCGCTGCCCGGAGTCACGCACGAGTGGATTGACGCCGGCGGCCTGCGCACGCACGTCGCGCTGGCCGGTCCGCATGACGCGCCGCCGCTGCTGCTGGTCCACGGCTGGCCGCAGCACTGGTGGGCATGGCGCCACGTCATCGCCGAGCTCTCGACGGAGTTCCGCATCGTCGCCCCCGACCTGCGCGGTCACGGCTGGACCGACGCGCCGCGAGAGGGCTACGCCAAGGAGCAGCTGGCCACCGACCTGCTGGCGCTGCTCGACGCGCTGGGACTCGAGAAGGTCGTCTGGGCCGGCCACGACTGGGGCGCCTGGACGGGGATCCTCGCCGCGCTGCGCGCGCCCGAGCGCTTCGAGCGCCTGCTGGCGACGTGCATCCCGCCGCCGTTCTCGACGCGCCGCGACCCGCGCACGCTCGCGCTGGCCCTGGGCTACCAGGGACCGATCAGCACGCCGCTGCTCGGTTCGGCCATCGTCCGTGCGGGCTTCGCCGGCCAGCTGCTCAAGCGCGGCCGTGCCCGCGGGGAGTTCTCCCCCGAGGAGGTCGCCGTCTACGACGACGTCTTCCGCGCGCGTCCGCACGTGACCGTCGGGATGTACCGCACGTTCCTGACGCGCGAGGCGCTCGGCGTCGCCAAGGGGCGCTACGCCTCCCAGACGGTGCAGGTCCCGACGACGATGCTGCTGGGTGACCGCGACCTGATCACGCGGGCCATCCCGGCCGGCCCGTACGAGGGCCAGCCCAACGTCACCGTCGAGCGCGTGCCGAACGTCGGGCACTTCCTCCTCGAGGAGGATCCCGACGCCGTGGTCGCCGCGCTGCGGCGACCGTGACCTAGCGGCGCCGCTTCTTCTTCTTGGAGCGCACGTGCGCCGCGCGCTCCGGACCCGACCCGATGGGATCGGCGGCCGGCGGCGGGCTGTTCTTGGCGGGCGCGCCACCGGGCAGCTTGCCCTGCTGCTCGAGCATCTGCTGACGCGTGGGCCACGGCTCGGCGCGGCCGGTCTCCCAGGCGGGCGGCGTGCCGTTGGGAAAGCGCCCGAGGAACAGGACGCCGATGCCGACGAGCCAGAAGGCCTGGACGATCGGCAGCTGGATCAGCGGGAAGGCCATGAAGGCGCCGGCCATGATCCCCAGCATCCCCATGAAGCGGGTCAGCAGCCCGACGCGCATCGCGTTGAGCGCGACGAGGACGATGCCCAGGCCGAGCGCGACGCGGCCGATGAACGCGATCAGCCCGGCGGTCAGCGCCGCGCTGGGCTGCAGCGCGTCGTGGGCGGCCTGCGTCGAGTGGTTGGCCGAGCTGACGAAGTCCGAGACCGACATGGCCACCGCGGTCGGGCCGACGACGCCGCCGACGAACGACGCGACACCGCCGGCGACGACGGCGATGAGCGCGCTGCGGCCCAGCCCCGGGTTGCGGGCCTGGACGGCACGGAAGAGGTAGATGAGCGCGAGCGCGGTGAGCGGGCCGGACAGCGCGGTGACGATCTGCCCGCCGGTGAACGCCGGCAGGTTGTCGTTGAGCTTGAGCAGCAGCGGCTCGAGCAGACCGTGCGGGTTGGTCGGGTTGGCGAGGTCGCCCAGGCCGTCCGTGATCGTGACCTGCGGCCGCCCGCGCAGCGCGATGTTCGAGATCAGCGTTCCGGCGATCGTCGCCAGGCCGGCGAGGATCGCTACCGTCGCGGCGCGCGGCGCCCACTGGGCCTCCCAGGCGAGGTTCTCCTCGACGCTGCGGCCCGTGCCGGCGCCGTCGGCGGGAACGGCGGCCATCAGCTCTTGAGCCGCGGCCGCGGCGTGGTCTTGGCCACCGCGCGCGGCGGCGACCAGTCGAGATCCTCGCGCTCGACGACGCGAGACAGACGCTCGCCGCCCTTGAGCAGGAGGTCGAGGCCGGGCTGCGCGAGGCGGATGAGCGTCTCGATGCGGCCGCGCCAGGCGAGCTGTGTCGGAGACGGAGGCGCCACGGCCGGGGAGTCTAAGGGTCGCGCGGGGTCGCGACGCGGCGTAGGGTGAGCGGCGTGCTGATCCGGGACGTGATGACCGAGTCGGTGGTGACCGCCCCGCCGGACTGCCCGGTGCGCGCAGTGGCCGAGACGATGCGCGAGCGCAACGTCGGCTCGGTGGTCCTCGTCGACGACGCGGGCACGCCCGTGGGGTTCGTCACCGACCGCGACCTGGCGGTCAGCGTGCTCGCCGACGGCCGCGATCCGGCCGAGCCGGCACAGGGCCACGCGACGGCGCCGGTGATCACCGGCGAGCCGCAGATGACCGTCGAGGACGCGGCCGAGCTGATGGTCAGCCACGGAGTGCGGCGGCTCCCCGTGCTCGACGGCGGGCGGCTGATCGGCATCGTCACGCTCGACGATCTCGCGGTTCGCACCGGTGACCTCGTGCTCGCCCAGCGCATCACCGCCGAGATCACCCGGGCGACGATGCCCGTCTTCTACTTCCACAACCGCGAGGGCTAGCGGCTACAGCAGGGCGCGGGCGGCGGCGAGCACGTCGCCGTCGTCGCTGCGCGCCGCCTGGGGGAGCAACGTCGCGAGCGCCTCGGCGGCGGCGCGGACGTGCGCCGGCGCCTCGGGGCTGATGACGATCGCCGCGGGCCCGGTGAGCGATCGCAGCGTGCCGCGGGTCACGGGCCACGACGTGACGCCCGCCAGGTCGGCGAAGAACGCGCGATGCGCGGTGCGGGCGCGCGCGACCCGGCCGGCGTCGGCCCCGGAGCCGAGCCAGCGCTCGACCGCCAGCTCCGGGCCGCCCTCGCGCAAGGACTCCTCGAGCAGCCGCCGCTCCTCCGACAGGGCCTCGGCCGCCTCGGCCACGAACGCGTGCAGCGGCGGATCGGCCAGCACCAGGCCGCCCACCCGCTCGGCGTGGCGGCTCGCGAGGTCCAGCGCGATCAGCGCGCCGAAGCCCAGACCGGCGACGAGCGCGGGCTCGCCGGCCAGCTGCGCCAGGACGCAGGCGGCGTCCTCGGCCTGCTCGTGGACGGTCGTCGCCTCGTAGGGCACGGGCGCTCCGGAGCCGCCGTAGCCACGGCGGTCGTAGGTGAGGACCCGGGCCCGGTCGGCGAGCGCCTCGGCCAGCGACGCGACGTCCGCCTCATCGGACGCGACATCGTGGATGAGCAGCAGCGGACGGCCCTCGCCGCGCTCCTCCACGGCCAGCGGAACCCCCGCGCCCTCGATCGAAGCCGGCATCCGCGGGAGCGTACGATGTGGGGCATGGAAGGCTTCGGTGGACTCTTCGGCGATCCGGACGAGCTGCAGCGCCGGCTCGCCGAGATGGCAGACCAGATGCAGGGCCAGCAGCGTCTGGCCTGGGCCGACAACGCGATCGGCCTGGCGGTGCAGATGACCGTCGCCGCGATCCAGCGGCTCAACCTCCAGGGAACGGCCGAGCAGCAGGCCGAGCAGGTCCGCGCGGTCATGGCCACGCTCTTCCCGGAGGCCGTCACCCTGGTGCGCGAGGCGCGCCAGGGGCTGTCCTAGACCGCGGCCGCCTGCTCGCTGGGCGCGGCGGCCGCCGGGCCCTTGATGAGGTCCGCCGCCCGCTCGGCGATGGCGATCGTCGGCGCGTTGGTGTTGCCGCGCGGCACCATCGGCATCACCGAGGCGTCGACCACGCGCAGCCCCTCTACGCCCAGTACGCGCAGCTCGTCGTCGACCACCGTGCCCATCGCGCAGGTGCCCACCGGGTGGTAGATGGCGAACGTCGTGCGCTTGACGTGGGCGAGCAGGTCGGCCTCGGAACCGGAGGCCGGAACGGTGAAGCCCTCGGCGCAGTACGGCGCCAGCGCGGGCTGGCGGGTGATCTCGAGCATCAGGCGAAACGCGTCGACCGCCGTGCGCGTGTCCTTCTCGCTCGCGTAGAAGTTGTTGCGGATCACCGGCTTGCCCGTGGGGTCGTTGTTCTGCAGCCGCACGCTGCCGCGCGCCTCGGGCTGGAGCACGCACGGCGAGATCCACAGCCCGTGCGCGGTCGGGTCGGACTGCCCCTCGTCGACGATCTGCACCGGCGCGATGTGGAACTGGACGTCGGGCGCGGGCGCGCCGGACTCCATGCGGACGAAGCCGCCGCCCTCGGCGAGGTTCGACGTCAGCGGCCCGCTCTGGGTCGCCTCGAACTCCTCGAGCGCCGCGGGCTCGAGCGCCAGCAGCAGCGAGACCGGTTCCGGCGTCGTCCACACGCCGTAGCTCGCCGCGTGATCGGAGAGGTTCTCCCCCACCTCGGGCTGATCGACCAGCACCTCGATCTCGCGCATCGTCAGGTGCTCGGCCGGCCCGATGCCCGACAGCATCAGCAGCTGGGGCGAGTTGTAGGCGCCGCCGCAGAGGATGACCTCGCGCTCGGCGCGGTACTCGGTGAGCCGGCCGAGCTGGGACGCGACGACGCCCGCCGCGCGCGTGCCCTCGAAGAGCACGCGATGGACGTGCATGTAGGGCAGCACGGTCAGGTTCGGCCGGGTCATCGCCGGGTGCAGGTAGGCGACCGAGGCGCTGGCGCGCATGCCGTTGCGCTGCGTGACCTGGTAGATGCCGAAGCCGTCCTGCGTGGCGCCGTTGAAGTCGTCGTTGGCCGGGAAGCCGGCCTCGATCGCCGCGGCCGCGAAGGCCAGCGACATCGGGTTGCGCGACCGGCTCTCGGAGACCGGCAGCGGTCCGCCCGCGCCGTGGAACTCGCTCGCGCCGCGCTCGTTGTCCTCGCTCTTGATGAAGTACGGCAGCAGGTCGTCGTAGGTCCAGCCCGGGATCCCCCAGCCGTCGTAGTCGGCGCGGTTGCCGCGGATGTAGACCATCGCGTTGATCGACGAGGAGCCGCCCAGGACGCGGCCGCGCGGCAGCGTGATGCGGCGGTTGTCGCAGAACGGCTCCGGCGCCGACGTGAAGTCCCAGTCGACCTCCGTGCGGCCGAGCGAGAGGTAGCCGAGCGGGACGTGGATGTTCTGGTTGACGTCGGGCGGCCCGGACTCGAGCAGCAGCACCGACACCGCCGGATCCTCGCTCAGCCGCGCCGCCAGCACGCACCCCGCCGATCCGGCTCCCACGATCACGTAGTCGTACATGCGTGCGATGCTCACCGATGAGTTCCGTACGCGTCAAGGGTCAGGACATCATGTTCGCCAGCACAGAAGCATTCAGCGGCTTCGCGGTCGACGACATCGCGGCCGCCCGCCGGTTCTACGAGGGCACGCTCGGCATAGAGGTGGCCGAGGAGCACGGGCTGCTCACGCTGCGCCTCCACGACGGCGCCCGGCCGACGCTCGTCTACCCCAAGCCGGGCCACCGCCCGGCCGAGTACACGATCCTCAACTTCCCGGTCGAGGACATCGAGCAGGCGGTCGACGACCTCGTGGCCCGCGGCGTGACCTTCGAGCGCTACCCCGGGATGCCCCAGGACGAGCGCGGGATCATGCGCGAGGGCGGGCCGCTCATCGCCTGGTTCAGCGACCCCGCGGGCAACATCCTGGCGATCCTGCAGGAGCGCTGATGGCCTCGGCCATCCGCCTGCAGGGCGTCGTCAAGCGCTTCGGGGACCTGACCGCCGTCGACGGCCTCGACCTCGACGTTCCCGAGGGGACCTGCATCGGCCTGCTCGGCCCCAACGGGGCAGGCAAGTCCACGACGATGAAGCTGCTGACCGCCCAGGCGATCGCCGACGAGGGCACGCTCGAGGTGCTCGGCTACACGCTGCCCGGCGACTCCAAGCAGGCGCGGGCGCAGATGGGCGTCGTCCCGCAGCTCGACAACCTCGATCAGTCCCTGACCGTCGAGCAGAACCTGCTCGTCTTCAGCCACCTCTACCGGGTGGCGGCCAAGGACCGCAAGGAGGCGATCGAGCGCGCCCTGAAGGTCGCCAACCTCGGCGCGCGGCGCACCGCCAAGGTCACCGAGCTCTCGGGCGGCATGCGCCGCCGGCTGCTCGTCGCCCGCGCGCTGATCCATCAGCCGCGCCTGGTGCTGCTCGACGAGCCGACCGTCGGCCTGGACCCGCAGGTGCGCCAGGAGCTGTGGGCGCTCATCGACCGGATGCGCAGCGAGGGCGTCTCGATCCTGATGAGCACGCACTACATCGAGGAGGCCGAGCGCCTGTGTGACCGCGTGACGATCATGTCCCACGGCAAGGCCGTCGCCGAGGGCTCGCCCCGCGAGCTCATCACCGAGCACGCGGGCAGCGAGGCGCTCGAGGTCTACGGCTCCCCGACGCGGCTGGGCGAGGTCGAGACGCTGGCCGCCGAGCGCGGCTGGCGCACGAGGCGCACCGGCACGTCGATCTCGGTCCTCCACGCCAACGGCGACTCCGGCGAGGACCTCGGCGGCGAGCGGCGGATCACCAACCTCGAGGACGTCTTCGTCCTCCTGACCGGCGAGGAGATCGCCTGATGGCCGCGATCACGCAACGGGCGCAGCGGCGTCTGGGCCGGCTGGAGCGCCCGGCGCTGCAGGGCGTGCTCGTTCGCGAGATCGTCAACTTCAGCTCGTTCTGGCGCTCGTCGACCTTCTCGTCGACCGTGGACCCCACGATCTACCTGCTGGCCTTCGGCTTCGGCTTCGGCTCGCTGGTCAGCAAGGTCGCCGGCTACGACTACATCGACTTCGTCGGGACCGGCATCGTCGCCACCACCGTGCTGTTCAGCGGTGCGTTCCCCGCCATGTACTCGACGTTCGTCAAGTACGAGTTCCAGCACACCTACGACGCGATCCTCGCCGCGCCCGTCGACACCGAGGAGCTGGTGACGGCCGAAGCGCTGTGGATCGCGGCGCGCACCGGGACCTACGGCTGCGTCCCGATGCTCGTCGCGGTGGTCTTCGGCCTGGACCCCAGCTGGGGCATGCTGCTCGTGCCCTTCATCGCCGCCATCGCCGGCTACGGCTGGGCGACGTTCGGCATCTTCATCGCCGCCAAGGCGAAGTCGATCGAGAGCTTCTCGTACTGGCAAAGTGGCCTCCTTACGCCGATGTTCCTGGTGGCCGGCACCTTCTTCCCTCTCTCGGGCCTTCCCGAGTGGGCGCAGGTCGCCGGCAACGTCAACCCGCTGTTTCACTGCGTGCAGCTCGTCCGCCACGCGGTCTTCGGCCTGCAGGGCTGGGCGGATGTCGGTCATCTCGCCTTCCTCATCGGCTTCGCGCTGATCGCGTGGCGGCTGGCCATCCGCTTCATGGAGCGACGGCTGATCTCCTGAGGCGCTCGCCCGCCGGCAGCCGCTCGAGCGCGACCCCGCCGAGCGCGACGAGCAGCCCGGCCCCGGCGATCCCGAAGGCGACGTAGAGCCCGGCCCGGAAGCCCTCGAGCGAGTCGGCCGCCGTCGGATCGACGCCGGTGCGGCTCGTGGCCACGGCGCTGACGATGGCCAGGGCCACCGCCCCGCCGACCTGGAACGAGGTCTGCACCAAGCCCGACGCCAGCCCCTGCTCGTGATCGCCGACCCCCGACGTCGCCTGGATGTTGAACGTCGGGAAGTTGAGCATGAACATCACGCCCAGCAGGATCATCGTCGGCAGGATCACCGCCGCGAAGTCCGGCACGGCATCGATGCGCAGCGCCAGCCCGTAGCCCACCAGCCCCGACAGGGAGCCGGCGGCCACGATCGTCGACGGGCCGAAGCGCTCGACCAGCGGCCCGATGCGCGTCGAGCCGACGGCCACCAGCAGCCCGGCGGGCAGGAAGGCCAGCGCCATCTCGATCGCCGACCAGCCGTTGAGCCGCTGCAGGTACAGGGTCATGATGAACTGAAAGCCGATGTAGGACCCGAACATCGCGGCGGCGCCGAGGTTGGCGGCCACGAGGGTCGGTGACCGCAGGATCCCGAGACGGATCAGCGGATGGCGCGAGCGCAGCTCGATGGCCACGAACGAGCCCAGCAGCGCGATGGCGATCGCGAAGGCGGCGACCGTCGAGGCCGCCCCCCATCCGTCCTCGGGAGCGACCACGACCGTGCGGACGAGCAGCAGCATGCCCGCGGTGAGCGTGAGCGCGCCGGGAATGTCGAACTGCCGCCGGCTGATGACGCCGGTGATGTCACGCGGGACGTAGCGGCGGGCGGCCACCAGCAGCGCGGCGGCGATCGGCACCGGCAGGATGAAGGTCCAGCGCCAGCCGATCTCGGTCAGGACGCCGCCGAGGACGAGCCCCAGCGAGAAGCCGCTGGCGCCGACCGCGGTGTAGATGCTCAGCGCGCGGTTGCGCTCCGGGCCCTCCGCGAACCGGGTCGTGATGATCGACAGGGTCGCCGGGGCGGTGAACGCCGCGGCCGCGCCCTTGAGGAAGCGCGTGAGGATCAGGACGGTGCCGTCATCCGACAGCGCGCCGATCGCCGAGGCCACCGTGAAGATGGCCAATGCGACGAGCAGCACCCGTCGCCGGCCGAGCAGGTCGGCGGCGCGGCCGCCGAGCAGCAGCAGGCCGCCGTAGCCGAGCACGTAGCCCGACACCACCCACTGCAGCTGCGTCGTGGTCAGTCCGAGCTCGCGCTCGATGGAGGGAAGAGCGACGCCGATCATCGAGACGTCGAGCCCGTCGAGGAACAGCACACCGCAGAGGACCACCATCAGCGCCCAGACGGAGGCGCTCCACGGCGTGTGCTTGGAAGAGGTCTTGTTCGCCATGGCGGGCATGATTGCATGCGTGTGCATGTAATGCAAGCGCATGCATTGAACTTGCATAATATGCGCGTATCCGATAAGGTGGCCGCTGCGATGGCTGCCACCACGAAGGTCTCCGAGGACGCGGTACTGGACGCCTGGAAGGACCTGCTCGATCGCAAGCACCGCGCCTACACCGCGCTGGAGAAGGCGCTTCGCCCCCACGGCCTCGGGGTCAGCGAGTACGAGATCCTCGAGCGCCTGGCCACCGGCGGCGACGACCAGCGCCGGATGCAGGACCTCGGCGAGGGGCTGCACCTCAGCCAGAGCGCGCTGTCGCGCGCGGTCGCACGGCTCGAGGAGGACGGCCTGGCCCAGCGCGGGATGTGCACCGAGGACCGGCGCGGCATCTACGTCTGCGCCACCCCGGCCGGCGTCGAGCGGTGGAAGGCGGCCAAGCCCGCCCACCGCGGTGCGCTCGCCGACGCGCTCGGCTAGCCCCTCGGGCTCCCGGGTATCCCCCGGGCATGCTCCACAACGGTCGCCTTCCGCTCGCCGTCCACAGCCTGCTCGAGTACGTCTTCGGTGCGCTGCTGATCGCGGCGCCGTTCCTGCTGACCTTCGACGACGACACCGCGACCGCCGTGTCGATCGTGCTGGGCGTCGCCGTCATCGCGATGGCCGCGAGCACCGACTGGCCGCTGGCGGCGATGCGCTCGATCCCCATCCCCTTCCACCTCGCGCTGGACTTCGCGCTCGCCGCCCTGCTCGTCGCGTCGCCGTTCATCTTCGGCTTCTCGGGCGACGGCGAGCCCACCGCGTTCTTCATCGCGCTGGGCGTCCTGCACCTGCTGGTGTCGCTGGGGACGCGCTACCTGCACGCCGACGAGCCGGCGACCGCCGTCGAAGCCGCGCGCTTCGAGCGCGACGTCAGGCCGGCTCGGGAGGAGGAGCCTGCTCCGCCGCCCGCGCCTCCCGTCCCGCGCGGATGACCTCCTTGAAGCTGCGGAAGCGGAACACGAAGAAGATCGCGGCAAAGCCCATCGCCAGGCTGAACGCGGCGATGGCGATCTGCTGGCCGACCGAGTAGGCGGCCGCGCCCGAGCCGAAGACCTTGACGAGGAACGCCTGCTGGACGCCGGCGCCGCCGGGGCTGATCGGCACGAGCGCCGCGACGACGTTGACGCCGAGGACGAGCAACACGTTCTTGACCGAGCCGCCGATGTTGAACGCCTCGAGCAGCATCCAGAACGCGGCGAAGCGGAACAGCCAGCCGACGAACTGCACCAGCCAGACCTCGCGGAAGTAGCGGCGGCGGTCGCGCAGGATGATCAGGCCCTGGCGCACGCGGGCCCAGAACTCCTTGACCCGGCGGCTGAGCAGCGCGAAGCCCAGCAGGACGAGAAAGCCGATCGCCGTCAGCAGGAACAGCGTGAAGCGCATGTGCGAGGCGAAGAACGACAGGTCGAACGCGTCGAGCGACGCGAAATCCGGCGGCTTGGGGAACACGCCCTGGGTGAACGCGAAGATGGCGATCGGGATGGCCATGGTCAGGTCGAAGACCGCCTCGACGAAGAACGAGGCGCCGACGGCGGGGTAGCTGGACCCGGGAACCGAGCTGCGCGTCAGGAAGGCCTTGATGACGTCGCCGCCCCGCGCCGGGACCACGTTGTTGAACCCGTAGGCGGCCACGTAGGCGCCCCAGATCTCGCGCCAGCGGATGCGCACGTCGGGGTAGGCGGCGCGCAGGACGTTGAAGTAGGCCCGGGAGCGGAAGCCCAGGTAGATGCCGAAGAACAGCAGCCCCAGCGCCAGCGAGCCCCACTGCACCTCGGCGAGGCTGGAGAAGAACTCGTCGACCGCGTCGAAGAAGGACGCCAGGATCACAGCGGCCAAGCTACAGGCCGACGGCGCGGTGCACCGCTGGATCGGCCAGGCTGGCGGCGACCAGGTCGGCCTGCTCGAGCGTCACGCCCGGAAACGACGGGACGCCGATCGCGAACATCCGCGCGGCTTTCAGCGCCGCCACGCCGGTGTCGGAGTCCTCGAGCCCGACGCTCGCCGCCGGGTCCGCGCCCAGCGCGGCGCACGCCGCGAGGTACAGGTCGGGCGCCGGCTTGCCGAGCTCCACGTCCTCGCGCGCGAAGACCGCGTCGAAGCGCTCGTAGATGCCGGCGCCGCGCAGGCCCAGCTCGACGAACTCGCGCGCGGAGTTCGAGACGAGCGCCACCGGCGTGCCGGCGGCTCGCAGCGCGTCGATCAGCTCGATGGCACCGGGCATCGGCTCGACGCCCCGGCCCACCTCGGCCATGACCAGCTCGTGCAGCTCGGCCCACAGCGCCGGACCGTCGCCCGGCCGGCCGAGCATCTCCTCGAGCTTGCGCGCGGCGGTCTCGGCCGACGAGCCGATCATGTAGCGCTTGTGGTCGTCGGAGAACGCGCTGCCGTGGCGCGCGAAGAGCTCGATCTCCGCGTTGGTCCAGGCGCTCTCGGTCTCGAGCGTCAGGCCGTCGTTGTCGAAGCAGACCGCGTCGATCACGCCGCGCCGGCCCATTCCCCGGCCAGCCGCACGATGACGGCGGCGGCCGCCGCCATGTCCTGCACCGTGACCCACTCACGAGCCGAGTGGAACTCCTGGCCGCCGGCGAAGACGTTGGGCGTCGGCAGCCCCATCGCACTGAGCTGCGAGCCGTCGGTGCCGCCGCGGATCGGCGTCTCGATGGTCTCGATGCCCTCGGCGACGATCGCCGCGCGGGCCTTGGCCAGCACGTCGGGGAACGGCGCGAGGTGGTCGCGCATGTTGGGGTACTGGGCGTGGGACTCGAAGTCGAAGCTCGCGCGCGGCTCGGCGCCGACGACCGACTCGGCGATCGCCCGCACGCGCTCGACCTTCTCCCACAGCAGGTCTTCCTCGAAGTCGCGGACGATGAAGCGGATCGTCGCGCCGGCGGTTCCGCCGGTCATGTCGAAGGGATGGATGAAGCCGTCGCGGCCGCCGGTCGTCTCCGGCGCGACGTCGGCGGGGAGCTCGGCCAGGACGCGGCCGGCGAGGCGCAGCGCGCTGACCAGCTTGCCCTTGGCGAAGCCCGGGTGGATGTCGACGCCGTGGATGGTCAGCAGGACCTCGGCGGCGGTGAAGCTCTCGGCCTGCAGCTCGCCGCGCGTGGAGCCGTCCATCGTGTAGGCGCAGTGCGCGCCGAAGCGCTCGACGTCGAACAGCGACGGCCCCATGCCGATCTCCTCGTCGGGCAGGAAGCCGACCCGCAGCGTGGGGCGCGGCAGCTCGGGGTGCCGCGCGAGGTGGGCGACCGCGCCCATGATCTCGGCGACGCCGGCCTTGTCGTCGGCGCCCAGGAGCGTGTCGCCGCTCGCGGTGACCACGTCGTCGCCGGCCTGCTCGCGCAGCATCGGGCTGTCGACGACCACCCCGTTCTTGGGCAGCGCGATGGCCTCGCCGTCGTAGCCGCGGTGGACGATCGGCTCGACGCCGGCACCGCTGACCTCGGGGCTCGTGTCGAGGTGGGCCAGCAGGCCGATCGCCGGTCCGTCGCCGGGCAGCGTCGCGAACACGTAGCCGTTGTCGTCGTGCTCGATGTCCTGTAGCCCGATCTCGGTGAGCTCGGCGACGAGCAGGCGGCCGAGCTCGAGCTGCCCCGGCGTGCTCGGCGACCCGGTCCGATCGAGCTGGGACTTGGTGTCGATGCGGATGTAGCGCAGGAAGCGCTCGAGGACGTCCTCGGCGAGCTCCTGGGCGAGGGGCGAGCTGAATCCGGGCATGGCTCGCAGCCTACGAAGGCCCCGTGAGAGAATCGCGGGCATGAACATCACCGGCGTCGACTTCATCACCGTCCCGACCGAGGACTACGAGCGCTCCAGCGCGTTCTACGGCGAGGTGCTCGGCCTGCCGTTCGGCAAGCAGTGGGGCTCGATGCCGGCGGGCGAGTACCAGGCGGGCAACCTGACGCTCGCGCTCATGCAGTCCGACGCGTTCGGCGTGACCTTCGCGCCGCACACCCATCCGATCGCGCTGCACGTCGACGACGTGGCCGCCGCGCGCGCCGAGCTCGAGGGCAAGGGCATCGCGTTCGTCGCCGACACGATGGACAGCGGGGTCTGCCACATGGCGCACTTCAAGGACCCCGACGGCAACACGCTGATGCTGCACAACCGGTACGCGCCGCCGATGAGTTCCTGACGCGGCGGCGGTCCTACCCACATGCCTTCCATCACCCCCAACCTCTGGTTCGACACCCAGGCCGAGGAAGCCGCCGAGTTCTACTGCTCGATCTTCCCGAACTCGCGCGTCCTCTCGATCACCCACTACACGGAGAGCACCCAGCGCGCCGGGCAGGTGGTGACCGTCGAGTGGGAGCTCGACGGCCAGCGCTTCGTCGGCATCAACGGCGGGCCTGAGTTCACGCCCGACGAGGCGGTCTCGCTCGGCATCGAGTGCGAGGACCAGGCCGAGGTCGATCACTACTGGACCGCCCTCACCGCCGACGGCGGCGAGGAGAGCATGTGCGGCTGGGTCAAGGACAAGTTCGGCTTCTCCTGGCAGGTCACGCCCAAGGGCATCGAGGAGCTCTTCCGCGGCCCCGACCCCGCGGCCAACGACCGGGCGATGAAGGCCATGATGACCATGCGCAAGCTCGACATCGCGGCGCTGCGGGCGGCCGCGGCGGGCGAGCCGGCCCCGGCCTAGATCGTGTGCGTGACGTTCCGTGGGACTACCCCACGGAATGTCACGCGGAGCCCGTTCTACGGCGCCGTCGACAGCGAGTAGACGTGCTCGCGGCCGCCGGCGGTCCACACGAGCTGCGTACCGCGCGTGCCGAGTCGCCGGATGCTCGAGGAGCCGGCCCGGATGCTGATGCGGCGGCTTCCTCCGGCCCCGTCGGGGACGTAGACGGCCGAGGCGTGCCTGCCCTGCACCAGCCAGCCGAAGTTCCCGTTGGCCGCGAGCGCGTAGTACGGCGGATCGAGCACGGGCAGCGGCCCGCCGGTGGCCGGAAGACGCGCCGCGCCGTTGCCCTCGAACGCACCGCGCACCCTCTGCCCCATCTTGCCCGTCCGGAGGTTCACGCTTCGCAGCGCCGACCGCGCTGGATCCTGGGTCCCGTAGCGCCCCCACGCCAGCCACCCGCCGTGCTGCGAGAAGCCCCACATCGTCTGGGTTGCCAGCCCCGTGCGGTCAAGCCGGACGACCGCCAGCCGCTCGACGCGGCCGGTCGGCTTCCAGCACGCGCGCCACACGTCCCTGTCTTCGTAGTTGGTGTCGTGCTCGACGACGGCGGTCGCGGTCTCGTAGAACGCGTCGTCGGCGGTGCCGCGGCAATGGCTCCCGGCGGCGCTCGACGCCGGAGCCAGTACGCAGAGACCAGCCAGCGCGATGACGAGCTTCGTCATACCTGCGTGAACGGCAGAGGGCCCGAGGAGTTGCGACCGCTACAGCGACTCGAGCGCCGCGAGCACGAGCTTGTCGTGCTCGCCCGGCTTGACCTTGCGCAGGACGTCGGCGACCTTGCCGCCGGCGTCGATGACGAAGGTGGTGCGCTCGGCGCCCATGTAGGTGCGGCCGTACATCGACTTCTCGACCCAGACGCCGTAGGACTCGACGACCTGCTTGTCCTCGTCGGCGAGCAACGTGAAGTTCAGGCCCTGGCCGTCGTGGAACTTCTTGACCTTCTTGACCGGATCGGGAGAGACGCCAAGGACGGTCGCGCCGGCCTTCGCGTAGGCCGCCTGGTTGTCGCGCACGCCGCAGGCCTGCGTCGTGCACCCCGGCGTGTCGGCCTTGGGGTAGAAGTAGACGACGACTGGCTTGCCGCGCAGCTCCGAGAGGGTGACCGGGGTGCCGTCCTGGTCGGGAAGGGTGAAGTCGGGGGCGCTGTCCCCGGCCGCGATCATGCGAGGTGGTAGCGGCGCACGCCGTCGCGCGTGGTCTCCGTGAGGTACCCCGACGCGCTGGCCTCCGACAGCCAGGTGGCCAGCTCGGTCAGCGAGGGCTTGGCCGACGCGGCCGCCAGCTCGGCGAACGTGAAGCCGCGGGCCCCGCGATGCTCGGCGAACTTCCGGAACGCGGGAGCACGACGACAGTTCTCAGCGGTGACCATGGACATTCCCCTCAGCTTAGGGGCACGTGTTTCTCAGGCCAGGCCGCGCACGTAGTCGATGACCTTCACGCAGCCCTCGACGTCGCGACCGTTGGCCCGCCAGCAGTTCTTCTTGCCGCGCGGGAGGATCGCGTAGGTGCGCCCGCCGGCGGTGCAGCGCCAGCCGCGGCCGGTGTCCTGGCAGTGCGCGTCCTTGTCGAGCTCGCGCGAGAGGGAGGTCTCGATGCCGCCCGTCGTCCGCGCCGCGTGGTCGTGGATGTAGAAGTACCAGCCGACGACGAACAGGGCGATGACAAAGCCGACCGCGAAGATCGCCTTGGAGATCAGGCCGAAGACGATCACTTCAGCAGCCTCGACAGCCGCCGGTCCTTGAGCGTCTGGCCGCCCGTCTGCTCCTGGGGGCAGTAGGTCATGACGTAGTCCTCGTAGTGGACGGCCTCGAGCGTGGTGCCGCAGCGCGGGCACGGCTCGCCCTGCTTGCGATGGACCAGCAGCGGCAGCGGGAGCTTGTCGGGGATCGGCAGGTGCACGACCTCCTCGTAGTGGCGCAGGGCGCCGTCGAGGACCTCGACGATCGCCGAGCGCAGCGCGCGCGCCTCGTCGGCGTCGAGGTCGTTGCCGCGCTTGAACGGCGAGAGCCTGGCGGTCCACAGGATCTCGTCGACCCACGAGCGGCCGATGCCGGCGATCACGCGCTGGTCGCGCAGCACCCCGTGCAGCGGCCGGGCACCCGCGGGCTTGAGCAGCGCCGCCATGTCGGCCGGCGGGTCGGGCCAGGCCATCGGGCCGAGCGTGGAGACCGCGTCGTCTTCGAGCACCGCCTCGCGGCGCAGCAGCTTGACCCACGCCCGCTGCTTGGTGCCGAACTCGCGCAGCCGCAGCTCGCGGTCACCCTCGATGCGCACGAGCAGCCGCGACGTGCGGTCCTTCATGGACGCGCGCTTGTCGTAGAGCTGCAGCCGTCCCGCGCTCATCAGGTGGATGAGCAGCGAGAGGTCCTCCCCCACGTCGACGACGAGCTGCTTGCCGATCCGCCGGACGCCGGCGATGCGCTGGCCGTCGATGGCGTGCAGCGGCGGATCGAACGTCTTGAGCGCGTTGATGCCCGGCGCCAGCGACGACTCGATCAACGCGCCGGCGAGCGCCTCGTCGAGGCGTCGGGCGGTGATCTCCACCTCCGGGAGTTCCGGCATGTCCCTAGACCGAGGCGGCGATCGCCGCGAGCTCGCGGGGCCGCAGCAGGGCGATCAGGTCGCGGTCGCGCACGCCAGCCAGCGCGCCCTTCTTGAAGTCCACGCGAGCCCCCGTCAGGTCGTAGACGACCTGCGCGAGATCCGGGTTGTGGCCCACCACGAGGATCCGCTGGTCCTCGCCGGCCAGCAGCAGCTCGCGGGCATCTGACACGGCGAACCCGTCGCGCAGGGGCGGATGGATCACCGGCTCGACACCGAGCGCTTCGCAGGCCAGCTCGGCCGTGCGGCGCGCGCGGACCTTCGGGCTCGTGTAGACGCCGTGGAAGACCAGGTCCAGCGCGGCAGCGGCCCGGCCCGCTGCCCGCGCCTGGTCCTCCCCGCGCGGCGTGAGATCGCGCGAGTCGTCGTCGGCGGCGTGCGGTTCGGCTTCCCCGTGTCGCAGGAGCCAGAGCTGGGCGGCCATCGGCGCCACCCTAGGCGACATCGCGCCCGCGCACCTTGTGCACCACCGCGAGCAGCGCCGCCCCGGCGAACACGCAGAGGAACGGGTCGAGCGAGAGCCGGTAGCGCGGGGCGCCGACGAGCGGCAGCAGCGTGACGGTCACCAGCACCGGGACCGCCCACAGCCAGACGTGCTCGCGGCGCCACAGGCGCCGGCGCGCGGCGAGCGTGAACGCGCCCGCGAGGGCCAGCGCCATCAGCAGCAGCGCGCCGCCGCGCGACGTCTTGCGCGCGAAGCCCGTCGGCATCCCGAACTCGCGCTGACTGTTGGAGGACGTGATGCGCACGTCGCGCAGCTCGAGGAGCTGCCAGACGTGGTGGTAGGTGACGTGCAGCAGGTAGGACGGGTGGTCGCCGGCGAAGTCGAGCGCGAGGTGGCGCAGCTTGCTGTCGAGCCGGGTCTCGTCGATGTCGGGGCGACGCACGTAGGGCGCCAGCGCTGCGACCTTGTCGGGCGGCCGCCACACGCCGTAGTAGGCGCTGCCCGTTGCGCCCTCGTTCAACACGCCCGCCATGGAGATCCCGCTCTGGGTGCCGAGCGGCGCGAACGTGTCCATCACCACGGCGTTGCGGATCGTCCACGGCACCAGCGCGATCACGAAGCCCGCGAGCAGCAGCCCGGCGTCCTGCCAGCGCCGGCGCGCCGGCCAGATCCCGGCGAGCAGCGGGACCAGGACCACGATCGCGTTGCTGCGTGTCAGCACCACGGCCCCGAGGACCAGCCCCGCGAGGATCGGCAGGCGCCCGGCCGGGCGCGCGCGATGACGCAGGATCAGCAGGACGGCGCCGAGCAGGAGCGGCAGGTAGAGGTTCTCGGAGACGAGCCCGGTGCTCGTCCACGCCAGCGGCGGGGCCAGCGCCGCCACCAAGCCGGCCCAGCGCGCGACGTCCTGGCCGGCGACGCGCCGCGCGAGCTCCCAGACCAGGAAGACCGTGCCGGTGCCGAGCACGGCACCGGCGATCCGCCCGGCCGTCCATGCCTGGCCGAAGATCTCATAGACCCCGGCCAGGAAGTAGGGGTAGGCCGGGGGCCGGTAGGCGGTCGCGCTGCCCAGCGCGGCGTAGGCGGAGGAGGTGTACTGGTGATGATCGACCAGCGACCGCGCCAGCTGGTCGTAGTCGCTCGGATCGCCGAACGGGCGGTAGCCCGGCGTGAGGAGCAGCAGGACCAGGCGCAGCGAGAGGGCCAGGAGCAGCGTGCCCCACAGCCAGCGCCGGTCGGTCTTCGTCAGCTCCAAATGCCTGCCTAGCGCGAGTACACCCGAACCGGGGCGCTTGTCCGCCCGCCCCAGCGCAGCTTGTAGACGCGGCCCCTGACGTAGGCCACCTGCGTGGTGAAGTAGCCATGCGAGTCGGTGCGGATGCGCTTGTACTTGCGGCCGTTGGCGAGGATCGTCACGGTGACCTGGCGGTTCGCGCGGCGCGCCTGGCCCCACAGCGAGACGCCGCTGCCGCGCCGCAGCGCGGCCAGTGGCACCGCGAAGGAGCGCAGCGCGAGCTTCGCCTTGCCGTTGGAGAACCGCAGGCCGGACTCGAAGCCGGGGTAGCGCGAGATCTTCGGGCCCTTGGTCAGGTGGTTGTCGTCGCGCAGCAGGTACTGCGAGAACCACTTGACCCGCGGGTTGTCGAACGCGATGCGCTCGGAGATCGCGCGGTACTCGTTCTGCTTCTTCTCGCTGACGCCGTAGAGCGGGTCGGGCACCGACTGGATGCCGAACTCGGTCAGGTAGATGGGGATCTTGCGCTTGAGCTTGTGCAGCCGCGATGCGCGATCGAGCGCCTTGGTCAGCCGGCTCAGCGAGCCGATCGTCACGTCGTTGCGCCCAGCGGGCGTGTAGAACGGCCCCTGCCGCCGGGTGTAGGCGTGGTGGGCGTAGCCGTAGGCCGGCAGCGCCTTGCACGCCCTGTGCGTGCGCAGCGAGCGCTTGTCGATGCACAGCGCGGTGTTGAGGAAGACGATCGGCGCGACGACGTGGCTCGTGCCGACGGGCGCCGTCTCGGCCATCAGGACCTTGGGCTTGGCGATGCCCGACCGCTGCAGGCCCTTGTAGCCCGCGAGGAACAGCTTGCGGTACCAGACGCCCGAGGCCGGCAGCCCGCGGAAGAACTGCGGCCGCAGGAAGTCGGGATGGTTGGGCTCGTTCCAGATCGAGTAGAGCGAGACGCGATCCTTGTAGTGCGTTCCGACCGCCTGGGCGAAGCGCGCGAAGCGCTCTGACGACGGCCGTGTGTACTGGTCGCGACGCGACAGCGTGGCCCACCGCGGGACCGGGCCGCTGACGGTCAGCAGGACCTTCATCCCGCGCGCACGGGCCGCGTCGACGAGCGGGTCGTAGTGCGACCAGTCGTAGGCGGCGGGATCGGTCTCGGTGATCGCCGGCGGCGTCGCGCTGCGCGGGCTCGGCGCGACGTCGCGCCAGTAGAGGATCACGCGGAGAGCCCGGACGCCGAGGCCCTGGATCTCGTCGAGCGAGGCCTCGCGGGTCGCGGGATCGAGCAGGTCGCGGGGTGCCTCGAAGCTGACGGTCTGGGAGCGACCGGCCTGCGCCGCGGCGGGCAGGGCGAGGAGGGACAGGCAGCAGAGGATGAGAAGTCGTCGCATTCGTGTTCCAAACGCGGCGCGAGGGCGCCAGTTGCGGTCCGGTCAATGGTCGGGTTCGTGCGCGGCGAGTGGCCGCCAACCGTCAGGCGGCCAATAGATTGCGGCAGATGAACGCTGCCACCAGCACGGCCGGGACGATCGACTTCACGATACCCCCGCACCTCGCCGATCTTCTCGCCCGCATTCGCAGCTTCATCGAGGAGGACGTCCTCCCCGCTGAGCGCGAGATCGTCGACCGCACCGATCTGCTGACGTCGTGGGACGTCGTCGAGCGCCTGCGCGACAAGGCGCGCGAGCGCGGCATCTACACGCCGCACATGCCCGAGGAGTACGGCGGGCTGGGCATCGGCGTGCTCGGCATGGCGCTGATCAACCAGGAGTGCGGCGTGTCCGGGCTCGCCTCGCTGGGCCTCAACGCGATGGCGCCCGACGAGGGCAACATGCACACGCTGATGATGGCGGGCACCGACGAGCAGAAGGAGCGCTTCCTGCGCCCGCTCGCCGAGGGCTCGATCCGCTCGTGCTTCGCGATGACCGAGCCCGACGTGGCCAGCTCGGATCCGACGAACCTCGAGACGACCGCCGTCCGCGACGGCGACGACTGGGTGCTCAACGGGAAGAAGTGGTGCATCACCGGCGCGGTCGGCGCGGCGTTCTCGATCGTCGTGGCGAAGACCGGCACCGACGAGGCCGCCGGACACCGCAACTACTCGCTGATCCTGGTGCCCACCGACACGCCCGGCTGGGAGATCAGCCGCCACGTGGAGTGGATGGGCTCGCACTCGCCGGGCGGGCACCCCGAGATCACGCTGACCGACGTCCGCGTCCCGGCGTCGAACCTCCTGGGCGCCGAGGGCGAGGGCTTCGTCATCGCCCAGAAGCGCCTCGCCGGCGGCCGCCTGGCCCACGCGATGCGCTGGATCGGCGTCTCGCAGCGCGCGCTGGACCTGACCACCGAGCGGCTGCTGAGCCGCAAGGCGTTCGGCAAGGAGCTCGCGCGCCACCAGGCGCTCCAGCACATGATCGCCGACTGCGCGATCGACCTGTACGCGTCGAAGCTGATGGTCCTGCACACCGCCTGGAAGGTCGAGAGCGGGCTGCCCCATCGCCAGGAGGTGGCGATGACCAAGACGTTCGTCTCCGAGGCCTTCGGCCGGATCGTCGACCGCGCGGTGCAGATCCACGGCGCCGCCGGCATCGCCATGGATCTGCCGATCTCGACCTGGTACACCGACGCCCGCGCGGCCCGCATCTACGACGGCGCCAGCGAGGTGCACCGCATGACGATCGCCCGCGAGCTGCTCAAGGCCACCATGAGCGGCGAGTCGACCAAGCGCATGACGGGGGACATCGGCTGATGCCGACGCCGATCGCGCCTGACGACATCGTCGCCACGCGGGAGGAGGCGGCCGGCAACGAGCGCGAGCCGCTCGTCATCGTCGAGCCGCTGCTGGCGTTCCTCGACGAGCACGGGATCGGCAGCGGCGACCTCGCGTTCGACCCGATCGGCGAGGGGCACTCCAACGTGACGTTCGCCGTCACGCGCGGAGACGCCGCGTTCGTCCTGCGCCGCCCGCCGCGCGGGCCGCTGCCACCCAGCGCGCACGACGTGACGCGCGAGGCGCGCGTGCTGCAGGCCGTGCACGGCCATGCGCGCGTCCCGCGCGTGCTCGCCCACTGCGACGACGACTCGGTCATCGGATCGCCGTTCTTCGTGATGGAGAAGGTCGAGGGCCACGTCGTCACGAGCGAGGTGCCCGCGCCGCTGGACTCGACCGAGGACCGCCGGCGGATGGGCGAGGAGCTCGTCGACGCGCTCGTCGAGGTCCACGCGGTCGACTGGCAGGGCGTCGGGCTCGAGGGCTACGGCAAGCCGACGGGCTACACCGAGCGCCAGGTGCGCCGGTTCACCGGGCTGTGGGAGCACAACAAGACGCGTGAGATCCCGCAGGTCGAGAAGGTCGGCAACTGGCTGACCGCCAACCTCCCGGATTCGCCGGCCGCGACGATCGTCCACGGCGACTACCGGCTGGGCAACGTGATGCTCGCGCCCGAGTCGCCCGCGCGGGTCAACGCGATCTTCGACTGGGAGATGTCGACGATCGGCGACCCGCTCGCCGACCTCGGCTACCTGTGCACGCTGTGGGTCTCGCGCGACGACCCGTCGCTGGGGATGTTCGAGCTGTCGGGCGTCACGCGCCAGGAGGGCTTCCCCCTGCGCGAGGAGCTGATCGCGCGCTACGAGGAGGGCAGCGGCCGCTCGATGACCGACATCCGCTGGTATCAGACGCTCGCGCTGTGGAAGTCGATCGTCTTCATGGAGGGCAACTACAAGCGGGCGATCTCGGGGGCCACCGACGACCCGTACCTCAAGACGTTCGGCGACGGCGTCGTGCTGCTCGCCGAGCGCGCCGAGGAAGTCGCGTTCGGTGCCTAATCCGACCGCGCCCGGGCGCAACGGCCTGCTCGTCGACTTCGGCGGCGTGCTGACCACGAACGTGTTCGTCGCCTTCGGCGGCTTCTGCACGCGCGAGGGGCTCGAGCCCGACCTCGTCCGCCGCGCGTTCCGCGAGGACGAGCGGTCGCGGTCCGCGCTCGAGGGCCTGGAGACCGGCACGATGACCGAGCAGGACTTCGAGCGCGAGTTCGGCGCGGCGCTCGGGTTGCCCGAGGACCAGCACGCGGGGCTCATCCAGCGGCTGTGGGCCGACCTCGGCCCCGACGAGGAGATGATCGAGGCGGTCGCGGCGTTCCGCGCGAAGGGCGTGAAGACCGGCCTGATCTCGAACTCCTGGGGCACCGCGCTGAAGTACGAGGAGGACCTCATGGCGCGGCTGTTCGACGGGATGGTCATCTCCCACCTCGAGGGGATGCGCAAGCCCGACCCGAGGATGTACGCGCTCGGCGCCGAGCGGATCGGCCTGGCGCCGGTGGACTGCGTCTTCGTCGACGACCTGCCCGGCAACCTCAAGCCGGCGCGTGCGATGGGCATGGCGACCGTCGTGCACCGCACCGCCGCCGAGACGGTGGCCGAGCTCGAGCCGCTGCTCGGCGTGACGCTCTAGCCGTGCGCCGCGCGTTCGAGCAGGTCGACGTCTTCACCGCCGAGCCCTACCGCGGCAACCCGGTGGCGGTGGTCCTCGACGGCGAGGGGCTCGGCGACGAGGAGATGCTGCGGATCGCCAACTGGACGAACCTCTCGGAGACGACGTTCGTCCTGCCGCCCACGCAGGACGGCGCCGACTACCGCGTGCGGATCTTCACCCCCACGCTGGAGCTGCCCTTCGCCGGGCACCCGACGCTCGGCACGTGCCACGCGTGGCTCGCGGCCACCGGCTCGGATGCTCGCGAGATCGTGCAGGAGTGCGCGGCCGGGCTGATCCCGCTGCGCCGCGACGCCGGCGGGAGGCTGGCCTTCGCCGCGCCGCCGCTGACCCGCAGCGGCCCGCTCGACGACGAGCTCTTCGCACAGGTGGCCGCAACCCTGAACCTGGCGCCCGGCGACATCGTCGACGCGGCCTGGGCGGAGTGCGGCCCGCCGTGGATCGCGGTGCTGCTGCGCAGCGCGCAGGACGTGCTCGCCGTGCGCCCGGGCTACGCCGATCTCGACATCGGCATCGCGGGGCCGCACGCCCCGGGATCCGATGTCGCCTTCGAGGTGCGCGCGTTCTTCCCCAAGGACGGCACGTACGCCGAGGATCCGGTGACCGGCAGCTTCAACGCGGGGCTGGCAACCTGGCTGCTCGGCTCGGGGCGTGCGCAGGCGCCCTACGTCGCCGCGCAGGGCACCGCGCTCGGCCGCGCCGGCCGCGTGCACATCGACCAGGACGCCGACGGCCGGATCTGGGTCGGCGGCGGGACCGTTACCTGCGTGAGCGGCACCATCGACGCCTGAGCGGGCCCCCATCGGCGTCGAGTGGACAGTTGAGGGGCTGTGAGCCCGTCAAGTGTCCACTCGACGTCCCGCTCTGTGACGGATGCGCAACCGGCGCGTAGTGTTGGCATATGCCCGGCAGAGTGTTGGTCCTCCTTCTTGCCCTCGCGGCCCTCGGCGCTCCGGCGGCGGACGCGGCCGGGCTGCGGCCGTTCCCCTCGTGCCCCGCGCTGCTCGACTACGCGCGCACGCACGGCCAGCAGGCGGTCAAGACCGGGTGGGTTCCCGCGCCGATGCCGTTCGAGGGGCCCGTCAGCACCGGCGTTCCGCCGATGAGCACCAAGGGCGGCGAGATCGCTCCCGCCACGCCGCAGGCCTCACAGGACAGCGCGGGATCCACCGCGGGCGGCGAGACGTTCTCCACCACGAACGTCCAGGAGGCCGGGGTCGACGAGCCGGACGTCGTCAAGACCGACGGGACGACCATCTACGCGGTGGCCAACGGCTGGCTGCACGCGATCGACGCGTCCGCCGAGACGCCGGTGCTGCTCGACGCGGTCGAGCTAGACCCGGGCTACGGCCACGAGCTGCTGCTGCACGGCGACCGGCTGGTCGTGGTGCAGACCGCCTGGCTGCAGGACGACGAGAACGGCTACGGGCGCCCGGTGACGCGGATGACCGAGGTCGACGTCTCCGACCCGTCGAAGCTGACGGTCCTGCGGCGCGAGCGCGACGACGGCGAGTACGTCAGCGCGCGCATGACCGGCGACACCGCGCGGATCGTGCTGGCGTCGCGCGCGCCCGTCGTCTACGACATCGCCGCGACGTCGGCCCCGTCACGGCGCGCGGCGGTCGGCCGGCGCCTGCGCCAGGTCCGGCGCGCGAAGCTCAGCGCCTGGCGCCCGCACACGTTCTTCCGCGACGTGCACCGCCCGAAGCACGCGCGCTTCCACGCGCTGACCAGCTGCGGGCAGTTGCGCCACACGGCGCGCTTCTCGGGCCTCGACACGATCACGATCCTCACGGTCGACATGGCCAAGGGCCTGCCGTCGGTCGACGCCGACGCCGTGATGAGCGACGCCCAGTACGTCTACGCCTCGACCGACCGGCTCTACGTCGCCACCACGCGCTGGCAGTCCGACGCGCGCACCGAGATCCACGAGTTCGACACCTCGCAGCCCGACCGCACCACCTATGTGGCGAGCGGCTCGGTCGAGGGCTCGCTGCTCAACCAGTTCTCGATGTCCGAGCACAAGGGCGTCCTGCGCGTCGCGGCGACGCGCAACACCGACAGCGCCGTGACCACGCTCGACCGCGACACGATGGACCAGCTCGGCAAGGTCGAGGGGCTCGGCGAGGGCGAGCGGATCTACGCCGTGCGGTTCCTGGGCGACACGGGCTACGTCGTCACCTTCCGCCAGGTCGACCCGCTCTACACGCTCGACCTCTCCGATCCGGAGGCGCCGCGCGTCGCGGGCGAGCTGAAGATCGCCGGCTACTCGGCCTACCTGCACCCGATCGGCGACGACCTGCTGCTGGGCATCGGCCAGGACGCTGGCGCCGACGGCCGCACCACGGGCACGCAGCTCTCGCTGTTCGACGTCTCCGATCCCGCGAACCCGCGGCGCCTGGCGCAGTACGCGATCGCGGGTGGCTCCTCGACCGCCGAGTACGACCACCACGCGTTCCTGTACTGGCCCAAGACCAAGCTCGCCGTCGTGCCGCTGACGACCTACAGCTACGACGAGAAGACCGACACCAGCACGCAGTTCGTCGGTGCCGTCGGCTTCCGCGTCGAGCGCACCGGCATCGACGAGGCCGGCCGCATCGAGCATCCCGCCGACGACTACTCGCTGTGGGACATCCAGCGCGCGACGGTCATCGGCGACCGGCTGTTCACGCTGTCGGCCGCCGGGATGATGGCCTCACCGCTCGACACGCTCGGCAGCGGGCCGTTCGTCGCGTTCCCCGACAAGCCGGCGAACATGGGCTACGGCGGCTGCGGTGACGTGATCATGCCGGCCGGGCCCGACTCGCCGGTGGCGTCCTGCGCGGCGCCCTCGTTCGCGGCCCGCTGAATCCGCTCGCGTAGCTCGTCGCCGCGCCCGGCCGCCACCGCGCGGGCGGCGCGGCGGTCGTCGAGCGGCACGCCGCGGGCCTGGGCGAGGTCGAGCAGCGCCTGGCGCTCGTCGCCCTCGCGCCCGGCGCGGATGAACAGCCACGCGAACAGGCACAGGGTCACGATCGAGCCCTCGACCATCATGATCCCGGCGCCGATCTTCTGGTCGGTCTCCGGCGAGACGTGCCACAGCGCCGCGCCGCGCTCGTACTCGGGGTAGACGGCGCCCGTCCACAGCAGCACGTTGGCGAGGATCGTGCCGAGCAGCCGCACGCCGAGGATGTAGAGCAGCTTCGCGGCGTTGCCGAACCACTCCGGCCGCGGCAACGGGCCGAGCAGCGCCATCCACATCGCGATGCCGAAGCCGATGAACATCGCGTGCTCGAGCGCATGGACGACCGCGTGATCGACCGCGCCCTCGTAGAGCCCGGGGATGTGCCAGACGAAGAGGTCGAGCGCCCACAGCGGCAACGCGACCGCGGGGTGCGTCATGACGCGCAGCCAGCCCAGCCAGCGGATGCGCAGCAGCGGGGCGAGCAGGGGCCCGGTGAGCCCGAGGACCATCAGCAGCGCCGCGAGATCGGCGATCAGCAGGTGCTCGGCCATGTGGACCCAGAACAGCTCGTCGGCGACGTGGCCCGCCGGGGACGTGAGCGTCAGGACGATGATCCCGATGCCGCCCAGGAAGCAGGCCTGGCGCCAGAACGGGACGGCCCGCGGCGTCGGCGCGAGCGTCCGCACGCGTCGCGTGTAGAGGAAGGCCAGCAGCAGCGGGACGGCCACCTGAACCGGCGCGAGGACCGGACCGCCGAGGTGCGCGAGCATCAGCCCGCGCAGACCGCGGCGATGCCGGCGAAGGCGAGCATGACCCCCACGGCCTGGGATCGGGAGAGCCGCTCCTTGAGCAGCCCGCGCGCGAGCAGCACGGTCACCACGGGGTACAGCGCGCCGATCACCGAGACGACGCTCAGCGCTCCGCGCGTGGTGGCCAGCGCGTAGAGGCCGGTGGCGGCGAGGTCCGCACAGCCGATGAGCAGCAGCTGCCAGCGGTCCTCGAACGCGGGAACGATGGGCTGGGAGTTGCGCGCGGCCAGGCCGATGATGAACGGCAGCGCGACGATCCGGCCCGCCGCCAGCAGCCACAGCACCGACCCGTCGGCGGCCACGTCGGCGAACGTGAAGTACAGCCCGAAGCCGACGGCGGCGCCGACCGCCAGCAGGATCGCGCGCCGGTTGGGCCCGCCGCTGTCGAGCTCGCCCACCTCCTCGCGCGACGCGAGCAGCACGCCGCCGATGGTCACGGCGAAGCCCACGCCGATGAGCAGGCTCAGGGTGTCGCCGGTCGCGATGCCGACGACGACGGGAATCAGCACGCCCGTGGCCGAGATCGGAGCGACGATGCTCATCGTGCCCAGCGACAGCGCTCGGTAGAAGGTCCCGAGCGCGGCGATGCCGCAGGTCCCGGCGAGCGCCGCGTAGAGCGCGGTGCGACCGTCGGGGAGCGGCTCGCCCGTGGCGGCGATGATCGCCATCACGACGATCAGGCCCGACCCCTCGACCCACGTCAGCACGGTGAGGACCCCGACGCGGCGGCTCTTGAGCCCGGCGGCGAAATCCGACATCCCCCAGCACAGGGAGGCGCAGAAGGAGAGGGCGATCGCAGCCACTCAGGGAATGAGGTCGACGACGGTCTGCATCGCGTCGTCCGCGACGTCGCCGGCCGGGCCGGGGAGGTCGGGAACGGCGTCGGCGGCGTCCTGGACGGCCTCGTGCACGGGACTGGCCGGCGCCGGGGTGGGCGTCGGGACCGGCGCGGGCTCCGGCGTCTCGGGATCGCCCGCGGGCGGCGGAGTGGAGCCGGGAGGATCCTCGTCACCGGCGGGCGGACGCGACTCGGGCGTGCCGTTCGCCGGCCCGGAGGCGCTGGGCGGCACGACGGGTGCGGTGGCGCCTTCCGGCACTCCGGGCGCCACGCGCCCGCTCGGGAGGCGGGGCCGCACGGGAACCGACGGGACGCTGCGAGGCGCCTCGAGCCCGGGCGCGTCGTCGCCGCGGGGCACGGCGGGGCCGGCGAAGACCTGCCCGAGTGAGCGCAGCGTGGTCTCGCCGCCGAAGGCGGTGGTCAGCGCGATCCCGAGCGCAAGTCCGACCGGCAGCAGCAGCGCGACGCCGCCGGCCCCCAGCACGCTCCTGCGCCAGTGGCCGAGGAGCCCCATGCGCGCAAGGGTACTCGCGGTCGTGCCCGGCGGACCGATAGCGTCACGGCGACGTGGCCCGTCTGACCTTCGCGCGATCGCTGCGCCTGGCACTCCTCGGGCTGACCGTGGTGCTCGCGGCCATCGCCGCCGGCGGCGTCGCGTTCCTCTACGACACGCGCCAGCACTACGAGGACCGGCTGGCCGCCGCCTACGAGCTGCGGACCGCCGCGAGCCGCCTGCTCGCCGCCGGCGTGGTCGAGGAGGCGACGTTGCGAACGGCGCGCGGCAACGGCGCGGCCCGCCAGCGCGAGGCGGCGCGGCGGGCGTTCGAGCTGACGCTCGAGGACGCGCGCACCCTGGCCCACTCGGACCCGGCGAGCGTCGAGGCGCTGGAAGCTGCCGCCCGCCGGCAGGCGGCCCTGCGCGCCCATCCGCGCAACCTGGCCGCGCCGCTCGCGGCGCGGGAGGCGCTGGCCGCGCTGGCCCGTCGCCAGCGCGCCCGCCTCGACGACGCCCACGACAAGGCCACCACGGACTCTCGCACGGCGCTGCTGGCCGCCGGCGCGGGCGGCCTGCTGGCCCTCATCACCGCGCTCGTGCTGGTCGCCGCGCTGATCGGCGCCGTGCGCCGGCCGCTCGATCGGCTGGTCACGGCGGCGCGCCGGCTGGCCGGCGGTGACCTGAGCGCCCGCGTCGACGAGGACGGACCGGCCGAGCTGCGGGCGCTCGCCGGCGCCTTCAACGCGATGGCCTCCGACCTCGAGGGCGCCTCGGCCGCGATCGAGGCCGAGCGGCGGCGGCTCGACACGACGATCAGCAGCCTGGGCGACGCCCTGCTGATCACCGACGCCGCGGGCGTGATCGAGCAGCGCAATCCGCGTGCCGAGGAGCTCGTGCCCGAGCTCGACGTAGGCAGCCGGGTCGGCGAGCAGCTGCCCGACCTGGAGGAGGCGCTGGAGGGCGAGCAGACGCTCGAGCGCGGGCAGCGCTCGCTGCTCGTCACCGCCGCGCGCCTCGGCGACGACGCCGGCGTCGTCTGGTCGCTGCGCGACGGCACCGAGCGCATCCGGCTCGAGCGGCTCAAGAGCGAGTTCGTCGCCACCGCCTCGCACGAGCTGCGCAGCCCGCTCACGTCGATCAAGGGCTTCGTCGAGCTGCTGTCCACCACCAGCGGCGAGCTGACGCCGCGCCAGCGCGAGTTCGTCGAGATCATCGAGCTGTCGACCAACCGGCTCGTGGACCTGGTCAACGACCTGCTCGACGTCGCGCGCGTCGAGGCCGGCCGGGTCGAGATCCACCGGCGCCCCGCCGACATCGGCGAGGCCGTCCGCGAGGTGGTCACGCTGCTGCGCCCGCGCTTCGACGACAAGGCCCAGCAGCTGGTGCTCGACCTGCCCGACGACCTTCCGCTGGCGATGGCCGACCCGTCGCGGATCCGCCAGATCCTCACCAACCTGATCACCAACGCCCACCTCTACACCGAGAAGGGCGGGCGCATCGAGGTCTCGCTGCGGGCCACGGCGCACCAGGTCGTGCTCGAGGTCTCAGACGACGGGCGCGGCATGACCGAGGAGGAGATCGACCACGCCTTCGATCGCTTCTACCGCGGCCGCGGGGAGGGCCAGCCCGGCGGCACCGGCCTGGGCCTGGCGATCGTCCGCGCGCTGGTCGAGCTGCACGGCGGCAGCGTGACCATCACCTCCACGCCGGGCGACGGGACCACGTTCGCCGTGCGCCTGCCCCGCGCGACCGAGAACACCGACGGCAGGCCCGCGCCCCGCAACGCCCTGCGCGGCCGCCGGGTGCTCGTCGTCGACGACGAGCCCGAGATCGCCGGGCTCATCGCCCAGCGCCTCGAGCCCTACGAGGTCGAGACGGTCATGGTCCACACCGGCCAGGAGGCGCTCGAACGCCTGCGCACCGGCCGCTTCGACGCCATCACCCTGGACATCCTCATGCCGGGCATGAGCGGCTTCGAGGTGCTGCGCACCCTGCGCGCCGACCCGCAGCTGCGCGGCATACCGGTGGTGGTCGTCTCGGTGTTCAGCGGTCGCGAGGCGCTGGCCGGCGAATGGGTCGTCCCGAAGCCCATCGACGCCGACGAGCTCGTCGACGCGCTCGGCCAGGCGATCCTGGCCGGTCGCGTGCGCGTCCTGGTCGTCGCGCGCAACCAGCTGCGCGACACGCTCGAGCCGACGCTGTTCGAGCTGGGCATCGAGTACGAGTGGGCGCCCGACGCCCGCGGCGCCGCCGGCATGTGCCTCGACCACTTCTTCGAGGTCGCCCTGATCGACACCGGGCTGCAGGATCCGGAGGCCGCGATGGCCGCCCTGGATCTGCGCGGACGGCGCCTGCGGCGGTCGGTCGTCCTGTTCTCGGGAGGCACCGAGGCTCCGGGCGTGGCGCGCTTCGATGCCGAGCCCGTGGCCATCGAGGAGGCCGGCGCGACCGTACTGGGACTGCTCCAGGCCGACCAGACTTAGGATGGTGGCCGCATGCCGGACACGGAAGAGATCCAGCTGCTGAAGGAGGCACTCGCGGAGCGGGAGGAGCAGGCGCTCGAGAAGGAGCGTCAGCTCGAGCGCTACGCCGCCGATCTCCGCGAGACCTTCAAGCAGGAGCGCGCCCGCGCCCAGGAGCTGCGTGACTCCTACGTGGCGACCGTGCGCGCGCTCGCCAACGCCGTCGAGGCGCGCGACGCCTACACCGGCAAGCACGCCGAGCGCGTCGCCGCCTACGGCCTGGCCATCGCGCGGGCCGGCGGCATGTCGCTGGCCGACGACCCCGAGATCGAGTTCGGCTTCCTGCTCCACGACGTCGGCAAGGTCGCGGTGCCCGACGCCATCCTCTTCAAGCCCGAGCCGCTCAACGTCCCCGAGCGCACCGTCATGGAGAAGCACGCCGAGATCGGCTGGCAGATCCTGCGCGACGTCGACTTCCTCGGTGACGCGAAGCTCGTCGTCCGCCACCACCACGAGCGCTGGGACGGCAACGGCTACCCCGACGGGCTGGCCGGCGAAGCCATCCCGCTCGCCGCGCGCGTCTTCTCGGTCGCCGACACGTTCGACGCCTTGACCACCGACCGGCCCTACCGGCCGGCGATGACGATCGACCGGGCCCGCGCGATCATCGGCGAGGAGTCCGGCACGCAGTTCGATCCCGCCGCCGTCGAGGCCTTCGGGCGCGTTCCCGACGAGGAGTTCCTGCGCATCGCCGAGGAGATCCGGTGAGCGCGGCGATCGTCCTCATCGTCGACGACGACCCATTCATCCGGCGGCTGATCGCCACCACGCTCGAGGACGTGTCGGGCTTCGAGGTCCGCCAGGCCGGCGACGGCGAGCAGGCCCTCGAGGTCGCGGCCGCCGACCCGCCGGCGATCGTCTTCCTCGACATCGACATGCCGCGCCTGGACGGGATCGCGGCCTGCCGCGGCCTGCGCGAGGCCCACGGCGCGTCGCCGCGCATCGTGATGCTCACCGCCGCCGGCCGCGACCAGGAGGAGGCCGCCCTTCAGGCCGGCGCCGATCTCTTCCTCACCAAGCCCTTCAGCCCGCTCGACCTGCTGCGCCTCGTCGACGAGCTGGGTACTGCGCGCTAGTCCCTCGCGCCGCGGCCCCAGAGGAACTTGAAGAGCTTCAGCAGCCGCTGGGTGGTCTTCTTGTTGTAGGGGAACGTGTGGATGTCGCGCTTGGGGTGGATGCGCGAGACGAGCAGCGCCTGGGCCTGGCAGTACTTGCGGATGCCGCCGGCGCCGTGGCGCGAGCCGAGGCCCGACGCCTTCGCGCCGCCCATCGGCAGCTCGAGCGCGGAGTAGTTCATCAGCGCGTCGTTGATGCACATGGCGCCGGTGTCGACGCGGCGGGCGACGTCCTCGGCGCGAGCGATGTCCTTGGAGAAGATCGAGCCGCTCAGGCCGTAGGGCGAGTCGTTGGCGAGCCTGATCGCCTCCTCGGCGTCGGCGACCTTCATGATCGGCAGCGTCGGACCGAAGGTCTCCTCGGTCATGCACTCCATCGTGTGATCGACGTCGACGAGCACGGTGGGCTCGAAGAAGTCGCCGGGGCCGGCGCCGCGGTGGCCGCCGACGACCGCGCGGGCGCCCTTGGCGATCGCGTCGTTGACGTGACCCTCGATGATGTCCATCTGCTTGGGGAAGGTCACGGCGCCGATGTCGACCGAGCCGGGCTGGCCCGGAGCGCCCTGGCGCAGGGCCTTGGCCTTCTCGGTGACCTTCGCGACGAAGTCGTCATAGACCGGCGCTTCGACGTAGACGCGCTCGATCGAGATGCAGGTCTGGCCGCCGTTCATCATCCCGGCGTAGACCGCGGTGTTCGCGGCACGCTCGACGTCGGCGTCGGAGAGCACGATCATCGGGTCCTTGCCGCCGAGCTCCAGCGAGACAGGGGTGAGCGTCTCGGCCGCCTTCTGCATGACCTTCTTGCCGGTCGCGGTCGAGCCCGTGAACATGATGAAGTCGACCTCGTCGACCAGCGCGGCGCCGGTCGCGCCGAGGCCGGTGGCCACCTGGTAGACGTCGGCCGGCATCCCGCACTCCTTCAACATCTGCTCCATCAGCAGCGAGGTGAGCGGCGTGACCTCGGACGGCTTGAGAATCACGGCGTTGCCGGCGGCGAGCGCGGGGATGCAGTCGCCGAACGAGTTGGTCAGCGGGTAGTTCCACGGCCCGATGACGCCGATCAGCCCGAGCGGCTTGTAGCGCATCATCAGCCGCTTGCCCTTGAGCATCACCGAGGCGGAGCGAACCCGCTCGTCGGCGAGGTACTTCTCGGCGTTCTTGGCCCAGAAGCCGAAGGCGTTGGCGCCGTAGGAGATCTCGGCGAGCTGGGCGTCCTCCCAGGTCTTGCCGGTCTCCGAGACGATCGTCTCGATGACGCGCTCGGCGTTGTCGAGCAGCCACTTCTGGCAGCGCAGCAGGATGCGGCCGCGGCCCTCGAAGCCCATCGCCTCCCAGCCCGGCTGGGCCGCGCGAGCACGCGCGGCCATCTCGGCGACCTGCTCCGGGGAGAGGTCGGGGACCTTGGCGATGACCTCGCCGGTGGCGGGGTTGACGACCTCGAACTCGTGGGCTCCGGTCGATCCGTTGCCGCTGCTCGTGTGCTGCTCCACCGTGCCGGCCATGCCTGCTCCTCCGCGTTTGACGCTGTGTCGAACGAGAGGCTACCTCAGCGCACGCGAAGCACGGCGCGCATGCCGAGCTTCTCGTGGCCGGGCAACGTGCAGACCAGCGCGTAGCGGCCCCTGCGCGACAGGCGCACGGTCAGCGTGGCGTTCTGCCCGGGCTGCACCTCGGGCATGACCGGCGAGCGGAAGCGCTGTGGCCCGCGGAGGCGCAGGTCGTGTGCGTCCTCGCCGAAGTTGTGCACGTTGAAGGTGACCAGGCCGCGCTTGACGACGGGCACGTAGACCCCGATGCGCCACTCGCGCTCGGCCACGCCGACGTTCGTGGCGGCCACGGCCGCCGCGGCCAGGGCGGGGAGGATCACCGGACGAGCTGGACGCGGCCGAAGGCCGGCGCGTTGGGGATGATCTCGGAGGCGTCGGTGCCCAGCCACTGCTCGAGCAGCGACGCGTAGACGCGGCGGAAGTCGACGGTGACCGGCAGGTTGCCGTTGCGGTCGAGCTGGGAGAGCTGCGGGAAGTCCGACAGGATCCCGCCCTGGGCGCGACTGCCCTGGACCCAGGCGATGCCGCCCGCGCCGTGGTCGGTGCCGTCGGACTCGTTGGCCTCGGGGCGCCGGCCGAACTCGCTCCACACGAAGGTCAGCACCCGCTGCGCGCTGCCGCGCGCCTCGAGGTCGGCCTGGAACGCCGACAGCGCCGCGCTGATCTCGGCCAGCGCCTTGCCCAGCTCCTCGGGCTGGTTGTCGTGGGTGTCGAAGTCGCCGGGCGCCTCGACGGTCGCGACACGGATGCCGAGCGGCAGGTCGAGCATGCCCGCCAGCGACTTGAGGCTGTCGGCCAGGTCGTTGTCGGCCGGGTACTCGACGCGCGGCACGAGCTGGGCGACCGGGAGGTCGTCGACCTCCTTGAACGGCGCGAGCATGTCGGCCACCGACTTGGTCAGCCGCGACGCCGTGGCGGCGGCGACCGGTCCGGGCTGTGCGCTCGCGGGCTGGTTGGCCAGGCGGTCCCAGGCACTCATGCCGAGGTCGGCCGCACGGCCCCAGGTCCCGCTGATCCACAGCTGGGCGTCGCCGGGCGAGGACACCGCGGCGACCGGCGCCGCCGCCGACCGCAGGATCGGCGAGAGGCGGCCGTCGAGCGAGACGCCCTGCAGCGGGTTGTCGGCGGAGCCGTGCCGGTCGAGCCAGCGGCCCAGCCAGCCGGCCGAGTCCTTGACGGTGATCAGGCCGGTCTCCCAGAAGTGGCGGGAGTGGAAGTGCGACAGGTCGGGGTTCGCGTAGTCGATGCCGGGCAGGAACCCGACCTTGCCGGCGCCGAACAGGCCGGCGATGCCGCCGTTGACGCCGGTCGACAGCGCCTCGTGCATCGCCACGCTGCTCTCGCCCGGCAGCAGCGGCGAGTCGGGCAGCGCGAGCTTGCCGCGGATGTCGGCCAGCGGGCCGGACTGGGCGACCGGCGAGATCGTCGAGAGCAGATCGCAGCCTCCGGGCAGGAAGACCGAGACGAGCACGGGCGCACCGGGGAGCTCCGCGGCCGACGCCTCGGCGGCCTCGAGGACGCGCGCGAACGGCGTGTTGGCCGCCATGTAGGCGGTGACCCCGGCGGCCATCGTGCGGCCGATCATCTGCCGGCGGGTGAGCGCGGCGGCGGTCTGGTGGAAGTCGTCGCAGGCGCGGTGCTTGGAGTGGCGGGGCATGGGGCTAGTGCAGCTGGGCGTCCGGGCCCGTGAGGATGAGGTGGCGAAGGGTCCGCTGGAGCATGTCCGCGCGCTCGGGGCGGATCTTGATCTGCCAGGACTTGACGAGATCGGTGAAGTAGTCGGCGGCCATGTCCTCGAGGACCTGGCGGGTGCCGCCGGAGATCCACGGCCGGCCGAGGGCGCCCAGCGCCTGGTCGACCTGCTGGGCCGGGGAGAGCGCGGGGTCGCCCGCGCCGTCGGGGACCGCCAGCGGGCCGTTCTCGGCGTCGAGCAGGTAGTTGCCCAGCGTGAAGCGGGCCCGGACGGTGTCGGTGCTCAGCCAGCGGGTCCCCCACTCCCAGCCGGCGACCGTCGGCGGCTGAAACGGCGCCTGCCCCATCGACGACAGCAGCCAGCGGTAGGCCTCGAGCGTCACGCCCTTGCCGTTGGTGCGCAGCGTGCCGGCGACGTAGACGAGCGGCGCCTTGACCATGTCGGGCGCGTCGAGGTCGGCGTAGAGCAGCGGGTGTCCGAGGATCTGCGCGACGACCGGCTTGATCGCGCCCTTGGAGCGCTTGTAGGTCTTGACGAGACGAGCCGCGGTTGCCGCGTCGGGCGGCTGGGCGACGAAGTAGTCCCACAGCTTGCGGGTCAGGTACGGCGCGTGCCGCGGGTGCGTGGTGACGATGTCGAGCAGGTCGTCGGTGCCGAAGCGCCCCTTGTGGCCGAGGATCCGCTTGACCCCGCGATCGTGGCGGTCCTTGGCGAAGAACACCGTGGCGATCCCGGTGTCGCCCCAGTCGGCCTGCCAGCCGGTCAGCGCGCGCGCCGCCTCGCGGACGTCGCGCTCGGAGTAGCCCGTGCCCAGCGTGAAGAGCTCCATCAGCTCGCGCGCGTAGTTCTCGTTCGGCGCGTCCTTGTCGTTGGCGACGAGCGAGAGCCAGAGCTGCATCGCGGCGTCGCGGGTGACGGCGCCGAGCAGCGGGCGGAAGCGGCCCAGCGCGTGCTTGCGCAGCATCTGGTTCTGGGCCAGCATCAGGTTGACGTCCTGGTCGGCCGTGGCGAAGTGGTCGTGCCAGAACAGCGTCATCTTCTCGACCAGCGGCCGCGGCGAGCGGACCATCCGGTCCAGCCACCACAGCGCGTCGTGGCCCCAGACGTTGACCGGGTCGAGCGGCTGGCCCTCAGCCGTCGGCGCCGGACCCGTCCACGGCGTCTGCGGCGTCCCGTCGAGGATCCACGTCAGCGTCGCCGCGCGGCCGGCGGCCGCCCAGCGGGCAGCCTCGTCCGGCGTCGCGCCGAAACCGGCGCGCCAGAAGAGACGGCGTACGTGTGCCTCGGTCCATGACATCCCGCCCTTTGGTGATCGGCGGAACGGGGGTGCGGCTTGAGGCGCGCTGCGGCGGCTTAGACGCCCAGCGAGATCGACTCGATGCGAACCTCGCTCAGCGGCTTGTCGCGTCCGTCGGTCTCGGCGCCCTCGATCTGGTCGACGACGTCCATCCCGCTGGTGATCTGGCCGAACACGGTGTGCTTGCCGTCCAGCCACGGGGCCGACTCGGTCGTGACGATGAAGAACTGCGAGCCGTTGGTGTTCGGGCCGGCGTTGGCCATGGCCAGCGCGCCGCGGACGATCTTGTGCTGGTTGAACTCGTCCTCGAACTGATAGCCCGGGCCGCCGGTGCCCGTGCCGGTGGGGTCGCCGCCCTGGATCATGAAGTCCTTGATGACCCGGTGGAAGATGACGCCGTCGTAGAAGCCTTTGCCGGCGAGCTCCTTGAAGTTGCTGACGGTCTTGGGCGCGTCCTCGTCGAACAGCTCGATCTCGAGCGCGCCGAGGTTGGTGGTCATCGTGGCGGTGCTGGGCATCAGTCGAGGATCCTCACTTCGGAGATGCCGACGGTCGGGTTTGCGGCCGGATCGTCGGAGGACGGGGGTGTGGTGAACCAGAGCAGGACGTGCGTGTACTTGCCCGGTTCGAACTCGATCTTCTCGAGGCCCTTCGAGCCCTTCTCGGTGCCGGCGTCCTTGCGCGTCTCGAGCAGCTTCCAGCGGTTGTCGAGGATGTCGGGCGGCAGCGACGTCTTCGACGCGTAGACCTCGACGGTGAAGCCGGGCGTCGGAGTGCGGAAGTAGACCTTCTCGATCTGCTGGCGCGTCTCGAGATCGAAGTCGAGGCCGACGCCCATCGCGGCCGGCGCGCCCGTCTCGTCCTGCTTGGCGGCGGTCGTGACGGTGAAGATCGTCTTGCCGTTCTCGTCGTAGCTGTCGGACGGGTCGGTCGAGTCGATCGCGGCGTTGTAGGGGTCGTAGACCTCGGCGATGTCGACGCCCAGCGCGATCGGGCCGTGGACGTCGGCCGGCTCGGGCTCGGGGTCCGGCTCGGGCGTGGGAGTCGGCGTGGGGGTGGGCGTCGGCGTGGGATCCGGCGCCGGGGGGGCCGGAGCGGGATCGGGCGCCGGAGCCGGAGCGGGGGCCGGCGGGGGCGTGGGCGCCGGGGTCGTCGCGGGCGGCGTGGTGACCGTCGGGGCGGCGGCGACGACCGTCGGCGTCGCACTGGGCGGGGCCGGAGCCGTGGCGGCCTGCTCGGCCTCGGAGTTCAGCGCCGCGTAGCTGGCGGCGACGGCGCCGCCGACGAGCAGCACGATCGTGGTGATGATCACGGCGGCCGCGCGGACGCCCGCGCGCTCGCCGCGGCCGGTCAGACGGCCGGCCGCTGCGGTCCCGCACTCCAGGCACCAGTCCTGGGCGGGCGCCATGGCCGCGCCGCACGAGCGGCAGGGCCGCTCAGGCGTCGGTGTCGTCTCGGGCGTCTCCACTACCGGACAGGCTACCCGGCACGCTGCAGCTTGAGCTGCGTACCGGCCACTTCGCTGCCGCTGACCGCGTCGACGACGCGCTCGGCCTCGGACTCGGGCACCGAGAGCAGGCTGAAGCGCTCGAGGACCTTGACGTCGCGAACGGCCTCGCCGTCGAGGCCCGCCTTGTGCGTGACGATGTTGACGAGGTCGCGGACCTCGACGCCGCCGGCGCGCCCGGCGTCGGCGATCAGGCGGGCGAACTTCTCGTCGCCGTTGCGCGCCTTCGCGGCCTCCGAGGCCTTCGGCTTCGTGTGGCGCGCGGGCTTGGTCTCGATCTTGGCGGGCTCGGCCTTGGCGCCGGGCTCCCACGCGCCGATCGGGCTGCCGGTGTGCTTCTCGATCGCCTCGAGCTCGCGGGCCTGCTTGGGCTCGACGAACGTGATCGCGCGGCCGCTGCGCCCGACGCGGCCGGTGCGGCCGATGCGGTGGACGTAGACGTCGGGCGAGACCGGGACGTCGTAGTTGACGACGTGCGTCACGGTCGAGATGTCCAGGCCGCGGGCGGCGACGTCGGTGGCGACGAGGATCGGCGTGCGGCCGCCCTTGAAGCTGAGCATGACGCCGTCGCGCGAGCCCTGGCTCATGTCGCCGTGCAGCGCCTTGACGTTGAAGCCCTTGTCGCGCAGGCGGCGGTAGAGCTGGTCGCAGCGGATCTTGGTGCGGACGAAGACGATCGCCTGATCGGGCTTCTCCTCGCGCAGGACCTCGGCGAGCTTCTCGGGCTTGTCGGCCTGCTTGACGTCGAGCTGGAACTGCTCGACGGAGTCGACGGTGAGCGTCGCGGCCTCGACCTTGATGTGGACGGGGTCGTAGAGGTAGCGATCGGCGAGCTTGCGGATCGGGGGCGGCATGGTCGCGCTGAACAGCGCGGTCTGGCGGGAGTTCGGGGTCGCGGCGAGGATCCGCTCGACGTCCTCGAGGAAGCCGAGGTCGAGCATCTCGTCGGCCTCGTCGAGCACGACGAAGCGGCACGAGTGCAGGATCAGCGAGGCGCGGCTCATGAGGTCCATGACGCGGCCGACGGTGCCGACGACGACGTGACCGCCCTCGCGCAGCTGGGACTGCTGGGTGCGGATGGGTGCGCCGCCGAAGACGGCGACGACGCCGACGCCCTTCTTGGCGCCGTAGGCGCGGATGGCCTGGGTCACCTGGATGCAGAGCTCGCGCGTCGGGGTCAGGACCAGGGCCTGGACCTCGTTGACCTCGGGGTCGATCGTCTCGAGCAGCGGGAGGCCGAAGGCGGCGGTCTTGCCGGAGCCCGTCTGGGCCTGGCCGATGATGTCGTGACCCTTGAGCATCGACGGGATCGCCTGCTCCTGGATCGGGCTGGGGTTCTCGTACCCCACGTCCTCGAGGGCTTCGAGGATCGGCTCGGACAGACCGAGCTCTTTGAAAGTCGTCATGTGTGCTTTAAGGCTAGGCGCTCAAGCGTTCGGGTCCAACAGCAACTTGCCCGTCGTACGGCGTTCGGCCAGGGCGACCTGCGCGTCGGCCGCCTGCTCGAGCGGCCACGTTCCGCCGATCTCCGCTCGCACCTCCCCGCGGGCGGCCCGGGCGAAGAGATCGGCGAGCGCGTCCTCGGCCCAGCCGGGCCGCTCGAAGATGTGGTTGAACCAGAAGCCGACGACGCTGCGGCTGGTCCGCAGGAGCTTGCCGGTGCGGACCTCGTTCTGCTCGCGGGTGGCGATGCCGTAGGCGACGATGCGGCCGAACGGCGCCAGGACGGAGAACGACTCGTCGAAGCTCTGGCCGCCGGCCATCTCGTAGATCACGTCGAGCTCGCGGCCGTCGTTGGCCCGGGTCAGGCGCTCGCCGAGGCCCTCGGGCTCGGAGTCGACCGCGACGTCGGCGCCCAGCTCCTCGGCGCGCTTGCGCTTGTCCTCGGTGCTGGCGGTGGCGATCACCCGTCCCGCGCCCATCGGCTTGGCGAGCTGCAAAATCATCTGGCCCGTGCCGCCGGCGGCGCCGTGGACGACGACGCTGTCGCCCGGGCGCAGCTGCGCCGACGTGCGGTGCAGGTGCCAGGCGGTCAGGCCCTGGATGAGCAGCGCGATCGCGGTGTCGTCGGCGACGCCCTCGGGGACCGGCCACGTCCTGTCCTCGCGCGCGAGGGCGTACTGGGCGTAGCCCCCGGTGCCGCACAGCGCGATCACGCGCTCGCCGGTGTCCTCGCGCGTGCCGACGACCTCCTGGCCCGGGACGAGCGGGAGCGTCGCCTTGGCCAGGTACTGGTTGTGGCGCTGGTGGGTGTCGGCGAAGTTCATGCCGGCCCGAGAGACGCGGATCAGCACCTCGCCGGGGCCGGGCTCGGGCCGCTCGATCTCCACGACCTTGAGCACCTCTGGACCGCCGAACTCGTCTATCCGCACCGCGCGCATTTCGGCGATGATCGCAGCCATGAGCTTCGTGGCGTCGGACGAGGAACGGCAGATCCGCGAGTCGGTGGCCGGCATCGCCTCCGGGTTCGGGCGCGACTACATCCGCGCGTGCGTGGAGGAGGTCAAGCCGCCGACCGAGCTGTGGGACGCGCTGGCCGAGAAGGGGTTCGTCGGCGTCAACATCCCGGAGGAGTTCGACGGTGGCGGGCGCGGGATGACCGAGCTCGCGGCCGTGATGGAGGAGCTGGCGTTCGCGGGCTGGCCGCTGCTGCTGATGGTCGTCTCGCCCGCGATCGCCGGCAGCGTGCTCGCGCGCCACGGGACGGCGGAGCAGAAGGAGCGCTGGCTGCGCGGGATCGGGTCCGGCGAGCTGAAGATCGCCTTCGCCATCACCGAGCCCGACGCGGGGACCAACACGCACAACCTGTCGACGCGCGCCGAGCGCCGCAACGGCTCGTACTTCCTGACGGGCCAGAAGACGTTCATCTCGGGCGTCGAGGACGCCGACGCGCTGTTCGTCGTCGCCAAGACCGGCGTGAACGAGCCGAGCGGCCGCGGCCTGCTCTCGCTGTTCATCGTCGACGTAGACGCGCCTGGCCTCGAGCGCGCGGTCGTCCCGACCGCGGCGCGCGGCGCCGATCTGCAGTGGACGCTGTTCTTCGACGACGTCGAGGTGCCGGCCGACCGGCTCGTCGGCGTCGAGCACGCCGACCTGGCCACCGTCTTCGACGGCCTGAACCCCGAGCGGATCATGACCGCCGCCAACGCGATCGGCCTCGGGCGCCGGGCGCTGCTGCAGGCCGCCGAGTACGCCCGCGAGCGCACCGTGTGGAGCGCCCCGATCGGCTCGCATCAGGCGATCGCGCACCCGCTCGCGCAGGCCAAGATCGAGCTCGAGCTCGCGGCGCTGATGACCCGCAAGGCGTGCTGGCTCTACGACTCCGGCGCCAAGGGCGCGGGCGAGGCCTCGAACATGGCGAAGTACGCCGCGGCCGAGGCGGCGATCCACTGCGTCGACGCCGCCATCCAGACCCACGGCGGCAACGGCGTCGCCATCGAGTACGGCCTGACCGAGATGTGGTGGGGCGCCCGCACCATGCGCATCGCCCCCGTCTCCCGCGAGATGGTCCTCAACTACGTCGCCGAGCACTCGCTGGGATTGCCGCGCAGTTACTGAGCATCTCGCGCGCCTCACGCAACACCCGCGCCGCCACGCTGGCGGCATGGGCGGTATTCATCGACTGACAGCCGACAAATCCCGCCCAACCGTGGTGGCGAGCGACGCGAGCCGGCACGGGGTGGTGTCCACCCGCGAGCTTCTCGCGTCGGGGCTCACCCGCGACCAGGTGTCGCATCTGGTTCGGATCGGCTTCCTGCACTCCCGGCATCAGGGGGTGTGGGCGGTGGGACGACCCGATGTGTCGTTCGAAGGCGCGTGCCTCGCCGCGGTCCTGGCGTGCGGACCCGGATCAGCTGTCAGTCACGGTCCGGCGGCTCGCCTGCATGGGTTCCGGTCGTGGTACGGGCGCATCCACGTCAGCGGGCCGCGATCGCTCGAGGGCCACCCGGGGGTTGTCGTGCACCGCCCACGCTCACTCCCCCTCGATGATCTGGCCACCGCGAACGGGGTGCCCGTCACGTCGGTGGCGCGGACGCTGCTGGATCTCTCCACCGACCATCCGGTCGAGCTGGTCGGCAAGTGGATCCACGAGGCGGGGGTCCAGCGCGTCTTCGATCAGCGCGAGGCGTGGGCGGTGCTCGAACGCCACCCGCATCATCGAGGGAGGAAGAGGTTCGTGGCGGCTCTGGAGGTGGAGGTGCTTCCGACACGGTCCGGGCTGGAGGATGCTTTCGCGCGCATCGTCCGGGGGGCTGGGGTCGCGACGCCGCTGGTGAACTCGGAGCAGTGGTCGGGAGAGAAGCTCGAGGAGGTGGACTTCTGCTGGCCGGATCTCGGGCTGGTCGTCGAGACGGATGGCGACCGCTACCACGCGTCGCGGTGGCGGAAGCGCAGAGATGCAGCGAAGGACGAACGCTTTCGCAACGAAGGCTGGGTCGTCTGGCGGGTTCCCGAGCTCGCCATCACGCTCGACCCGGATGGCGTTGCGAGCCGGCTCGCCGGGGTTGGGCGGGATCTGTCGGCTGACAGCCGACAAATACGGCCCACCTCCTAGGCTGCGGCGCCATGAGCGTGACTGTGGTCGGGAGCCTTGCCTTTGACGCCGTGGAGACCCCGTTCGGCAAGCGGGAGCGGATGCTCGGAGGGGCGGCGACGCACTTCGCGCTCGCGGCGTCGTTCTTCGACACGGTGCACGTGGTCGGGCCGGTCGGCGACGACTTCGGCGACGAGGAGATGGCGATCCTCGCGACGCGCGGGACCAACGTGGACGACGTCGAGCGGGTGGCCGGCGGCAAGACGTTCTTCTGGGCCGGCAAGTACAGCGCCAATCTCAACGAGCGCGAGACGCTCGACACGCAGCTCAACGTCTTCGAGACGTTCGAGCCCAAGCTCAGCCAGGCCAGCAAGGACGTCGACGTGCTGTTCCTCGCCAACATCGTGCCCGACCTCCAGCACGAGGTGCGCGAGCAGTGCGAGAAGGCGTCGTTCGTCGCCATGGACTCGATGAACCTGTGGATCGACATCGCGCGCGAGTCGCTCGAGAAGGTCATCGCGCGCGTCGACTGCCTGATCCTCAACGACGAGGAGCTCGAGCAGCTGACCGAGGCGCCGAACCTCGTCACCGCCGCCGCACAGGTCCTCAGCATGGGTCCGAGCGTCGTCGTCGCCAAGCAGGGCAAGTACGGCGCCGCGCTGTTCACCGCCGACGACCACTTCTGGATCCCGGCCTATCCGCTCGAGACGGTGACGGACCCGACGGGCGCGGGTGACACGTTCGCCGGCGGCTTCGTCGGCTACGTCGCCGCGCACCGCGACGAGCCGCTGACCGAGGACGTGCTGCGCCGGGCCATGGCCTACGGCACCGCCCTGGCGTCGTTCAACGTCGAGGAGTTCGGCACGGAGCGCGTGCAGCGCCTGACCGCCGGCGAGATCGCGCCGCGCGTCGGCCGGCTGCAGCAGATCACGCGGTTCGAGGACCGCCCGGTCGCCCTGCGCGGCTAGCGGGCGGGAAGGGCGCGCGCGGCGGTGTAGTCGACGCCGCCGCTGTCGACGACGGTCACGGTGAAGCGCACGCGCCGGCCCTGGTGCACGCGCACGACCCACGCGCGGCCGCGCGGCACCGAGCGGGTGCGCACCTTCAGCGCGCGCCGCTCGCCGTCGACGACGACCGACGGCCGCACGGTGATGCCCGAGTTGTCCTTGGCGACGAAGACGAGCGCGGGCGCGGTGGCCGCCGGGGTGTAGACGGCGACCGACGGCCCGAGGCGCAGCCCCTTGACCGCAACCACGCCCTCGCCGGCCGCGCGGCGCGCGGCGGTCCTCGTCTCCCCCGTCCCCGACGACGGGCGCGAGGCGGCGGTCTGCCGGCCGGGCTCGCCCGATGGATCGGGGCCCCCGTCGACCGGTCCCAGGATGCCGATGTCGATGCCGCTGCCGCCACCGTCGGGCGCGCCGTCGCAGTCGAGGTCGACGCCCGAGCGCCCGGGGCGCGTCGGATCGTCGGCGGCGCAGTCGGCGGCGTCGGGCAGGCCGTCGCCGTCGCGATCGCCCAGCGCGGGCAGGAACTGCCCGGCGGGATCGCCGTCGGCGTGGGCGAGCGAGACCGTGGTCAGGCAGGCGAAGAGGGAGAGAAGAAGCGCGATCCGTGCGGTCATGGGCGTGGAGAAGCCGTCGTGGCTCTGCGCGAGGGTCATTCGCAGCCGAACCCTGGGTTCCTCCCCGTTATGCGCGAGGTCCCCAGAAGTGGGGACCTCCGCGCCCAACAGTGTCCAGCGACCCCTGGAGTCCGCCCGACCACGGCCGATCAGAGGAATAGGCAGCCAAGGACGGCCGCCTTTTCTTTCGCCATGGAGGCTCTTCACAATCATCCCGGCCGCCGCGGCCTCATCGCCACCCTGGTGGCGACCGTGCTGCTGGCGCTCGTCCCCTCGGGGGCGAGCGCGGCCAGGATGAAGTCCCCGAACGACCGCGCGTTCGCCGCCCAGTGGCAGCTGACGACCGACGCGGGCATGGGCGTCCGCAGCGCCTGGAACGTCACGACCGCCGGCAGCGCGGTCGTCGCCGTCGTCGACACGGGCGCCGAGCTCGGCCACCCGGACCTCGCCGCCAACCTCTGGACGAACACCGGCGAGATCGCCGGCAACGGCATCGACGACGACGCCAACGGCTTCGTCGACGACGTCCACGGCTACGACTTCGCCGGCAAGGACGCCGACCCGACCGACGAGAACGGCCACGGCACGCACGTCGCCGGCATCATCGGCGCCCGCGGCAACAACGGCACCGGCGTCACCGGCGTCGCCTGGCACGCGCAGCTCATGATCGTCCGCGTCCTCGACGCCAAGGGCTCGGGCAGCGTCTACGACGTCGCTCGCGGCATCCGCTACGCCGTCGCCAACGGCGCCAAGATCGTCAACCTGAGCATGGCCGGCCCGGACAACGACCCGGCGCTCGAGGCGGCCATCGCCGAGGCCAAGGCCGCCGGCGTCCTCATCGTCGCCGCCGCCGGCAACGCCGGCGCCGACCTCGACGCCACGCCCGCCTACCCCGCTTCGTCGGCCTCCGACAACGTCATCGCGGTCGCCTCGACCGACGAGGACGGCCACCTCGCCCCCGGCTCCTCCTACGGCGCGGCCACCGTCGACGTCACCGCCCCGGGCGAGAACATCGACTCCACCGACCTGCACGGCTACGGCGTCCGCAGCGGCACCTCGCAGGCCGCCGCCAACGTCTCCGGCGTCCTGGCCCTGATGGCCGGCGCCCAGCCCGCCGCCACCGCCGACCAGCTCCGCGCCCAGCTTCTGGCCACCACGAAGGCCAACGGCCTTCCGGTCGCCGCCGGCGGCGTCGACGCCGGCGCCGCGGTCCGCAGCCTCCTCGGCCTGCCGGCCCCGCGCGCCGCCAAGCGCAAGGTCAGCAGCCGCGCCACGGCCCGCAAGGCCTCGGCCCGCCGGACCACGCTGCGCAAGGCTCCCGCGCCGCTCACCGTCGGCTGATCGCCGCCGCCCGCCCTCGGGTACGCTCACGTTCGTGGGCTGGACCTTCTTCTGGTTGATGGTCGTGCTGAAGGTGCCGATCGCCGGGCTGCTCTACATCGTCCACTGGGCGATCAAGAACACCGACGACGAGCCGCTTCCCAGCAACGGCGACGGCGGCGTCAAGCCGCCCCATCGCCCGCGCCTTCCGCGCCACCCGCGCCGCCGCGGGCCGCACGGATCGCCCGGCGGCGCCGTCGCCCCGCTGCGCACCCGCCGCCCGGCGCTGACGGCGCGGGCACAGCACCACCGCTAGGAGACGTAGACTGCCGCCGCCATGGCGGCCATCTCCGACGGCACCCTGCGCCGGCTCATCGCCGAAGGACGGATCAAGATCGATCCGTTCGACGACTCGATGATCCAGCCCGCGAGCATCGACCTGCGCCTCGGGCCCTCGTTCCGGGTCTTCCACAACTTCCGCGTCGAGTCGATCGACATCGCCGACATGCCCACGGGGCTGACCGAGCACGTCGAGATCTCCGATGACGAGCCGTTCGTCGTGCACCCCGGCGAGTTCGTCCTCGGTCGCACCGCCGAGTACATCGAGATGCCCGACGACCTCGTCAGCCGCGTCGAGGGCAAGTCGAGTCTCGGCCGCCTCGGGCTGATCGTCCACGCCACGGCCGGGTTCGTCGATCCCGGCTTCAAGGGCACGCTGACGCTCGAGATCACCAACCTGACGCGCGTCCCGATCAAGTTGTGGGCCGGAAAGCCGATCGCCCAGCTGTCGTTCATGTCGCTCGACAAGCCCGCCGAGCGGCCCTACGGCCACCCCGATCTCGGGTCCCATTACCAGGGCCAGGTCGAGTCCACCGAGAGCCGCTACGAGGGCGGCCCGGGAAAGAGTTAGGATCGCGCCCATGCACGCGTTGCTCGTCATGGCCGCCGAAGGCGCCGAGGAGACCTCGAAGACCGCGTTCTACCTGGCCGGCGGCGCGCTGGCCGCGTGGGCCGTGGTGCTCTCGGCGCTCGGCCTCAGCCGGCCCGAGTTCCCCGGCAGCGACGGCGCCGCGCGCGGCGTGATGGCGATCAGCACGGTGCTGGTCATCGGCGCCATGGCTGCCGCCGTCGCCACGGGCTAGTTCCTCTGCGGGCCCAGTCCGCGCTGCTCGCCGCGGTCCTCGCGGCACTCCTGTACGCCGCGTTCGCCGCGGGTGCCGCCCGCCAGCCGGGCGAGGCGTGGTTCGAGGTCGCCGCCGCGCTGCTGGCCCTCTGCGCCGCCGCGTCGGCCTCGGTGGGCGAGGCCGCCCGGGCGCGCGCGCCACGCGGCGCCTGGATCGGCGTCGTCGCACTCGCGCTGTTCGTCGCCTGGACCGGGCTGTCGATCACCTGGAGCATCGCGCCCGACCGCTCGTGGGCCGAGTTCAACCGCGTCCTGGCCTACGTGCTGCTGACCGGCGTCGGGGTGCTGCTCGGCGCGGCCCTGCCGCGTGCCGTCGAGCGCTTCGCCGCCGGCTTCCTCGTGGTGGTCAGCGTGGTCGCGCTCTATGCGCTGAGCGCGAAGATCGCGCCCGGCCTCGTCGGCGGGACCGAGGCGATCGCGCGCCTGCGCGGGCCGCTGGAATATTGGAACGCGCTCGGCCTGCTCTGCGCGCTGGCCGCTCCCATGGCGATCCGGCTGGCCACCGACGCCGGCCGCTCGCAGGCCGCCCGCCTCGCCGCGCTCGAGGCGCTCTTCCTGCTGGCCGTCGTCGTCGGCCTGACCTACTCGCGCGGCGGGGTCGCGGCGTTCCTCGTCGGCGCCGCGGTGCTGACGCTGTTCGGCAGCGGCCGGCTGCGCGGCGTCATCGCCATGGGGCTGGCCATCCTCGCCGCCGCCGCACCGCTCGCCGTCGCGTTCGGGCGCGAAGGGCTGACCGCCAACGGCGCGCCGCTGGCCCAGCGCATCCACGACGGCCGCATCCTCGGCGCGGTCATGCTCGTCGCCGCCGGCACCCTGCTCGCGGTGGGCGCCGCGCTGCTGCGCCGCGAGCCGCGCGTGAACTGGTCGGGCGAGCGGACCCGCCGCGTCTTCCGGATCGCCGCGGTCGCCGCGGGCGTCCTGATCCTCGTCGGCGCCGCCGGGCTGGCGCGCTCGCAGAACGGCTTCACGGGCACGATCGACCAGGCGGTCACCGACTTCACGCAGGTCAAGGAGGACAAGCAGTTCGATCCCGTACGCCTCGTATCGACCAACTCGGGCAACCGCTGGTCGTGGTGGAAGGAGGCGGCCGGCGCGTGGTCCGACGAGCCGATCACCGGCCACGGCGCCGGCACGTTCGCGCTGCTGCACCTGCGCTACCGCCACGACACGCTGCCCGTCACCCAGGCCCACAGCATGCCCATGCAGCTGCTGGCCGAGACCGGCATCGTCGGGTTGCTGCTGGCCTACGGCGCCATCCTCGCGCTGCTCGCCGCCGCCGTGGCCCGCACCCGCGCCATGCCCGGCGGCCGGCCGCGCGACATGGCCGTAGCGCTGCTGGCCGCGGCGGCCGCCTGGCTGGTCCACGGCTTCTACGACTGGGACTTCGTGATCCCGGCGGTCACCGTGCCGGTCCTGCTCATGCTGGCGATCCTCGCCGGCCGGCCCGATGCCCGGGCCGAGCCGGTCGTTGCCGCCGAGCCGCGCTTCGGCCCGCGCGCCGCGCTGCTGGGCCTCTGCACGCTGCTCGCGGTGGCCGCGGTGATCTCGGCCGGGCTGCCGTGGCTGGCCGCCGAGAAGGCCGACAACGCCGCCGAGACCTCCTCGGCGCGCACGCCCGAGGCGCTCGAGGACGCGGCCGCGGAGGCCGACCTCGCCGCGCGCCTGAACCCGCTGAGCACCCGCCCGCTGTTCGTCGCCGCCGCGGTGGCCGCGGCGCGCGGCCGGCTGCTCGAGGCCCGCGCCGACCTGCTCGAGGCCGTCGACCGCGCACCCGACGACCCGCAGGCGTGGGGGCGGCTCGCGGGTCTCGCGCTGCAGCTGGCCGACAACCCCGGCTACGTCGAGGCCACCGAGCGGCAGTTCGCGCTCGACCCGCTCAACCCCGTCGCCGGCCGCCAGCTCGAGATCGCCGAGCAGTTCCTGGCGCTGCCCGCGAGCAGCGCCACGGCGACGGGCACCCCCCTGACAGCGGGGACCCCCGCTCCGGCGCCGCCGCCCGGATAACGCAGTCAATACGATGCGAGGACCCATGGCCGACACCCTCAGCGTCACCGACAACCGCACCGGCAAGAGCTACGAGGTGGAGATCACCGACGGCACGGTCCGGGCGATGGACTTCCGCCAGATGAAGGTCGACGAGGACGACTTCGGCCTCATGACCTACGACCCGGCGTTCACCAACACCGCGTCGACGCGCTCGGCGATCACCTACATCGACGGTGACAAGGGCATCCTCGAGTACCGCGGCTACCCGATCGAGCAGCTGGCCGAGAAGTCCACCTACCTCGAGGTCGCCTACCTGCTCGTCCACGGCGAGCTGCCGACCTCCGACGAGCTCGCCGAGTGGACGCACCAGATCACCATCCACACGTTCGTCCACGAGAACGTCAAGAAGTTCATCGAGGGCTTCCGCTACGACGCGCACCCCATGGGCATGCTCGTCGGCTCGGTCGGCGCGCTGTCGACGTTCTACCCCGACGCCAACGAGATCGACGACCCGGAGAACCGTCACATCCAGACGATCCGGCTCATCGCGAAGATGCCGACGCTCGCCGCGTTCGCCTACCGCCACAACATGGGCCAGCCCTACGTCTATCCGGACAACGACCTGAAGTACCCGGGCAACTTCCTGTCGATGATGTACAAGATGACCGAGCTGAAGTACCAGCCCGATCCGCGGCTCGAGCGCGCGCTCGACATCCTCTTCATCCTCCACGCCGACCACGAGCAGAACTGCTCGACCAACGCGGTCCGGTCGGTCGGCTCGTCGCAGGTCGACCCGTACTC
>JBJMLA010000018.1:0-1993 GCA_045805505.1 Solirubrobacteraceae bacterium
ACGCCTGAGGACGTCCTTGTAGTCCACCTGCTGGAAGGCCGAGGAGGTGTTGAGGATGCCCAGGCCCACGTTCGACAGTCCGTTGCCGAGACCGAAGATCCAGCCGTATCCCGGCAGCAGGTTGCTCCTGCCCGGCTCGCCGTCCCAGAGCTCGAGCCACGACTCCATCCACTCGTCGTCGTGCCGCGGTGTCTCGTAGTAGGCGCGGATTGCGACGCCCATCGGCCGGTCCTCGCGGCGCTCGAGCCCGAGGGCGATGGCCAGCCGCGCGGAGACTCCGTCGCAGGCGATCACGACGGGAGCGGTGTAGGTGGTCTCGTCCCCTACCCGTCGCCCGCGCTCGTCCACCGGCCGAGCGGTGACCCCGGTGACCCGGCCCGTGCGCTCGTCCATGACCGGGCCGGTCACGGAGACACCCTCGCGCAGCCGGGCGCCGGCCCGCTCGGCGTGCCGCGCGAGCAGCTCGTCGAGCTCCATGCGGCTGCGCACCAGCCCGTACGACGGGAAGGTCGACAGCTCGGGCCACGGCAGCTCGAGGCGGTGCCCTGCGCCGACGATCCGCAGGCCCTTGTTGCGAGCCCACCCGGGGCCGTCGAGGTCGATGCCCATGGCCTCGAGCTGGCGCACCGCGCGGGGGGTCAGGCCGTCGCCGCACACCTTGTCGCGGGGGAAGCGGGCCTTCTCCAGCACCAACACGTCGACGCCGGCCCGGGCCAGGTGGAACGCGGCGGAGGCACCGGCAGGACCTGCGCCGACCACGATGACGTCGGCCGTCCGCTCGTCCGCGGGGCTCCGGGTCATGCGGGGCATCCTCTTCGCGCTGTCGGCTGGGCCATTGTGCCTTTGTGAAAACCTTCACGAGGGCTCTGCGCGACAGTCTAGAGGCCTCCGTCACATCCCGCGACCCGGCCCCCGAGCACCCTTTCCACCGCTCCAGCGCTCGGCCTGCGGGCAGTCAGGGCTTGGTGGCGTGGTGCAGCGCGACGATGCCGTTGGAGAGGTTCAACCAGCGCGGGGTGGACCAACCGGCGTCGGCGATCCGGCCGGCCAGGCCGCGCTGGTCGGGCCACGCCCGGATCGACTCGGCGAGGTAGACGTAGGCGTCGGGGCTGGAGGAGACGGCTCGGGCGATCGGCGGGAGCGCCTTCATGAGGTACTCGACGTAGGCGGTGCGGAACGGGCGCCACGTCGGGTGGCTGAACTCGCAGACGACGAGGCGGCCGCCGGGCCTGGTGACCCGGAGCATCTCGCGCAGCCCGGCGTCGGGGTCGACGACGTTGCGCAGCCCGAAGGAGATCGTGACGGCGTCGAAGGTGTCCTCGGCGAACGGCAGCCGGGTCGCGTCGCCGGCGGTGAAGCCCAGCCGCGGTCGCGCCGCCTTGCCGACCTGCAGCATTCCCAGCGAGAAGTCGCAGGGCACCACCAGGGCTCCGCGGTCCGCGAACGGCTGGCTCGACGTACCCGTCCCGGCTGCGAGGTCGAGGACTCGCTCGCCGGGCAACGGGTCGACCGCGTCCACGACGCGCGTGCGCCAGCGGCGGTCCTGCCCGAGCGAGAGCACGTCGTTGGTCAGGTCGTAGCGGCGCGCCACGGCGTCGAACATCGCGGCGACGTCCGAGGGCTGCTTGTCCAGCTGGGCTCGGGTCACCCGCTCACCCTATGCAGCCTGGTTCCGAGGCAGAGGCGGCGGACCGGCACGAGGCTCGTGGCGTGCGCCTGGGCCGTCCCCGTAGGCTGACCGATCGTGAGCGAGCCCTCCACGTCGTCGACGCCCCCGGAGGTCGAGGTCGAGGCCGTGCCGCTCGTCGTGCGCACGGTCCTCGTCGATGACCCGGGGAGGCTCGTCGACCTGCTGCCTCCGGGACCCGAGCTGACCGCCTGGGTACGTCGTGGCGACGGTCTGGTCGGGTGGGGAACCGCCGCGGTGCGACGTACGGCGGGCGCCGACCGGTTCACCGACGCACGCGACTGGTGGGACCACCAGCGGTCGACG
>JBJMLA010000019.1:0-30014 GCA_045805505.1 Solirubrobacteraceae bacterium
GCCCGGCGGATCGAGCGCGGCGACCTCGACGCCAAGCAGAAGATGGTCGAGTCCAACCTGCGGCTCGTCGTCTCGATCGCCAAGAACTACCGCAACCAGGGGCTGCCGTTCCTCGACCTCATCCAGGAGGGGACGCTCGGCCTGGTGCGCGCGGCGGAGAAGTTCGACTACCGCAAGGGCTTCAAGTTCTCGACGTACGCGACGTGGTGGATCCGCCAGGCGATCGCCCGCGCGCTGGCCGACAAGGCGCGCACGATCCGCATCCCGGTCCACGTCGTCGAGAAGCTCAACAAGATCGGCCGCGCCGAGCGCAAGCTCGTCACCGAGCTGGGCCGCGAGCCCACCGCCGAGGAGATCGCCGACGTCACCGGCATCGACCCCGAGGAAGTCGACTCGATCAAGCGCTCCGCCCAGGCTCCCGTCTCGCTGGAGAAGCCGGTCGGCGACGAGGAGGAGTCGGAGTTCGGCCAGTTCATCGCCGACGAGCGCGCCGAGTCGCCCTACGAGCGCGCCGCCGAGATCCTCACCAAGGAAGCGCTGCGCGAGGCGCTGGAGAACCTCTCCTACCGCGAGCGCCGCGTGCTCGAGCTGCGCTACGGGCTCGGCGGGGAGCATCCCCGCACGCTCGACGAGGTCGGCCGCACGTTCAACGTGACGCGCGAGCGGATCCGCCAGATCGAGAACCAGTCACTGAAGAAGCTGCAGTCGCTCGCGGAGGCACAGAAGCTCCGCGATGTCGCCTGAGCTCAGGTCGCCGGCGAGCCCGGCGACTTGACGGCGTCGAGCGCGCGCTGCGCGGCGTCGCCGACGGCCTCGGTCACGGCGTGCGCCGTCTCGCGCGCCGTGCGGCGCTCCCGGGCGCCGATGCGCGGACCGCGCTGATCCGCCTGTTGTTCGCGCAGGATGCGGGCATACCGCCGCACCATCTGCATCTGGACCGAATCACCTGACATGTGCGTGGGGATCCTTACCCCTGCCGCACGAGTCACATTCCAACCCGGGCGCACCCGCCACCACCCCGTCACGATTCCGACATGTCCCTGACAAAGATGCCATCGCTGGGCCTGGGGACCTCCCAGCTCGAGGGCGACGCCGCGCGCGACGCGGTCGTCGACGCGCTCGAGCTCGGCTACCGCCACATCGACACGGCGCGGGCCTACGAGAACGAGCGCGCCATCGGCGCCGGCCTGCGCGACGCGGCGATTCCGCGCGGCGAGATCTGGGTGACCACGAAGGTCTGGCTCGACGATCTCGAGCCCGACCGCCTGCGCCGCTCGGCCGAGGCGTCGCTGAAGGACCTCGGGCTCGACCGCGTCGACCTGCTGCTGGTGCACTGGCCCAACCCGGCGGTCAAGCTGGGCGACACGCTGGCGGCGCTGCACCGGGTGCGCCAGGACGGCCTGACCCGGCACATGGGCGTGGCGAACTTCCCGACCGCGCTGCTGCGCGAGGCGATCGCCGAGTTCCCCATCCACTCCAACCAGGTCGAGTACCACCCGTACCTGGCCCAGCGCGCCGTGCTCGACGTCGCCCACTCCCACGGCATGGTGGTCACGGCCTACTCCCCGCTGGGCAGCGGCGGGCTGCTCGGCGACCCGGTGATCGCCGAGATCGCCGAGGCGCGCGACGCGAGCGTTGCGCAGGTCGCGCTGCGCTGGTTGCTCGACCAGACCGGCGTGGCGGCGATCCCCAAGGCGTCGACGCACGAGCGCCGCGCCGAGAACCTGGCGGCGCTCGAGCTGGCGCCGCTGACCTACGACGAGCGAGCCCGCATCGACGCGCTCGACCGCGGACGGCGCTTCGTCAACCCGTCGTTCGCGCCGGTCTGGGACAAGTAATCTCGCGACCCCCATGGTCCGCAAGCTCGTCCTCGCCGCCGCCGCGCTGACCCTCGCCCTGGCGCCGGGCGCGCTCGCCGACGGAGATCCCGCCAGCGACGTGCTGCCGAGCCAGGACGCCTTCTACCCGTACACGCCGCCGGCGTCCAAGCCGCTGGTCACCGCGCTCGATGCGCTGCTCAAGCAGGTCCGCGAGGGCGGCTATCCGATGAAGGTCGCGCTGATCGAGTCGGCCGCCGACCTCGGTTCCTACCCGACGATGTTCAACAACCCGCAGCAGTACACCGATCTGCTGGCCAGCGAGCTGCCGACCAACCCGCACGGCAAGTCGGTCGTCGACGAGCTGCACCTGCTGGTGGTCATGCCCGGCGGCTTCGGGGGCAAGAACCTCGGCGACAAGGTCGACGAGGCGCTCGACGGCGTCAACATCGACGTCGACGCGCAGACCGACGGCCTGGTGCGAGCGGCGCTCAAGGGCGTCGCGCGGATCGCCAGCGCCAACGGCGTGAAGACGGCAGTCCCTTCCGAGGCCGAGCCCGGCGGCGATGGCGGCGGCTCCAAGACGGTGCTGCTGATCGTCATCGGCGGGGTCATCGTGTTGCTGGTGATCGCCCTGATCGTCGTGCGCCGGCGCGCCCGGCCATCGGACGAGCGTCCGGATGAGGAGCCCGCGGCTCAAGAAGACGGCCACGACGCCCGAAGCACCTGATGTGTTCGATGTTCAAGCTGCGCTTCGCCACCTGGTCTCAGCCGGTGGCTCCGACCTGCACCTGAAGGCGGGCGGGCCGCCGCTGATCCGCGTCAACGGCGAGCTCGAGCCGATTCCCGGCGCCGAGGTGCTCGCGCCCGCCGACACCGAGGGTGCCGTGACGGCGATGCTGACCGACCCGGCCCGGCTCGAGGAGTTCGCGACCGAGAAGGAGGTCGACTTCTCGTTCGCCATCGAGGGCGTCGCCCGCTTCCGCGTCAACGCCTTCCATCAGCGCGGTCACGTCTCCCTGGTCTGCCGCGCGATCCCGGTGGCCATCAAGACGCTCGACGAGCTGGCGCTGCCCCCGGTCCTGCGCGACCTGGCCGAGGAGGAGCGCGGGATCATCCTGCTGACGGGCACGACGGGCTCGGGCAAGTCGACGACGCTCGCGGCGATCATCGATCACATCAACACGACGATGGCCAAGCACGTCGTGACGATCGAGGATCCGATCGAGTTCCTGCACCCCGACAAGCGCTCGCTGATCAACCAGCGCGAGATCGGCAGCGACACCCATTCGTTCAAGCGCGCGCTGCGGCGCGTGCTCCGCCAGGACCCCGACGTGATCCTCATCGGCGAGATGCGCGACGAGGAGACGGTGCACACGGCGCTCAGCGCGGCGGAGACCGGCCACCTCGTGCTCTCGACGATCCACACCGTCGACGCGGCCGAGTCGGTCAACCGCATGATCGACTTCTTCCCGCCGCACATGCACAACCAGGTCCGCGCGATGCTCGCCGGGACGCTCAAGGGCGTCGTCTCCCAGCGGCTCGTCCCCAGCGCCGAGGGCGGCCGCGTCGCCGCCGCCGAGATCATGCGGATGACCGGCCGCGTGCGCGACATGATCATGGACCCGGCCCAGACCGGCCGGCTCGCCGAGGTCATCGCCGACGGCGCCTACTACGGCATGCAGACCTTCGACCAGGCGCTGTTCCACCACGTCAAGGCCGGCCGCGTCAACGTCGACGACGCCCTCGCCTTCGCCAGCAGCCCGCACGACTTCAAGCTCCTTCTCGCCGCCGACGGCAAGAAGGGCACCACCATGGACGACCTCGCCGAGGCCCAGGAGCGCCGCGCCGCCTGAACATAAAGACGTGGGGTCAGACCCTCCGCTTTATGTTGCAGAAGTGCTCGCGCAGCTGACCGACTTCCACATCGGCTCGGGTCCGGAGGCCGAGGTGGATGCCGCTGCGGCGATCGCTGCGGTCGTCGCATTGGATCCCGCGCCGGATGCCGTGGTGGTGACCGGCGACCTGACCGAGCACGGGACGGCGGAGGAGTACGCGATCGTCCGCGAGCTGCTCGGGGTCCTGGCGACGCCGGTGCACGTCATCGGCGGCAACCACGACGACCCCGGCGCGCTGCGGGCGGCGTTCCCGGTGGCGGGGGAGAGCTCCTACCACTGGGCCGCCGACGCCGGTGCGCTGCGGATCATCGGGCTGGACTCGACGATCCCCGGACGCGACGACGGGACGATCGCGCCGGAGCTCGAGTGGCTGGGGGCGCGGCTCGAGGAGGCCCCGGAGCGCCCGACGATCGTCGCGCTGCACCACTCGCCGCTGCCCACGGGGATCCCGGTCCTCGACCGGCTCGGGCTCGCCGGCGGAGAGCCGGAGGCGCTGGGCGAGCTGCTCGGCCGCCATCCGCAGGTGCTGCGGGTCGTCTGCGGCCACGTGCACCTCGCGTCGTCCGGTGTCGTCGGCGCCTGCCCGGTCGCGACGTGCCCGAGCGCGACCAGGATCCGCCAGCCGCTCGACCTGCGGGCCGAGACGTTCGCGGTCCGGGGCGAGCCCACCGGCTTTGCCCTGCACCTGCTGATCGACGGCCGGCTCGTCTCCCACGTCCAGCCCGTCCGATCTCGACACTTCACTTGGTAAAGTGTTGGGTGCGATGGCGATGGACGACACCTGCCCTGTCTGCCTGACCGCGGAGATCATCTGCGGCAAGTGGACCCTGCTGCTCGTGCGCGATCTCGCCGAGGGCTGCTCGCGGTTTTCCGAGCTCGAGCGCTCGCTCAGCGGCATCAGCCCGCGCACGCTGTCGCTGCGGCTGCGCGCGCTCGAGGAGGCCGGCATCGTCGAGCGCCAGACCTACGCCGAGGTTCCTCCGCGCGTGGAGTACGCCCTGACCGACAAGGGGCGCGACCTCCTGCCGATCATCGACGACATGCGCAACTACGGCGAGCGCTGGCTCGGCGCCGACTGCGCCGCGCTCGTCACCTCTTAGCGCAATCCAGTTGCGCAAGTAGCTTGCGCTAAACTGCCGGGGCATGGCCCGCCCGAGCCCCGTCCGCGACGCCGTCACCGAGCTGCTCTCCGACCGCGGCCGTCACGACTGGTCCATCGAGGACCTCGGCGCCGCGCTCGCCGACCGCGGGATCGACGCGAACTTCTCGACGGTCTTCCGCGCCCTTGCCAAGCTGGAGGAGGACGGCACGATCCGCCGCGTCGAGCTCGGCGACGGCAAGGCCCGCTACGAGGCGGCCGGCGAGCATCACGAGCACGTGCGCTGCGACAGCTGCGGCGCGGTCGGCGAGGTTCCCGGCTGCGTCGTGGGCGAGGCGCTGCCGCGCGTGCAGAAGCTGACGGGCTTCACCGTCACCAGCCACCAGGTCCTCTTCGCCGGGCTGTGCCCCCGATGCTCCTGACGCTCGCGTTCGCCGGCGCCACGTTCTTCTCGACCATGGGCGGCGGGATCGCCGCCCTGCGCTGGCCCGCCCGCCTCGAGCTGCTGATGGCGGTCGCCGGCGGCGCCGTCCTGGGCGCCGCGATCTTCGACCTGATCCCCGAGGCGGTCGACCACGCCCACGCCAGCGGCGTCGCAGCGTGGGTCCCGTACGTCATGGCCCTCGTCGGCTACGGCGGCTTCCGGATCCTCGAGCAGCGGCTGCACCGTCAGGACCACAGCCACGGCCCCGACCGGATGGGCGTTGCCGGCGCCGCGGGGTTCACAGTGCACTCGTTCTTCGACGGGCTGGCGATCGGCCTGGGCTTTCACCTCGACGAGGGCGTCGGCGTCATCGTCGCCCTGGCCGTCATCGGGCACGACTTCTCCGACGGGCTCAACACGGTCTCCTACCTCGTTGCCCACGGCCACGACCGGGCGCGCCAGTGGCGCTGGCTGCTCGCCACCGCGAGCGCGCCGCTGGCCGGCGCCCTGGTGGGCGGGCTGGTGCCGGTCCCCGACGAGACCTTCCCCATCGCGCTGGGGTTCTTCTCCGGCGTCTTCGTCTACGCCGCGACGTCGAACCTGCTGCCGCGCGCGCTGAAGGCCTCGACGGCCGCGGTGGTGCCGCTCGCTCTCGCCGGCGCCGGCGTGATGTTCGCCGTCTCGCGGCTCGTCTAGCAGGGAAGGCGCGCGGCGCCGCGAACGGGTCCTTGATGCGCGACCGGCACCTGCACCAGACCCTTCGAGCCTTTGCCGAGGAGGCCGCGTGGACGCTCGCGGCCGAGACCGCGCAGGGCGCCGAGCTCCCCTTCGACGTCCTCGACGAGAGCGCGGGCCGTGGCGGCCCGGCCCTGTACTGCTACCGGCCCGACACCGCGGGCTTCATCGCCGAGCGCACGCAGGCGATCTCCGCGCTGGAGAACTGGCTGCCGGCCGTGCACGCGGTCGGCGCCTGCGGCGGGCTCGACGGCTACCTGCGCTCGCGCGGCCACGCGCACATCCCGGCCGACGGCCGCTCGCTGACCGAGGCCGCGCTGCGGGCGTTCCTCGAGGCGCTCTTCGAGGACCTCAGCGAGTTCGTGCTCACCGACGAGCGCTTCGAGCGCGTCTACGAGCAGCTCGAGGAGCAGGTCGTCGGCGGCGCCCAGGGCGTCGAGGTCATCGTGCCGCTGCTGGGCATCGAGCTCGAGTCCGAGGAGGTCGCGCTGGCGCCCGGGCTGTTCCTCGCGCGTCCGTCGACGTTCGACCGCGTGCCGGAGGCGGCGGCCTGGGACGGCGCGAACGAGACCGTGCTGGCCGTCGTCCGCGGCGACGACGAGGACATCGTCGGCGACGCCCCGGCGCGCGTCCGCCGGCTGGTCACCGCGCTGCGCCTCTACGACTCGGCCCGCGTGGCCATGGGGCCGTCGGCCTGGCTGCGCACCGCCGGCGGGCCGTGGCAGGCCGCGCCGACCGGCGCGGGCGGTGTCCCCGGCGGCTCGCTCGTGGTCATCTGCGAGCAGGAGGACGAGCTGCGCGCGTTCTGCAACCTCGTCTGGCGCCGCATGCCGCGCGGCGGCCCGCTGGCCTGGGCGCTGCAGCGCTTCGACATGGGCAGCGAGCGCCCGGCGCCCCACCGCGTCACCGACCACCTCCTGGCGCTGCGCGCGCTGCTCGAGCCCGAGGGCCCCGACAGCGGGCTGCTCGCCGATCGCGTCGCCACGCTCTGCGCGCCCGAGGGCGAGCACGAGGCGGTCGCCGAGCGCGTCGCGCACGCGGTGTCGCTCGAGCAGGTGCTCATCGCCGGCCACGCGGCGTCGGCCGCCGACGTCGAGATGGTCGCCTCGCACCTGGCGGGACACCTGCGCGCGATCCTGCGCGACGTGCTCTGTGGCCATCTGGACTCCGACGTGCGCCGGCTGGCCGACGAGCTGCTCGAAACTCCGTAGGGTTCGCGCCCATGGGGTGGGTGCTCGATCTCGGCGACAAGATGTGGCCGGTCACGCGGCGGCTGATGGCGGGCCACACCGCGCTGTACAAGGCGACCAACGGCCGCGTCGGGCACACGTTCCCGGGCTTTCCGACGATGCTGCTGCTCGACCACGTCGGGGCCAGGAGCGGCGTCAGGCGCACCGCGCCACTGCTCTACGTCGCCGACGGCGAAGACCTGGTGATCGTCGCCTCCAAGGGCGGCTTCCCCAAGCACCCGGCCTGGTTTCACAACCTCAAGGCCAACCCCGACACGACCGTCCAGGTCGGCCGGGAGAAGCGCGCCGTCCGCGCTCGCGTGGCCGACGAGACCGAGCGCGCCCGGCTGTGGCCGAAGGCCGTCGCGTCCTACAAGGGCTACCGCGACTACCAGGAGCGCAGCAAGGGCCGCACGATCCCGATGGTCATCCTCTCGCCGCGCTAGGCGAAGAGGTGGTCGTGGATGGCCACGAGGCCGTCCACGTCGTGCACGTCGTCGGGCAGGTGGGGGATGACCGTCGCGCGTTCGAACCCCAGCGTGTCCTGCAGGTGCACGATCGCCGCCGCGTCGCGATCGGCCAGCGCGTCGAGCTCCGCCGCGGCCTGCCGCACCTTCAGGGCGAGCGCCTCGGGCAGCTCGGGCGCCGTGCCGCGCACCGGCGCATGCACGCGGTTGACGATCAGGCCGGCGAACGGCAGGCCGGCGTCGCGCAGCTTCTCGCCGAAGAAGATCGCCTCCTCGACCGGCTCGTGCTCGGGCGAGGCCACGACGACGAACGCCGTCGACGGGTCGGCCAGCAGCGCCTTGACGCCCTCCGCGCGCTCGCGGAAGCCGGCGATCAGGCCGGCCAGCGACCCGAAGAACGTCGAGAGGTCCTCGAGCAGCTCGACGCCCGTGATCCGCCGCAGGCCGCCGAGCATGAGGCTGGTGCCGCGGCCGAGGAACTTCGCCGCCAGCCCGGTCGGCGCGAGGAAGGCCCGCAGCGCCTTGCCCTCGAGGAAGCCGGTCAGGCGGTCGGGCGCGTCGAGGAAGTCCAGCGCGTTGCGGCTGGGCGGAGTGTCGAGGACGATCACGTCGAAGCGCCCATCGCGATCGAGCTCGTAGAGCTTGGCCATCGCCGTGTACTCCTGCGAGCCGGCGACCGCGCCGGAGAGCTGCTGATAGATCGGGTTGGCGAGCACCTCCTCGCGCGTCTTCTCGTCGGGAGCCAGGCGGCCGATGAGGTCGTCGAAGGTGCGCTTGGAGTCCAGCGTCATGGCCCACAGCTCGCCGGCGATCTCCATGCCGTGGCCGGCCAGCCGCGCGGCGTCGACGCGCTCGGGCTCGTTCTCGAGGGCCTGGAGGCCCAGCGCGTTGGCCAGCCGCTTGGCCGGGTCGATGGTGACCACCGCCACCCGCGCGCCGCCGGCCGCGAGGCCCAGCGCGAGCGCCGCCGACGTCGTCGTCTTGCCCACGCCGCCCGCGCCGGCGCAGACCACGACGCGCTTGCCCTGAAGCGCAGACCTCACAGCGCCGGCTCCAGGAGCGCGATCAGCTCGGCCGGGTCGGGCCCGGCGGCGAAGGACAGCGGCAGCTCGAGGGGCGCGGCCGGCAGCCCGTCGCGCAGCCGCACGAGCTGCTCGCCCTGGCTGCGCGCGCGGCGATGGCCCCACAGCGCGGCGCCGACGGGGGAGTCGGCGGGGGCGCCGAGTGCCTGGAGCGTCGTTGCCTCGGCGTCGGTCAGCCGGTCGGGCACCAGGCCGTTGGCGACGATCAGCGCGACGTCGAGGCTCATGCGGGTGCCGAGCGCCTCGCGCAGCTCGAGCGTCTCGTTGACCGGCATCTCCTCAGCCAGCGTGACGACGACGACCGACGTGCGGGCGGGGTCGCTGAGCGTCTCGTGGATGAGACCGGCCTGGCGGTGGATCGGCCCGAGCCGCGCGGCCTCGCTGAACGTGCGCGGCGCGCCGAGCAGGGCGAGGCCGTGGCCGCTGGCCGGCGCGTCGAGGATCACGAGGTCGTAGGGCTCCTCGCCCGGCGTGCGCCGGGGGTCGGCCATCAGCTCCCACACCTTGCCGATGGTCAGCAGCTCGCTCATCCCTGGCGTGGCCTCGGCGAACGCCGCGAACGTGCCGGAGCGGCCGAGCAGCTCGGCGAGCGGGCCGGGCAGCTGATCGTGCAGGTACTCGTCCATGGCCTCGCGGGGCGTGATCGACACCTGGTCGACCCCGCGGCCGGCGAGGAGGCGCAGCGTGTCCGCTCGGCCGCCGACCTCGGCGACCACGACCCGCTGCCCGCGCTCGGCGGCGATGATCGCCAGCGTGGCGGCCACCGTCGACTTGCCGACGCCGCCCTTGCCGGTGACGACCACGAGATCGCTGTCGAGGAGGCTCGGCAAGGTCCCGGAAGTTAGCCTCCGCCCACCTAGACGGTGAACTGCACGCCGAGGCCGCGGATGCGGACCTCTCGGGTGCGCGGGTAGAAGCACATGTCGTTGGCGTGCTTGTCGCTGAACATCAGCAGGCGCAGCCCGTCGTCGCCCGCGCGGAAGTGATGGGCGACGCCGGTGGCCGGCGGCCGCCCGACGACGCTGCCGGCCCGCACCGGGTGCTCGTCGTCGCCGATCACGACCACGCCGCTGCCCTCGAGCACGACGAAGAGCTCCTCCTCCATCGAGTGGCAGTGCGGGGGCGCGGCCTCCTCGCCCGGGCCGATCCGCGCCTCGTTCAGCGCGATGCCCCGGGCGCCCATGGGGCGCAGGAACGCGCGGCCCTCGGTCGCACCGCGCGTGAACATCGGCTCCACGTCGGCGACGTTGACGATCGTCGCGGGCCGCGGGTCGGGATCGTCCTTGACCTCGATCCGCGGCAGCCGGGCCTCGAGCTTCCACTGGTGGGTGCGGTCGCCCTCGAGCAGGTGCTCGAAGACCTTGACCTTGCCGATGCGCGGGAAGCGCACGACGCCGCGCGGCGGGTCGCCGGTGCCGAAGGCGATGAACGAGAGGCCGTCGTCGCCGGCGACGACGGTGTGGGCCGGGTCGTAGGCGGCGTAGTAGACGACGTCGCCCGGGCCGATCGCGTGGCAGCGATCGTCCTCCAGGCTCCAGCCCGATCCGCTCAGCACGTAGAAGACCTCCTCGTCCTCGGCGTGCTGCGGGCTCGCGGCCTTCCCGGCCGGGACCTCGTAGCGGCTGACGCCCAGGCGGACGGCGTCGACCGCCCCGCTCAGCCACGTCTCGGTGTTGCCGATCGGCCCCTCGTCCGACGTGTCGCTGGGAGCGTCGTCCCAATGTGATACCTCGCGCATGGAGGAAACCATGACGGACTTGCGAATAACGCGCCGTGTACGGGATTCCCGAGGAGAAAGCCGAGCCGACCGTGAACAAGGCAAAGGTCATCGCGTTCGCGAACCAGAAGGGTGGCGTCGCGAAGACCACGACGACGCTGAACCTCGCCTGCGCCTTCGCCGAGGAGGGCCACCGCGTCCTCTGCTGCGACATGGATCCGCAGGGCAACCTGACCATGTCGCAGGGCATCGACCCCGACACCGTCGAGAAGTCGATGTACGACGTGCTCGCGCACGGGCTCTCCATCAAGGAGGTCATCAAGAAGCGCGAGATCGACGTCGCCTGCTCCTCGATCGACCTCGCCGGCGCCGAGATCGCCATGAGCACCATGATCGGCCGCGAGCGTGCCCTCGAGCGCGCCTTCGCGCCCATCATGGAGGACTACGACTTCATCTGCATCGACACGCCCCCCAGCCTCGGGCTGCTGACGATCAACGCGCTGACGGCCGCCGACAAGGTGATCGTCCCCGTCCAGTGCGAGTATCTCTCGATGCGAGGGCTGATCCAGCTCCAGAACACGCTGCAGATGATCCGCGAGCACCTCAACCCAGACGTCGACATCGAGGGCATCCTGCCCACGCTCGTCGACACCCGGACGATCCACGCCAAGGAGGCGATCGAGATCCTCGAGGAGAACTTCGGCGACCGGGTCTTCGCCTCGCGCATCCGCAAGACCATCCGGTTTGCGGAGGCCCCCGTGAAGGGCATGTCCGTCCTCAAGTACGACCCGGACGGCTCCGCCGCCCAGTCCTATCGCGATCTCGCGCAGGAGGTTCTCTCCAATGGCATCAGGTCCTAACAAGCGCGCGTCCATGCGAGAGGGCCCGCTCGCGGCCCTCTTCCGCAAGACCGACGAGGACGGCGAGCAGCCCGAGACGGCCGCGGCCGCCCCTGAGCCGGTCGTCGAGGAGAAGCCGCCCGTCGCCGAGCCGCCCGCGGCCCCCGAGCCGCGCCACGTGCCGCACCCCTCGCTGGCCGTGCCGCCGGTGGCGGACCCCCGGCTGCCGTCGCCGCAGGAGCGCCTGCGCAACGCGTTCAGCTCCGAGCTGCCCGAGAACGTCATGGACCGTCCCGCCGCGCACGCGCCGCGCGACGACGTCTACGCCCGCGGCGACGCCCCCTCGGCGTTCGGCGTGGCCCGCCCGGTCGGTCACCCGGTCATCCGCGTGGTGGGCGTCGGCGGTGCCGGCGTCAACGCGGTCAACCGCATGGTCGAGGCCGGCCTCGAGGGCGTCGAGTTCATCGCCGTCAACACCGACCTGCAGTCCCTGCAGCAGTCCAACGCGGACCTGACGATCCACATCGGCAGCCAGATCACGCGTGGCCTGGGCGCCGGAGCCAACCCGGACCTCGGCCGCGCCGCCGCGATGGAGGAGTACGACAAGATCAAGTCCCTGCTCAAGGGCAGCGACATGGTCTTCATCGCCGCGGGTGCCGGTGGCGGCACCGGCACGGGCGCCGGCCCGATCGTCGCGCGCATCGCCCGCGAGGTCGGCGCGCTCACCGTCGGCATCATCACCAAGCCGTTCGGCTTCGAGGGCACCCGCCGGCGCGAGCTGGCCGAGAGCGGCGTCCAGACGCTGGCCGAGGAAGTCGACACCCTCATCGTGGTGCCGAACAACCGGCTGCTGTCGGTGCTCGACAAGCAGACGTCGATGGTCGACGCCTTCCAGGTCGCCGACGACGTGCTGCGCCAGGGCGTCCAGGGCATCTCGGACCTCGTCACGCTGCCGGGGTTGATCAACCTCGACTTCGCCGACGTGCGGACGATCATGTCCGAGGCCGGCAACGCGCTGCTCGGCATCGGCATGGGCACGGGCGACAAGCGGGCGATGGAAGCGGCCACCGCGGCCGTGTCCTCGCCGCTGCTCGAGACCTCGATGGAGGGCGCTCGCAAGATCCTGCTGTCCATCACGGGTGGCCCGGACCTGTCGCTGTTCGAGGTCAACGAGGCGGCCAAGGCCGTGTCGCAGGCCGCGCACCCCGACGCCAACATCATCTTCGGGGCCATGGTCGACGAGACCCTGACCGAGGAGGTCTGGGTGACCGTCGTGGCCACGGGCTACACCGGCGACCGTCCCGCGCGGCCGGCTCGCCAGTACCAGGCCGAGCCCGCGGGCGAGCCCCGCGTGGCCGACCGCCGCCCTGCCGCCAACACGCCGTCGATGACGCAGCGGACCGGGCTCAACGTCACCGAGCTCGACGTCCCCGAGTTCCTTCCCCGTCGCTGACGGGCACCGATGAAGCCGCGGCGGCGGTAGGTTCGCCGCCGTGAGCTCACGCGGAATCTGCGCCGCCGGCCATCCGCTCACCGCGGAGGCCGGTGCGGCCGTGCTGCGCGAGGGCGGCAACGCCGTCGACGCCGCGATCGCCGCGATGCTGATGTCGTGGGTCGCCGAGCCGCTGCTCACCGGGCCGGGCGCCGGCGGCTACATGCTGGTGGCGGGTGCGGGGACCGAGCCGGTGGTGCTCGACTTCTTCGTCGAGGCGCCCGGCGGCGACGCGGCGGCGCGCGGCGAGCTCCTGGCCGTCGACGTGTCGTTCGGCGACGCCGACCAGGTCTTCCACGTCGGTGCCGCCTCGTGCGGGGCCTACGGCACGCCGGCCGGCGCCGAGGCCGCCGCGCGCCGCTGGGGCACCGTGCCGCTCGAGCGGCTCGCCGCCCCCGCGGCCCGCCACGCGCGCGACGGGGTGCCGGTCAACCGCCAGCAGGCCTACATCTTCGAGATCCTCGAGGAGATCTTCGCCTCGGACCCGACCGGGACGGCGGAGTTCATGCCCGGTGGCCAGCCGCTGCGCGAGGGCGACGTCTTCCGCTCCGCGGAGCTGGGCACGACGATCGAGCGGCTGGGGGCCGAGGGCGCCGAGCCGTTCTACCGCGGCGACATCGCCGACCGCGTGCTGGCCCATCTCTCTGCGCAGGGGGCCGCGCTGACGCGCGAGGACCTCGCGGGCTACGCGGCGATCGAGCGCGAGCCGGTGCGCGTCGGCTACCGCGGCCACGAGGTCGTCACCAACCCGCCGCCCAACGCGGGCGGCGTGCTGATCGGCCTGGCGCTGGCGCTGCTCGACAAGCGCACGGCGGGGCTCCCGACGATCCGCGAGCTGATCGCGGTGATGGAGACCGTCCAGGACGAGCGCACGCCCGCGTTCCTCGAGGGCCTCGCCGAGCCGGCGTTCGCCGACCGGCTGCTGGCCTCGCGGCTGGGCTCGACGACGCACATCTCGGTCGTCGACGCCGACGGCCTGGCCTGCAGCGTGACCTGCACCAACGGCGAGGGCTGCGGCATCGTCATCCCCGGCACCGGGATCCACGTCAACAACATCATGGGCGAGGAGGACCTCAGCCCGCTCGGCTTCCACACCGCGCCCGCCGGCCGGCGGATGCCGTCGATGATGGCGCCGACCGCGGTGCTCTCCCCGGACGGCGAGCTCGAGCTGGTGCTGGGCAGCGCCGGCTCGAACCGCATCCGCTCGGCGATCCTGCAGACGATCGTCGGCGTCGTCGATCACGGCCTGGCCGCCGACGCGGCGGTGCAGGCGCCGCGGGCGCACTTCGAGGCGGGCAGGATCTACACCGAGCCGGGGGTGCCGCTGGCCGGGCTGGAGACCTCGGGGCACGAGATCGTCGCCTTCCGCGACCGCAATCTGTTCTTCGGCGGCGTGCAGGCCATCGAGCGCGCACCCGCCACCGGCGCGCTGCGCGGGGCGGGCGATCCCCGCCGCGGCGGCGCCGTGGCGATCGCCTAGGGTGGGCCGCATGCCGTTCGGCGACGCGGTGCAGTCCGAGGACCAGCTGCGGGAGCTCTTCCCGCAGCCGACGCACAACTCCTACCGCAAGCAGATCGATTGCCTCGACGGGCACTGCCACGCGCTGATCGCCGCCTCGCCGATCGTCTTCGTGGCGACCGCCTCGGCCGACGGTCGCTGCGACGTCTCGCCGCGCGGCGGGCCGGCGGGGTGGGTGCGGGCGCTCGACGAGCAGCGGCTGCTGATTCCCGAGGGCCGCGGCAACAACCGCCTGGACACGCTGGTCAACCTGCTCGACAACCCGGGCATCGGCCTGCTGTTCGTCATCCCCGGCCGCATCGAGACGCTGCGGGTCAACGGGCGCGCGACGATCACCACCGACCCCGAGCTGCTCGCGTCGGTGCCGCTGCGCGGGCGCGTTCCCCCGGTGGCCATCGGCGTGGAGGCCGAGGAGGTCTTCACGCACTGCGGCAAGGCGTTCATCCGCTCCGAGCTGTGGGACCCGGCGACGTGGCCGGAGGCCGGCGGGCTGCCGTCGCCGGCCGAGGTGCTGCGCGCGCACACGGGAGCCGGATCGCTCGAGGACGCGCAGACGCGTCTCGACGAGAGCTACACGCAGCGGCTCTGGTAGACGGTGTCGGGCGCCGCGCTGGGGCTGGCGCTGGGCAGCGCGGTCGTCCACGCGCTGTGGAACCTGCTGCTGGCCGGAGCCGAGGACTCGGTCGTGGCGATGGCCGCCCAGCTGCTCGTCTCGCTCGTCGCCTGGGCGCCGTTCGCGCTGCTGACCTGGAACATCGAGAGCGAGGCGCTGCCCTACCTGGCGGCGGCCTCGGTGTTCCAGCTCGCCTACTTCGCGCTGCTCGCCGCGGCCTACGAGGCGGGGGAGCTGAGCCTGGTCTATCCGCTGGCCCGCGGCGGGGCGCCGCTGCTGGTGGCGCTCGCGGCGCTGGCGGGCGCCGGCGGCTCGTTCGGGGCGCTGCAGGGTCTCGGCATCGTGGCGATCGCCGCCGGCGTGGTGGCGGTCCGCGGGCTGCGCGGGCCGTGGCGCGGGCGCGACACGCTGCTCGCCGCGGCCACCGCCTGCACGATCGCCGGCTACACGGTCCTGGATCGCTACGGGGTCCGCCACGCGGCCGCGCTGCCCTACGTGTGGCTCGAGCTCGCCCCGGGCGCGGTCCTCTACGTGGCCTGGGCCGTGCGCCGCCGGGGCGCGGCCGCGGTGCGTGCCGCCCTCGGCCGGCGCACGATCATCGCCGGCGTCGGTGCGCTGGGCTCCTACGTGCTGGTCGTCGCGGCGCTGCGCCTCGGCGCCGCGGCACCGGTCGCCGCGGTGCGCGAGACGAGCGTGGTCATCGCCGTCGCGCTGGCGGCGCTGGCCCTGGGTGAGAAGGTCGAGCGCGCGCGCTTCGCCGGGGCCGTCGTGGTCGCGGCGGGCACCGTGCTGGTGGCCATAGGCTGACCGCGATGCGCCGCTACGCCCCGCTCGCCCTCGTGCTGCTCTCGGGCTGCGGCACCGCCGGCGCCGACCTCATGGTCGTCGATCGCTCGGGCTCCATCGCCGGCGCCGAGCTGCACATGCGCGTCATCGACGACGGCCAGGTCGAGTGCAACGGATCCATGCACGACCTGGGCAGCGACGAGCTCATCGAGGCGCGCGAGGTCGAGCGCGAGCTCGCCGAGCAGGCCACCGGCAACGTGAGCCTGCCGCCGGGTCCCGGCGCGATCCTGCGCTTCCGCATCCGCACCGAGGACGGCCTCGTCGGCTTCAGCGACACGTCACCACGCCAGCCCCAGATCTTCTACCGCGCCGCACAGCTCGTCCGCACGATCGCCAAGGGCGCCTGCGGGCTGGAGCGCTAGAACCGGAAGCTGATGCGGATGCGCCGGTTGGCGGCGCGGCCCGCCGGCGTGCGGTTCGTGGCGACCGGCAGGGCATGGCCGGCGCCGGCGCTGGTCGTCCTGGCCGTCAGGCCGGCCTTGGTCAGCGCGGCACAGGCGGCCCGGGCCTGCGCACGGGTCAGCGCCACATCGCGCCTCCCGCGGTCGCTGAACGCCGTGCACGACACGGTCCTGGCGCCGGCGATCAGGCGCGCCACGCGGCCCAGCTTCTCCAGCACCACGGCCGGGAGCTCACGCGAGCGGGTTCCGGTGGGAACGGTGATGCGCGGCGAGTGCAGCAGGTGCACCGTTCCCGTGGCGAGCAGCGGGTCCTGCCCGGCGGCATGCACCGTAGCCGCCGCATCGATGCCCAGCGGGCTCCGCCGGAGGAGGGCCTTGCCCGATCGCGTGAGCCGCACCCCGGTGCTGAGGAAAGAGGTCGACGACGAGGCGATGACCTCGCCCGTGGCCAGCAGCGCGCCGGCGGCGACCGTTGCGGCGCGCGTCTTGACGGGCGCGCCGGCCCGCACCTCCATGACGCACGATCCGATCGTCCCGAAGGCCACGGCGCAGCTCACCGGTGTGGAGCCGGCAATCAGCAGCGGCGGGCCGAGCGCGCCGAGCGCGGTGCCGCGAAGGGTGACCGAGAGCGCCTGCTTGGGCGCCGGCGGCGGCCCGGGGGGCGCGGGCGGGATGACCACCGCCGACTTCGCGAGCTCGACGGCCCCGATGTCGGTGCCGTCGCCGTCGGCCGGGTCGGTCAGGTCGGTCTGCACCGGACGGGGCTGGCCGCGCTGGTCGACCTTGAGACCTCGCGGCGACTGCCCCTGGTCGAGCAGCGCACTGGTGCCGCTCGGCACCTGGGTGCGGGTCGGCCCGCCGTTGTTCGCCAGGGATCCGAGCGCGGGGTCGGTGCCCACGATCGTCGAGACCTTGGTGAGCGGCGCATCGCCGGGATGCTCGACCAGCGCGAACGCGCCGTCGAAGCCGCCGGACGTGGAGGTGTCGACGCGATCGAGATCCTCGGCGCCGTTGTCGGCGACGACGGTGCTGGTCAGCGACACGGTCGCGCTCTTCTGGACCGGTGGCGTGTCCACCGAGTCGTACTGGCTGAGGTAGATGCCGCCACCGTGGCCGGTGGCGACGTTCGCGGCGATCGTCGAGTTGGCGAAGTCCAGCGACCCCACCGTCGCCCGCGTGTCGCCGTTGTACTTGCTCTGGACCGGGGCGCCGCTGTCGGAGCCGATGCTCACCCCGGCGCCCGACGTCGCGGTGTTGCCGGAGATCGTCGAGTTCGTGACCTCGACCTGCCCGAACAGGTAGCGCTCCATCAGGATCCCGCCGCCGAACGAGCTCGCGCCGCCGTCGTTGCCCGAGATCGTGCTGCGGTCGATCGTGACGTGACCGCCGCGCGTCACGGTGTCGAGGGCGAGCCCGGCGCCGCGAGCGCCGTGGTTCCCGGAGATGGTCGTTTCGCTGATGTCCATCGTGGTGTAGACGTAGCTGAGCACGGAGAGGGCCATGCCGCCGCCCACCGCCGCCGTGTTCCCGGAGATCACCGAGCCGGAGATGTCCCCGGCGTACTTCGTGTTGAACTGCATCGCGCCGCCGCTGCCGGTCGCGGTGTTCCCGGTGAGGGTGGAGTCCTCGACGGCGAGTCGTCCGCCGCCGTAGATGCCGCCGCCGTTCACCGCGCTGTTGCCCGAGATCACGCTGTCGGTCAACTCGAGGATCCCGGCGCCGTACTTGTTGGCCGCCCGGAGCCCACCGCCGTTGCCCGCCGATGCCGTGTTGCCGCTGATGGTGCTGCGGGTGAGAACGAGGCCGGCGTTGCTGGACGCGGTCTGTCGTATGCCGCCGCCGCCCTGGGCGCTGTCGGAGAGCGAGTCCTTGACCGTCACGTCGGTCAGCGAGAGCTTCGGCCCCGTGTCCGAGACGATCGCCCCGCCTCCGGTGCCGGCCGCGTCGGCGAAGCCGTTGCGCAGCGTCAGCCCCGAGATCGACACCTCCCCGCTGTCGTTGGAGATGTGGAAGATCCGGTTGGTGTTGGCGCCGGATATCGCGAGGACGTCGCGCCCCGGACCGGTGATGGTCAGCGGGTCCGAGATGCTCGCGGGGTCGATCATGATCTCGCTGGCCAGCGTGATCGTGCCCGAGACGGCCGGGTCGAAGACGATCGTGTCCGGGGTGGCCATCGCGAGGTTGGCGTCGTCGACCGCCTGGCGCAGGCTGCCCGGCCCGGAGTCGGCGGTGGTGGTGACCGTGAACGTCGCGGCGCCCGCGGGGGCGGCCCCGAACGCGGCCACGCCGATCGCCGCGCCGGCCGCGAGACCGGCGCGCCGGAGCCGCAGCGCATCCCTCCGCTGCTCCTTGGCCAGCCGCCGCTCGTGGGCGCGTCGGATCGATCTCTGGGACACCTCCCGCGAGTATGATCCGCAACCGAGCGGTTGTGGATGAAGAAGTCGCCATCGAAGTCGTACGTGGACAGATGGACGATGGGCGGCGCAACGAAATCCGGAGCTTCTGGGCGGCCCACGGCGCGCTAGGTGACCAGGAGGCAGAGGCCCGTCTCGACGAGGTCGTGGGCGTGCTGCGCGCCGCCGGCGGAGCCATCGCCGGCGTCTGTTCGGTCTACGCCGCGGAGGTCCCCCTGGTCGGTGGCCGCCGGTTCTGGATCTTCCGCAGCCTGCTTCCGGGCGCCGCCGCCGAGCACTGGCCGGATCTCGTCAGCGCGACCTTCGCCCACCTCGATGCCGAGTTCGACGGCGCGCCGGACGCGCCCGTCGGGCTCTGCGCCCTGGCCGACGCGACCGAGCGCAGGCGGCGACCACAGGCCGAGTGGGCCGAACCGCCGCGGATGATCCATGCCGGCTTCCTCGACGGCCGCGCGGTGCGGATCGCGTACTTCGCCGACGCCAGCATCGCCGGACAGCAGAGCTCCGTCCCGACGACGTGGCCGCCGCTGACCGACGGCTATCGCATCGAGCCGTTCGCCGAGCAGGACACGATCACCGGGCAGGACATCATCGACCTCTGGACGAGCGAGCAGGTCCTGGCGCTCGCCGAGGCACAGCGGCGCGTCGGCGAGGTGCTGCTCGTCGCCAGTGACGCGCAACGGCGCCCGGTCGGGGTCTCCACCGCCTACCTGGAGCACAACGCCCAGCTCGGCTGCGACCTCTGGTACTACCGGGCGTTCGTGGCACACAGCCATCGCAAGTCGGCGGTGGCGGTGTGGCTGGCGATGCACGGGCGCGACCTCCTGCGCGAGCGCTTCGCCGGCGGGACGGACACGCGAGCGCCGGGAATGATCTTCGAGGTCGAGAACGAGGGGCTCAAGGCCTACTTCCATCAAGCGCGCTGGCGCCCGACGGAGTTCCTCTTCGTGGGAGTCAACGACCTCGGCGCGCACGTGCGCGTCCACTGGTTCCCGGGCGCGATCGCGCCCGAGCCGCCTCACGGCAGCACGTAGGACTGCGCGACCACCGGGCCGGCCGGGTCGGCGATCTCCGGGTAGCGGCAGCCGGCCAGCAGCGCGACGTCAAAGATCTCCTGGACGAGATCGTCGAAGCGCAGGAAGCCCACCTGCTCACCCGTGCGCACGTCGACCATCCAGACCCCGCTCATGCGCTCGCGCAGCCGCCGGGTCAGCGGCAGGTCGCCGAACACGGAGGACTCGCGGATCTGCGACAACCCGACGAACGCGATGTTGCCGGCGAACGCGAGTCCGCGCGTGAAACCCGGCAGCTCCGCGACCGTCTCGACGCTCCCGGCCGCGAGGTCGACCGCGCTCAGCGTGCCGCGTCCCGACTCGAGCAGCCACAGCCGGTCGTCGTGCCATCTCGGCGAGTGGGGCATCGAGAGCCCGTCGACGGCGATCTCGGACGACGCGACGTCGATGAGCACCCCGCCGCCGGCCTTCCCCTCACGCCACCCGCCGGGGTCGTCGGAGACGCCCAGCGCGGTCACGTGGGTCACGCGGTCCCCGGCGACGGCCAGCCCGTTGAGGTGACAGCGGTCGCCGGGGGAGAGGGAGGTGATGAACGGCGGCGTCCAGCGGGGCACGAAGCTGTGCTCGGCGTCGAGCGTGGCCAGGCAGGAGAACGCCGTGGCGACCACCCACAGCTCGCCTCCCGCGAAGGCCATGTCGTGGATGGCGATGTCGCCGGTGACGTGACGGTTGCGAGGCAGGTAGCAGGCGTCGTGGGCGCCGCGCGGCTCGATCTTCGGCGCGGCATCGGGCATGTCGCGGAAATCCCAGACCTCGGTGCGCGCGCCGAGGGCGAAGCGCCCGGGCGCGACGGCGATGCCCATCGGCTTGTCGACATCGCGGAAGTGCGTGTTGAGGGCGCCGGCACGCTCGCGCGCGCAGACGAGCTTGCCCGATTGGTACGTCGAGATCAGCAGGGCCACGCCGGCCGCTCGCAACGCCGCGCCGAAGGACTCGGTCGAGACGCTGCCGAACGCGGCGTCGCCGGCCGCGCTTCCGTCGAGCTGCCTGCGGGCGGACTCGACCGGCGTCAGCAGCGCCTGGTCGTACTCGACGTCGGTGAACGCGCACAGCTCCTGCATGACGGTGCGGGGGTCGGCGAGCAGGGTGGGCTGGTCGACCACCACGAGACGGCCCGGGCGCAGGGCGGCCAGGTCGGCCGGCATGGCCTCCGAGCGCGCACCCACGATCAGCACGAAGCGGGCCTCTGGATACGTGGCGGCGAGCAGCGGCACGCTGCGCTCGACCCAGCTGCCGCCCGCGACGACATGCCGGTGCCCGGCCAGCGCGTCGTCGAGCGCGGGGCCCGGATCCGCGTGCAACGCCGCCGTCCACGTCTGCCGGGCCTGTCCGAGTGCGTCTCGCAGCGTGGCGGCGGCGACGGCGCCCGCCGGCGTGGCCACCACGAAGGTCGGGAAGGAAGAGACGGGCATGCACTGCGCACTATCTCCTGATCCAGCGGGCGGAAGCCAGCCGTAGCTCGCTTGATGGCCTCGACCGCGATCGTCTGGCTGCGGCGCGACCTGCGCCTGCACGACCACCCGGCACTGCACCGGGCGGTGCGCGACCACGACCGCGTCGTGCCGGTCTTCGTGCTCGACGACCGGCTGCTGGAGGGCCGGTTCGCCTCGGCGCCGCGGACGGCCTTCATGCTCGGCTGCCTGCGGGCTCTGGGCCCGGCGCTCGTGGTGCGCCATGGTCGCCCTGAGCGCGAGATCCCGGCGCTCGCGGCAGAGCTCGACGCCGACGCGGTCCTATGGACGAGCGACGTCTCGCCGTTCGCCCGGCGGCGCGACGCGCGCGTGACCCAGGCGCTGCGCGCGGCCGGGGTCGAGGCGCTGCCGCAGGGCGGCAACTACATCGCCGACGTCGGGAAGATCGAGACCAAGACGGGCCGGCCGTACACCGTGTTCTCGCCGTTTCACCGCACGTGGCGCGACCTGGCGCGCCGGCCGGTCCATCGCGCGGTCGAGCTCGAGGCCGGCGGCGTGCGCTCCGACGGGTTGCCGGACGAGGCCGGCGGCGAGCTCGCCTTCGCGCCCGGTGAGCCCGCGGCGCGCAAGGCGCTCGCGGCATGGCTGGCCGACGGCGTCGACGGCTACGACGGCGAGGGCCGGACGAGCGAGCTCTCGCCCTACCTGCGCTGGGGCTGCCTGTCGCCGCGCGAGTGCGAGGAGCGCGCGCTGCGCCGCGGCGGCGACGGCGCGGCGGCCTGGGTGCGGCAGCTGTGCTGGCGCGACTTCTTCGCCCACGTGCTGCTGCACGACACGCCGTCGAAGCCCAACCCGTCGTGGGAACGCGACGATGGGCATCTCGCCGCCTGGCAGGAGGGCCGCACCGGTTATCCGCTCGTCGACGCGGGGATGCGCCAGCTCGCGGCGACGGGCTGGATGCACAACCGCGCGCGGCTGGTCACCGGGTCGTTCCTGACCAAGGACCTGCACATCGACTGGCGGCTGGGGGAGCTGCACTTCGAGCGCCTGCTGCTCGACGCCGAGCCCGCGCAGAACAACGGCAACTGGCAGTGGATCGCGTCGGTGGGCGTCGATCCCGCCCCCGCGTTCCGCCGCATGTTCAACCCGACGCTGCAGGCGCAGAAGTTCGATCCCGACGGCTCCTACATCCGCCGCTGGGTGTCCGAGCTCGACGAGGTCGACGACGCCGACGTCCACGATCCGCCGCCGCTGGTCAGGGCGGCGTGCGGCTACCCGGAGCCGATCGTCGACCATGCGGCGGAGCGCCGCCGCGCGCTCGAGCGCTACGCCGCGGCGACCTGAACGACCCGGCCGTTGCGGGCGAAGCGCTTGGAGAAGGCGATCCTGACGCGGACCTTCAGCGTCGGGTGGCCGGGCACGGTGACTGTGGGAGCCGTCGTGTAGCCCGAGCCCGCGCGGACGATGGTGAAGCCCACGACCTCGCCGCCCGACATCCGCGCGCGGATCACCGCCGCGCGGTGGGGCCAGGTCTCGCCGGCCGACTCGACGTAGCGGTAGTGGTTGGAGACCTCGTCGAGGCGCTCGTTGGTCACGCCGTAGGGCGCGAGCACCTCGAGCAGCGCGGCCTTGTTCTTCCGGACCTGCTCGGGATCGGGTTCCTGCCCGGCGGAGGCGGGGGTGACGTGGGAGAACGCCTCGCGGAACACGGCTGCGGGCACGCCGAGCGCGCCGGCGACGAGCGCGACGGGGCGGCCGCTGTCGACCGCCTCGGTGGTGTGTCCGCCGGTGACCTCGGCGCGCACGCCGGCGGCCACGGCGCAGGGCGCGACCGCCACGGTGGACGCGGCAAGGGCGGTGATCGTCAGAAGGCTGCGAGGGGTGGTCATGGCGCAACCCTCCGCGAGCGGGCTGGGCGAACCCCGTGGAGACCCTGGGAGGAAGCTGGGAGCAAGCTCTTGCGCCGCGCGTCGTTCTGGAAGGCATGCTGCCCGCTCGCTCGTTGCTCGCCGCCGTGTTCACCCTCGCCGCCTTCGTGCCCGCCGCGCACGCGGTGCCCGCCGCGGTCATCGACTGCCAGGCGCCCGCTCCGGACGCCGAGCCGGGGACGGCGGCGTTCGACGAGCGCGACCGCGCGAACATGCTGTGCGCCACCGAGCGGCTCGACGACATGGAGGGCAACCCCGCCTTCGCGGCGGCGTTCAACGCCGAGACGCCCGGCAAGTTCGCCGGGCAGACCGCGGCGATGGCGCTCGATCCGGCGCACCCGCACCTCACGCTCGGCCAGCTCGTGCCCGGCGGCTCCACGGCCGACCCGTTCCGCACGCTCAACCGCTGGGGCGCCTCGGGCCGCGGCCGCGTCGAGGACATCAGCTTCGCCGCGACCAACGGCGCGAAGCTCAACGGCCACCTCTTCCGCCCGCCGGCGTCGGTGCCGGGGCCCTACCCGGGCGTCGTCATCACGACGGGCTCGATCCAGGGCTACCAGGAGATGTACTACTGGGCCGCCGAGGGACTGGCCGAGGCCGGCTACGAGGTCCTGACCTACGACGTGCAGGGCCAGGGCAACTCCGACACGTTCCCGGCCTTCGAGAACTGCACCGGCATCGACGCGTGCAGCGGAGTGCCGTTCCAGCAGGCCTACAACTTCTACCAGGGCACCGAGGACGCGCTGAACTTCTTCTTCTCGGCGGCCAACCCGGGCCGTGCCGACCTCGATGCCGACCGTGTCGGGCTGGCCGGCCACTCGCTCGGCGCCTCTGCGGTCAGCGAGGTCGGCCAGTGCGATCCGCGGGTCCACGCGATCGTCGCCTGGGACAACCTCGCTCCGGCGACGCAGGACTGCGCGGCAATGGCCGCCGGCTTCCCGGCCGGCACGCCCGCCAAGCCGACCAACGCCGTCCCGGGACTCGGGCTCAACGCCGAGTACTTCTTCAACCCGACGCCGCAGAACGGCGCGGCCGACCCCGACGCCAAGGACGCGGGTTTCCGCGCGCTGCGCGCCGCGGGCACCGACACGATGCAGATCGCGCTGCGCGCCTCGACGCATCTCGAGTGGACCTACGTGCCGTACATCCTGCCCGCCAGCCGCGTCGGCGAGCGCGTCTCGATGCACTACACGCTGGCCTGGTTCGACCGCTACCTCAAGGGCGACAAGTCGGCGACCGACCGGCTGACCGCGACGACGTTCGACGCGTCCGCCGACGCCTCGGCGATCGGGGCCGGCCCGTTCGATCCGGACGCCGCCGCGGCGGACCCGGCGAACCCCGAGGCCGGCAACGCGCCGGTCAAGCTGGCGGGCCGCAAGGTCGCCGACCGGGTGTCGTTCTACTACCGGTCGGCCTACTGGTTCGGCAACGGCGCCAAGCAGCGCTGCGACGATCTGCGCAAGGGCTGCTGAAATCAGGGGCGTGCCGACGGCCCGCTCCCCCGAACCACCCCGCACCGAGGAACCCCCGCTCGACGGCGTCGACCTCGCGGACGGCCGCGGCGAGGAGCTGCGCGTCGTCGACCTCGTCGTCGCCGGCGCGAACCTGGCCAACCTCCGCGCGGCCCGGTCGCGGGGCGAGCGGCTGGTCGTGCGCCGCAGCCGCCTGACGGGCGCCACCTTCGCGGAGGGCCGCCTCGCCGACGTGACGTTCGCCGAGTGCGGCATGGACCTCGTCTCGTTCGCGTCATGCGGCCTCGAGCGCGTGACCTTCGAGGACTGCGTGCTGACCGGCGCCGACCTGCAGGAGGCCCGGATGCGCGACGTGCGCCTTCATCGCTGCGACCTCACCGACGCCGACCTCCGCGGCGCCCGCCTGACGACCTGCGAGCTGCGCGGCTGCACCCTCGACGGCCTCCGCGGCGCCGAGGCGCTGCGCGGCGCCGCGATGGAGTGGTCCGACGTCGTCGCCGGCGCCGGCACGTGGGCCGCGGCGCTGGGGATCGAGATCCTGGACGGCGATCCGCAGCGCTGATCCGCGGGCGCTCGCCTACAGGCGGACGCGGCCGTTGGATCGGCTGCGCGCCTGCTCGAGCGCGTCGGGATCGAGGTCCTCGCGCAGGCGGTCGAACTCCTCGGCCAGCAGGTCCAGGCGCGCCGTCTCGCTGCGCAGCTCCAGCAGCTGCTGCTTGAACCCGGGCGACAGGTCCACCCGGGCGGCCAGCGCGAAGGCGCCCATGGTCGCCAGCTCCTCATCGTCGGGACGTGAGGCCATGACGGCGTCGGCCAGCGTGAGGAAGGCGGCATGGGCCCGCGCGAGCGGCCCGGTGGCGGGCGCCTCCGGCTCGTCGCTGAGCCCGATGACCCGCGCGGCCGGGTAGGGCACGTGGTGCAGCTCGCCGGCCAGCGCGATCGGCGTCTCGCCGCGGCAGAGCACGTCGAGCCGGCCGTCGTCGTGGCGCTCGAGCACCTGCTCGATCCGGCACGCGCAGCCGATCTCGCGCAGCCCGTCCTCACCGGCCCAGACGATGCCGAAGACGCCATCGCTCTCGATGAGCTCGGCGAACATGATGCGGTAACGCGGCTCGAAGACGTGCAGGGGCACGGCCTCCGCGGGCAACGCGACCAGGCCCAGCGGGAAGAGCGGCGTGACGTCGTCCATCAAGAGCTCTACGCCCCGGCCGGCCGGACCGATCAGGCGTCGAAGGCGTCCGCGACGCGGACGACCACCAGGGCGAAGACCACCGCTCCGAGCGCGCGCCGGAAGGCGTTGGCCCCCTCGGTGACCTCGAGCCACGCCCAGGCGGCGAGCGCCGCGTAGGACACGCCGCGGCCGTAGGCCTCGAGCCGGCCGTGGGCGAGGAGCGCCACGAGCCAGCCGCCCGCCGCCAGGATCAACGGCGGGTTGGGTGGCTGCGCGATCGGATACCGCGCGGGCCAGCCGCGATTGCCGTTCATCGCTCGACGGTCTCGGGCGCCAGCCACAACACGCTCAGCGGCGGCAGCGTGACGAGCGCGCTGAACGGCTGGGAGTGCCACGGCATGCCCTCGGCCTCGACGCCGCCCATGTTGCCCCAGTTCGCGCCGCCGTAGGCCTCGGCGTCGGTGTTGACGACCTCGCGCCACTTCCCCGAGCGCGGCAGGCCGAGGCGGTATCCCTCGCGGGGGACGGGGGTGAGGTTGCAGACGCAGACGACCACGCGCTCGCCGTCGTCGCCCTGGCGCGCGAACGCCACGACGGACTGGTCCGCGTCGTTGGGCTCGATCCAGTAGAAGCCGGCCGGATCGGAGTCGCGCTCGAAGAGCGCGGGCTCGTCGCGATAGGCGGTGTTGAGGTCGCGGACCAGCGACTGGATGCCCGCGTGCTGCGGGTCCTCCAGGAGGTGCCAGTCGAGCGAGCGCTCCTCGCTCCACTCCTGCTGCTGGGCGAACTCCTGGCCCATGAACAGCAGCTTCTTGCCGGGGTGCGCCCACATATAGGCGTACAGGCAGCGCAGGTTGGCCAGCTTCTGCCACCTGTCGCCCGGCATCTTGTCGAGCAGCGAGCCCTTGCCGTGGACGACCTCGTCGTGCGACAGCGGCAGGATGAAGTTCTCGCTGAACGCGTACATCAGCGAGAAGGTCAGCGAGTGGTGGTGGTAGCGCCGGTAGACCGGGTCCTGCTGGAAGTAGGCCAGCGTGTCGTGCATCCAGCCCATGTTCCACTTGAAGCCGAAGCCGAGCCCGCCGACGTAGGTGGGCCGCGAGACGCCCGGCCACGCCGTCGACTCCTCGGCCGCCGAGATGACGCCCGGGACCTCGCGATGGACGACCTCGTTGAGCTCCTTGAGGAACTCGACGGCCTCGAGGTTCTCGCGCCCGCCGTGCTCGTTGGGGATCCACTCGCCCGCCTTGCGCGAGTAGTCGAGGTAGAGCATCGAGGCGACCGCGTCGACCCGCAGGCCGTCGGCGTGGTACTCGCGCAGCCAGTACAGCGCGCTGGCCAGCAGGAAGTTGCGGACCTCGTTGCGGCCGAAGTTGAAGACGAGCGTGCCCCAGTCGGGATGCTCGCCCTTGCGCGGGTCGTCGTGCTCGTAGAGCGCGGTGCCGTCGAAGCGCCGCAGCGCCCAGTCGTCCTTGGGGAAGTGCGCCGGGACCCAGTCGAGGATCACGCCGAGCCCGTGGCCGTGCAGGCCGTCGACGAACGCGCGGAGGTCGTCGGGCGAGCCGAAGCGCGGGGTGGGGGCGAACTGCGACGTCACCTGATAGCCCCACGAGCCGGCGAACGGGTGGGCCATGACCGGCAGCAGCTCGATGTGCGTGAAGCCCATGTCGTGGGCGTAGGCGGCGAGCTCGTCGGCCAGCTCGGCGTAGTTGAGCGAGCGGTTGTCCTCGAGCGGGTTCAGGCGCCACGAGCCGAGATGGACCTCGTAGATCGAGATCGGCGACTTGAGCTGCTCGACCTCGCCGCGCGTCTTGATCCATGCGGAGTCCTGCCACTGATAGTCCGACCGGTTGACCACCGACGAGGTCTCGGGCGGAACCTCGGCCTCGAAGGCCAGCGGGTCGGCCTTCAGGCGGATGTCGCCCGACTCCGTGTGGATCTCGTACTTGTAGCGCGCGCCGATCGGCACGTCGGGCACGAACAGCTCCCAGATGCCGGAGGCGCCCATCGCCCGCATCGGGTGCAGCCGGCCGTCCCAGGAGTTGAAGTCCCCGACGACCGAGACGGAGGCCGCGGCGGGCGCCCAGACCGCGAACGAGACGCCGGTGACGCCGTCGATCTCGCGGACGCGCGCGCCGAGCCGGCAGTAGAGCTCCTCGTGGCGGCCCTCGCCGGCGAGGTGCAGGTCGAGCTCGGAGATCGTCGGCGGGAACGCGTAGGGATCGCGCAGCGTGAAGGTGTTGCCGTCGGGATAGGCGACGTCGAGCTCGTAGCGCAGCGGCAGCGACGCGCCGTCGAGCTCGCCCTCGAACAGGCCCGCGGGCTCGGCGGGAGCCAGCTCGGCCGACGTGCCGTCCTCGGCGCGGACGGTGACGCGCTCGGCGTCGGGGCGCCAGGCGCGGACCACGACGCCCCCGTTCTGCGGGTGCGCGCCGAGCAGCGCGTGAGGATCGGAGGTCTGCAGGGCGCTCACAGGACGGGCGCCTCCAGCAGCCGCAGGATCCCGGCGACCGGGATCTTGACCCAGTCGGGCCGGTTGTTGAGCTCGTAGCGCAGCTCGTACACGGCCTTCTCCAGCTCGAAGATGGCGAGCAGCTGCTCGGTGGCCGCCTGGCCGGGGGGCAGGAGCGATGGGTCCACCGTGTTGAGGTACCCGCCGAGGAACGCCTCACGCGCCCGGCCCTCCCAGCCGTCCGGCGCTCCGTCGCCGCCCTGCAGCTCGATGGCCGAGACCGCGTAGGCGAACGAACGCAGCATCCCGGCGACGTCGCGCAGCGGCGAGCGCTTGCGGCGCCGCTCGGCCAGCGAGCGCGCGGGCTCGCCCTCGAAGTCGAGCACGAGCCAGTCGTCGTCGGCGAACAGCGTCTGCCCGAGGTGCAGATCGCCGTGGTGGCGGATGACGCGCCCGCCGACCGCCACCTGCGTGAGCATCCGCAGCAGGTCGCGGACCTCCTCGCCGCGGCCGGCGATGTCCTGGGCCTCCTCGCGGTCGGCGAGGTCCATGAACAGCCGCTCGATGTCCTCGTCGATGGTCGCGGTCAGCAGGGCGAGCGATTCGACCGACGGCTCCTCGGGCGCGAACGACGGGTCGCCGGCGTCGGAGCCCAGGACGGCGTGCATCGAGCCGATGACCTCGCCCAGACGGCCGACGCGGCCGAGGAAGGCCTCGGGGTCGGAGCCCAGCTCGTCCATCGCCAGCGCCCAGCCGTCGCGCGCGCCGGCGACGAAGTGCTGGAGCATGCCGAGCGTGGCGTCGAGGTTGCGGCCCTCGATCTCGTACCAGCCGGCCAGGCCGGGGATCCGGTCGAAGCCGCGCTCGGTCAGGAAGCGCGAGATCTCGAGGTCGGGGTTGATGCCCGGCTCGACGCGGCGGAAGACCTTGAGGATCAGCTCCTCGCCGAACACGACCGACGAGTTGGACTGCTCGGCGCCGACCGGCCGTGCCTCACCGGTCGCACCGTCGATCGGCTCGAGCGACCGGAAGCGGATGACCGACTCGTCGTGCTCGACGTCGGCGTTCTCGCGGATGAGCTCGAGCAGCACGGCGGCGTGATCGGTCAGCGTGTCGGAGGGCTCGTCGCCGCAGCGGACCAGCTGGTAGGTCTCGTGGGTGCCGGCGCTGAAGACGGAGTCGACGAACGACACGGTCACGCCGCCGCGCAGCGGCACGCTCTCGAGCAGGTCGCAGTGCGCGACCTCGCGCGCCTTGGAGCCGAACCAGCGCTGCTCCACGAGGTAGTCGATGAGCGTCATCCCTCGTCCTCCTCTTCCGCGAGCTGAAACCAGAAGAACCCGCGCGGCGCCAGCGTCAGCAGGTACGGCAGCTCGCCGATCCGCGGGAACTTCGTGCGCCCGAGCATCTCGACCGGGGAGCGGCCGGCGAACTCGCGCAGGTCGAGCTCCACCGCCTGGGCCGAGCGGGCCATGTTGTGCACGCACAGGACGGTGTCGTTCTCGTGGCGCCGGATGTGGGCGAAGATCCTCGGGTTGTCCGGGCGCAGCGGCTCGTAGGTGCCGAGGCCGAAGACCGGGTGCTCCTTGCGCAGCGCGATGAACTTGTGCATCCAGCGCAGCAGGGAGGTGGGGATGCGCAGCTGGGCTTCGACGTTGACGGCCTGGTAGCCGTAGACCGGATCCATCAGCGGGGGCGCGTAGAGCGCGGCGAAGTCGGCGCGTGAGAAGCCGCCGTTGCGGTCTCCCGTCCACTGCATCGGCGTGCGGACGCCGTCGCGGTCGCCGAGGTAGACGTTGTCGCCCATCCCGATCTCGTCCCCGTAATAGAGGACCGGCGAACCCGGCAGCGAGAACAGGATCGCGTTCATCAGCTCGATCTCGTCGCGCCCGTTGTCGAGGAGCGGCGCCAGCC
>JBJMLA010000020.1:0-1740 GCA_045805505.1 Solirubrobacteraceae bacterium
AAGACCGACTATCTCTATGCGAGCTCGTGGTCGCTGTGGACCGACATCAAGATCCTCCTGCGCACCTTCGGCCACGTCCTCGGCCAGCGCGGCGTCTGATCAGCGCACGCGCGCGATAACCGCCATCCGGTCGCGGAAGTCCGGCGCGACCATGCGATCCGCCAGTCCGGCGGCGGTCGCCGCCGCGACGAGCGCACGCGCGGCCGCCGGCGAGTACCCGCTGATCCGCGACAGGTAGTAGCCGGCCGAGAATGCCTTCGGAGAGGTGTCGATCTCAAGCACGTCGAAACCACTAGCCGCGAGCAGCGTCGCGATCGAGCCGCGCGTGAAGTACTGGACGTGCGTTGGGAGCACCGACCACCAGCGGCGACCGAGGGCCCGGGCGACCAGGCTGCCCGCATCCGGCAGCGCCATCCAGAGCACGCCATGGGGCTCGAGCAGCTCGCCGATCCTGCGCAGCGCCTCGCCCGGATCCGTCAGGTGCTCGATGACGTCTCCCATGGTCACGGCCGAGAAGCCTCGGGCGGGCAGGTCGGCCTCGAACAGCCCGGCGCTGATGACCTCGAGCCCGAGTCTGTCCCGGGCGAAGCTCGAGCCGAACTCGCTCGGCTCGACGCCCAGCGTCCGCCACCCCCGGTCCTGCGCCTCGGACAGGAGAAAACCCACCCAGCAGCCGAGATCGAGGAGCGTCCCGCGAGCGGGTGCATGCGCCTCGATGCGCGCGAGCACCCGCCGGGCAGTCTCACGCTGGCCGGCCTCCTCCTCCACGTAGTCCTCGGAGGCAGCGTCGACGTAGGCGCTCGCCAGCACTGCATCGTCGGGCATCGGCTCGAGCTGCATGTGTCCGCATCCCTGGCAGCGGACGATGTCCGCGAGCGCGGTCCCGAACTGGTCGGTCGTCGGGATCAGGCCGTCCGCGCCGATCGTCCCGGCCACGGCCAGATGCGGCTCGAGCCGCGCCAGACCGCAGGCGGCGCAATTCGACATCAGGAACATTCGCGGCAATGTTAAGGTCACGGGACGGTGTCGAGCCTTCCCCCTTTCACCAACGAGCCGGTCCTCGAGCTTCGTCGAGCCACGGTCCGCGACGGTCTCGCCGGTGCGCTTGCGGCGCTGGATCGGGAGCTTCCGCTCCGCGTCCCGGTCCTCGTCGGTGGCGATGTCCGTTCCGAGCCTGACGTATCACTGGCCTCGACCGACCCCGGCGAGCCGGGTCGCATCGTGGCCGAGGTCACGCGGGCGTCGGATGCCGATCTCGCCGACGCGCTGGCGGCGGCCGAGGCCGGCTTTCGGCAGTGGCGGGCCGTGCCGGGGACCGAGCGGGCCGCGGCACTGCTGCGCGCAGCACAGTGGATGCGCGAACGCCGCCTCGAGCTTGCCGCGCTCGCCGTGCGGGAGTGCGGAAAGCCCTGGCCGGAGGCCGACGGTGACGTCTGTGAGGCGATCGACTTCCTCGAGTACTACGCCCGCGGCGCGATCGAGCTGGAGCGCGGGCGCCCGCTCGTGCAGGTGCCCGGCGAGCACAACGAGCTGCGGTTCGTCGCACGCGGCATCGCCGCCGTCATCTCGCCGTGGAACTTCCCGCTCGCGATCGTCTGCGGGATGACAGCCGCGGCGCTGGCGACCGGCAACGCGGTGGTTCTGAAGCCGGCGGAGCAGGCGCCCGCATGCGCTTTGCGCGTCGTACAGGCGCTGCGAGCCGGTGGCGTGCCCGACGCAGCGCTGTCACTGCTTCCGGGC
>JBJMLA010000021.1:0-7403 GCA_045805505.1 Solirubrobacteraceae bacterium
CCCGGGCGATCGCCGCGGGCACGGCGACCCGCGCGGGCACGGCGCCGACTAAGACCGCTCAGACCTTCTCGAAGACCATGCGGAAGTGGTCGAGCAGCTCGCGCTCGAAGCACACGGTGTTCGCGCTGACGCCCGACGTGAAGGCCAGGCGGAAGTCCCGGCTCGTCAGCCACCGCGGCACGAGCTGGACCTTGACGAGCGTCTTGCGCAGGCTCGGCCGGGCGAACCGCGCCCGCCACTGCGCGATCGTCTCGATGTAGTCCAGACGACCGCTGGACTGCTCGACGAGCCGGAAGTGCGGCGCCGCCGCCCGCTGCACCTGCTCGGATCCGAACGGCAGCCACGACCCCGGGAACATCGCCATCATCAGGGCCAGATACCAGGCGTCCGAGTCGCGCGGCGCATCCAGGCGCACCAGCTCCGGGTCGATCATGGCGCGGCCGAACACCATCGTCTGGATGAACGCGCGACCGCCGGACGGCAGCACCGACGCGATGTTCTCGAAGAGGCCGGCGTAGATCTCGTCCTGGCGGCCGGCGCGATAGGCCTCGGGCGAGCAGAAGTGCTCGAACGCTCCCAGCGAGGCCACCCCGTCGAACGGCCCGAACGTCTCCCGGTCGACCGTCAGCGCGTCCATGACGTGCACGTCGAGCCCGTTGCGGTGACACGCCGCGGCCTGGGCGCTCGACAGCGTCACGCCGACGCCGGCCGCGCCGCGCTCGCGCACGAAGTTCAAAAGCGGACCCCAGCCGCAGCCCAGATCGAGCACCCGCCGGCCCGGCGAGATGCCGATCGAGTCGGCGACGTACTCGTGCTTGCGACGCTGCGCCTGCTCCAGGGTCAGCGAGAAATCCCCGTCGTACCTGGCCCCGCTGAAGTCAGCCATCTCGCCCATCGAGAGCCGGAAAACCTTGTCGGTCAGCGAGTAGGTGAAGTCGAGATCGTCCTTGGTGGCCATCGCCGGGCCTGCTCCACACTTCGGGGTAAACAATTCTGTCCGAAATGCCGATGCGGTGCCCATGATCCGGTCAGCCGCTGTCGCCGTCGCGGTGTTCATCCTCGGAGCGTTCGTGCCGCCGCCGCGAACGAGCTAGAGCAAGTTCTGGCGCTCCCGGACGTTCCGGGAGCATGCTGCCCGCTCGTCTCGCCGCCTCCGCACTGGTCATCGCCGCTCTCGGCGCGCTGCCCGCGCACGCCCAGTCGCCCGGTGTCGTCGACCTCTCGACGCCCGCCGCACGCGACACGGACGCGGTCGTCCTGACCGGCAAGGACCTGCTCGCCGGCAGCAGCGTCTGGTCGGTCCCCGAGAACCTCACGCTGGCGGTCCCCGAGAAGGACCTCGCCTGCTACGCGCAGGAGCAGGCCGCGGACTGCCCCGGCGAGTACAACCACTACCAGGCACCCGATGTCGACACGGCGGCGCTGACCGCCGGCCAGGTCGAGGGCACGCCGGTCGACAAGCTGCTCGGCTACCGCTGGGACGGCAGCAAATTCGTCCAGATCCCGTTCCAGGTCGACGAGGTCTTCACGCGCTACCTCAACAACAACGCGTCGGGCTTCGGCATCTACTCGGGCACCGACAAGCACACGACCTACGCCTACGACCGCGAGGGCTTCCGCTTCACCGAGAACAGCGGCGAGAACGGCTGCGAGGCCGCGATGAAGGACGGCGACGCGCCGGCCAAGGATCCGGTCGCCGGCCTCGACACCAACGACGAGCTGGCCTTCATGGCCGCCGACGCCGGCGACATGGCTCCGACCGGCAGCGCGCTGCCCGAGGGCATCGAGGGCGCCAAGCTCGTCACGATCGCCGACCCGACCAACCCGCAGGCCGCGCCGCGCTACGTCTACATCATGCGCGCGGGCGAGGCCGGGCCCAAGCCCGCGTTCGACGCCACCAACGGCTACGTCGACTACCGGCGCGACGACAACGCGGGCCGGCTCGTGTTCAGCGAGTCGAGCTACGGCAGCTACGGACCGGCCAAGCAGGGTCCGTACTGCACCGCCGACGGGCAGCCCGTGCTCAACGCCGACGGCACGCGCAAGATCGGCCCGCGCAAGCCGCTGGACGGCACGACGATCAAGACCGATCGCTACCGCTACCGCTACGACGGCCGCTGGCTGATGACCGAGGTGCGCATCGCCAAGGAGAAGGGCAAGGCCTACGGCCCCGACCTCGTCGACCGCTTCAAGGCCCGCGCGTTCGCCCAGGACCCGGGCTCGCAGACGCCGTGCTGCGGCTACGAGGAGGAGGACACCAACTGGGGCGGCTCGTCCTCGCTGCTCGGCGAGCGCGTCGGCCCGGTCCGCGCCATCCGCGAGACGTGGGGCGCGGACTCCGGCACCAACGTCATCCGCCGCGAGACCTTCTACCGCGAGCGCATGGTCCAGAAGACCTGGCTGCGCGTCCACGTCATCCCGCCGCTCGACGGCATCTACGCGCAGTGGGACTACAACGCCGGCCGCGTCACCAAGTTCTTCAACGCCAACCATCCCGCGGGCGTCGACATCGACGGGCGCAACGACGAGCTCTACGGCAACTTCGACGACCCGTGCAACGTGCGCTGGGACGGCAACGAGCACACCGACATCGACGGCGCCTACCGCGAGGTCTACCGCGGCGCCGGGCTGTGCTCGGGCCCGGTCGCCGACCAGGAGCACGCCTCGATCGATCCCGGCGACCTGACGTTCGCCGACGCCAACGCGTCGCTGGGCTGGTCGCAGGTCTCGGGCCCGTTCGGCACGATCGTCGACCGCATCCACGCGGTGGCGACCGACCTGACCCCGGGCGGCTTCGCCCAGTCGCTGGCCGCCGTCCCGTACTACCGCGACGACGCGTGCTTCGACGACGGCACCGGCTCAGATCCCGGCCCCGAGCTGTTCCCGCGCCAGTTCGACCAGGAGCAGGCGAGCACCGCGCCCGACGGCTCGGCCCGCCGCTGCTGGAAGTCCGAGGACGGCGTCGCCGGCTCCGACCAGCGCTTCTGGCAGGGCTCGATCGGCACGCACGGGCTGCACATCCTCACGCTCGTCGACTCCGACAACGCCCGCGCGACCGTCCCGCTGACCGAGATCGTCAGCGACTGGGACATGGTCATGCTGCCGCCGTCGCAGACGCTCGATCCGGCCGGCAACCCGGTCAACGTCGGCGAGCAGTACGGCCGCGAGCTCGAGAAGCCGCTCGTCGCGGTGGTGACCGACAGCCCATAGCCTGCGCGGCATGGACTACGCCGCGATCGCCGCCGGGATGGAGCAGGCCATCCCGTTCAACGTCCACCTCGGCCTGAAGGTCGTCGAGGTCGGACCCGGCCTCGGCGTCGTCGAGCTGCCCGAGAACCCGAGCCTGCTCAACCACGTCGGCTCCCAGCACGCCGGCGGCCTGTTCAGCGCCGGCGAGGCTGCCTCGGGGGGCGCGTTCGTCGGCACCTTCATCGACAAGATGCAGGAGATCACCCCGCTGGCCGCCGCCGCGAACATCTCCTACAAGAAGATCGCCCGCGGGCCGATCACCGCCACCGCGCGGCTCGAGGACGCCGAGGCCCACCTCGAGGAGCTCGAGTCCGACGGCGTCACCCGCTTCGCCGTGTCGGTCGAGCTGACCGATGCCGAGGGCACGGTCGTCGCCGAGATGACCGTCGACTGGAACGTCCGGAAGAAGGCGTGACGCCGCGCGTCTGGGTCGCCGAGCCGGCCGAGGCCGAGACGGTGGCCCGCCTCCTGGTCGGCTTCCGCAACCACCTCGGCATCGACTGGCCGTCGGACAACGCGTTCCTGGCCGGCGTCGAGCGGCTGATCGAGAAGCCCGACGTCCGCTACCTGCTCGGCGCGCCCGACGACGACTCGCCACCCGCCGGCGTCGCGCAGGTGCGCTTCCGCTACGGGATCTGGTGGGCGGCCGAGGACGCGCTGCTCGAGGACCTGTTCGTGGCCGAGACGGCGCGCGGCAGCGGTCTGGGCCGCGCCTTGCTCGAGCGCGTCGTGCAGGAGGCGCGCGAGCGCGGATGCCGCCGGCTCGAGCTCGACGTCAACGACCACAACGAGGCGGCGCTCGCGCTGTACCGCTCGGTCGGCTTCGACAACCACGATGCGCGCTACGGCGGCGGCAACCTCTTCATGCGGCTGCACCTCGAGCCGCGCAGCTGACGCCCAGTCACCTCTCAGCTTCCTCCCAGGCGGCGGGCAGAGGATCGCCGCCATGAGACCACTCATGCTGCTGAGCGCCATGGCGCTCGTCGGCTGCGGCACCGCCGCGGCGACCACGCTGGACAAGACCAAGCTGCCGCTGGGCGACCAGAAGACGGCGACCGCTCCGAAGCAGGGCTCGCTGTACTCCTGCCAGCAGACCTTCGACACCAACGCGCCGGGCGCCGGGACCAAGGGGCCGTGGATCGACGGCGACACCTGGGACATGACGCAGAAGCTCAGCGTCGCCGGCTCGGTGTCGCATGACGCCGTCTTCAAAGTCAGGATCGCCGGAGGGCGCACGCTCGTCACCGGCAACGGGCTGCCGTCCATCTCGGGCACGTTCCCGGTCGCCGCGAGCGACCCGGCCTACCAGTACGACCGCAACCCCAACTCGATCCGCAGCTACACGCTGTCGGTCTCGCTGCCGGCGAGCCCCGAGCGCGCCGCGACGGCCTCGTGCGCCGGAGGCACCGTCGGGGTGACCACCAAGGGCATCGCGATCTTCAGCGCCTTCGACGCCGGCGGCCGCGACGCGATGGCCAACGAGCTGCAGGACAAGTGCGGCGGCCATCCGCAGGTCGCCGGCCAGTACCACTTCCACGGCTTCTCGGCGTGCGCGAAGAAGACCGGGTTGTGGGGCTACGCGCTGGACGGCTTCGGCATCTACGGGCCCAGGACGGCGAGCGGCACGACCCTGACCACCGCCGATCTCGACGCCTGCCACGGCATCACGTCGAGCGTCAAGTGGCGCGGCAAGTACCGCCGGATCTACCACTACGTGGCCACCGACGACTTCCCCTACACGGTCGGCTGCTTCCGCGGCACGCCGATCACCAGCGCCACCGGGCTGGGCATCGGCCGGCCCGGCTAGGCCGAGGGCGGCGGGGCGGCCATGACCTCGACCCGGTGCCCGCCGGGAGCGGTCACGAAGCAGCGGGCCGCGCCCCAGTGCGCGGTCCGCGGCTCGGGCTCGAAGCCCGCGGCGCGCAGGCGCTCGAGCGCCGCGTCGTACTCGCGCTCGACGATCGCGACGTGACCCCGGGGCGGGACCACGGCGTCGTCGGCGAACAGCAGATGGACCTGGCCGACCTCGCGCTGCATCCAGCGGGTCTTGCCCTGCAGCGACGGCGGCGGCGGGACCTCGACGAAGCCCAGCAGCGCGAAGAAGCGCACGAGCGGCTCGCGGTCGGGGGCGGCGGTCTCGAGGGCGACGTGGTGGATCACAGCTTGGCCAGATGGTCGTCGAGGATCTCTTCGGCGCGTCCCGGCTTGATCGGCGCGCCGTGGCCCGGCACCACCCACTCGGCGGCCTGGACCAGCGGCCGCAGGCGCTCGAGCGTGTCGCGGTAGGCCGCGGCGTCGGTCGTGTGCCCGGTGGGGTCTTCGACCGGCGAGAGGTAGTCACCACAGACGAGCACGCCGGCCCACGGTACGACGATCGCCATGCCGTCTGCGGTGTGCCCCGTGGCCGGGTGCAGCTCGAGCTCGAGCTCGCCGATGTCGAGCTTGCCGGGAACCGGCAGCTGCTGGACGTCGCCGAGCGGCAGCGGCGGGCGCTCGATGTAGTTCTCGGTGTCGTAGGAACGCAGCTTGCGCTGCGCCTCTCCGGGCTCGGCGGCCATTCGCTGCGCGGTGCTCTCGGCGACGCCGAGGGGCGCATCGGCCCAGATCGTGCGGGCCAGGACATGGTCCCAGTCGCCGTGGGTGGCCAGCAGCCCGGTCAGCGCCCAGCCCGCCTGCTGGAGGACCGACGGGAGCGCCTCGAGCTCCTCCGGCAGCACCGGCGAGTCGATGACGAACGTCTCGTCGCCCGAATGGACGACGGTGCAGGTGGTCTGCCAGATGCCGCTGACGCAGACGACGACGTCTGCGTGAAGGGCGAAGACCCTCAGAGCCCGAGCAGCTTCGCGGCTTCGAGGAGGGTCTTGACCTCCTCGGTCGGCTTCTTCTGGCTCGGCTCGAGCGTCTCCTTGTTGCGGTTGACCCAGATCACGGGGACCTTGAGCTTCGCGCACGGCTCGACGTCGTGGTAGTAGCTGGCCGCGATGTGGACCCACCCCTTCTTGCCGCCCATCCGCCGCTCGCACTCCTTGAAGTGCGCGGGGTCGGGCTTGTAGGAGCGGACCTGCTGGGCGGTGACGACGAGGTCGAAGTCGCCGGGGATGTGCCGGCGGGTCATGCCGAGCAGCTTGTCGTCGACGTTGGAGATCAGCCCGGTCTCGAACTTGCCCATGAACTTCTTGAGCTGGGCGTTGGTCTCCTTGAACGGCGCCCAGCGCGAGACGCTGTCGGGCAGGAAGCCCGAGCGGGACGGCTCGAGGTCCCAGCCGATGCGCTTGGCGATCTCCAGGGCGGTGCGGCGCAGCACCTCGGCGTAGAGCTCGTAGGAGCCGCCCTCGATCTCGCGCGAGATCTCGTGGAACAGCGGGATGATCTCGTCGCGATCGATCGTGAAGCCGTCGCGCGTGGCCTCCTTCTTGAAGGCCTGGTAGACGCCCTCTTCCCAGTCGATGAGCGTGCCGTACACGTCGAAGGAAACGAAGGTGACGTTCTTGGGAAGTGGCATGCGGTCCCGCAAGATAGTGGCGTCCCGCGGTTAGTAGGCTCCTGCGCCGCCTATGGACCTCCTCGAATATCAGGGCAAGCAGCTCTTCGCCCGCCACGGCGTGCCCGTCCCCTCCGGCAAGCCCGCAACCACCGTCGACGAGGCCGTCGCGGCCGCCGACGAGATCGGCTATCCCTGCGTCGTCAAGGCCCAGGTGCTGATCGGCGGACGCGGCAAGGCCGGCGGCATCAAGGTCGCCAAGGATCGCGACGAAGCCCAGCGCTACGCGACCGACATCATCGGCATGGACATCAAGGGCCACACGGTCAACGAGGTCTGGATCGAAGAGGCCTCCGACATCGCCGAGGAGTACTACGCGTCGATCGTCTTCGACCGCGCCGCCAAGGCGCCGCTGTTCATGCTCTCCAAGGAGGGCGGCATGGACATCGAGGAGGTCGCCGAGTCCAACCCCGGCGCGATCGCCCGCCTGCACGTCGATCCGCTGCTGGGCTTCCAGGCCTTCCACGGCCGGCGGCTGGCTTTCGAAGCCGGCGTCGACGCCGACGTGGTGCGGCCGGTCGGCACGATGCTCTCAAAGCTCTACGAGGTGTTCGTCGCAGAGGACGCCACGCTGGTCGAGGTCAACCCGCTGATCGTCACGCCCACGCGGGAG
>JBJMLA010000022.1:0-44509 GCA_045805505.1 Solirubrobacteraceae bacterium
CCGAGCTCGAGACCGCCCGCGCCCGCCTGGTCGAGGAGGGCGAGACGCGCCGGCGCGCCGAACGCGCCCTCGCCGCCGCCGGCGAGGGCCGCCAGAGCGCCGAGCAGCGCGCCAACGGGCTGCTGCGCCGCGCGGAGGCCGCCGAGCGGGAGGCGCGCGAGGCCCAGGCGGAGATCGCTCGCCGCGACGAGCGCACCGAGGCGCTCGCGCCCGAGCTCGAGCAGGCACGCCGGGCGCTCGGCGAGCGCGACGCCGAGCTGACCGACGCCCGCGTGCAGCTCGACGCGATCGAGGCCGAGCGCGACGACCTGCGCAGTGCGCTCGACGATCTGGAGGCCCGCCAGCGCACCACACTGGCCGAGCGCCGGATCGCCCTCGAGGACGCCCACTCCACCCACCAGGCCGAGATCTCCGCGCTCCAGGCCGACCACGGACGCGAGCTGAGCGAGCTGCGGGCGGCGCTGCAGCGCCAGGGCTCCGAGCACGAGGCGTCGCTCGAGCGGCTGCGGGCCGAGCACCGCGCGGCACTGGAGACCGAGCGGCTGCGCATCGCGGAGTCCGAGCAGGGTTTCGAAGAGCTGCGGGCCGCCCACGCCGCCGAGCTGGCGCGGGCCGAGGCCGAGCACGAGCGGGCGCTGGACACGCTGCGCGAGCAGCTCACCGCCGCCGAGCACGCCCGCGAGACCGACCGGGCCCACCACGACGAGGCGCTGGCCCGCCTCCAGGAGCAGCTCGAGGCGACCCACGCCGCCCAGCGCGGCGAGCACGACCGCGCGGTCGCGGCGCTGCGCGAGCAGCTCGGCGCCGCCGAGGCCGCCCACGACGAGGAGCTGGCGGGCGCCCGGGCCGACCATGAGCAGGCGCTCGCGCGGCTGCGCGACCGGCTGGCCGAGGCGGAGGCCGCGCGCGAGGACGCCCTGGGCGCCCAGGCCGCCGAGCACCAGGAGGCCCAGCAGGTGCTGCGCGCGCAGCTCGAGAGCGCCCACGACGAGGCGCTGGCCGCCGAGCGCGCCGAGCACCAGCGCGTCGCTGCCGGGCTGCGCGACGAGCTGGCGACGCTCGCCGGCCGCCACGAGGCGTCGGTGGCCGAGCTGCGCGAGCGGGTCAGCGGCGCCGAGGCGGCCCGGGAGCAGGCCCTGGAGGCGCAGGCTGCCGAGCACGAGCGCGCCACCGCGGCGTTGCGCGAGCAGGTGGCCGCCGCCGAAGCCGCGCGAGACGACGCCCTGGCCACGCAGCGGGCCGAGCACGAGGAGGCGCTCGCGGCGCTCCAGGCGCGCCTCGAGGCGCAGACCGCCGAGCGCGATCGGCTCGTCGCCGAGGCCCGCGCGGAGGCGCAGGACGCTGCGGCAACCGTCCGCGCCGAGCACGAACGGGCGCTGGCCGCCGCGCGCGAGCAGACGGTGGCCGCCGAGCGCGCCCGTGAGGATGCGCTGGCCTCCCAGGCCGCCGACCACGAGCAGGTCACGACCGCCCTGCGCGAGCAGATCGAGGCCACCGCCGCAGCGCACGAGCAGGCCCTGGGTGCGCAGCGGGCCGAGCACGAGCGCGCGATCGCGGCGCTGCGCGAGGAGCTCCGGGCGGCCGGCACCGCCCGGGACGAGGCCCTCACGGCCCAGCGCTCCGAGCATGCGCGCGTCCTCGACGAGCTGCGCGAACAGCTCGAGGCCGCCGGCGCCGCGCGCGACGAGGCGCTCGCCGCCCAGCGCGCCGAGCACGACCGCACCGTCGCGGCCCTGCGTGAGCAGCTCGACGCCGCCGGCACGGCGCGCGACGAGGCGCTCACCGCCCAGCGCGCCGAGCACGACCGCAGCGTCGCGGCCCTGCGTGAGCAGCTCGACGCCGCCAGCGCGGCCCGCGACGAGGCGCTCACCGCCCAGCGCGCCGAGCACGAGCGCACCGTCGCCGACCTCCGCGCGGAGGTCGAGGCCGCGGGCGTCGCGCGCGACGAGGCCCTCACCGCCCAGCGCAGCGAGCACGAGCGCACCGTCACCGCGCTGCGCTCGGAGCTCGAGGCGGCCGCCACCGCCCGCGAGCAGGCCCTGGCGGCCCAGCGCGCCGAACATGAGCGCACCGTCGCCGAGCTGCGCGCCGACGCCGAGGCGGCCGGCGCCGACCGCGACGAGGCCCTCACCGCACAGCGCTCCGCGCACGAACGCGTCGTCGCCGAGCTGCGCGGGGAGCTCGAGAAGGCCGGCGCCGCGCGGGAAGAGGCGCTCGCCAACCAGCGCGCCGAGCACGACCGCACCACCACGGCGCTGCGCGAGCAGATCGAGGCCGCCGCCACGGCACGGGAAGAGGCGGTCGCGGCGCAGCGCGCCGAGCACGAGGCCGCCACGGCCGCGCTGCGCGATGAGTCCGCGGCGGCCCGCGCCGCCGCCGAACAGGCGCTTGCCGCCCAGGCCGCCGAGCACGAGCAGGCGCTCCTGGAGCTGCGCGCGCAGCTCCAGCGCGCCACCGTCGCGCGCGACGAGGCGCTGGCGGAGCAGGGCGCCGAGCACGAGCGTGCGACCGCCGCTCTCCGCGAGCGCGCCGCCACCGCCGAGCGCGACGGCGCGGCCGCGCTGGCGGCGCAGGCCGCCGCGCACGAGCAGGCGCTGCGTGCCGCGGCCGAGAGCCACGAGCAGGCGCTGGCCGCCCTGCGCGGCGAGCACCAGCGGACGATCGCGTCCCTGCGCGAGCAGCTCGACGCGGCCGATGCGGCTCGCGAGCAGGCGCTGGCGGCCCAAGCCGCCGAGCAGCAGCGAGAGACCGCCGCGCTGCGGGATGAGCTGCAGGCCGCCGAAGCCGCCCGCCAGGAGTCGCTGGCCGCCGCGCACGCCGAGCACGAACGCGCCCTGACCGCCGCCCGGGACCAGACAGCGCAGCTCGCGAGCGCCCGCGACGAGGCGCTGGCGAACCAGGCTGCCGAGCACGACCGCGCGACCGCCGCGCTGCGCGAGAAGCTGGCCGCCGCCGAGGCGGAGACCGAGCAGACGCTCGCCGGCCGGCGCGCCGCGCACGAAGCCGCGCTGCGCGCCGCGGACGAGCAGCGCGACCAGGCGCTCGCCGCCCAGGCCGCAGAGCACGAGCGCACGACCGCCGCACTGCGCGAGCAGCTGGCCGCGGCCGACGCGGCACGCGAGCAGACGCTCGCTGCGCAGCGGTCCGAGCACGAGCAGGTCCTGGAGGCGCTGCGCTCGCGCATCGCCGCGGCCGAAGCCCAACGCGACGAGGCGCTCGCCGCCGTCCGGGCCGAGCACGAGCAGGCCCTCGCCGGAATCCACCGGGAGCACGACGAGGCACTCGCCGCCCAGGCCGCCACCCACGAGCAGGCGCTCCGCAGCACCCACGAGCAGCGCGAGCAGGCGCTCGCCTCCGTGCGGGCCGAGCACGAGCAGGCCGTCGCAGAGCTGCGCGAGCAGGTCGACGCCGACGCCGCCGCACGCGAGCAGGGGCTGGCGGCGGCGCGTGAGGAGACCGCGGCCCTGCGGGCCGCGCACGACGAGGCGCGGGCCGAGCTGGAGGCCGCGCAGGCCGAGGCCGCGCGCCTGCGCGAGCAGACCGAGGGCTCGGCCGCCGACGTGGCCGCGCTCAACGCGGTCATGTGGCAGGAGCGCGAGACGCTCGAGGAGCTCGACCGCACCGTCGCGACCCTGCAGCAGCAGCTGGCCCAGGCCGACGACGCGCTGGAGGCCGAGCTGGCGACGCAGGCGCAGCTCGAGGTCGCGCTGGGCGACGCGCAGACCGAGGCCCGGCGGGCCGCGGAGCGCGCCGACGTGGCCGAACGCGAGCTCGCCGAGCTGCGTGCGGCGCCCCCGCAGGGCGCGGACGAGACCGCCGACGACGACCTCACGCGGCTGCTGGCCCAGGCCGAGCGGCGGGCCGCCGACGCGGTCGGGCGCATCGAGGCGATCCAGGAGCGGCTCGAGAAGGAACGCCGCGCCCGCGAGGCGGCCGAGACCGAGCTCACCGAGGCCCGGGCGCGCCTGGCCGAGCTCGAGCCCGAACCCGACGACTCCGACGACGCGCCCGAGGCGCCCGTCCCGGCCGTGCGCGGCGAGATCGTCTGGGACGACATGCAGCGCTGGGGCCGCGAGGCCGCGGCCGGCGTGGAGGAGTCCGGCGTGCACCTCGCGGGCGGCGCGGGCGACGTCGCGCGCCTCCTGCGCACCCAGCTGCCGCGCTCCCTGCGACCGCTGGCCCGCGCGGTGCTCGAGCGGCCCGAGGATCCGGCCCTGGCCGAGCGGACGCTGCGCCTGTCGCGTGCCCGCGCCGGCGACCGCCGCGGCGTGATGCTCGTCACGGCCGACGCGCTGGTCTTCGCCGACGACGCCGCAGCGCCCATGACGGTCCCGATGGCCGACGTCGCAGAGCTCGAGATCGTCTCGCGCGGGCCGCGCCAGTCGCTGCGCGTCGTGACGCCCGGCGGCGACATCGCGGTGGAGGGATCGATGGGCGACATCGACGCCATGCGGGCCCTCCTGCACCGCCTCTCCTGGGACGCCCGGACCGATGCCGAGCCGCGCTAGGCTGCCCGCCGCATGGACGCCCAACGACTGCAGATACTCCTCGCCTCAGGCTCCGAAGCGGACCTCGAGTCGGTCGGCCGGGGTCTGGCGGCCACCGGCGCGGCGATCGATCTTCACCTCGCCCGGGACTGCTCCGAGTCCGCCGCGTTCCTGCGCCAGGAGGGCCGGTTCGCCGGCGCCCTGGCGCCCGACGTGATCCTGCTCGACGACGCGCTCGCCGGCGGAGGGGCGCTGCCGGTCCTCGACATCGTGCGCGACACGCCCGAGCTCGAGCACATCCAGGTCGTGGTCATCCTCGGCGACGACGCCGATGCCACCCACGAGGCGTTCGCCGCCCACCGCATCCACGACACGGTCGCGCGGCCCATCGACGACGAGACGCTGCTGCGCGTCGTCGGCTACCTCACCGAGCTGTAGTTCACGCGGTGCGGCCGACGAGCGCCCGCGGCGTGAGCACGGCGATCCGTAGGTCGGTGAGCGGCCCGCTGGTCCGGGCGTACTCGGCGTCGAGGTCGAGCATCTCCAGGAAGCCGAGCTGCGCGCGGCCCGAGACCTGCCACAGCCCGGTCAGCCCGGGCCGCACGGCAAAGCGCTCGAAGTGCTCGGGGCGGTAGTGCTCGAGCTCGTAGGCCAGGGCCGGGCGCGGGCCGATGAGCGACATCTCGCCCTTGACGACGTTGAGCAGCTGCGGGAGCTCGTCGATGCTGGTGCTGCGCAGGAAGGCGCCGACGCGCGTGACGCGAGGATCGGCGGTCAGCTTCTTGAGCCCCTCCCCCTCCACCTCGCCGGCCGCCAGCTGCTCGATGTAGCGGCGATGGGCCTCGTCGGACGTGTCGACGCGCATCGACCGGAACTTGGCCACCATGAACGTCTCGCCGCCCAGCCCGATGCGCTCCTGGCGGAACAGCGCCGGGCCGCGGGAGTCGAGCCGGACCGCCACCGCGGCGGCCAGCAGCAGCGGCGAGAGGACGACGAGCAGCACGGCCGCGCCGATCGCGTCGAGCGCGCGCTTGGCCGCCGGCCAGGCCCCGCGCCGGGGGGCGGGGAAGCGGTGTTGTGTCTCAGACATGGTCGTGACGGGTAGGGGCGCGTCGGTGGCTGAGTCTCCCCATGCCCGCATGACGCCGGGGCCACACGGACGTTGGCCGGTTGCCCAGGTGCTGGCTGTCGGCGCGCTGACGGCCGGACTGCTGGCGTTCATGGCCTTCCGCGCCGGCGGCTACTTCCCCGACACCACGGGCCTCGTCACGCTGGCCGGGCTCGCCGTGCTGCTCGGCGTCGCCACCGCCACCCCCCGTCCCCTGGCCACGCTGCGCCCGCGGCTGCTGATCGGCGTCGGCGCCCTGGCGGTCTTCGCCCTGTGGACCCTGATCTCGTCGTCGTGGTCCGACGCCCCCGGCCGCGCGGTGATCGAGTTCGGCCGCGTCCTGCTCTACGTGGTGGTGCTGCTCGGCGCCGGCCTCGTCGTCGACCGCCCGGCGCGGGCCCGGGCCCTGGTTCTCGGTGTCCTGGCGGGACTCGCCGCCGCATGCGTGGCCGGTCTGATCGCCCGGACGCTGCCCGACGTCTTCACGATCCCCGCCGACGTCGCCAACCAGCGGCTCGGCTGGCCCGTCACCTACTGGAACGCGCTCGGCGTCATGGCGGTCAGCGGCATCGTCCTGGCCTTCGGCCTGACGAGCTCGAGCCGCGAGCACACCGCGGTGCGGGTCGTCACCGCCGCCCTGGTCCCGCCGTTGTGCGCCACGCTGCTGTTCACCTTCTCGCGCGGGTCGATCGCCGCCGGCGCCGCCGGGCTGCTGCTGACCATGCTGCTGTCGCGGCAGCGCGCGCTGCTCACCGGCGCCCTGGCCGTCGTCGTTCCCGCCGCCGTCGCGGTCGTCGCCGCCTACGAGGCCGATGCGCTCGCGCGACCTGACCCCACCGGCGCCCAGGCCGCCTCGCAGGGCCACAACGTGCTGCTCGTCGTCGCGCTGTGCGCACTCGCCGCCGGAGTCCTGCGCTGGCTGCTGATCCGCCACGCCGAGCCGCGCATCGAGCGGCGTCCGCCCGCGCCGCGGTGGACCCGCTACGTCGTGGCCGGGCTGCTCGTCGCGCTGGCCGCCGGCGCGGTCGGGGTCGGGGCATCGCAGTACGACCGGTTCGTCCACGGGACGCAGATCCAGGTCGGCCAGGATCAGCGCTCGCGCCTTACCGACCCGGGCAACAACGGGCGGCTGGACCACTGGCGGGTCTCGATGGACGGGTTCCGCGCCGAGCCCGTGCACGGCACGGGCGCCGGGACCTATCCGGTGGAGTGGGATCAGCATCGCGATGCCGAGTTCTCGGTGCTCAACGCGCACTCACTTTATGTCGAGACCCTCGGCGAGCTCGGTCTCGTCGGCCTCGCCCTGCTGCTCGGCGCGCTCGGCATGCTGCTGTTCGGCCTGATCGCCCGGGCACGCGGCGAGGAACGGGCGCTGTGGGCGGCAACGGCCGGCGCCGTGGTCGCCTGGTCACTCGAGGCGGGCGTGGACTGGATCTGGCAGATGCCGGCGGCCACCGCGTGGGTGTTCGCGCTCGGCGGCGCAGCGCTGGCCCGCGATCGCCGGCCCGCCGACGAGGCGGAGACGGAGGCGCGTCCGTCGTCGACCGCACGGCTCCTGGCGGGCCTCGCGGTTCTGCTGGTGGCCATCACGCCGGTGCGCGTGGCGCTCTCGCAGGCTCACCTGCGCACGGCGGTCAGCGACCTGCGCCGCGGCGACTGCAACGGGACCATCGCGTCGGCCCTCGACGCCGCCTCGGTGCTGTCGGCCCGCTCGGAGTCCTACGTCCTGCTGGCCTACTGCGACGCCCGGATCGGGCTCGGCAACCTCGGCGAGCAGATGGCCCGCCGGGCGATCGCCCACGACCCGCACAACTGGCAGTACCACTACGCGCTGGGCGTCGTCCAGGCGTCCCAGGGTCGCGATCCGCGCCCGGCCATCGCGCAGGCGCGGCGGCTGAACCCGCTCGACGGCATGCTCATCCGCTTCGAGCGCTCGGTCAGCAAGGCCGACCCCCAGGCATGGAAAAGGCGGGCGCAGAGCGCCCGCCTTCTCCTGCCGTGATGGCGATGAGCCGTGACCTAGCTGTCGAGCCGGGTGCGGCGGCGCATCACGAAGCCGGTGCCGAGCAGACCCAGGCCGAGCAGCAGCACGGGGATCGCGGCGTAGCCGGTGAAGGGCAGCGAGCCGCTGTCCTCGAGACCCTGCTGGGCCGACGGCTGCGCGACGGCCGGAGCGGTCTGCGCCGTGGGCGCCGTGCCGGAGGCCGGACGGACCGCCGAGGCACCGAGCACCGTCGGCTTGCCGGGCTTGACGTTGACCTGGTACTGCACCTGGCTCGCGCTGTCGCTACCAGCCAGACCGGAGACGCCCATGGCTGCTCCGGAGAAGCTCAGCACCATTCCCCCGGCGAGCACGCCCAGGACCGTTGCCCTCGTCTTCATGAAAATCCGTTCCTCCCGCTTGATGTGAATACGTCCCTTGCCGACAGCCCGCTCCCTGCTGAGCCGCTTGATGCGATCGAGCTCGAGCGGCGTGATGTCGGCACGGTGCGCGTGCAGCCGATCGACGATGCCGCTGAAGTCCTCGGGGATGTCGTTGTTGTGCTTCATCACCCACTTCTACGAACGAGCGGCCGGGTTCCTTACTGATGCGCGACGAAGATTTCGAGCGCCTCTACGCCGAGCACGCCGAGCCGCTGTTCCGGTTCCTCGTCTACCGCACCGGCGATCGCTCGCTCAGCGAGGACCTCATGGCCGAGGCCTTCGAGCGCGCGCTGCGCGCGCGGCGGACGTTCGACCCGCGCAAGGCCAGCAGCAAGACCTGGCTCTACACGATCGCCCTGAACTGCCTGCGCGACCACGCTCGCCGGCGCGACGCCGAGCACCGCGCCCTCGAGCGGGCCTCCGGCGCGCCCGAGGCCGCCCACCACGATCCAACGGTGGCGCTCGACGAGCGCGAGCAGCTGATGACGGCCCTGCGCGAGCTGGCTCCCGAGGAGCGCGAGGCCGTCGCGCTGCGCTTCGGCGCCGACCTCACCGTTCCCGAGATCTCGAAGTTGCTGCGCGTGAAGCTCAGTACTGCCGAAGGACGGGTATACCGCGCTCTGCGCAAGCTGCGTGAGGACCTCGAGGAAGACCGGCCTCACGCCCGAAAGGACGCTCTATGATCCAGCCCCGCCGCCGGACGCGGCCAACGTCGTGACCATGCTCGAACCCTCTCGAACCACGACGGTGGGTCAGCTCGCCCCCTATCTGAAGGGCCTGCGCCGCCGCGCCAAGCTGATCGCGCTGATCACGCTGGTGGCCGGAGGCGTCGCCCTCGCGCTGTCGCTGAGCGCCACCAAGAAGTACAAGGCGACCTCCAAGGTCTTCATCAGCCAGACCAACCCGGTCCAGAACATCGTGGGGCAGAACCAGCAGCAGCCCCAGGACCCCGAGCGCGACCTCAACAGCAAGGTCTCGCTGATCAAGCTCGAGTCGGTCGCCGAGCGCGTCAAGAACCAGCTGCACCTGGCGACGCCGACCGACGATCTCCTCAAGCAGGTCGAGACCGAGATCGAGGGCACGACCGAGCTCGTCGACATCAACGTCACCGATCCCGACCCGAAGGCCGCGGCGGACATCGCCAACTCCTTCGCCACCGAGTTCGCCACCGCGCGTCAGGCCTCGGCGCGCGGGACGATCCAGGAAGCCGTCGATCTCGCCCAGCAGCAGCTCGACAACCTCACCGAGGGCGAGCGCACCGGCGCGCAGGGTCGCGAGCTGGCCGATCAGCTGCGTCAGCTGCAGATCGCCGCCGCGCTGCAGACCGGCGGCATCGAGATCGCCGCGAAGGCGACGGTGCCGACCGCGGCCTCGTCGCCCAAGACCAAGCTCAACACGGCGGCCGCGCTCTTCCTGGGCCTGATCTTCGGGCTCGTCGTCGCGCTGGCCGCCGAGGCGCTCGATCGCCGCGTCCGGGAGGAGGAGGACCTCGAGGGCTACGACCGCCCGGTCCTTGCGAAGATCCCGCGCCCGCGCTCGGACGACCCGCACGAGGAGGACTTCGCGCTGCGCGAGGCGTTCTCGACGCTGGCCACCAACCTGCGCTTCTTCCAGCTCGGCCGCGACGTGGCCGCCGTCGTGGTCACGTCGCCCGCGCCCCGTGAGGGCAAGACCACGACGACGCTGGGCCTCGCCCGCGCGCTCGCCGACCTCGGCCTGCGCGTCCTGGCCATCGAGTGCGACCTGCGCCGCCCCATGTTCAGCACCTACATGGACATGCCCAGCCGCGGCGGGCTGAGCACCGTGCTGGCCGGCGTCACCGAGTTCGACCGCGAGCTCGTCGACGTCGACGCCGCGACGCTGCGGCCGCTGGACGCCGACGGCGAGTCGCGCTCGTACTTCACCGTGCTGCCCGCCGGACCCGTCCCGCCCAACCCGCAGGGGCTGCTCAGCAGCGCCGCGATGCGCGACGTCGTGCGCCGGGCCCGCGCCAGCGCCGAGATCGTCCTGCTCGACACCGCGCCGGTCGGCACGGTCAACGACGTGGTGACGCTCAGCGAGCTCGTCGACGGCATCGTCCTGGTCGCCAAGCTCAAGCAGACGCGCCGCGACGAGGTCCAGCGCGCCCTGCGCACCCTCTCGAACCTGCCGTCGCCCGTCCTGGGCTTCGCCGTGACGGACGCGCCGCGCGGCTCGGAGTCCTACTACGGCTACGACCGGCCGGTTCGCAGCTGGACCCCGGAGAAGACCGGCTAGACGATCTCGACCGGCGCCTCGTGCCGCGGGGGCACGATGGCGATGGCCAGCAGCACGCCGATCACCGCGGTGATCGCCAGGGTGTTGACGACGGGGAAGGTCACCGAGGAGAGCAGCAGCGCCAGCAGCGTCGCCTGGGCGCCGTTGCGCAGGCCGCGCTCGAGCGGGGGCAGCGCCGGCGGGCGCCGCAGCAGCGCCGCCGCGGCCAGCAGGCCGAACAGGACCAGCGCGGCCGGGATGCCCTGCTTCCACATCAGCCAGAAGTAGCCGTCGTGGGTGTAGGTCACCTCGCGGGCCGGCGTCCGCTGCCACGGCTGACCCCAGTAGATCGTGGTGCCCAGGCCCGAGCCGATGATCGGGCTCGCCTCGATGCGGGCGACGACGTGGCGCGACTCGACGACGCGGAAGCGCACGGAGTTGTCGCTCGTGTACTGGCCGATCGACAGCAGCCGCTCGCGCGCCGTGGTGAACTCGGCGGGCGCGGCGACCGACAGCACGCCCAGGGCGATCACCGCGGCCAGCGGCAGCATGATCAGCGCCCGCACGCGCTGGGCGTGACCGGCGCGGACGACGACCCAGCCGATGGCCAGCACGGCCGCCACCCAGAAGGTCCGCTCGAACGTGAACAGGAGCCCGCCGATGTTGACGAGCACGCCGATCCACAGCCAGCGGCGCGCACGCTCGCTCGTCACGCCACCCGAGAGCAGGGCCGCCGCGCACATGATCAGCGCGGGCCCGAAGCCGTAGAGGCCGCCCTGGACCTGCCCGCGCCCGCCGCTGGTCAGCGCGACGCCCTCGCGGACGCCGAAGTCCTCAGCGCCGCCGAACGGGATCGTGACCAGGTACTGCGTGATGCCCCACAGGCCGAGCAGCACCGCGATGACCAGCATTCCCTGCCACAGGCGCGCGCGGCGGACCGGATCGCGCAGGATCGGGATGGCGATCAAGAACGACGCGAGCCCGATCTGGATGCGCAGCTCGTAGCCGATGTCGCTGGGCGTGCCGCCGTTGGTGTAGCCGTGGACGGCCTGCAGCACCGACCACCCGATGTAGGCGACCAGCACCCCGCCGAAGATCAGCCAGCGGCGGTCGAGCTTCATGCGGCTCATGGCGACCAGCGACCAGACCACGCCGATGATCAGCAGCAGGTCCGACGGCAGCAGGCCCGGGCGCGAGACCCCGGCGAGCTTCTGGATCCCGTACGGGATGACCGCCGTGAGGAACAGCAGCCCGAGCAGGTTGCCGACGGGATGGCGGAACGCCGCCCAGACGACGATGAGCAGGCCGACCAGGCCGAACGCGATCCGCGGCTGCACGTAGGTCGCGGCGCCGAGGACCGCCGCGGCCGCGGCGGCCAGCGGGTACAGGAACCGCGGGCGCTCGGCCAGCGCGGTCACGGCGTCGCGGACCGTCCTCGCAGGACGTGCTCGTAGGCGGCGAGCAGCTCGCGCTCGGAGTGCTCCCAGGCCAGGCCCTGCTCGACGCGCGCGCGGCCCTCGGCGCCCATGCGCGCGCGGCGCTCGGGATCGTCGAGCAGCGCGGCGATCTGCTCGCCGAAGCTGCGGTCGTCGCCCGCGGTGGCGTAGACCGCCGCGTCGCCGGCGGTCACGCGCGTCTCGGTCAGGTCATAGGCCACCACCGGCCGCGACATCGCCAGGTACTCGGCGACCTTGACGAGCGTCGAGGCGTCGCTGAGCGGCGTCTTGGGGTCGGGTACCAGGCAGACGTCGGCGGTGCCCAGCAGCGCGCGCACCTCGTCCTGCTCGAGCCAGCCCGGGAACTCGACGAGATCGGCGATGCCCAGCTCGCGCGCCAGCTCCTGCATCTCCTCGACCGCCGAGCCCTCGCCGGCGAACACGGCGTGCCAGTCGTCGCGCTGCTCGCGCAGGGCGGCCAGGCCGCGCAGCGCGTGATCGACGCCGTCCTGGCGGGCCATGATGCCGATGTAGGCCAGCAGGTGGGGCTTGCCGCGCCGGAGCGACTCGCGCGGCTCGACCGGCGTGAAGCGCTCGAGCGCGGGCGCCGAGCGGACGATGAAGACGTCCTCCGGGCGCTTGCGGCCGCGCCCGGTGGCCACGCGGCGATAGCTCTCGTTGGTGGCCAGCACGACATCGGCGAGACGGAAGTTGATGCGCTCGACCAGCAGGCTCAGGCGGTAGAGCAGGTCCTCACCGCGGCCGAAGCGCACGAGGTAGAGCTCCGGCGCGAGGTCGTGATGGTCGAAGACGAAGCGCGCGCCGCGGCGCCGCTGCGACAGCGCGGTGAGCAGCAGCAGGTCGGGCGGGTTGCAGGCGTGGACGACGTCGAACGGCCGGCCGCGCGAGATGCGCCGGACCAGCGCGCGCATCCGCCACAGCGCGGTGGCGTACTCACGCAGGTAGCCGATCGCTCCACTCGCCGGGTCCTGGTCGAAGCGGTGGATGTCGACGCCGTCGATCTGCTCGTGGGCGTCGAGGTCGCGGCCGTCACCCTTCGGGCAGATGGCGGCCACCTCGTAGCCCGCCCCTCGCAGCGCGGTGATCTCGGCCCAGACGCGGCGGTCTGAGGGCAGCGAGTTGTTCTGGTCGAGGACGAGGACCCTCGGAGGCGCGGTCGAGGGGCTCATGTCACGGACGGACGTACCCGTCGGGCACGGTGAGCTCACGGATCGGCTGGGCGGGGTTGCCGCCCACGACGGTGCCCGCCGGGACGTCGCGCGTCACGACCGCTCCGGCGGCGACGATCGCGTGGTCACCGATCGTCACGCCGGGCAGCACGATCGCCGCCCGGCCGATCCACACGTCGTTGCCGATCGAGACGGGTGCGACGCGCACGCCGGCTCCGGGCTCGACCTCGTGGAAGTCGGTGTCGTAGACGCAGGCCAGGTCGGCCAGGCGCACGTCGTTGCCGATGGTCACGCGGTTTGCGGCCCAGATCATGACCCCCTGGTTGAGGAAGACGCGGTCGCCCAGGCGCAGCTCGGCACCGGGATCGGCGCCGATGACGACCGGGAACTGCTCGCCGTCGACGCGGAAGCTCCGGCCGACGGTCACCGAGCCCTTCCCCCGGACCAGAAGGCCGCGGCCGAGCACGACAGGTCGGCCGGCGAAGCGCGCGCCTCCCCGGCGCAGCGCGACCAGGGCACGCAGGTGCCCCACGGCCTTGCGGATGACGTCTCGGGGCACCGGTCGGCTCAGGATAGACCGGCTTCGGCGCGATAGCGCCGCACCAGCGCGCCGGTGATCGCGGGCCAGAAGAAGCGCTCGCTCGCGGTCCGGGCGGCCTGCACCAGCGCTGCGACCTCGCCGTCCTGCGGGTGCTCCCAGCCCTCGGCCAGCCGCACGATCGCGGCGGCGAAGCCGGCCGGGTCGTCGGCCTCGAGGTAGTGCTCGCCGGCCACCATCCCGAGGCCCTGGGCGCCGAGCGACGTCGAGACCACCGGGCGGCCCTCCGCGGCAGCCTCGATGAGCTTCAGGCGGGTGCCGGAGCCCTCGAAGACCGGCACGACGACGACGTGGGCGCGCTCGTAATACGGGGTCACGGAGTCGACACGGCCCAGATAGGTGACGCCGTCGGCCTCGACCGGATGCCGGGGCGGCTGGCCCACGACGTCGAAGCACACCGGCACCCGCTCGCGGACCAGCGGAAGGACCTCGGTGACGAACCACTGCAGCCCGCGCTCGTAGGGCGCGTAGGCCCCGGAGCCGACGAACACCAGCCGCAGCGGCGTCGCCGCGTCGCGCGGCGCCCGCGGGAGGCACGGCACCGGCGCGGTCCCGTTGGGACACAGCGCGACGCGGCGGGCGCCGCCGGCCTCGATGAGCTGCGCGTCGTGGTCCGAGACGGCCAGGACGAGGTCCATCGTCCGCCACGCCCACGTCTCCTCGCGCGCGATCCGGCGGCTCTCCAGGCGGTTGAAGGCCTGGCGCACGGCGGATCCACTCGTCGCCTGGCTGCCGATCAGCACGTGCTCCACGTTGTGGCTGGAGTAGACGTTGACCGCGCCCGGAAGCGGCCCGTTGAGCGCGGTGCCGAGGTCGTCGAAGTGGACGATCGCCGGCGGGCGCGCGGCGGCGGCGCTGCGCAGCGCGTCGGCGAAGGCCGGCGACTCGTAGCGGCCCCAGTTGAACGACGCGCGGCGGGCCAGACCGGTCAGCTGTGCCGCGCGCTTGTGCGCACCCAGGCCGGGGACGGCCACGAGTTCGACGCCGGGAAGGCTCTCCTGGAGTGCGTCGAGGTCGACCGGGCCGTCGGCGCTGCCGGGCTGGTGCTGGTAGGTGACGAGCGTGACGTCGAAGGCGTCGGCGAGGCCGGCCAGCAGCTCATGCCCGCGGATCCGCGCGCCGTTGTCGAGCGGCCACGGCGGGCGCCGGGTGGCGAACAGGAGGCTGGACCGGCGCTCGGGGCTCATGCGGAACCGGACGCTATCGGCCCCGACGCTCGTATCATCGCCTCGCGTGACCGGCGATGGCGGGGACAAGGGCGAGGACAGCCCACCCGCGCCGAGCGCGCGGCACATCGTGCGCCAGGCCCTGTGGTTCGGTCTCGGCCAGGCCGCCAACGACCTGGCGTTCTACGTCATGGTCCTCGTACTGGCGGCGCTGCTCTCGCCGCACGCCTTCGGCTCGGTGGCGCTGGGCATGGCCATCGTGCGGGTCGCCAACCTGATCACGCAGGCGGGCATCGGCGGCAGCGTCATCACCGCCAAGGGGCTGACCTCCGAGGAGCTCCGACGGTCCTACTGGATCACCGTTGGCACCGCGCTGGCCTTCGCGGTCGTGATCGCCGCGGTCGCCACGCCGCTGTCGCACACCCTGGCCGCGGGCAGCGACCCCGACGTGCTGCGCTTCCTGGCCTTCGCCGTCGTGCTGGCCGCCGCGGCCGTCGTGCCCTCCGCGCTGCTGCGCCGCGAGCTGCAGCTCAAGTCCCTGGCGGCCATCAACGCCGGCGCGGCGATCGTCACGGCGGTCATCGCCATCATCGCGGCGGTGGCGGGCGCCGGCGTCTGGGCGCTGGTCGCCCGGCAGCTCGTCTACCAGGGCGTCATCGCGCTGGTCGCCTACCGGGTGACGCGGCCGCTCGTCGCGCGCCTGCCGTCCGCCGCCGGGCGGCGCGGGCCGAGCGCGCGGTCGCGCGACGGGCTGGCCTTCGTGCTGATCTCGGCGAGCGGCCTGATCGCGATGACGCTCGACAACGTCGTGGTCGGCGCCGCCACCGACGCGGCGCAGCTCGGCTTCTACTCGCTGGCCTTCACGTTCGGCTTCGCCCCGCTCACCCAGATCTCCTGGCGCCTCGGGCAGGTCCTGTTCCCGGCCGCCGCCGCGACACAGGACCTCGAGCTCGTCGGTCGCCGCACGCTGTCGATCCTGCGGATCACCAGCCTGCTGCTGTTCCCGCTCGTCCCGGTGGCCGTCGTGCTGGCGCCCGCGGTCATCCCGGCGGTGCTGGGCGAGAAGTGGGCGCCGATGGTCACGCCGTTTCAGATCCTGCTGGTGGTCGGCATCGCGCACGCGGTCACCAACACGATCGGCGAGTCGCTCTCGGGCGGCGGCGGCGCCTCGTTCCGCTCGCGCATCGACATCTCGTGGGCGGTCGGCACGCTTGCGCTCGTCGGCGTCTTCGCGCTGCTCGACGGCATCCGCGGCGCGGCGCTCGGGCATCTCGCCGGCTTCCTGCCCCTGCTGGTGGGCTACGCCTGGTGGGGCACGCGCCGGATCGGCACCGACCCGAAGCGCCTGTGGGAGGCGCTGCGGGGGATCCTCGGCGCGGTGGCCGCCCAGGCCGCGGTCACGTTCGGGCTGTGGGAGGCGCTGTCGAGCGCGCCCGAGGGTGCGGCGGCTGCCGCGGCCGCCGGCGGCGGACTGCTCACGGCGCTGGTCGTGCTGTGGCGTCTGCCGTCACGCCCGTTCGACGAGGCCCGCCGGCTGATCGCCGTGGCCCGTCCGGGTCGCGGCGGCGCCGCGGCCTAGAAGCCGGCGCGCTTCCAGACCTTGTCGGCGAGGTTCGACTTGACCTTGGCGATGTAGGTGTCGGCGCCCGACGCGTACCAGCGGCCGGCGTACCAGGCGCCCATCGAGCCGTAGAGGTCGCCGGCGCGGTAGGTCTGGCCGTGCTCGACGGAGTTCAGCCAGGTCGCGCAGCCGTCGTAGTACCAGCGGATGACCGCGCCGTAGTAGTCGGCGTTGAAGGCCGTGGACTTCTGCGACAGCGGGAACGTGCCGGTGTGCACGCGGCCCTTGATCTGCATCAGGCCGAAGCTCTCGCCGTTGTCGCCGACGAAGCCCTGGCGCCACCACGTCTCGACCGCGGCGTCGGCCCGGAAGATCTCCTCGTCGAGGCCCCACTTCCAGGCGGCCCACTGGATGATCTCGTCGGTGGTGCCGGTGAAGTTGCCGGTGACGTGCTGGTGGAAGTCGTTGCAGGCGCCGAGGTTGGCGGCCTTCGAGCGGTAGGTCGCCAGCTCGGCGTCGGTGGGCGTCGTCGCGTTGGCCGTCGCGTTGGCCGGGCGCGGCTCGAACGGCGACCGGCGCACGTGGGAGGCGGCCTGCGCGTCGGTGAGGATGCGGCTGCCGGGGGCCTGCAGCGTGGCGCGGTCGCCGAGGACATCCTGGAGGACCTCCGAGACGACCGGGACGTCGGTGGTCGTGGTCGTCGCGGGCGGCGTGACCACGGGCGCGGGGTCGGCGGCCGGCGCCGGGGGCGTCGGGGGCGTCGACTGGGCCGGCGCGGCGACCGCCACGACGAGGACGGGCGTGCTGGCGACGGGAACCGGCGGCTGATCGGCGGGAAGCACTGGGCTGGCGGAAGTCTCGGGGGTCGACGTGCTGGGCGTGGCCGGGACCTGCGGCCCCGGGACAGCGGGGCCCTTGACCTTCGGGATGACCACCTTGATCTTGCCCCGCTTGGCCGCCCGGCGAACGCGCGTCTTGGCGACGTGCTTCTTCTTGCCCTTGAAGACGACGCGCGCGGAGACGATGTGGCGCTTCTTGATGCCGTGCAGCGCGAAGGTCGCGACGTGCCCGTGGCGCTTGCCCTTGATGAGGACCGTCGACCGTGCGGCAGCGCCCTGGGCGCACAGCCCGAGCGTGAACACCGCGATAAGGATGAGGGCCGCAGTGCGGCCCCATGCGCCTCCGTGCATGACTTCCTGACTCCGTTCGTGACCGACATGGCACCGACTTCCTGTGCGGTGCAATCCCTACATCGGCGGGAGGCCCTCCGACCTGTAGCCCGAGTTCAGGCGACGGGTCGCTCGAACAGCGTCGAGAGGACGACCTGGGTCTGGGTCCGGACCACCCCGTCGGCGTCACGGATGCGCTCGAGGGCGGCTTCGAGGTGCGCCGTGTCCTCGGCGCGGACGTGCAGCATGGCGCTCGCCTCACCGGCGACGGTGTAGGCGGCGACGACCTCCGGATGGTGGTCGACGGCCGCGCGGACCTCGCCGGCCGACATCCGGCCCTCGCAGAAGAGGGCGACGAACGCGTGCGTGGACCACCCCATCGCGGCCGGATCGACGACGGCCGTGTAGCCCTTGAGCACGCCGTCGTGCTCGAGGCGGTCGACGCGGCGCTTGACCGCCGGCGCGCTCAGCGCGACCTGCCGGCCGATGTCCTGGAACGACCTGCGCGAGTTCTCGCGCATCAGCGCAACGATCTGGGTGTCGATGGCGTCCATGGCGCAACGAATCGTACTTGAGAACCACCGTGCACAGGCGGATCATTCCGTCCATGGAAGCCGCTGGAGTCACCACGCCCCTCGTCACGGCCACCGGCCGCGATCCGATGCCGCTCAACGGGATCGACCACGTCGAGCTGTTCGTGGGCAACGCCCACCAGGCCGCCTACTACTACGTGCACGCGTTCGGCTTCAAGGAGGTTGCGTACGCCGGCCTCGAGACGGGCGTCCGCGACCGCGCGTCCCACGTCCTGCAGCAGGGCCGGATCCGCCTCGTGCTCACCGGCGCCCTGGGCTCGGACTCCGAGATCGCCGCGCACCAGCACAAGCACGGCGACGGCGTGAAGGTCATCGCGGTCAGCGTGCCCGACGTCGACCACGCCTGGGCCCACGCGATGGCCCACGGCGCGGAGGGCGTCACCGAGCCCTGGGACGCGACCGACGAGCACGGCACCGTCCGCATGGCCACCATCAGGACCTACGGCGACACGCTGCACACGTTCGTCCACCGCGGCGACTACGCCGGGCCGTTCCTGCCGGGCTACGAGGCGCGGGAGGGCACGACCGACAGCGGGATGCTGCTCGCCATCGACCACATCGTCGGCAACGTCGAGCACATGGAGGAGTGGGTCTCCTACTACGAGCAGGTCTTCGGGATGCGGGAGATGATCCACTTCACCGACGACGACATCGGCACGGAGTACAGCGCGCTGATGTCCAAGGTCGTCTCGGACGGCAAGGGCGTCGTGAAGTTCCCGATCAACGAGCCCGCCGAGGGCAAGCGCAAGTCCCAGATCGAGGAGTACCTCGAGTTCTACGAGGGCCCGGGCGCCCAGCACATCGCCGTCGCCACGCGCGACATCGTCGGGACCGTGGCCGAGATGCGCCGCCGCGGCGTGGAGTTCCTGACGATCCCGGACTCCTACTACGAGGAGGTCCCGATCCGCGTCCCGGAGGTCATCGAGCAGCTCGCCGACCTGCGCGAGCAGGGCATCCTGGTCGACCGCGACGACGAGGGGTACCTGCTGCAGATCTTCACCAAGCCGGTCGGCGACCGGCCGACGATCTTCTTCGAGGTCATCGAGCGCCACGGCGCCCGCGGCTTCGGCGACGGCAACTTCAAGGCGCTGTTCGAGGCCATCGAGCGCGAGCAGGACCGGCGCGGGAACCTGTAGAAGAGGCGCATGCGCTACCTCTCGCTCGGCGACGTCCCGCCCAAGCGCCACGCCCAGACGCGCCGCGACGGCAAGCTGCTCGTCGAGGAGGTCCTCGGCTACGAGGGCTTCTCGGGCAACGAGTCGATCCTCTATCACCTGCACTCTCCGTGCCGGCTCGACGACGTGGGCGCCTTCCGCCCGATCGTCCGCGAGGAGTGGGTCCCCGACACCCACGTCCACCGTCTCGCCGACACCCGGCCGATCGAGGCCGGCGGGGATCCGGTCGAGGGCCGGCGGCTGCTGATGTGGAACGCCGACATCGAGGTCTGGGTGGCCAAGCCGACCGCGGCGATGGACGAGCAGCGTTTCTACCGCAACGGCGAGGGTGACGAGGTCGTCTACGTACACCGCGGCTCGGGGTTCCTGCGGACGGTCTTCGGCGCTGTCCCGTACCGCGAGAAGGACTACGTCGTGATCCCCCGCGGCACGACGCACCGCTGGGAGCCGGCCGACGGCGTCGAGCAGCACTGGCTGGTCTTCCACACCCCCGGCGAGATCGAGACGCCCAGCCGCTACCGCAACCGCTACGGCCAGCTGCTCGAGCACGCCCCGTACTCGCAGCGCGACTTCCACGGCCCCGAGCTGCTCGAGACGGTGACCGGCGAGGGCTCCTTCGACGTCACCGTGCGGGTGCGCGACGGCTATCAGAGCTACGTGCTCGACCGTCACCCGTTCGACGTCACGGGCTGGGACGGCTACGTCTACCCCTACACGTTCAACGCCACGGACTTCGAGCCGCGGGCCGGCCGGTTCCACCTGCCGCCGCCGGCGCACCAGACCTTCCAGGGCCCGAACTTCGTCATCTGCACGTTCGCGCCGCGGATGCTCGACTGGGACGAGACGGCGGTGCCGCTGCCCTACCACCACTCGAACATCCAGTCCGAGGAGGTCATGTTCTACGCCGACGGCGACTACGCCGCGCGCAAGGGCGTCGACGTCGGCTGCATCACCTTGCACCCGTCCGGCCTGCCGCACGGTCCTCAGCCCGGAGCGGTCGAGCGGTCGCTCGGCGCGAAGTCCACCGACGAGCTTGCGGTCATGTGGGACACGTTCCGCCCGCTCAAGCTCGCGGCGCTGTGGCGCGAGGTCGACGACCCGTCCTACGCCTACTCCTGGAACGAGGACAAGTCCGTACCGTCCCCGGCGTGAGGGACTTCACCTGGAAGGACGGCGAGCGGACGATCCGCTTCGGCCGCGGCAGCGTCCACACGGCCCGTGAGCTCGTCGGAACGGGCTACCTGCTGCTTACCACGCCGCGCGCGCGGGGCCTCGTCCCGGCGCTGGAGGAGGCCGCGGCGGAGGTCATAGACGTGCCTGCGGGATTCGTCGACGAGATCGCCGCGGAGCTGCTGGCGCGGGTGCAGGCGACCGGCGGGTCGCTGGTGGCGCTGGGCGGCGGGCGCGTGATCGACACCGGCAAGGCGCTGGCCGCGGCCACGGGCCGCGCGGTCGCCGCCATCCCCACGACCCTGAGCGCCGCCGAGATGACTTGGGTGCACCGGCACGCCAAGGGGTTGGACCCGGCGCCGGGCAACGTGCGACCGCGCGTCGTGATCAACGACCCCGAGCTCTCTGCCTCCCAGCCCGAGCAGGAGCTCGCCGCCAGCGCCGCCAACTCGCTCGGCCACGCGGTCGACGGCGCGGTGACGACGCTCGCCTCCCCCGTGCCGATCCTCGCCGCCCGCGAGGCCGCGCGGCTGACCGCCGAGGCCTACGCCGCGGACACGCCCGATCGCGACGCACTGGCGCTCGCCGCGCTCCTGTCGGGGTACACGATCGACGCCGCGTGGTACGGCCTGCACCACGTGATGAGCCAGACGCTCGTGCGCCTGGGCGGGGTCGGTCACGGGCCGGCCAACGCCGCGATGCTCCCCCACACGATGCGCGCGCTGGAGCGCCGCGGCCTCGAGCTCGTGGCGGACGTGGCCCTGGCCGAGAAGCTGGCCGGGCTGGCGGGCATCACGCGGCTGGGGCTCGCCGACGACGTCCTGGACCGGTGCGCCGATGCCGCCGCCCAGCGCGGCGAGCTCGCCAACACCCCGCCGGCGGCCGACCGCGCCGAGCTGCGCGAGATCTACGCCGCCGCGGGCTAGCCGCGAACGATCTCGTCGAGCGCCTCGTCGACGATCCGGTGGGCCTCGCGCTGCAGGCGGACGGGGCGCAGCGTGTGCGTGTCTCCGTCGGCGGGGATGTGCTCGACGCTGATCCCCGGCCAGCGGTCGAGGCCGGCGAGGATGCCCTCGGTCTCGAGCTCCTCGAGCAGCGCCGGGCGCCCGGCGAAGAGCATCAACGCGCGCTTGCCGCCGAGCCGGTCGAGCAGCGGCTCGACCGACGCCGCCCGCATGGCCTGCGGCGCACGCCCGATGACGGGCGCGCCACCGGGGCGCGTGGCGATGCCCTTGAGCGTCGCGACGTGCGTGCCGTAGTCCGAACGGCCGGTGAGCGCCCGCGCCCAGGACCGCGGGCGCAGCAGCTTGCGCCGCATCGCCCGCGCGTTGCGCGCGACCGACAGGAACTGATCCCACACCAGCACGCTGGGGTTGAGCATCAGCGCGCCGACGACCCGGTCGTCCTGCGCGGCGGCGTGGAAGCTCCAGAACGCGCCGGAGCACAGCCCGCCGACCACGAACCGGTCGGGCAGGCCGGCGGCGACCAGCCCGTCGAGCGCGAGGCGCAGCTCGGTGACGATCTCGTCGACGTACAGGCCGGCGGTCTCGCGGAAGCGGCCGACGTCGCCCTCGGAGTCACCAAGACCAGGGATGTCCAGGCGCACCGTCGGAACCCCGCGCGCGGCCCACCGGCGGGCCATCTCCACCCACATGCGGTTGGGCCCGATCCGCCGCTGGGGGCCCGGGTTTACCAGCACGAGACACAGGTCCTCCGCCTCCCGGTTCTGTGGGCGCGCGACGATCCCGAACAGCCCGGCGGCGAGCACCGGGCTCTCGACGACGCCGTCGGCCACGGTCATCGCGCCGTTGTCGCCCGGTGCCGGCGGAGCCTCGGCGGGAGCACCGGGCGCGCTGCCCTGCCCCTCGCCGATCCATCCGGAGACGCGGACGACGACGGCGGTGTCGACCGAGTGGTGGATCCAGTCGAGCAGGTCGCCGTAGCCGGGCCCGGGGGCGGTCGCGATGGCGGTGCCCGCCGCGGCCAGAGCCGCGGCCAGCGCCTCGTCGGCCGGCGCACCCTCGCGATCGAGCAGCAGGGCCCGGCCGGGCACGGGTCCGGCGAAGTCCAGCGTCGAGAGGTCGATGGCGCCGAGGTCGGCCGCGGTCTGGTCGCTGAGCAGGTAGCCCGCCACCGGCAGGCCACCCTCGGTCGCGTCGTCGAGCGTGCCCTCCATCCGCGAGAACGCCTTGAGCTCGCGCACCAGCGCGCGCCCGGACGCGCGTCCACCCCACAGCACGAGATCGTCGATCGGCGCGCCCCGTTCGGTCGCGCGGACGGCCAATAGCGCACCGAGGCCCATGCCGATGGCGACGATCCGCGGGCGTCCCGTCTCGTGGCGCAGCCACCGGGCCGCGCCGTCGATCGCGTCGAGCCAGGCGGCCACGCGATCGGGATCGGTCGGCGCCCCGGCGCTGTCGCCCGAGCCGGGCATGTCGAAGCGCAGCGCGGGCACGCCGGCGGCGGCCAGCGCCTGCGCCCACTCGCGCCGCGCCCGGTAGGACGCCATGTCCTCCCAGCCGAACGGCGAGACGAACAGCACCGCGGCGTCGCCGGCCGCCCCGACCGCCTCGTGCAGCACCGCGAAGACGGGATCCGGAGCGACGTCGATGTAGAGCGCCCGCGAGTTGTCAGACGTCGATGGCAGCCCCGCGGACATCGCGGATCAGGCTACCCGGCGGGGGTGAAAGGACGACCCAACGTCCCGGACGACACGTCAGGACGTGGCGTCCCGGACGTTCGACGTGTTCTGGCGCTGACGGCTACGCCCAGGGCTTCTTGAGCAGAAGGACGATGTTGATCGCGAAGACGATCGCGAAGCCCACCGTCCAGCGGTTCAGGTTGCGCTCGATCAGCGAGCCGCCGCCGAGGGAGCCCTGGCCGCTGCCGACGCCGAAGGCGCCCGACAGCCCGGCGTCCTTGCCCGAGTGCATGAGCACCAGGAAGATCAGGACGACCGAGATGACAACCTGAAGGATGCTGAGAATCGACTCCATCGCCCGCGAAGGCTAGCGGTTCGCCGGCTCGGCTTCGCCGCCCTGCTCGTCGATGCGGCGCAGGATCGCCACGGCCTCGGCGCGCAGCGCGCGATCGACCTCGCGCCAGTCGGGGTCGTCGAGCTTTCCGGTCTGATGGTCGAGCTCGGCGTCGCGGATCTCGCGGTACTTGGCCTCCTTGGCGGCCAGCAGCTCCTCGAGCGCCGCGTCGCCGGCCTCGTCGACCGGGCCGGCGCGCAGCGGGGCGGAGACGACCCACACGACGACGAGCAGGATCAGCAGGATCGCGAGCGCGGCCAGGGCGTCCATCGCCGTGTGCCGGTCAGGCCCGGCCGAGGTCGCGCGCGACGCGCGCGGCGTACCCGGCGGTGGCGCGGCGGCGCGCGGTGTCGGGCGCCGGCCACATGGCGATCAGGCCGCCGCCGAAGACGATGAGGCCGCCGATCCAGATCCAGGCGACGAGCGGCGAAACGATCAGCCGGAACGTCGCGGCCGGCGTCCCCGAGGCGTAGCTCTCGACGATCTTCTCCAGGCCGACGCGGAAGGCGATGACCTGCTGGCGGACGGGCTGCTTGTCCGCGGCCATCTTGCGGATCGCCCGGTCGTAGAGCTTCATCTCGGCGCGCAGCGGCCCGAGGTCGGGAGAGATCGCGGTCCAGATGTCGCGGCGCAGCCCGGCGAGCATGCGCACCTCGCTGGTGTTCTCGCCGTCGAACATCCCGCTGACCGGCGCGAACGGCGCGCTGGCCGGATACCAGCCCTTCGTCGGCTCGAGCGTCGCCTGGTGGACGCCGTCCTTGGACACGTCGAGCACCGCGCCGAACGTGATCCGCTCGACGCGGCCGTCGCTGGTCTCCACGCGGCCGATGGGCTTGACGTACTTGATGTCGTAGTTGCCGACGTGGGCGACGTCGCCGGGCTTGATCCGCACGTCGTGGGCCTTCTGGAACGCCGAGGAGGCGGCGACGCCGATGAACAGCGTGGCCATGCCGACGTGGACGAGGTAACCCCCGTAGCGGCGGCGGTTGCGGCGGACGAGCGAGACGACGGCCATGGGCCACGAGTCAGAGCTCATCGCCCGGCGTGCGCGCGCGCCGCGCCAGAACTCCTGCGCGACCCCGGCCAGCAGGAACGCGGCGAGCCCGAACATGGCCAGCGCCAGCGGCCGGTCGCCTGCGCCCAGCGGGATCAGGACGATGGTGGCGATCACGCCGACGGACACCGGAAAGGCGAAGTTGCGCCGCAGGTTGGCCCGCGTCGCCCGGCGCCAGGAGATCAGCGGCGCGATGCCGGCCAAGCCGACGAGCGCCAGCGACAGCGGCACCGTCCACTGGTTGAACTTCGGCGGCCCGACGTTCTCGCGCCCCCCGAAGACGTCGGTGATCAGCGGCCAGAAGGTGAAGAACCAGATGACGAAGGCCAGGCCGACGAACACCAGGTTGTTGAACAGGAACGCCGCCTCGCGCGAGAGGAACGACTCGATCTTGTGCTCGCTGCGCAGGATCGGCGCGCGCCACGAGACCAGCGCGATCGACAGGACGATCATGCCGACGATCAGCACGACGAACGGGATGCCGAGGGTCGAGGCGCCGAAAGCGTGGATCGAGTCCAGGATGCCGCTGCGCACCAGGAACGTGCCCAGCACCGCGAGGATGCCCGTCAGCAGCACGAGGCTGACGTTCCAGACGCGGAGCATCCCGCGTTTCTCCTGGATCATGATCGAGTGGATGAACGCGGTGCCGGTCAGCCACGGCAGCAGCGAAGCGTTCTCGACGGGATCCCACGCCCAGTAGCCGCCCCAGCCCAGCTCGGCGTAGCTCCAGCGGGCGCCGAGGATGATCCCGATGCCCAGGAACAGCCACGCGCCGAGGGCGAAGCGCCGCGTCGCGGTGATCCACGCGGAGTCGACCTTGCCGACCACCAGCGCGCCGACGGCGAACGCGAACGGCACGGTGAACAGCGTGTACCCCGAGTACAGCATCGGGGGATGGATCATCATCGACGGGTGGCGCAGCAGCGGGTTGAGCCCGGACCCCTCGCTGGGCGCCAGCGCAGAGGTGACGAACGGCGAGGCGCTGAAGAGCAGCAGGCCGGAGAAGAACGCGGCGAACCCCGCGAGCACCGCCGTGGCGATCGGCGTGACGTCGCGCATGCGCTTGCGGGTCAGGAACAGCACGAGGCTCGACCACAGCGCCAGCAGCCAGACCCACAGCAGCAGCGAGCCCTCCTGCGAGCTCCACATCGCGGCCAGCTTGTAGCCCAGCGGCGTCGTCGTCGACGAGTGGCCGGCGACGGTCACGAACGAGAAGTCGTCGCGCAGGAAGGCCACCTCGAGGATCACCATCGCGACGGTCAGGACGCCGGCCAGCGCGTAGACCGCGCGGCGCGCCGAGGCCGCGACGTCGCGGCGCTGCATCTTCCACCCGGCGATGCCCGCACCGAGCCCGTAGAGCGCCAGCACGAACGCCAGGATCAGGCACGCGCGGCCAAGCGTCGCCATCTAGGCCACCGGCCTCACTTCTCGGTGAACTTCGAGGGGCACTTCGTCACCAGCGAGTCCTTCTCGCCGACGAACGTCGCGCCCTCCTTCTTGAGCCGGATCCCGATCTCGCGGCCGTCGCGGAAGGGGTCAGGGACCGAACCGGTGTAGGTCACCGGAATCGAGGTGGTGCCCTCGAGGTCGCGCACGCGGAAGGTGATCGTGGTGCCGCCCTTGCGGTGGATCGACCCGTCGACGACCTTGCCGGTGACCTTGTAGGTCTCCCCCCGCTTGGCCTTGGCCAGCGCCTCGGAAGGCTTGAGCTGCGGGACCGAAGCGCTGACGGTGGTCATCACGAGGGCACCTGAGAGCAGCACCGCCGCGGTGAGCGCGACGACGAGGCGGACCTTGCGTTTGCGGGCCGGGTTCATGCGACTCCCAGTATGGCATTACCGAAACTCAAGTCCCGGGGGAGGGTTTCCGACTATGAGCAGAGAAACCTTTTGGACGGCCAAGCGTCCTTAAGGGCAGGAGCCACCCTTTCATGCGAGTTCGACCCAAGCGCACCCTCATCACCCGCCGCCCCGACCGGAGCGTGCATTCCGCCCCCCGGGCGGCGCCCGCGCCTACGCCGGCACCCGCGCCGCCGGTCGTCGAGGACCATCCGCACGAGCGCCGCGCGCGCGAGTCGGGAGGGCCGATCGACAACGCGCAGTACTCCTGCAGCTGCGGCTACGTCTTCCAGGCCGCCGTCAGCACCTCGGTCGCGTGCCCGCACTGCGGCACCGGCCAGGCCTGGTAGCAGTCGCGCCGCCCTCCGGGTCCGTCCGCGGACCCGCCTACCGTCGCGCCATGCCGCCTGTCATGACGCGCACCGCGCTGTGGTCCTGGGCCCTGGTCATCACGGCGATCCTCGCCGCGCTGCTCAGCGCACCGGGCACCTAGCCCGTGAGGGCGCTGGTCACCGGCGCGGCCGGAGGCATCGGCCGCGCGATCGTCGAGGCGCTCGACGGCGACGTCATCGGCTGTGACCTGCCCGGCACCGGCGCGGATGTCGAGTTCGACCAGCGCGACCCCGAGGCGGTGCGAGCCGGCGTCGCCGAGGCGGTGAGCCGGCTCGGCGGGCTCGACGCGCTCGTCGCCAACGCGGGGATCGTCGACACGCTGCATCGCGCCGAGCGCTTCCCGGCCGACGCGTGGGCCGGTGACCTCGAGGCCAACCTGACGGGCGCCTTCCTCGTGGCGCAGGCGGCCTTCGCGGCGCTGCGCGAGTCCGCCGCGCCGGCGATCGTCTTCGTCTCCTCCGCCTCGGCCGAGCTCGGACTGCCGGGGCAGGCGGCCTACACCGCGTCGAAGGCCGGGCTCGTCGGGCTGGCCCGCACCCTGGCCGCCGAATGGGGACCGCGGGGCATCCGCGTCAACGTCGTGATGCCCGGCCTGATCGGCACGCCCAAGGTCCGCGCGCTGCCCGAGCCCGTCCTGACGGCGATGACGCGGACGATCCCGCTCGGGCGCGTCGGGGAGCCGGCGGACGTCGCGCGGACGATCGCGTTCCTGCTCGGTCCCGGCGCGGCCTACGTCCACGGCCAGGTCCTGCGCATCGACGGCGGGCTCGGACTCGCCGGGGCCGCGCTGACGGCGGGCGAGCAGTCCTGAGGCGCCGCGTCGAGCTCGCCACCGGCGTCGTCTTCGTCATCGCGTCGCTGCCGAAGTTCTTCGCCTTCGGCTGGGAGCTCGACGCGTTCCGGCGCTTCGGGCTGCCCGCGCCCGAGGCGTGGGTGATCGCCGCCGGCGTCATCGAGCTGGCCGGCGGCGTCCTGCTGATAACCGGGCGACATGTCCGGGCGGCGGCGCTGGTCCTCGGCGCGACGATGGCCGTCGCCGTCTGGTCCTCGGGGATCCTGGAGGGCGACGTCATCCCCAGCCTGACGCTGGCCCCGGTGCTGCTCGTCGCGTGCGTGTATCTCCTCAGACGCGAGCGCGCCATGTCGCCAACATCCGGGCGCACCGCGTGTTGAACGGGCATGGATCCCTGCGCGCGTCTCGGAGACACCGTCGTGCTCGATGGCCATGACCTCCACACGCTCGTCGAGCGGGTGGAGGCGGAGCTCGGACGCGGCGAGCGGCTGCTGTGCGTCGACGCCAGCGACCTGGAGGCGCCGCTGGCGGGCCTGCTGGTCTCCGTGATCGCCCCGAGCGCGCGGCTCACCGCGCGCTGCGGCGGGCACCTGACCGTGCTGTGCTCGCTTCCGGAAGCGCGGGGCCAGCTCGCCGCCCTCGGCGTCGCGGTCCTCTCGGACCGCACGATCGCCCGGGCGGTCCTCGCCTAGGGGCCGTCGGCACCCTCGGCGTGCAGGTCGGCGAGGTAGGCCGCGAGCGAGCCGAGCTCGGCCTTGTCGAAGTGCGCCTCGGCCCCGGCCTCCATCAGCGCGCGATGGATCCGCCGATCGTCGGTCGACGTGAAGGCGACGATCTTGGTCGCCGGCGAGATCCGCGAGACCTCGCGCGTGCCGTGCAGCCCGTCGACGCCCGGCATGTTCCAGTCCATCAGCACGACGTCGGGCGCCAGCGCCTCGACGAGCTCGGCGGCCTCCGCCCCGTCGGCGGCCTCGCCGACGATCTCGACGGTCGGGCCCTCCAGCGTGAGCCGCAGGAGGCTGCGGATGCCCTCGACGTCGTCGACCACGACGACCCGCAGCGGCGGCCGGTCGACCGTGGGTTCGGCGGGCGTCGACACCGTGATGGCCACCGCGGGGACCGGCGCGAGCACCGCGCCGTCGCGTCCGCCGCGCTTGACCGCGTAGAGCGCCTGATCGGCGCGGGCGACGAGGCCGGGTGGATCGTCGCCGTCCCAGGTCGCACAGCCGATGCTCAGCGTCAGCTCGGGGTACTCCTGATCGGCGCGGATCGTCTCGACGAGCTCGTGGGCCACCCGCATGGCGGCGCCCGAGTCGGCCCCGGGCAGCAGTGCGATGAACTCGTCGCCGCCCCAGCGACCGGCCACGTCGGTGTCGCGCAGACGCGTGTCGAGTGCGCGGGCGACGAGGCGCAGCGCGTCGTCACCCGTTGCGTGCCCGTGGACGTCGTTGATCTGCTTGAAGTTGTCGAGGTCGATGAGCAGCAACGAGAGGTCGAGGTCGTGGCGGCGGGCCGAGTTGATCTGGGCCACGATCTGGCGCAGCAGGTAGCGCCGGTTGTAGAGGCGGGTCAGCGAGTCGGTGTGGATGAGCTCGCGCAGCTCGGCCTGCTGGTCGTCGAGCTCGGCCTGCAGCCGCTGCAGGCGGCCGGCCGTCTGGACCCGCACGGCGATCTCCGACGGCGTGACCGAGCCGATGAGGTACTCGTCGGCGCCCTCGGCCCAGCCGGCGAGCGCCTTCTCCAGATCGAGCTCGCGCTCGTAGACGACGACACGCGCGCGGCGCAGGCGCTCGTCGGAGCGGAAGTGCTCGATCAGCGAACCGCCCTCGGGCCAGGCCAGCGCCGCCTCGACCAGCGCGACCTCCGGCAGCTCGCCCTCGCAGAGCCGCACGGCGTCGAGCGCGTCGTCGGCCTCGATGACCTCCCAGCCGAGCCGGTCCAGAACCTCCCATGCCTCTTGGCGCATGGACTCCGACCTATGTGCGATCAGGATGCGCATGGCGAAACCCCCTCGTCGTCCGTGACGAAGCGGCTCTTATGGCGTCCCCGATCAGCCCTCGGGCCAATCGGGCAAATGGGGGGCTCAGTCGGGCAGCAGCGGGACCGTCATGCCGGGATCGCGGCCGAGCAGGACGGCGCGGGTGATAGCGGCGGAGCCGTAGCGGTCGCGGACCTCGTCGAGCGCGGAGTCCAGCGCGCGCCGCGGATCGAGCGGCAGCGCCAGCTGCACCGCGCTGTCGTCGGCGAGGTTGGTCAGCGAGACGCCGATCAGGGTGATCCCCTGCGCGCGGATCAGCGGCATCGACGTGGCCAGCAGCTCCCGCGCGGCCGCCAGCAGCGGCTGCGTGTCGCCGGTCGCCTCGCTGAGCGTGTGCGAGCGCGTCGCTCGCGAGTAGTCGCCGAAGCGCAACCGCAGCACCACGGTGCGGCACACCCGGTGCGCGCCGCGCAGCCGCCGCGCGAGCCGGTCGACGAGCCCGATGAGGTAGGTCTCGAGCTCGCGGTGGGTGCGGTGCCCGCGACCGAGGGCACGCTGCGCGCCCATCGATCGGCGCCGCCGTCCGCTGCGCACGGGCCGCGGGTCGCGGTTGTGGGCCAGCGCGTGCAGATGGCGGCCGGAGGCGCGCCCGACGATGCCCACCAGCGCCTCCTCGCCCGCGTGGGCCAGCTGCGCGACGGTCCGGATGCCGTGCGCGTGCAGCTTGCCCGCGGTGACCTCGCCCACGCCCCACAGCCGCTCGACCGGCAGCGGATGCAGGAACGCGATCTCGCGCTCGGGCTCGACGATCAGCAGGCCGTCGGGTTTGGCCACCGCGCTGGCCACCTTGGCCAGGAACTTCGTGCGCGCGACGCCGACGGTGATCGGCAGGCCGACCTCCTCGAGCACCCGGCGGCGCAGCCGCACCGCGATCTCCTCCGGGGTCCCGGCGATCCGCTGCATCCCGCGCACGTCGAGGAACGCCTCGTCGATCGAGATCCCCTCGACCAGCGGCGACGTGTCGCGGAAGATCGCGAAGACCGCCTTGCTGGCGGCCGAGTACGCCGCCATGCGCGGCGGCACGACCACCGCGTCCGGGCAGCAGCGCCGCCACGCCCGCCCGCCCATCGCGGTGCGCACGCCGCGGGCCTTGGCCTCGTAGGAGGCGGCGAGCACCACGCCGCCTCCGACGACGACCGGCCGCCCGCGCAACGACGGGTCGTCGCGCTGCTCGACGGAGGCGTAGAAGGCGTCGAGGTCCGCGTGGAGGATGGTCGCCGCTGACACGAACACATGTTCGCATGAGCGGCGGATAGCCTCGCCTGGCATGACACGGATGGTCAGCGTCCTCACCCTCGCCGTCGCGCTCGCCGCGGCCGGCGACGCGTCGGCCGCCAAGGTCTGGTTCACCAGCGGAGAGCAGTTCCGCACCGTGCCCCGTCACGCGTCCACCCCGCGCGCGGCGCTCGAGGCCCTGCTGGCCGGTCCGTCGGCCGCCGAGCGGCGCCGCGACGTCGAGACGCAGATCCCCGCCGGCGTCGCGCTGCGCAGCGTGCGCTTGGCCGACGGCGTCGCGCGCGTCACCTTCTCCCCGCGGTTCGCGCGAGCGAGCGGGCGCGCGGCGCTCGGCCAGGTCGCGTTCACTGCGACGCAGTTCGCGGGAGTCCGGTCAGTCACCGTCCGGGCCGGTGACGAAGTGCTCGCGACGCGGCTCGCGCGGTCGGCCTACGCGCGCCCCGACACCTACACGCCGCCGCCCAGCGACCTCCCGCCCAAGGGCTCGTTGCGCGACGCCAAGACCGTCAAGCTCCAGCAGCGCCTCGCCGACCTCGGCTACCTGCCGGCCGACGCCGTCGACGGGATCGCGGGCTATCGGACGTCGCAGGCGGTCATGGCGTTCCAGGCCTGGGAGGGCCTCGGGCGCGACGGCGTCGCGGGGCCGCTGACCACCGCGCGGCTGCAGAAGGCCAAGCGCCCCGTGCCGTTCGCGACCGGCCCATCGCGCCGCATCGAGGTCGACCGCGCGCGCGGCGTCGCGCTGACCGTCGTCGGCAACCGTGTCGAACGGGCCATCCACGTGTCCACCGGCGCGGGCGTCAACGCAACGCCGGCCGGCACGTTCCGGGTCTTCCGCAAGGAGCTGCGGTCCTGGTCGGTCCCGTACAAGGTCTGGCTCCCCTACGCCTCCTACTTCAACAACGGCGTCGCGTTCCACGAGTACGCCGACGTCCCCGCCTACCCCGCCTCGCACGGCTGCGTCCGCACGCCCGCTCCGGAGGCGCCCTACCTCTACGCCTTCGCGGCGAACGGCACCACCGTCGTCGTCCGCTGAGCTCGCCGGAGCCCCTCCCCCGGGGGCACCGTTTCACCCGGCTTGACATATGCCTATATGCGTATATATTGCTGCGCATGGCACGAGCCGCCACCACCACCGACGCGTTCAACGCCATGGCCGAGCCGCGGCGGCGGGCGATCGTCGATGTGCTGGCCGCCGGCGAGCGACCGGTCAACGACCTCGTCGCGACGCTCGGGCTCGCCCAGCCGCAGGTGTCCAAGCATCTGCGCGTGCTGCGGGAGGTCGGCGTCGTCGACGTCCGCAGCGAGGGGCGCGAGCGCTTCTACCGGCTCAACGGCCCAGCGCTCAAACCCATCCATGACTGGGTGGCCCGGTACGAGCGGCTGTGGTCGGATCGCTTCGACCTGCTCGACGACGTGCTCGACGACCTCAAGGACAACCAAGGAGGAAGGACATGACGATGACGACCAGCCACTCGGCGAAGGTCACCCTGCCCACCGACACCCAGATCCTGATCACGCGGGAGTTCGACGCCCCCGCGGAGCTGGTCTGGAAGGCGTTCACCACGCCCGAGCTCGTCCGGCGCTGGTGGCACGCCAACCGCGGCGAGATGACCGTTGCCGAGATCGACCTGCGCGAGGGCGGCCGCTGGCGCTACGCCATGGTCACGCCCGACGGCATGGACGTCGCGTTTCACGGCGAGTACCGCGAGGTCGTCCCGTACGAGCGGATCGTCTCGACCGAGGCGTTCGAGGGCATCCCCGACGCCGACGAGCACGCGGCGGTCAACATCCTCACGCTGACCGAGGCCGGCGGCCGCACGACCTTGTCGATCCTCGTCGAGCACCCGACGCAGATGGGGCGCGACATGCACGTCAACTCGGGCATGGAGGACGGCCTGCAGGACGCCCTCGACATGCTCGACGAGGTCTCGGCCTCGCTGCGCTAGACGCCCTGGGGCAGGGCCGGCTCGGCCAGCGCGGCCTCGAGGTCCTCGATGCGGTCCTGCCCCCAGTAGCGCTCGCCGTCGCAGACGAACAGCGGCACGCCCCAGTGCCCGAGGCCCATGAGCGCGGCCGTGTTGGCATCGACCCGGGCGCGGATCGCCGGATCGGCCAGCGCCTCGCGACACGCGGCCCAGTCGAGGCCCGCGTGCTCGCAGATCGCGCGCAGCGGCGCGTCCTGCGCGACGTCGACGGCGCGCGACCAGATCGCTGCGCTCGCCTCGAGGACGAACGGCCGCGCACGGCCGGCGTCGACCGCGTGCTCGGAGACCAGCAGGCAGCGCATCGCGCCCGCGCCGATCGGATCGTGGACGGGGCCGAACGGCATGCCCAGCCGAGTCGCCTCGCGCTTGACGTCGCGCATCGTGTGCAGCTGCTTGGCCCGCGGCACCGCCTGGCCGCGCATGGCCATGGGGATCACGCCGCGGAAGACCACCTCGACGTCGTGGCGGTCGGCGAGCGCGAAGCCGCGCGGCCCGGCCAGGTACGAGTACGGGCTGCGGAACGAGTAGAAGAAGTCGACGCGGGTCATCGCGCCGTCCAGCCGAGCCGGTCGAGGCGCTCGGCGATCTGCGCGAGGCGGTCGTGGGCGAACCACCAGTCGCGGCCGATCATCGCCGCCGGGGTGTCGTAGGGGCCGCGCTCCACCATGGCGCGCTCGTTGGCGCGCACGGCGTTCTCGTCGCCGCCGCCCGGCGCGGTCACGTCGGCGCCCTCGAGCCACAGCCGCGCGAGCGCGTCGGCGCAGAACGCGAGCCGCTCCTGCGGGGCCAGCGTCATGGCGTGCGCGGCGAGTGCCGCGGTCGCGGCGGCGGCGATGGGCTCGGTGCGACCGAGCTCGAGGCCGCGACGGCGGAAGAGCCGCCGGGCGTCCTCGATCGCGTAGGTGCGCTTGTCCTCGACCGCGGGATCGTCGGGGATGCCGCGCTCGACGACGGGCAGCGCGACGAGATCGACGGGCCGCGTCGCGAGCCGCTCGGTGAGATCGAGCAGCGCGGCGGCGCTGCACGGATCGTCGAAGGCGAAGTACAGATCCACGCGTCCCCGCCCGCCGCGCGCGCGGCGCAGCGCGGCGCCGATCCGGGCGGGCCGGTCGATGGCCGAGACCCGGATGATCGTGCTGGGGATCACGCGCCTGCGCAGGAGATCTGACACCGAAGATGACACTGTGTCACCAATCCTAGGCTTAGCCTGCGAACCGATGGCGATCGAGCTCTCCCGACGCGCCGCGGCGCTTGCCCGGCCACGGCTGATCCGCGACGTCGAGACCGTCGCCTCGGTGCGCGCCGCCGAGCCCGAGTTCGCCGCGCTCTTCGACCGCGTCTGCGCGGCGGGCACCGACGACAAGTGGTGGTTCGGCCGGGCGTACGAGCTCGTCGGCGGCCTCGCGCTGCTGCAGAACCCGGAGGAGATCACCGCGCTGTGCCTGCTGCTGCGCCGTCACGCCCCGCGCGAGACCTACCTCGAGATCGGGTCGGCCGGCGGCGGGACCTGCCGCTTCCTGCACCAGGAGGTGGGTCTCGGCCGCGTGCTGTCGATCGACGACGGCGCCCACCCCCGCGCCGCCGAGCAGGACGCGAACTTCGCCGCGGTGGGAGACGTCACGCGGTTCGTCGGCGACAGCCACGGTCCGGACGCGGCCGCCTTCCTCGCCGAGCACGTTCCCGGCCGCGACCTCGACATCGCGTTCGTCGACGGCGACCACTCCTGGCGCGGCGTGCGCCAGGACGTCGAGCTCGTCCTGCCCTACTGCCGGCCGGGCGCGCTGCTGATCCTCCACGACACCCGCGAGTGCACCGGCGTCGAGGCGACGTGGCTCGAGCTCGCCGCCCGCCGCCGCATCGAGCCGCTGGCCGAGCTCGTCGGAGCGGAGCGCCCGATGGGCATCGGCGTCGGGCGCGTCCGCGGCTGAGTGCCAAGGCCCCGTCAGGATCGCCGGCCGGCGCGTCAAGATCGCGTCAAGACCGGCAGCCCGCCGCCGGGGACGACGTACAAGGGCCTGGTGTCTGCCACCAGCGGCGCTTTCGCCCGCACCTTCCTCGGCCGCCCGCTGCGCAGCGACCGCCTCGACGAGACGTTGCTGCCCAAGCGCCTCGCGCTGCCCGTCTTCTGCTCGGATCCCCTGTCCTCGGTCGCCTACGCGACCGAGCAGATCGTGCTGGTGCTCGGCCTCGGCGGCCTGGCGCTCCTGCACCTGACGCCGTGGCTCGGGTTGGCCGTCGTCGCGCTGCTGGTCATCGTCGTGGCCTCCTACCGCCAGACCTGTCACGCCTACCCCGACGGAGGCGGCGCCTACGCCGTGAGCCGGGCCAACCTCGGCGAGAACGCGTCGCTGGTCGCGGCCTCGGCGCTGCTCATCGACTACGTGCTGACCGTGGCGGTGTCGGTCGTCGCCGGCGTGGCCGCGATCACCAGCGCAGCACCCGGCCTGACCGCGCACGCCACCGTCCTGTCGCTGGGGTTCGTCGCCCTGCTGACCGTCGTCAACCTGCGCGGCGTCAAGGAATCCGGCCGGGCGTTCGCGCTGCCCACCTACGCGTTCGTCGTCGCGGTGTTCGCGATGCTCCTCGTCGGCTTCGCCAAGGTGATCTTCGGCGACGGCCTGCAGGCCGAGAGCGCGCACTACGAGGTGCGCCAGGCCGCGCAGACCGGTGGCGCGCTGACCGTCTTCCTGGCGCTGCGCGCCTTTGCCTCGGGCTGCACGGCGCTGACCGGCGTCGAGGCGGTCTCCAACGGCGTTCCCGCCTTCAAGGAGCCCAAGAGCCGCAATGCGGCGGCGACGCTCGTGATCATGGGGGGCCTGGCCATCACGATGTTCGCCGGCATCACCGTGCTCGCCGTGCTCAGCCACGTCCACATGGCCGAGAACCCCGGCGACCTGATCGGCTTCACCGGCACCCAGCGCACGGCGCTCAGCCAGATCGCCATCGCCACCTTCGGCGAGACGCTGCCGTTCTACCTGCTCAACGCGGCCACCGCGGCGATCCTCGTCCTGGCCGCCAACACCGCCTACAACGGCTTCCCGGTGCTCGCCTCGCTGCTCGGACGCGACCGCTATCTCCCCCAGCAGCTCGCCCACCGCGGCGACCGGCTCGTGTTCTCCAACGGCATCGTGCTGCTGGCCGTCGTCGCATCGCTGCTCATCGTGGCCTTCGACGCCAACGTCACGCGCCTGCTGCAGCTCTACATCCTCGGCGTCTTCCTGTCCTTCACGCTGAGCCAGGCGGGCATGGTCCGGCACTGGGCGCGCGAGGGCGGCGACGTGCGACGCAAGCAGCTGCTCAACGGCGCCGGCGCGGCGGCGACCGGCGTGGTCTTCGTCATCGTGCTGGTGACGAAGTTCGCGCAGGGCGCCTGGATCGTCGTGGTCGCCGCGCCGCTGCTGTTCTGGGCGATGAAGACGATCCAGCGCCACTACCGCACGGTCGCGGCGGCCCTGGCGCCCCCCGCCGCCGGCGTCGCGCTCCCGGCCCGCATCCACGTCGTGGTCCCGGTGTCGAACCTGCTGGCGCCGACGCTGCGCGCGCTTGCCTTCGCCAGCGCGATGTCCCCGGCGAGCCTGCGCGCGGTCACGGTCGCCGCCGACGAGGACGGCACGACGCTGGCGCAGGAGTGGCAGGCGCGCGGGATGAGCATCCCGCTGGTGGTGATCGAGTCGCCCTACCGCGAGACGGTGCGGCCGATCCGCCGGTACCTGCGCACGCTGCGCCGCGACCATCCCGGCGACGTCCTGGCGGTCGTCATCCCGGAGTACGTGGTGGGCCACTGGTGGCAGCACCTGCTGCACAACCAGACCGCGCTACGCCTCAAGGCACGCCTGCTCTTCGAGCCCTCCGTCGCGGTGACGAGCGTGCCGTGGGTGCTGGGGAGGACACTGTGAGCATCAGCGCGCGATTGACCTACGTGAGGGCCGAGGATCTCCTGGACGAGGAGACGCCCTCGCGCGAATCGCGGCGGCCTTCGCTGAGCGCGCGCCGCCAGCTCTCGGGCGTCGTGCTCGCCGCGGTCGCGCTGCCGCTGCTGACCCTGCTGTTCCAGCACACGACCTCGACGTTCTCGCTCGAGGGCGAGGTGCTGCTCTACCTGCTCGCCGTGCTCGTCGTGGCGCTGGCCGGAGGGATCGTCGCCGCGGTGCTCACGGCGGTCGCCGCAGCGCTGATCATCAACTGGTACTTCGTCGAGCCGCGGCACACCTTCGACGTCGCCAACACCGACCAGGCCGTCGCGCTGCTGGTCTTCGTGGCGGTCGCCGTGACGGTCAGCCTGGCGATGGAGATCGCCGCGCGGCGCACGCGGGCGGCCGAGCAGGCGCGGGCGCAGGCCGAGACCCTCTCGACCCTGGCCGGCACGGACTTCGACGAGTCAGAGACGCTGCGCGGCATCCTCGACCGCGCCCGCGAGACGTTCGGGATGGAGTCCGTGGTGCTCAAGGTCCGCGACGCCGCGTCCGGCGATTGGCACGATGCCGAGCGCTCGGGCTGGGGCACGCAGCAGCCGCTGCGCTTCGACGTCCCCGTCGGCGCCGACCTGCGTCTCGTCGGGCGCGGCCCGGCGCTGTTCGCCGAGGATCAGCGCGTGCTGCAGGCCTTCGCCGCAGCAGCGCAGACCGCCCACGCAGGCCGGCGGCTCACCGCGCGCGCCCGCGAGGCCGAGAGCCTGGCCGCCGTCGATCGCCAGCGCACCGCTCTGCTCGCGGCGGTCGGCCATGACCTGCGCACGCCCCTGGCCGCCATCAAGGCCTCGGCCGGCACGCTGCGCCAGGACGAGGTCGAGTGGTCGGCGCGCGATCGAGACGAGCTGCTCGAGACCATCGAGTCTTCGGTGGACCGCCTCGACGCGATCGTCGCCAACCTCCTCGACGCCAGCCGGCTCGAGGCCGGCGCTCTGAGCGTGAGGCCGGCGCCGGTGTCCCTCGACGAGGCGGTCGGCGCCGCGCTGCTCGCGTTGCCGGCCGGCGCGTCGGTGCGCGTCGATGTCCCCGAGGATCTGCCCCCCGTCATGGCCGATCTCGGCCTGCTCGAGCGGGTCCTGGTCAACCTGCTCGACAACGCGCTCCGGCACGGCGGAGGCGAGGTTGCCGTCGTTGCCACCGCGGGCGCCGAGAGCGCCAAGATCGCCATCTCCGACCACGGCCCGGGTGTCGCGCCCGAGGACCGCGAAGCGCTGTTCCAGCCCTTCGGGCGGCGAGGCGATCACCACACGGCCACCGGTGTGGGGCTCGGCCTGTCGGTGGCCCGCGGCTTCACCGAGGCGATGGGCGGCGCGCTCGTCGCCGACGGTACGGAGTCGGGCGGGCTGACCATGCGGCTGCGCCTGCCGCTGGCATGAGCCGGGTCCTGGTCATCGAGGACGACCACGGGCTGCGGCGCGCGCTGACCATCAACCTGCGCGGTCGCGGCTACGACGTCAGCCAGGCCGAGGACGGCACGCGAGGCCTCGCCGAGGCGGCCGCACATCCGCCCGACGCCGTGGTGCTCGACCTCGGGCTGCCGGATATGGAGGGGACGGAGGTGATCGCCGGCCTGCGCGGATGGACGCGCGCGCCGATCCTCGTGCTGTCGGCCCGCGACGGGCAGGACGACAAGGTCCTCGCGCTCGACGCTGGCGCCGACGACTACGTCACCAAGCCGTTCGGCATGGACGAGCTTCTGGCTCGGCTGCGGGCGGCGCTGCGCCGCAACACCGGCGGCCACGACGACGAGCCCGTCGTCGAGGCGGCGGCGTTCACCGTCGACCTGGGCGCCAAGCAGGTTCGGGCGCCCACCGGCGAGCCGGTCCACCTGACGCCGACCGAGTGGCACCTGCTGGAGATCCTGGTGCGCAGCGAGGGGCGGCTCGTCTCCCAGCGCCAGCTGCTGCAGGAGGTCTGGGGCCCGGCCTACGAGACCGAGACGAACTACCTGCGGGTCTACATGGCGCAGCTGCGTCGCAAGCTCGAGTTGGTGCCGTCGGCGCCGCAGCACTTGCTCACCGAGCCCGGGATGGGGTATCGCTTCGTGCGGTGAGCGCCGCAGGGCACCCCGCCCTACCCCCCGGTCCTCGGCTTCCACGCGTGGCCCAGGCCGTGCTGTGGGGGCTGCGCTACCCGCAGTTCGCCGCGCGCTGCCACCGGCGCTTCGGCCACACCTTCACGCTGCGCGCGGGCACGATGGAGCCGTCGGTCGTCACCGTCGACGGTGACGCGATCGCGCGGCTGCTGACCGGCGACCCGCTGACCAAGCGCCACGCCAACGACGTCGTGCGCCCGCTCGTCGGCGACGACGCCGTGATCCTCATCGACGGACGCGAGCACCTCGCGCGCCGCAAGCTCCTGCTGCCGCCGTTCCACGGCGAGCGGGTCAAGGGCTACGGCGAGCTGCTGCGCCGCCTGACCGACGAGGAGGCTGCGCGCTGGCGAGCGGGCGACGAGGTGGCGATCCTGCCGATCGCCCAGGACCTCACGATCGAGGTCATCCTCCAGGCGCTGCTCGGCGTCGCCGACGAGGCGCTGCGCTCGCGCTTCCGGCGCCTGATCGACGACACGCTCTTCTACCCGATGGGATCGCTGCGGCTGCGGCTCGCCGCGAAGGCGCCACGTGTCGCGCTCTCGCAGCGCTGGCGCGCGGCGATCGCGTTCGCCGCGTCGGTGGGCACGCCCGCGGTCTCGACCTACTTCCCCGAGATCAAGACGCGCTCGCGCTGGAACGTGGCGACGCTGCGCTGGTGGCATCACCACGACCGGCTCACGGCGCTGCTCGACGAGCAGATCGCCGCCACGGCCGCGGACCCGGCGCTCGCCGAGCGCGAGGACATCCTCGCCATGCTCATCCGCGCTCGCGACGAGGACGGCGCGGCGCTGCCGGCGGGCGCGCTGCGCGAGGACCTGCTGACGCTGATCGCCGCGGGACACGAGACGACCGCGGCGGCGATCGCCTGGGGCGCGGTGCTGCTCGCCCATCACCCGGAGGTGCAGGCGCGTGCGCGGATCTCCATCCGCGACGGTGACGAGCGCTGGCTCGGCGCGCTGGTCAAGGAGATCCTGCGCCACCGCCCGCCGCTTCCCGTCGCCGCGGTGCGCCGCCTCGACGAGCCGTTCGTGATCGGCGAGCACACCGTCCCCGCGGACACGCCGCTGATCGTCGACGCCTGGAGCCTGCATCACGATCCCGCGCGCTTTCCCGAGCCGGACCGCTTCGACCCCGAGCGCTTCCTCGCCGATGGTGCGGAGGCCTACTCGTGGCTGCCGTTCGGCGGAGGAGCGCGCCGCTGCATCGGCGCGTCGCTCGCCGAGCTCGAGATCCGCGTGGCGCTGGCAACGATGTTGCGCCGCTGGACCCTCGAGCCGGCCGATCGCGACCTCGCGCCGCCGGCGCGCCGCGGCGTCGTGGTCGTGCCGCAGGGCGGCGGCCGGGTCCGTGTCAGCCCAGGCGCTTGTTGAACAGCACGCTGAGCTTCGGGTAGCGCGCGGGCAGCAAGCGGACCATGACATCGACCGCCTTGGCGTCGTTGCCGACGAGCACGCGGGGCCGGTTGGCCTCCACCCCGTCGACCACGATCTTCGCGGCCTGCGCGGGATCCATCTTCAGCAGCTTCTTGTTGTAGATCGCGCGACGGCGCTCGTCGGCCTCGGTGACCGGCAGGCCGAGCTTCTTGGCGTTGGCCAGCGCGGCGTTGGCGATGTTGGTCTTGATGCCGCCGGGGTGCACGACCGTGACGCCGACCGGCGCTTCCGCCGTGAGCATCTCGGTGCGCAGCGACTCCGTGAACCCGCGCACCGCGAACTTCGAGGTGCAGTAGTGGGTCATCTGGTCCTGGGCCATGTAGCCGTTGAGGCTCGAGACGTTGACGACGTGCCCGTCGCCCGACGCGATCACGTGCGGCAGGAAGGCCTTGGTGCCGTGGATGACGCCCCACAGGTTCACGCCGAGGACCCGCTCGTAGTCGGCGTAGTCGGACTCGAGCACGGTCCGCGAGAAGGCGATGCCGGCGTTGTTGTAGATCTGATGGACGACGCCGAAGTGCGCGGCGACGGTCGCCGCGTAGGCCTCCACCGCCTCGCGGTCGGCGACGTCGAGGACCTGCTGGTGCACGTCGCCGCCGACCCGCTGCGCGGTCTCGGCGAGGCCGGTCTCGTCGACGTCGGAGACGGCCAGGCGTGCACCGCGGGAGGCGAGCTCGAGCGCGAGCGCCCGGCCGATGCCCGAGCCGGCGCCCGTCACGACGGCGACCTTGCCGCGCACCGCGCTCATGCGGCGGCCAGCTGGTCGCGGGCGGTGTCGGCGGTCGATGCGGTGTGGGCGAAGCAGCGCAATGTGCCGTCGTCGATCGCACCCTCGCGCAGGTACTTGACGTCCTTGGCGTAGCTCATCGCCAGGTGCCACGGCTCGACCTCGCCCTGACGCGGGAACCGGTCCAGCGCGCGCAGGACGTAGCCCGCCTGGAAGTCGAGCAGCGGCCGGGTGGGCATCTCGGCGTCGCCCGGCTCGGGCACGCACGCGTCGAGCCCTCGGGCGTCGAGGTGGCCGAGCAGGCGGCAGAAGAACTCGCAGACCAGGTCGACCTTCAGCGTCCACGACGAGTTCGTGTAGCCGATCGCGTAGGCGAAGTTCGGCACGCCGCTGAGCATCAGGCCCTTGTAGGCGACCGTGTCGGGCAGCGAGACCGCCTCGCCGTCGACCGACAGCTCCATGCCGCCGAAGGCGAGCAGGTTCAGGCCGGTCGCGGTGACGACGATGTCGGCCTCGAGCTCCTGCCCCGAGCGCAGCAGGATCCCGTGCTCGGTGAACGTCTCGATGTGGTCGGTGACCACGGAGGCGTTGCCGCGGCGCAGCGCCTTGTAGAGGTCGGCGTCGGGCACGGCGCACAGCCGCTGGTCCCACGGGTCGTACTTGGGCTTGAAGTGCACGTCGACGTCGCAGGAGTCGGGCAGCTGCTTCTCGTTGACCCAGCGGATGAGCCGGCGCGCGGCGCTCGGGAAGCGGCGGCAGAACGCGTAGACGCCGCGCTGGCGCAGGATGTTCTTGCGGCGCGTGATCGCGTAGGCGCGCTCCTCGCTGAGGACCTTGCGCAGGGCGTCGGCGATCGGATCGCGCGACGGCAGCGGCAGGACGTAGCTGGGCGAGCGCTGCAGCATCGTCACGTGCTCGGCCTCGCCGGCCATCGCCGGGATCAGCGTGACGGCGGTCGCTCCGCTGCCGATGACGACCACGCGCTTGCCGGCGTAGTCGAGGTCCTCGGGCCACTGCTGCGGATGCACGATCCGGCCGGCGAACCGCTGGGTGCCCTCGAACTCCGGGGTGAAGCCCTCGTCGTAGCGGTAGTAGCCGCTGGCGCCGAACAGCCAGTTGGCCGTCATCACGACGGTCTCGCCGGTGGCCACCTGCTCGACCTCCACGGTCCATCGCGCCGTGGCCGTGTCGAAGGCGGCGCGCAGCACGCGGTGGCCGAAGCGGATGTGGCGATCGATGCCCGCGTCCTCGGCCGTCTCGCGGATGTAGGCGCGGATGGCGTCGCCGTCGGCGATCGCCTTGTCGCCGGTCCACGGCTTGAACGCATAGCCGAACGTGTGCAGGTCGGAGTCCGAGCGGATCCCGGGATAGCGGAAGAGGTCCCACGTCCCGCCGATCGCCTCGCGCGCCTCGAGGACCGCGTAGGTCTTGTGCGGCTGCTTGTCCTGCAGGTGCCAGGCGGCGCCGATGCCGGAGATGCCCGCGCCGACGATCAGGACGTCGACGTGGTCTGTGGCGACGGGGCGGTCGAGGAGCTCGGGAGTCATCGTGACCACAGGATGCCCGGTCGGGGCTCAGGCCGCGCAGGCGATCCGCCACGATTGACATGGTGTGACTGGGCATTTCGCACAGCGTCCGCTACGGTGCGCTCCATGGCCGCCATCGCCGGGTGGGATCCCCCCTCGCCTCGCGTCGCCGAGCTGATCCGCACGGGCGTGACGCTCCTGCTCGAGATGCCCGACGCCATCTACGAGGAGGTTGACGCGGCGGTCTTCTCCGACCCGAGCCATCCCGTGGCCAACGACCCGGTGCTCGCCGCTGCCGTCCGGCGCACCAACCGCGCCAACCTCATCCACTGGGCCGAGCACACCGCGCGCGAGCCGGGCTCGCACGTCCCGCCCAACGTCGGGCCCGAGACGCTCGGGGTCGCGCGCGACCTGGTGCGCCGCGGCCTCGACGCCGACGCGCTGCACGGCTACCGCGTCGGGCAGAACGTGGCCTGGCAGCGCTGGATGGCGCTGGCCTTCGAGCTGACCTCCGATCCCGCCGAGCTGCGCGAGCTGCTCGAGGTCACGGCACGCTCGATCTTCACGTTCGTCGACGAGACCCTGGCCGGCATCGCCGAGCAGATCGAGCGCGAGCGCGACGAGCTGACGCGCGGGACCCACGCCCAGCGCCTCGAGGTCGTCTCGCTCATCCTGGAGGGCGCGCCGATCGGCTCGCAGCGGGCGTCGGCGCGGCTCGGCTACGCGCTGGACCGGCCGCACACCGCCGCCATCGTCTGGAGCGACGCCGCCGAGATCGACCCGTCGCTGCTCGAGCAGGCCGCCGAGGCGGTGGGTCGCGCGGCCGGCGCCCGCCCCCTCACCGTGCTGGCCAGCGCGTCGGCGCTGTGGGTCTGGGTCGCGAGCGGGGCCGGTCCCGACATCGGGACGCTGCGCGGCGCTCTCGACGCGCTGCCCGGCGTGCGGGTCGCGCTCGGGTCCACCGCGCCCGGCATCGACGGCTTCCGCCGCAGCCACCTCGACGCGCTCGCCACCTACCGCCTGATGGACCGGTCGCCGTCGCCGCTGACGCTGGCCACCTACGACGAGCTGCAGGTCGTGGCGCTGGCGACGGCCGACGACGAGCGCGCGCAGGAGTTCGTCGCGCGGACGCTCGGCGACCTTGTCTCGGCTCCCGCCGAGCTGCGCGAGACGCTGCGCGTCTACCTGCGCGAGGGCTTCAGCACCACCCGTGCGGCGAAGGTGCTCTTCGCGCATCGCAACACAGTCATCAGCCGGCTGGCCAGGATCGAGCAGCTGCTGCCCGCGCCGCTGGAGGGACGCGGCCTGGCGGTGGGACTCGCACTCGAGATCGTGCATTGGCGCCGTGATTGAGTCGAATCCGTTCCGGCCGGGAACGCACCCGAGGTGTCCCTGACCGCGACGCCGCCCCCCACCACCGCTCCCGCCGAGCGAGACCAGGACAAGCCGATCAGCGACCAGCTCGCCGACTGGCTCGAGGGCGACGGCGAACACACGCTGGGCGGGCTCGCCGACGTCTTCGAGGAGAAGAGCTTCGCGCTGATCTTCATCCTCCTGCTGGGCGTCTCCGCGCTGCCGCTCCCCACGGGTGGGGCGACGCACGTCTTCGAGATCATCGCGGTGATCGTCGCCGCGCAGCTCGTCATCGGGCGCGACAAGATCTGGATCCCGAAGCGCTGGCAGGGCCTCGAGCTCGCCGGCGGCAAGCGCCAGCGGTTCATCGAGGGCCTGCTGAAGTTCATCCGCTTCCTCGAGCGCTTCTCCAAGCCGCGTCTGACCTTCCTCTTCGACCACCGGCTGAGCAACAGCATCTTCGGCCTGCTCGTGATCGGTCTCACGGCCGGCGCGTTCTTCGCGCCGCCGTTCTCGGGCCTCGACACGCTGCCGTCGCTGGGGGTCGTGCTGCTGTCGGTCGCGGTGCTGCTCGAGGACTTCGCGCTGGTCGTCGTCGGCCTGGTCGTCGGCGTGGCCGGAGTCGTGCTCGAGATCGTGCTCGGAAAGGCCGCGGCCGGGGCGTTCAAGAAGCTGTTCTAGGCCGAGGGCCCGGGCGTCGGGCCGAGAAGGCAGCGACTA
>JBJMLA010000023.1:0-1700 GCA_045805505.1 Solirubrobacteraceae bacterium
ACCGACTACCTGCAGGGCGGCGGCGAGATCGCCACCAACGACATCACCGGCGGCGCGGGCGCCGACGTCATCCGCCTCACCGGCCACGGCTTCAACGAGGTCGCCGCGGGCGACGGCGACGACATCGTCTACGCCTACTCCAAGGACCGCGTGGTGATCGACTGCGGCGCCGGCGACGACCTCGTGAAGATCGGCCACAACCGTCACGTGCGCACGCGCGGCTGCGAGAAGGTCAGCCGCAGGTACCGACACTAGACTGACCGCGCAATGACCGCGGTCGCCGCACCGCCCAGCCGCCTGGGGGCGCTGGCCGAGCGGCACGGCGGGCGCGGGATCCTGCTTGCGCTCGCCGTGATCGTCCTGCTCGGCCTCGCGCTCCGGGTCAACGCCGCGCTCTCGCCGCTCGACGTGCGCCCCGGCAGCGACTCCGCGGTTTACGCGTCGGTGGCCGAGCAGCTCTACGAGCACCAGCGCTTCGCGATCCCCGGAGCCGTGAGCCCGTACGACTGGTCGCCGGGCGCCCCGATCCTCTACGCGGGCGTCTACTACGCCACCGGCGGCGTGCACCCGGGGGCGGTGCGGCTGTTCGTCGCACTGCTCGGGGCGCTGACGCTCGTGCTCGTGTATCTGATCGGGAGGCGGCTGGCGGGGCCGATCGCAGGCCTGGTGGGCGCCGCCCTGCTCGCGTGCTATCCGACGACGATCTACTTCACCGGCAAGCTGCTGAGCGAGCCGCTCGCGATGCTCACGCTGGCCGGCACGGTCCTGAGCTTCATGTGGGCGGCCGAGGAGGGGCGCCGGCGATGGGCGTGGGCCGTGCCGGGCCTGCTGCTCGGCCTCACCGCGCTCGCGCGCCCCGAGTACCTCGCCTTCGTCGTGGTCTTCGCGCTGCTCGCGCTGTGGCGGCGCGGCCTCGCCGCGGCGGCGATCCTGGCGGTCGCCTTCGCGCTCCCCGTCGCGCCCTGGAGCGCGCACGTCTCGAGCGTCGAGGGTCGCTTCATCCCGATCAGCACTGGCGGCGGCAAGGCGCTGTTCATCGGCACCTACCTGCCCGGCAACGGCATCCACCTGGACGTCAAGCGCGTGCTGATCGCGCGCTACCTGCACAAGACCGACGTCAGCGCGACCGAGCTCAGCCGCATCTCGATGACGCCGCTGCTCAACCGGGTCGCCCGCCGCTACCCGGACATGCCGCGCGACGCCGCGCTCCAGCGCATCGGCAAGCAGAACGCGACCCGCTATCTCACGCACCAGCCGCTCGACTTCGCCGGGATGGTCGCCGGGAAGATGTGGCACATGTGGATGGGCTCGGGCGCGGCGGGCCGGTCGCTCGCCGGCGGCGCCTATCACTACGTGGCGCTCGTGCTCGGGCTCATCGGCCTCGTCCTGCTCGCCCTGAGGCGCCGCTGGGAGGTCGTGCCGCTCGTCCTGCTCATCGCCGGGATCACGGTGCTGGGCGGGCTGCTGCTGGCCGGGACGCGCCGCAACGTGTCGCTGATGCCACTGGTCATGGCGGCGGCCGGTGTGGCCGTGACTGCGCTGGTCCACCGGACCTGGAGCCGCATGCCGAGCCGCTATCTTGCCCCGCCATGCGAATCCTGATCCTCGGCGGCGATGGGTACCTGGGGTGGCCCACGGCGATGCGCTTCTCCGCGCGCGGACATGACGTCTATCTCGTCGACAACTTCGCCCGCCGCCGG
>JBJMLA010000024.1:0-20757 GCA_045805505.1 Solirubrobacteraceae bacterium
CCACAACGTCCTGCTCGTCGTCGATGCGATGACGGGCCAGGACGCGGTCAACGTCGCCCAGCAGTTCGCCGAGGCCGTCGCGTTCGACGGCGTGGTGATGAGCAAGCTCGACGGCGACGCCCGCGGCGGCGCCGCGCTGTCGGTCAAGCAGGTCACCGGCAAGCCGATCCTCTTCGCGTCGACGGGCGAGAAGCTCGAGATGTTCGAGCGGTTCCACCCCGACCGCATGGCCCAGCGGATCCTCGGGATGGGCGACGTCCTGTCGTTCATCGAGAAGGCCGAGAAGCAGTTCGAGTCCGACGAGGCGGAGGAGCTCGAACGCAAGATGCGCAAGGGCGAGTTCACCCTCGACGACTTCCTCAAGCAGCTCAAGACGATCCGCCGCATGGGCCCGCTGTCGAACCTGCTGGGCATGCTGCCCGGTGTGGCCGGCCAGCAGGCCAAGGGGATGAAGGTCGACGAGCGGGAGATGGACCGGATCGAGGCGATCATCCTGTCGATGACGCCCGAGGAGCGCCGGCGGCCCGAGCTGATCAAGGGCTCGAGGCGGCTGCGCATCGCCAAGGGGTCCGGCGTGACGGTCTCCCAGGTCAACAACCTCGTCAAGCAGTTCGCCCAGATGCGCAAGCTGATGAAGTCGATGGCGCGCGGCAAGATGCCCGACCTGGGCGCGCTGATGCGCCAGGGTCGGTAGCGCAGGCGCTACCCTCCGAGCCGATATGGCCGTCCGACTGAGACTGACCCGCATCGGCGGGAAGAAGAACCCCATCTGGCGCGTCGTCGTCGCCGACCAGCGCTCCGCGCGCGACGGTCGGATCATCGAGAGCGTCGGGCAGTACAACGCGCAGACCGAGCCCTCGACGATCAAGATCGACGAGGATCGCGTCCGCCACTGGCTCGCGCAGGGCGCTCAGCCGACCGATCAGGTCCGCAAGCTCCTGAAGATCCAGGGCATCTCCTAGCCGGCCCCTCGATGCCGCGCTCGTCCAAGGAGCTGTTGGAGGAGCTGGCCCGGTCGCTCGTCGACGAGCCCGGCGCCGTGCAGGTCGAGCAGTTCGAAGAGGATGACGGCACCGTCGTCCTCGAGCTCTCCGTGGGCGAGGACGACTACGGCAAGGTCATCGGCCGCGGCGGCCGGACCGCCAACGCGCTGCGCACCGTCGTCAAGGCGGCCGCGGTTCGCGAAGAGCGCCGCGTGCTCGTCGACATCGTTGACTGACACCGTCGTCGCCGGCCGCGTGGGCAAGCCCCACGGTCTCGACGGCCACTTCCACGTCATCGACCCGCTGCCGGGCGCCCTGGCGCTGGGCGCCAAGGTCCTGCTGGGCGACGAGGAGGCCGAGATCACCGGTCGCAAGGGCACGGACGCCGCACCGCTGCTGCGCCTGTCGGTCGCCGCCGACCGCACCGCCATCGAGGCGCTGCGCGGACGCGAGCTGACCGTGCCGCGCTCCGCCGCGCCGGCGCTGGGGGAGGACGAGTACTGGGCTGACGACCTCGTGGGCTGCTCGGTGGTCGCCGGCGAGCGGCAACTGGGTACGGTCGAGCGCATGGTCGCCTACCCCTCCTGCGAGGTCCTCGTCGTCGGCGAGCACCTGATCCCGCTCGTCAAGGACGCGATCGAGGAGATCGACCTGCCGGCACGCCGGGTCGCCGTCCACGCCGAGTTCCTGGGCCTCTAGATGCAGCTCGACGTCGTCACCCTCTTTCCCGAGTGGTTCGAGTGGTTCCGCACGCAGCGCCACGTGACCAACGCGCTGGCGCAGGGTCACGAGCTGCGGGCGCTCAACCCGCGCGACCACTCGACGCTGAGCGGCAACGTCGTCGACGACACGCCGTTCGGCGGCGGGGCGGGCATGGTGCTGCGCGTCGACGTGATGGACCAGGCGCTGCAGGCCTTCTACGGGACCGATCCCGTCGAGCTCAAGACCCAGCGGCGGGTCATCGCGCTGGTGCCCGGCGGGCGCCAGCTCGACGACCGCTACGTCGACGAGCTGGCCGCCGAGCCGGCGGTGACGCTGCTGTGCGGTCGCTACGAGGGCTTCGACGAGCGCATCGTCCAGCACTTCTGCTCGGACACCCTGTCGATCGGCCGCTACGTGCTGGCCGGCGGCGAGCTGGCGGCGATGGTCGTGGCCGACGCCGTGCTGCGCAAGCTGCCCGGGGCCCTCGGCCATGCCGAGTCCGCGGCCGAGGAGTCGTTCTCCGCCGCGCTCGGCGGCAACCCGGAATACCCGCACTACACGCGGCCGGCGGAGTACCGCGGCTGGAAGGTCCCCGACGTCCTGCTCAGCGGCCATCACGCCGAGATCAGGACGTGGAGAAGGGCCCGCAGCGCCGAGCGCGGCGGGAGCTGAATCGGCTTCGCTACCATGGTGGGCCCCGCCGGGGCTCCTCTAGCCCTGGCTTTTCTCTGAGCCGAGCCATGAGCACCGTCATCGAATCCCTTGAGCGCGCGCAGCTGCGCCGGGTCCCGGCCTTCCAGGCCGGCGACCGTGTCCGTGTCCACTTCCAGGTCATCGAGGGCACGCGTCGCCGTACGCAGGTCTTCGAGGGCGTGGTGATCAAGCGCCAGGGCCACGGCGTCCGCGAGACGTTCACCGTCCGCAAGACGTCCTTCGGCGTCGGCGTGGAGCGCACGTTCCCCGTGCACTCGCCCAAGATCGAGAAGATCGAGGTGCCCGCCCGCGGTGACGTGCGGCGCGCGAAGCTCTACTACCTGCGCGACCGCGTCGGCAAGCGGGCCCGCGTCCGCGAGCGCCGCTACGTCGGCCCGGAGGAGATCGTCGAGGGCGGCCTGCTCTACGGCGACGAGGGTGGCGCGACCGATGCTTCGGGCAGCACCGCCGACGAGGTCGTCAGCGCCGGTGGCGGCGCCGATCTGGCCGCGGAGACGCCGAACCTCGAGGCCGACGGCATCGCCGAGACGCCCGCCGAGGAGGCTGCGCTGCAGCCCGACGCTCCCGAGGGCGACGCGGGCGCATCCGCCGGCGAGGCTCCCGCGGACGGCGAGTCCCAGACCGATGACGCTTCGGACGCCGACGGCGGCGCCAACGCCGGTGCCGAGCCGCAGGCCGAGGGCGAAGGCGCCCCGGCGCCGGACGCCGAGAGCGCGGGCGGGGCAGATCCCGCCGGCGACGGCGAAGCCTCCGAGGCGTGAGCAACCCCTTCAACCGGGACAAGGCTCCCAAGGCGGAGAAGTCCGCCGGGGGCCAGCTGCTCGAGCTGGTCGTCATCGTCGCGGTGGCGCTCGGGCTCGCGCTGGGCATCCAGGCGTTCCTGGTCAAGCCCTACCGGATCCCGAGCGAGTCGATGGTCCCGACGCTGAAGATCGGCCAGCGGGTCCTCGTCAACCGGATCGGCAACACCTTCAACGACCCCACGGTCGGCGAGATCGTCGTCTTCCATCCGCCGGCGCCCGCCGACAACGGCGGCGGCGGCAAGGGCCCCAGCGGCCAGTGCGGCGTCGACAACGAGCCCAAGACGCCGTGCCCGCAGTCGGCCACCCAGAAGGCCGACGTGAACTTCATCAAGCGGGTCGTCGCCGGGCCCGGGGACACGATCGCCATCCGCAAGGGGCACGTGATCCTCAACGGCAAGTCGCAGGAGGAGAAGGAGAAGGACTACATCAATCCCTGCGCTCCCGGCGAGGAATGCGACTTCCCGACGCCGATCACGATTCCGCCCGACCACTGGTACATGATGGGCGACAACCGTGGACAGAGCGACGACAGCAGGTTCTGGGGACCAGTTCCCAAGGAATGGATCATCGGCGGAGCCTTCGCCACCTACTGGCCTCCCAGCCGGATCGGCCTTCTCTGATCCACCGGTGACCCCGGTCACCAACATCGGCCCGACGCCCGGCGCCGCCGCCCGGGCCGACAAAGCCGCACGCAAGCGCGCGCGAGCCAAGGCTTCCGGCAGCCGCCTGTTCCGCTACGACCGGTCGCTGGGCACCCGCTGGGTCGCCGGCGCCGACGAGGCGGGCCGTGGCTGTCTCGCCGGACCGCTGGTTGCGGCTGCTGTGCTGTTCGACGTCGAGGCGCTCGGCGTCCGCGAGCGCCGCGCGCTGTCGGCCCTCAACGACTCCAAGCAGCACACCCCCGAAGCGCGCGAGGCGCTCTACCCGATCGTCATGCGCACCGCCGTCAAGGTCGCGGTGATCTCGCGCTGCGTGCGCGGCATCGACTCGCGCGGGCTGCACGTCACCAACCTCGCCGCCCTGCGCGAGGCCCTGATGCGCGTCGCCGTCCCCGGTGCGGTCTGCCTGTCCGACGGCTTCCCGGTCCCCGACTTCGGCCACGACCAGCGCGCGGTGGTCGGCGGCGACGCCACCAGTGCCGCGATCGCCGCGGCCTCGATCGTCGCCAAGGTCTCGCGCGACCGCTTCATGCACCGCGCCGACGAGCTGCACCCGGGCTGGGAGTTCGCCGCCCACGTCGGCTACTCCACGCCCGAGCACCGCGACGCCATCCAGCGCCAGGGCGTCTCGCCGCTGCACCGGATGTCGTTCGCGAGCACCGCCTACCAGCAGCTCGCGCTCTAGCCGCACCGGCCCAGCCGTTCGGGGGCAATCGGTTGCCGCCTCGTCCGGCGCCGACGTAGCGTCGCCGGCATGGCCGGTGACCTCGACGTTCTCTGGGAGCCGCTGGACATCGGCTCGGTGACCACCCGCAACCGGGTCTTCGTCTCCTCGCACCAGACGGGCTACGCGGGCGAGGCCGGTGGCATGGTCAGCGACCGCTACCTGGCCTACATGCGCGAACGCGTGCTCGGCGGCGCGGGCCTGGTCATGACCGAGGTCTCCCCGGTGTTCAGCACGCTGCCACGCCGGCTCTCGGCCTGGCGCGACGAGATCGTGCCCGCCTGGGAGCGGCTCGCCAAGACCGTCCACGACGAGGGCGGGATCGTCTTCACCCAGCTCTGGCATCCGGGCGCGCACGAGATGGGGCAGGCCGACCTCGACGACTGGCACGCCGCGGTGGCCCCGTCCGAGCTGCAGTCGGTGTTCACGGGCAAGGTCGCCCGGGCGCTCGACGAGGACGAGATCGCCGCCCTGGTGGAGGGCTACGGCGCCGCCGCACAGCGAGCGCAGGCCGGTGGGCTCGACGGGGTCGAGATCCACGGCGGCCACGGCTATCTGCCGTGTCAGTTCCTCTCGCCGATGTCCAACCACCGCACCGACCGCTACGGCGGCAGCACCGAGAACCGCTGCCGGTTCCTGGTCGAGATCGCCGACGCCATCCGCGAGCGCTGCGGCCGGGACTTCACGATGGGCGTGCGCCTCAGCTACGACGAGTACGTCGGGGAGGCCGGCCTGACGCCCGAGGCGTCGACCGACATCGTCGCCCACCTCGAGGGCTCGGGGCTCTTTGACTTCTACGACGTCAGCGGCGGCAACTACCACAGCATGGACCGCATGATCCCGACCCACGTGGCCGGGCTCGAGGGCCACATGGCCGTCAACGCCCGGATGGCAAAGTCGGTGGCCGGCACCACGCCCGTCTTCGTCGCCAGCGGGGTCAGGACCATCGACCGCGCGGCCGAGATCGTGGCGGCGGGAGCCGCGGACGCCGTCGCCATGACCCGCGCGCACATCGCCGATCCGCATCTGGTCAACAAGGCGCGCGCCGGGCGCGAGGGGGAGATCCGCCGCTGCGTCGGCGCAAACCAGAGCTGCCTGCGGCGGCTCTACCAGCACGGCAACATCACCTGCACAGTGAACCCGGCGGTCGGGCGCGAGCGCGTCTGGGGCCAGGGCGCGCTGGCGGCCGCGGCCGACCCCCGGCACATCCTCGTGGTCGGGGGCGGGCCCGCCGGGATGAAGGCCGCCGAGACCGCCGCCCTCCGCGGCCATCGCGTGACGCTGGTCGAGCGCGCCCCGGTCCTCGGCGGCGCGCTGCGCGACGCCGGGCGACTCCCCGGCCGCGACACGTGGATCGAGCTCGCCGACGACCTGGCCCGGTCGCTCGGCCGCGCCGGGGTGGCGGTCCGGCTGGACACGGAGGCGACCCCGGAGCTCGTGGCGGAGATCCAGGCTGACGTCGTCGTGCTGGCGACCGGCTCGAGATTCGTTCCCGGCGGCTTCTCCGCCGCGGATCCGCAGCGGGCAGAGATCCCTGGAGCGGGCCTTCCGCACGTCCTGGATCCTGTGGCCGCGCTGGGCGACACCGGTATCGGCGACGGACCCGTGGTGGTCTATGACGACGCCGGTGACTTCGTGGCCGGTGGCGTGGCGTCGTATCTGGCGGCGGCCGGGCGGTCCGTCGAGCTCGTCAGCCGGCACGCCTTCCTCGGCGCCGGAGCCGGTCTGCAGCAGTCCCACGACCTTCCCTGGCTTCTGCGCGAGCTCGCCGATGCCGGGGTGGCGGTGCACACGCAGACCCGGCTGTCGTCCATCGAGCCCGGCCAGGTCTCGCTCGTCGATGTCTGGACGGGCGCCGAGCGCGCCGTGGCCGCCGGCTGCGTGGTGCTCAACACCATGCGCCGCAGCGAAGGCGACCTGGCGCCGGGCCTGGCCGCAGGCCGGATCTCCGTGCGCCGGATCGGTGACTGCCTCGCGCCGCGCGAGGTCGACGACGCGATGTATGAGGGAATGGCGGCCGGCGCGGAGCTGTAGCCGTTCCGGCATCAGAACGCGCCCTCCAGATGCTCGAGGGCGACCAGGCGGCCGCGCGCGTCGATCGTCACGCCGATCGCGTCGAAGCGCAGCTCGTCGACCCGCGGCCGGTCCAGGACCTCGGCAAGGAACAGCGCGGCCATCCGGCGTACCTGCGCGCGCTTGGCCTCGTGGAGGTTCTCCCATGGGCGCCCGGGCCGGTTCGCGCGGCGCGCCTTGACCTCGACGAAGACGAGTGCCGAGCCGTCGCAGACGACCAGGTCGAGCTCGCCGAAGCGGGTGCGGTGGTTGCGGGCGATCAGCGCGTAGCCGAGGCGCTCGAGATGCTCGAGCGCAAGCTGCTCGCCGAGGCGGCCGAGGTGATGGCGGACGTCAGGCACGAACCGAGTGTCTCCGCGCGATGCCCGCGCGGGTGACCCGGTTCGTGCCGGAACTGTGCCGTTACTCGGTCGTCTCGCCGCCGGCCGGGTCCGGCACGGGCAGCTCGACGTAGGAACCGCCGCCGTGGTTGACGTAGCCCGACTGCTGCGACCCGCCGACGTTGAGGATCAGGTCGAAGCCGCTGTAGGTCCCGGCCTTGGTGATGTCGAGCGGCAGATCGAACGTGTAGACGTGCTCGGTCTGCTGGAGCATCGTCTCGAGCGGCGTGGTCTCGGAGGCCATGCCGAGGTCGACGGTCTTGGTCCCGCGCGTGCCGGTCAGCGTCAGCGAGACCGTCTCGTCGCCGATGCCGCCGAGCAGGACGCCGGGATCGCTGGAGACGGCGACCTCGACGTGAATGGGCCGGGTCGTGTCGAGCGTGACGGGGAGCGCCTCGTCGGACGCCGTGGTCGCGTAGTCGCTGTCGCTGCCGCCGAGGCCTCCGACCAGGCTGCCGCAGCCGCTCGTGAAGGCGCCGACGGCGCTGGCGAGCCGGAGGTTGGCGGCGTCGGTGCCGCCGCAGGCGTCGCGGGCGACGTAGAGATCGGTGACGGTGTCGTCGGCCAGGGCCGAGGGCGCGAGAGCGAGGCCGACGGCCGTGGCGGTGATGAAGGAGCGAAGTGGCGTGCGCATGGGGGAGGAAACGCAGTCGCACCGGAAAACTTGCGCACGATCGTCACAAGCCGTGTGTCTCTCGTGCGTCCCGCTCGCGCACGCTCTGAGACGTGCTCTCCCGCGTCACCACGTTCGCCCTTCGCGGCATCGACTCGTTGCGCGTGACGGTCGAGGTCGACATCCGCCAGGGGCTGCCGACGTTCGGCATCGTCGGCCTCGGCGATCAGGCCGTGCGCGAGGCGCGCGAGCGCGTGCGCGCGGCGTTGCAGAACTCCGGCTTCGAGTTCCCGCAGCGGCGGGTGACGGTCAACCTCGCTCCCGCCTACGTGCGCAAGGTCGGCGCGGGCTTCGACCTGGCCATCGCGTGCGGCATCCTCGCGGCGAGCGGGCAGATCCCGCCCGAGTCGCTCGAGCGGCTGGCAGTGTTTGGCGAGCTGTCGCTGGGCGGCGAGCTGCGGGCCGGACGCGGCACGCTGGCCATCGCGGAGGGGGCCGCCCGGGCCGGGATGGAGACCCTGATGGTGCCTGCGGGCAACGCGCACGAGGCGGTGCTGGTACCCGAGCTGGCGGTCTTCTCGGCCGGGACGCTCACCGACGTCGCTGCGATCCTGCGCGGGGAGGAGCCGGGTGGCGTGCCGGAGGAGGACCCGCCGGAGGTGGTCTCGGCGCACGAGGAACCCGACCTCGCCGACGTGCGCGGCCACGCGGGACCGATCCGCGCGCTCACGATCGCCGCGGCGGGCGGCCACAACCTCCTGCTCTCCGGGCCGCCGGGAACGGGCAAGACCATGCTCGCGCGGCGGTTGCCGTCGATCCTCCCGGCGCTGGCGCGCAGCGAGGCGATCGAGGTCACGCGCATCCACTCGGTCGCCGGCCTGCGCAGCGGTGGTGGGCTGGCCCAGGTCCGGCCGTTCCGCTCACCGCACCACACGATCTCGCCGTCAGGCCTCGTCGGCGGCGGGGCCGTCCCGACGCCCGGTGAGGCGAGCCTGGCCCATCACGGTGTGCTGTTCCTCGACGAGGTCTCGGAGTTCAACCGCGGCGCGCTCGAGGCGTTGCGCCAGCCGCTCGAGGACGGCCGGGTGGTCGTCGTCCGTGGACAGCAGGCGGCGGTGTACCCGACGCGGTTCGTGCTGGCGGCGGCGACCAACCCCTGTCCATGCGGTCACGGCGGCACGAGCCGCTGTCGCTGCTCGGACGCCGATCATGCGCGCCACCGCCGCAAGCTCAGCGGTCCGCTGCTCGATCGCATCGATCTGCTCGTCGATGTCCAGCGGCCGTCCGCGGCTGACCTGCACGCGTCGGCGGTCACCACCAGCGCAGCGGTGCAGGCGCTCGTCGAGGAAGCCCGTCAGCGCCAACGGCACCGGCTGGGCGACTCGGCGGCGCGCTGCAACGCCGACATGACATCCACGCTCGTCCGCGAGCACGTGGCGCTCGACGACGTGGCCGGCCAGATCTTGCGCCAGGCCTACGACGCCGGCCGGCTGAGCGCGCGTGGGCATCACCGCGTGCTGAAGGTGGCGCGGACGATCGCCGACCTCGCGGGGGAGGAGCGCGTGAGTGCCGAGCATCTTCGCGCTGCGCTGGGCTGGCGTCTCGAGGAGGTCACCGATGCCGTCGCCGCCTGACGCCTGCGATGCCTGCCTGCGCCGGACGCGCCTGCTGGCTCTGCTGGCCGGCCACATCGAGCGTGCACGACATGAACGGCACCTGCCGCACCTGCTCGCGCTCGACGACGAGGCCCTGACCGCGGCGGCGGCACCCAGGCACGTCGACGCCATGAACGCGGCGCTCGACGGCCATCGGCCCCCGATCGACCGCGAGCGCGCGGCGGCTGTGGGGATCACGCTGGTCTGCCGCCACGACGCCGCCTACCCCGAGCGCCTGCTCGACGCCGAGGACGCACCGGCGGTGCTGCACGTGGCGGGGGACCTGGCCGCGCTGCCGCGGGGCACCGTGCTGGCCGTGGGCGTGGTCGGCGCACGGCGGGCGTCGCCGTACGGGCTCGAGGTCGCTCGGGGCCTCGGCCGCGGCCTGGCTGCCGCCGGGGTGCCCGTGGTCAGCGGGATGGCGCTCGGCGTCGACGGTGCCGCGCACGCGGGCGCCCTGGAGGTCGGTGGCCCGACGGTCGCGGTGCTGGCGGGTGGCGCGGACACGCCCTACCCGCGCAGCAAGGCGCCGCTGTATCGCGCGATCCTCGCCCGTCCGGGGTCGTGTGTGGTCTCGGAGATGGCGCCCGGGTTCACGCCGTTCAAATGGGGCTTCCCGGCGCGCAACCGGATCATCGCCGGGCTCTCTGACGCGACGATCGTCGTGGAGGCCGCGGAGCGGTCGGGCTCGCTGATCACGGCCGAGATGGCGCAGGACCTCGGGCGGCTGGTCGGCGCGGTGCCAGGCCTGGTCTCCAACCCGATGGCGGCGGGCACGAATCTGCTGCTGCGCGACGGTGCCGAACTGGTGCGCGGCGCCCAGGACGTCCTCGATGCGTTGCTCGGCGCCGGGGCCCAGCGGGTGCCGGCCGGGCCCGATCCCGCCCGCCTGGCACCCGGGCTGCGGCGGTTGCTCGAGCGCCTGGGCGAGCGGCCCGCCACGTCGGCGGCTCTGCAGGTTCCGGGCGAGCCGGCCGACGACGTGGTCGGTGGGCTGGTCGAGCTCGAGCTGCTGGGCTTCGCGCGCCGCGTCGCGGGCGGGGCCTACGTGCGGGTCGCCGCCTAGGCTCGATCCGTGACCCGCGTGCCCGTCGTGCTCTCCATCGCCGGCTCGGACTCGGGGGGCGGCGCCGGGATCCAGGCCGACCTCAAGGCCTTTGCGCGCAGCGGCGTCCACGGGACCACCGCGATCACCGCCATCACGGCGCAGAACACGGTCGGCGTCGAGGGGGTCGAGGCCGTCTCGCCGCAGATGATCCGAGCGCAGGTTCGGGCCGTAGCCAGCGACATCGGGATCGATGCGGTCAAGATCGGGATGGTCGGAGGCGCGGAGGCGATCGACGCGGTTGCTGCCGCGCTCGACGAGCTGCCCGCAGACACCCCGGTCGTCCTGGACCCGGTGATGATCTCGGAGTCCGGCGCGCGGCTCCTTCCGGCCGAGGCCGAGGATGCCCTGCGCACGCAGCTCGTCCCGCGCGCGACCGTCGTGACCCCGAACCTCGCCGAGGCCCGCGCGCTGACCGGGCTGGGGGAGGAGGCGTCCGGAGAGCAGCTGGTCCGCGCGGTCCACGCGCTCGGCCCGCGGATCGCGATGGTGACGGGTGGACACCGCGAGGAGGCCACCGATCTGCTCTTCGACGGCACGTCGCTCGTCGAGCTTCCCGGCGAGCGCCATCCCGATGGCGCCGCGCACGGCTCGGGATGCACGCACTCCTCGACGCTCGCGGCGCGCCTCGCGCTGGGCGACACTCCGGTCGAAGCCGCGACGACGGCGCGCGCGATCGCTTCCGAAGCGGTGCGCGACGGCCTTCGGGAGTTGGGGGCCGGCGCTGGTCCGGTCCACGTCCTGGGTGCCATAATCGTTCGGTTATGAAGTTCCTGCGCATGAAGCCCGGGCACGGCGAGGTCGTGCTGGCCGAGGGAGACGTCGAGGTCTCCGCCGACGAGGAACGCCTCGTCACGGCCTTCCGCGAGCAGCTCGAGCAGGGCATGTGGGCCGCCGTCCCGACCGCGGAGCGCGGCGGCCGGCGTGCCGCGCGCATGGTCAAGTCGTTCGACGAGGTACCGCGCGACGCCGATCGCGTCATCTTCTTTCCTCGCGCTGCCGGCGGACGGTAAGAGCGGGTAAGGCGCCGGCATGCTGCTCGCCCTCAGCGCCACCGTCATCGTCATCGCCGCCCTGCTGTGGGAGGTCGGCTGGCCGCAAGCGGCCGAGCAGATCGATCGCCACAAGGCCCGCCGCCGCCGGATCCCGGTCGACGGCTATGACCCCGGCCGCGAACGCCGCGCCGAGCAGCGCGCCCGCGAGCTGCTGCGCAGCTGCGTCGACGAGGACGACTGGCTGATGTACCGCGACCTGGGCTTCCTGCGGGTGTGGGGCGGGCTGGCCGAGGGGCCCGATCGCGGCGCCGCTCGCGGCGGGCTGTCGGGCGCGCCCTACGCCTACCTCGTCTATCCGCACAAGCCGATCGTCTGCTACCTGCCCCAGACCGGGCGGCTGCTCAACGAGTACTGCGTCGAGTTCCCCGACGAGACGCGGCCCTACGGCAGCGCGCGCCTGCCCGACTCCGACGACGTGCTGGCCAAGTGGATGGCGCTGACCGGCGACGAGCGGCGGCTGATCGGCACCGCCAACATGCACCTGCCCGGCCGCCAGGTCGACCCCCGTCAGGTCCGGCGTGATCTCTGGCGGCTGAGCCAGTGGGAGCGCCAGCGGATGCGCCGGCGCACCGCCACCACGTAGCCGGACGCCTTCCGCCCGCGGATAGGCTCCGCAGGCCATGGATCTCAAGCATCGCAGTCGCGCTCTGACCGAAGGTCCCGAGCGTGCTCCCGCCCGTAGCTACTTCAACGCGATCGGCTTTGATGCCGAGGCGCTGAGCAAGCCGATCATCGGCGTCGCCTCGACGTGGATCGAGACCATGCCGTGCAACTACCACCTGCGGGCGCTGGCCAAGCAGGTCAAGGACGGCATCCGGGCCGCGGGCGGAACGCCGATGGAGTTCAACACGATCGCCATCTCCGATGGCATCACGATGGGCACCAGCGGCATGAAGACCAGCCTGGTCAGTCGCGAGGTCATCGCCGATTCGATCGAGCTGACGTGTCGCGGCTACCTGTTTGACGCCGTGGTCTGCCTGAGCGGCTGTGACAAGACGATCCCCGGCACCGTCATGGCGATGGCCCGCCTCGACATCCCCAGCCTGATGTTCTACGGCGGCTCGATCCCGGTCGGCCACTACAGGGGCGAGGACATCTCCATCCTCAAGGTGTTCGAGGCCGTGGGCGCGCATGCCGCGGGCAAGATCACTGACGAGGAGCTGCGCGAGATCGAGATCGCCGCGAGCCCCGGCGTCGGCGCGTGCGGCGGGCAGTTCACCGCCAACACCATGGCGATGGCCTTCGAGATGATGGGCGTCAGCCCGATGGGCCCGAGCGCGGTTCCCGCGCAGGCGCCGACGAAGGCCGAGGCGGCGTTTCAGGCCGGCGAGCTCGTCATGGACGTGCTGAAGGCCGATCTGCGGCCCCGCGATCTCATCACCCGCGAGTCGATCGAGAACGCGATCGCCGCGGTGACCAGCTCGGGCGGCAGCACCAACGGCGTGCTGCACCTGCTTGCTGTGGCGACCGAGATGGGCATCCCGCTCGAGCTCGAGGACTTCGACCGGATCTCTGAGAAGACGCCGCTGCTGTGTGACCTCAGCCCGGGCGGCCGCTACAACGCCGTCGACATGTACGCCGCGGGCGGCACCGCGGTGCTCGCCCAGCGCCTCAAGGAGATCGGCGTCCTGCACGAGAGCGCGCCGACCGTCCTGGGCAAGACCGTCGGCCAGCTGGCCGACGAGGCGCGCGAGACCGAGGGCCAGGTCGTCGTCCGGTCGCTCGACGAGCCGCTGAAGGCCACGGGCGGCATGGCGATCCTGCGCGGCAACCTGGCGCCCGAGGGCGCCGTCATCAAGCTCGCCGGCCACGAGCGCATGGGCCACACCGGCCCTGCGCGGGTGTTCGAGGGCGAGGAGGCGGCGATGCACGCCGTCACCCACGGCGAGATCAACGCCGGCGACGTCATCGTCATCCGCAACGAGGGCCCGGTCGGCGGCCCCGGCATGCGCGAGATGCTCGCGGTCACCGGCGCCGTCAACGGCGCCGGCCTGGGCGAGGAGGTCGCGCTGATGACCGACGGGCGCTTCAGCGGCGCGACGCACGGCTTCACCATCGGCCACGTCGCCCCCGAGGCCGCCCGCGGGGGCCCGATCGCCGCCATCCAGGAGGGCGACACGGTGACCATCGACGTCGCCGCCCGCACGATCTCCGTCGACCTGTCCGACGACGAGATCGCCGCACGGATCGCCGCCTACGAGCCGCCGCCCAACCCCGACCGCACCGGCGTCCTGGCCAAGTACGCCAAGCTCGTCTCGAGCGCCGCGACCGGCGCCGTCACCATCGTCGACTGACCATCGAGTGGACACTTGACGGGCCCTGAGCCCGTCAACTGTCCACTCGACGCTCCGGGAGGGGCTGCGGCGCTACTGGGTGCGGCCGTCGGTGTCGCCTTCGACGAGGAACTTCTCGACGTCGGCGTTGAAGCGGCCGGGGCGCTCGAGCATCGCGACGTGCCCGGTGTCCTCGTAGACGACCTTGCTGGCGTTGTCGCCGATGGCCTCGAGGAAGCGGTCGGCGTCGCGCAGCGGCACGAGGCGGTCCTTCTCGCCCCACACGATCAGCGTCGGCGCCTCGATGCGCTCGAGCCGGTCCTGCAGCGGATAGGTACCGAGCGCCTCGAGCGCGTCGAGGAAGCCGGGCTTCCCGGATCCGCGAACCTGCTCGGCGGCCAGCGGCGCGGGCAGCCACTCGGGATGCGCGGCGACCATCAGCATCAGCGCCTTGCGCAGGCCGGCGCGCCGCGACAGGCGATCTGACCGCGTGCCGAACCATGCCGAGCCGAAGGCCAGCACGTTGCCGGCGCGGCGCAGCACGGCCAGCGCCCGGTCGTTGTGCATCTCGGCGGTGGTCAGGCCGGCGGCGCTGACCAGGACGAGGCGCTCGACCCGCGTGGAGAACTCGATCGCCAGCTCGGCGCCGATGAAGCCGCCCATCGAGTTGCCGACGATGGCGGCGCGCTCGATGCCGAGGCTGTCGAGCAGCTCGTCGACGATCCGCGCGTAACCGTTGATGGAGATCTTCTCGGCCGGCATCGGCGAGGCGCCGAAGCCCGGCAGATCGACTGCGATGACCCGGCGCGAGCGGGCGAAGTACGGGATGTTCTCCAGCCAGTTCTGCCAGCAGCCCGACAGCCCGTGGATGAAGACGAGCGCGTCGCCCTCGCCCATCTCGACGTAGTTGACCGTTCCGCTCGGCAGCTGGGCCCAGTGCTGGTGCTCGCGCCAGTCGACGTCGAGCCACTCGGACCGCCCCTGCGGCCCGTAATGATCGCTCGGCGGCGTGGTGGGTACGAAGGTCTCCGTGAGGCTCGCCATGTCCCGCGTACTCTAGGTAGCAGCCGCCGCATGCGCATCGCCATCGACATCGACTCCACGCTGCATCACTACTGGGACCGGCTCTCCGATTCGGCCCTCCGGCGCTTCGGGATCGACCTGCCCTACGAGGAGCAGTTCGACTGGGGGATCACCCGCCTGAAGCCCCAGCAGCTGCAGGTCTGCATCGAGGACACGCACTCCGAGAAGGAGATCCTCGCCAGCGAGCCCTACGCCGGTGCCGTCGAGGTCGTCAACGCCTGGCACGACGGGGGTCATTACATCCACATCACCAGCCACCGCGCCCAGGGCTGCCACGACGCCACCGCCCGGTGGCTGGACCGGATCGGCCTGCGCCACCACGATCTTCACTGCTCCTACGACAAGGTCAGCCGCTGTCAGGAGCTCGCCATCGACGTCCTCATTGACGACAGCCCGGTCAACATCCAGCGCGCGCTGGAGGTCGGGATCGTCGCCGCGACGATCGGGCACCCGTGGAACGAGGAGGTCTGCGAGACCGAGGACGTGGTGTGCGCTCGAACCTGGCCGGAGCTCGCGACGCGTCTGGATCCATACCTCGCGGGCTCGGCGGCCGCCTGATGGCCACCGACCGCACCCCGCTGCGCGAAGCCGCCCCGCGCGGCACCCCGGGCGACGAGCTGGCCCTCGACCGGCCGGCCGCCGCCACGTCGACCGCACTCGCCCAGGCCGACCTGCGCGACCTGCTACCCGGCGTCGAGCCCGAGCGCCAGGTCGACGACTGGGGCCGCTCGGAGCGCATCGAAGGCCTGATGGACCAGACGCTCATCGAGTTCTTCTACCGGCTGTGGTTCCGCTGCGAGGTCGAGGGCATCGAGCACGTGCCCGACGAAGGCGGGGCGCTCGTGGTCTCCAACCACTCCGGCGCGCTGCCGCCCGATGCGGCGATGATCGCCAAGGCGCTCAAGGAGGAGCACCCGCGCAGCCGCAAGATGTACCTGACGGTCGAGCACTTCTTCAAGGGCTATCCGGGCTTCAGCATGCTGCTGCCCAAGATCGGCGCCGTGCCCGCGCATCCCGCCAACGTGCATCGTCTGCTCTACGACGAGCGCCAGCTCGTGCTCGTCTTCCCCGAGGGGCGCAAGGGCACCGAGAAGCTCTACAAGGACCGCTACCGGCTGCGCCGCTTCGGCCGCGGCGGGTTCGTCGAGGCCGCGATGCGCGCCGGCGTCCCGATCGTCCCGGTCGCGCTCGTCGGCGCCGAGGAGGCTTCGCCGATCTTCGCCCACGTGCCGCTGCTGCAGAAGCTCACCGGCCTCATCTACTTCCCGATCACCCCGACGTTCCCGGCGCTCGGGCCGCTGGGGATGCTCGGCTACCTCCCGGCGAAGTTCAAGATCCGCTTCCTGCCGCCCGTGCGCACCGACGACATGGGCGAGAGCCCGTGGGAGGACAAGAGCCTCGTCCAGACCGTCGCGCACGACATCCGCGCCACGATCCAGAGCGAGCTCTTCGACATGGTCGGCGAGCGCAAGAGCGTCTGGTTCGGCTGAGCGCGATGACCTCCAAGCGCATCCTCGTGACGGGCCTGTCGACGCACTGGGGCGGCCGCGTCGCCCAAGCGCTCGAACGCGACCCGGAGGTCGAGACGGTCATCGGCGTCGACCGCCGGCCGCCCAAGGTCGAGCTGCAGCGCACCGAGTTCGTCGAGGTCGCCGACTCGCACACGCTGATCCGCCGCATCGTCGAGGCGGCCGAGATCGACACCGTCGTCGACACGCGCCTGGTGGTCGACGGGACGGTCACCACCCCGCGCCGCGCCCACGAGAACAACGTCATCGGCACGATGAACGTGCTCGCCGCCTGCCAGGGCATCAAGAAGCTCGTCTTCAAGTCCAGCGCGCACTACTACGGCGTCGAGCAGGACGACCCGGCGTACTTCTCGGAGTCGATGCGGCGCAAGCACCCGCCGCGCACGCGCCTGGAGAAGGACATCTTCGAGGCCGAGTCCGCGGTCGAGGACTTCCGCCACCGCAACCGCGACACCATCGTCACGGTTTTGCGCTTCACCAACGGCCTGGGCAGCGGCCGGCCGTCGTCGCACGCGCGGATGCTCGATCTGCCGGTGGTGCCGGCGATCCTGGGCTTCGATCCCCGCTGTCAGTTCATCCACGACGACGACATGGCGGCGGCGCTCGAGCACGCGGTGCGCCACGACATCGACGGTGTCTTCAACGCGGCCGCCGACGGCGTGCTGGTCATGTCGGAGGTCGCGAGCCTGCTCGGCAAGCCGCTGGCGCCCGTGCTCGCCCCGTTCGGCACCGGCCTGGGCGCCTCGCTGCTGCGCCGCGCCGGCGTGCCTCTGACCGCCGAGCTCGAGCGGCTGCTGCGCTTCGGGCGCGCGCTGGACAACCGCCGCCTCAAGGCCACCGGGTTCCGCTACCGCTACACGACCCGCGAGACCGTGATGAAGCTGCGCGAGCACCAGCGCCTGTCGGGCCTGATGCGCTCGACCGGCGAGGGCTACCGCTACGAGCGCGAGCTCGAGGAGTTCCTGCGCTACAGCCCGTCGGTCAAGGCGGCCAACGCGGCGCCGACGCTGCCGGCCAACGTCGCGCCGGGTGGGGAGGAGTCCGCCGCGCAGGTCGCGGTGACCGCCGCGGCGCCGCCGGCACGGGCCGCCCGGCCGCGGCAGCGCCCCAAGCCCAAGCCGCGCCCCAAGAGCACGCCGACCGCTCCGCCGCCGCCTGACTACGCCGATCTCGAGAGCGAGGAGATCATCGCGCTGCTGGGTGATCTCGACGCCGAGCAGCTCGCTCGCCTGCGCGAGCACGAGGCCGCCGCGGCCGGCCGGGAATCGGTCCTGGCGGCGATCGACAGCCTGCTTTCGCGCACCCCCGCCTGATCCGCTCAGGATCTTTTGTCGTAAGAGCCGTTGCAGGGCTGGTCTTCCGCCCGGCGACGACCTACAATCGGCGACGTTCGGGGAAGGAATCCCCTGCTCAACATGCGGTCCCGCGTCTTCATCATCACCGCAGCAGCACTGACGCTGCTCTTTGCCGCTCTGGGCGGCATCTACGCGTACGACAGCTCGAGCGGCGACACGATCCCCAAGGGCGTCAAGGTCGCGGGCGTCGATGTCGGCGGCCTCGATCGCGAGGAGGCCACGGCCAAGCTCAAGCGCGACTACCTCAGCGCGCTGCAGACGCCCGTCCGCGTCTACCACGGCGAGGACACGTTCGTCCTGACGCCCGAGCAGAGCGGCGTGGCCACGAACATCGAGGGCTCCGTCGCCGACGCGCTGGCCAAGGCCAAGGAGGGCAACATGTTCTCCCGGACCTTCCGCCGCCTCACCGGGGGCAAGGTCAACGAGTCCGTCGCGCCCGAGACGACATACGACAAGGCCAAGGTCGTCGACTTCCTCAACAGCGTGCGCGCGGGCGTCGATCGCGACCCCGTCGACGCCAAGGTCGAGTTCGACGCGTCCGGTCTCAAGGTGCAGGAGTCACGGATCGGGCTGAAGGTCCAGGCCCACGAGCTGCACATGCAGATCCGCCAGGCCGTCGTGGACCCGAGCGCCGACCACACCCTCGTCGCGCGGACCGATCACACCGATCCGGCCGTCTCGACCGCCAAGGTCGACGACGAGTACGGCACGGCGCTGGTCGTCGATCGCAGCCACTTCCAGCTCAAGCTCTACAAGAAGCTCAAGCTCGTCAAGACCTACCAGGTGGCCATCGGCGCCGTCGGCCTCGAGACGCCGGCCGGGCTCTACCACATCCAGAACAAGGCCGTGAACCCGGCCTGGACGATGCCCAACTCCGACTGGGTGGCCCCGGCGGATCGCGGCAAGGTGATCCCCGGCGGCGTGCCGGAGAACCCCCTGAAGGCGCGCTGGATGGGCATCTTCGACGGAGCGGGCATCCACGGCGTCGATCCGTCGGAGTACGGGACGATCGGCAGCGCCGCATCGCACGGTTGCGTCCGCATGCGCATCCCGGACGTCGAGGAGCTCTACGACCAGGTTCCGGTCGGCGCTCCCATCTTCATCGCCTAGCTCAGCCGAACACGTCTTCGAGCGGCGACGGCGAGATCTCCGCCGGATCGGCCCCCGGCGCGCCGATCTGCTCGAGCGCGATCTCCTCCCAGCCGCGTTGCAGCAAAGAGGCATGGTGATCGCCGTGTCGAATGGCCAGCGTGCCGATGAAGACGCCCTTCTCCTGCTTGCGCAGCACCGCGTACCACATGGTCGAGGCGTCGCCCGAGCCCTGGATGCGCAGCCACGGCCGCGTCGGCAGACCGGACGGCGGCGCGATGCCCGCTGCCACGAGCTGGTGCTGGGTGGCGACCTGACCCGTGCCGGTATCGATGAAGAACACGCCCATCGAGATCGAGCCTAGCCCCGCCTGGCTCGAGGCCCTCACGCTGCTCGACGCCGACCTGCGCCGCCGCAACGCGGCGGACCGGACGCGCGACGCCTACCGCTCCGACCTGCTGGGCCTCGCCGCCTGGGCCACCGCCCAGGGTCTCGAGCCCGCCGCAGTCGATCACCGGTCGCTGCGCCGCCACGCCGCGTCGCTGTCGGACCAGGGCAACGGGGCGAGCACCGTCGCGCGCAAGCTCGCCGCCACTCGCGCGCTGTTCCGGGCGTTGCGCGAGCACGGCCTCGTCGCCCAGAACCCCGCCGATCTCGTGGCTGCTCCCAAGCGTGGCCGCAAGCTGCCGCGCGTCCTGACCGCCGAGGAGGTCGCGAGCCTGCTCGACCGCATCCCGGCGTCGACGCCGCTCGAACTGCGTGACCGTGCGATGTTCGAGCTGGCCTACTCGAGCGGGCTGCGCGCCGAGGAGCTCGTCACGCTCGACATCGGGTCCGTCGACTTCGACGCCGAGGAGGTGCGCGTCGAGGGCAAGGGCTCCAAGACGCGCATCGTGCCGGCCGGCGAGTCGGCTCTGCGGGCCATCGCCGACTACGCCGAGCGCGGCCGGCCCGCGTTGGAGGCCAACCGCAGCGGCGCCGCCCCGTCGCCGTCGCTGTTCCTCTCGAAGTCGGGCCGCCGGCTGTCGACCTCCGATGTTCGCCGGCGCCTGCGGGTGTGGGCGCGCCAGGCTGCGGTGGCCGGGAAGGTTCATCCCCATGCGCTGCGTCATTCCTTCGCGACCCACCTGCTCGACGGGGGCGCGGATCTCCGCGCGATCCAGGAGCTCTTGGGTCACAGCTCCATATCTACGACTCAGATCTACACTCGGGTAGAGTCCGCGCGGCTCAAGCGCGCGTATGCAGATGCCCACCCGCGGGCATAGCAGCGGTCCAGCAAGAGAGAACCAGCTTGGAAACCAACGTCAAGGCCATCGAGCTCAAGGACCTGTGGAGGCGCTACAAGGGCGCCGGTGACGAGCAGGCCCGGGAGCGGCTCGTCGTCGCCTACTCACCACTGGTCAAGTACGTCTCGGGCCGGATGGCCTCGGGCCTGCCCGCTCATGTCGAGGAGGCCGACCTGATCTCCTACGGCCTCGTCGGGCTCATCAGCGCCATCCAGCGGTTCGAGCCCGAACGCGAGATCAAGTTCGAGACCTACGCGATCACCCGCATCAAGGGCGCGATCATCGACGAGCTGCGCTCGCTCGACTGGGTGCCGCGCTCCGTGCGCTCGCGCGCCCGGGAGATCGAGAAGGCCAACTCCAAGCTCGAGCACACGCTGCAGCGCGCGCCGACCGACGACGAGATGGCGGCCGAGCTGACCATGACCGTCGAGGAGTTCCAGGAAGCGCTGCTCCAGATCTCCAACTCCACGGTCGCCGCGCTCGACGAGCTGTGGACGGTCTCGGACGCCAGCGGCGACCAGGTCAGCCTGCTCGACACCCTCCAGGATCCGGGCGCGCCCGATCCCGCGGCGGTGATGGACGCCACCGATCTCAAGGACCGGATGGCCGACGCCATCGCCCGCCTGCCCGAGCGCGAGAAGCTCGTCGTCGCGCTGTACTACTACGAGAACCTGAC
>JBJMLA010000025.1:0-4374 GCA_045805505.1 Solirubrobacteraceae bacterium
AGCCCGCTCGACACCGAGGTGGCGATGCTGGTCGAGATGCCGCTCGCGCTGCGGCTCGTCGACCGCCTGCTCGGCGGCGGCGGCAAGCCGCGAGACGTGATCTCCGACAGCCTCACCGACCTCGAGGTCGTGATAGTCAAGCGTGCGGTGCAGAGCATCGTCGAGCCGCTCTCCGCCACCTGGCTCGACCTCGCAGACGTCCACTTCGAGATCGGCTCGATGCAGACCTCGCCCATGACCTTCCAGCTCGTCCCGCCCAGCGAGCCGGTGCTGATGCTGCACCTCGAGACCCGCCTCGACGGGCTCGTCTCGCCGATCGTCCTCTGCATGCCCTACCGCTCCGTCGAGCCGATCGTCAACAAGCTCGAGCACCGCCACTACGAGGGCCAGGGCAAGGACCCCGCCGCCGCCCGCAAGGTGAAGGCGGCAATAAGCGCCGTAGATGTCGAGCTCCGCGTAGAGGCAGGCGCCGTCGAGATGAAGGTGTCGGAGGTGCTGGGGCTCGGGGTCGGCGACGTCGTCCGTCTGCGCAGGCCGGCCGACAAGGGCGTCGTGGTTTACGCGGACGCCGTGCCCACCTACGTCGCCGCGCCCGGCCGCAACGGCAACGCGCGCGCGGTACAGGTGCGCGGCGCATGGGAGCGCGGCCGGTGAGCGTCGAGTTCGGACCCGTGCACTCGCTGCCGCCCGAGGAGCTCGAGGCGGCGTCGCTGCTCGACACGAGGCTGCGCGTGTGGGCGGAGATCGGCCGTACGCAGATGCCCGCCGCGACCGTGGTCGGCATGTCGGAGGGCGCGATCCTCGACCTCGACCGCGAGTCCGACGATCCCGCCGACCTCTACGTCAACGGCCGCCACTTCGGCACCGGTCGACTGATCCTCGTCGACGGCGAGTGGGCGCTCCGCATCGAGACCCTGAATGACGGGGGCGAGTCGGACGACGAGCCGGACGCAGTCGAACAACCGTCCACTCGCGGTCAAGACGACCTGGACGCGGACGATTGACCCGGCCGTGACCCGTCGTCCCTTCAACTTCCGGTTGGAGCGTGTTCGCGCGCTCCGCGAGCGGTTCGAGGACCAGGCCCGCGAGGACCTGGCCGCCTCCCTGTCGGTGCGCCTGAAGGGCGAGGCGATGCTGCGCGCCGCGAGCGAGAACTACAGCCGCGCGCAGGACACGCGCCGCCAGACGGCCGCGCTCGAGATGAGCGGGCAGGACCTGCTCGCCACCCAGGCCTACATCGAGCGCACGTCGCGGCTACGCGAGGCGGCCGAGCTCGAGCTCGACCGGCGCGACGCCGAGGTCGACGCGCGCCGCAGTGCGCTGCTCGAAGCCGCGCGCGAGCGCCAGGTGCTCGAGCGGCTCAAGGAGCGCCGGCTTCAGGATCACCGCCGCGAGTCCGAGCGCGTCGAGGCGGGTCTGCTCGACGAGATGGCCATCACCACGCACCGCCGGCTGGGGGCGTCCGCGTGAACGCCACCGCCGCAGTCGCGCGCGTCGGCGAGATCGAGGCGATGCTGGCGCAGGCCGTGCAGGCGCCTGACGCCGTCACCAGCTCGAACTTCCAGCAGCAGCTTATGCAGGCCACCGGCGCCGGTCCCGGGATGGGCGCGACGGTCGGCGCCGGCGCGGCTCAGGCGACCGGCGGCAGCGGCGGCCCCGGCCCGTACAAGGCCGAGATCGACGCCGCCGCGGCCAAGTACGGCATCGACCCGGCGCTGCTGCGCGGCCTGATCAAGGCCGAGTCGAACTTCGACCCGAACGCGGGCAGCCCGGCGGGCGCCCAGGGACTGTGCCAGCTGATGCCCGGCACGGCCGCGTCGCTCGGCTGCACGAACGTGCACGACCCGGCTCAGAACATCGATGCCGGCGCGCGCTACCTGAAGCAGCAGCTCGACGCCTTCGGCGGCGACGTGACCAAGGCGCTGGCGGCCTACAACGCCGGCCCGGGCGCGGTGAAGCGCTACGGGGGCGTGCCGCCGTATGCGGAGACGCAGGCCTACGTGCGTCGCGTCCAGCAGTACGCCGACGAGTTTCGCCGCCAGTCGGGCTCCCAGCCCCAGCCGGCCGCCGCGATCGGCGCGCCCGGTGCCCTCCCCTACGGAACGGTCTGACATGACGAACGGACTCACCTCACCCAAGGCCGCGGAAGGCCCGCCCAGCCACGCGCCAGACGCGGCGCGGGGCGCGCCGCCACCGACCGATGCCTTCGCCGGCATCCTCGGAGACGCCCAACAGGCCCGGACCGCCACTGCGGAAGGCCAAAGCCCAGAGAAGCGCACGGCGGGCGACGACGACACCGCGCCGAAGGCCCCGGCCCCGGCCGCGGCTCCGGCCGACACCCCCGCGCCCGATGGCGCTGCCACGGTGACCGCCGCCGTTCTGGCGGCCCTGCCGGTGCCGGTCACCACGGCGAACCCTGCGCCCGCCGCGGCCGCTGCGGCGGCTGCGGTCGACCCGCAGGCCGTGCCGGTCGTTCAGGCCGAGACTCCGGCGGCCGTAACCGCACCGACCGTGGCTCCGATCGTCCCCGCGGCGCAGGTCGTCGGCCCGGACGTCCCGGTCCCGATCGTTCCGGAGGCGCCGACAGCCGCCCCGCAGGCAGCCGCGACGCCGGTCCAGGCGCCGAAGCCCGACGTGCCCGTGCCTGTCCAGGCGGCGGCCCAGCCGCCGCAGGTCGCCCCCGGCGCGCCGAAGCCGCAGGCTCAGCCCGCGGCGCCTGCCGCGCCGGCTGCTCCCGCTCAGCCGCTCGGGGCAGGCCCGACCGCGCAGCCGTCCGCTCAGCAAGGACAGCAGCCGCAGGAGCAGCCGCTTCCCCAGCCGGCGGCGGCGCCGCAACAGGCCGCTCCTCAGGCTCCCCAAGCTGCTAGCCCCGCGGCGCCGACCGCTCCGGCGGCTCCGCCTGCCGCGGCCGCGCGTCCGGTTCCGACTCTCCCGGCCGCGGCCGCGACGCCGGTCCCGCTGCCGAGCGCAGCGGAGGCTGTCGAGCACGTCCTGCGGGTCGTGGCGACGCGTGGCGGCGTAACCCACGCGCGCATCGCGCTGCATCCCGACTCGCTTGGGTCGGTCGACGTGCACATCCGCTCGACCGCGGACGGTCTCGTCGCGCGCGTCGTCGCGCACACGGCCGAGGCCGTTCAGACGCTGCAGCACGCCGCCAACGACCTGCGCCAGTCGCTCGAGGAGCAGGGCCTCAACCTGATGAGCCTCGACATCGGCCAGCCCGGCGAGCGCCGTGCTGGCGAGCGGGCCCACGAAGGCGCCGACCAGACGGCGGACTCGAGCCAGTCGGACGCCGCGGCGGAGACCGAGGCCGGAGCGACCGGCCAGACCCTGCGACTCCCGACCGGCGTCCTCGTCGACGTCCTCGCCTAGGAGAAGGCAATGTCAACCACGAATCCCGTCACGCAAACCACGACGCCGGGCACCACGCCCGCTCAGCCGAAGACAGCGACCCCCCAGACCCTGGGCAAGGACGACTTCCTCAAGCTGCTCGTGGGCCAGCTGCAGCACCAGGACCCGATGGCGCCGTCGGACGACCAGCAGTGGATCGGTCAGATGGCCGCGTTCTCGCAGCTCGAGCAGGTCTCGAACATGGCCGAGTCGACCCAGAAGATCGTCGACACGTTGAACATGAACGGGACGCTGTCGCTGATCGGCCACACCGTCAGCTATCTCGACGCCACCGGCGCGTCGCACAGCGGCAAGGTCGACACGGTCGACGTTGCCGGCGGCAAGGCCACGCTCACCGTGGACGGCGTCGCCGGCATCGACTCGGGCTCGGTGACTCAGGTCAAATGAGCTCGGCGCCGCACAACCCCGCGCTGATCCCGCCGGGTGCCATCGCTCCTTCGCCGCTCGATATCGCGGCGACGGAGGGCAGGTCGAAGGCGCCGCCCGTTCAGGGCCCGGCGTTCGGCGACGTGCTCGCCGAGAAGGCCGCTCAGGTCCAGTTCTCCGGCCACGCGCTCCAGCGTGTCCGCCGGCGCGGGATCGAGCTCAGCCAGGCGACGCTCGCGCGGCTCCAGCAGGGCGTCGAGCGCGCCGCGGGCAAGGGTGCGCGGGAGTCCGTCGTCTTCGTGGACAGCACCGCCTTCGTGGTGTCCGTCCGCAACAGGACCGTCATCACGGCGGTCGACCGCGATCACATGAAGGACCACGTCTTCACCAACATCGACTCGGCTGTCATCGCCTAGTCGGCAGGCAAGCAAGCAGGAACAAACCACCAACGACAAGGACGTCCAAGGCGGCCGGACCTCGCATCTGAGGAGGCCGACGACGAAGGAGTTGATGCTCCCATGATGCGAAGCATGTTCGCCGCGATCAGCGGCCTCAAGGCTCACCAGGTCATGCTCGACGTGACCGCAGCAGACATCG
>JBJMLA010000026.1:0-8350 GCA_045805505.1 Solirubrobacteraceae bacterium
ACGCGGGCGGGCGACAGCGCCTTGGCGACGAACCGGGCGGGCTCGTCGTTGTAGGGGATGATGTCGATCTTCTCGCCGCGCAGCTCGGAGACGACCATGCGCACGCGCGAGCCACGGGGGCCGACGCAGGCGCCGACCGGGTCGACGCCGTCGGCGTGCGAGACGACCGCGATCTTCGAGCGGTAGCCCGGCTCGCGGGCGACGTTGGCGATCTCCACCAGGCCGTCGGCGATCTCGGGGACCTCGAGCTCGAACAGCGACTTGATCAGCTCGGGGTCGCGCCGCGAGACGATGATCGACGGGCCCTTCGTGGAGTTCGAGACCTCCTTGATGACCGCCTTGATGCGCTGGTTGTGCTCGTAGCGCTCGCCCTCGACCTGCTCGCCCTTGGGCAGCAGCGCCTCGACGCGCTCGCGCAGCTGGATCAGCGTGTAGCGGGAGTCCTTCTGCTGGACGATGCCGGTGATCAACTCGCCGACGCGGTCCTGGTACTCCTCGAACATCATGTCGCGCTCGGCCTCGCGGATCCGCTGGAGGATCACCTGCTTGGCGGTCTGCGCGGCGATGCGGCCGAAGTCGTCGGGCGTGACGTCGCGCTCGTCGATCTGATCGCGGAACTCCTCGAAGCGGGCGGAATCGATCTCGGGCTCGGAGGCCTCGATGACCTCGCCGGTCTCGGGATCGACGGTCCGGGCCTGCTCGACGGCGTCCTCGAGCAGCTGGTCCTCGAGCTCCTCGGGGACGATCAGCTCGAAGACGCGGAAGTCGCCGGACTCGTCGTCGAGCTCGACGCGCGCGTACTTCGCGGCGCCGGGCTGCTTCTTGTAGGCCGACTGCAACGCGTCCTCGAGGGCGTCGTGCAGCTTGTCGGTGGCGATGCCCTTCTCGACGGCAAGGGCATGCATGGCTTCGAGGATCTCGCGGCTCATCTGGGGCTACTCCTCGACGAGAGTGGAACGGTTGATGTCGGCGTACGGGATCTGGACGACCCCGGTGTCGGCGGCGAGCGTCACCTCGGTGTCGCTGGCGCCGACGAGCTCGCCGGTGAACGTGCGACGACCATCGTGGTCGCCGCGGGTGCGGACGCGGGCCTGGCGGCCCAGGTACCGGCGGAAGTGATCGGGCTTGGTGAGCGGGCGCTCGACACCCGGCGAGGAGACCTCGAGCGCGTACTTCTCGCGCAGCTCGGGCAGCGCGTGCGTGACGCGCTCGCAGAGCTCGAGCGTGACGCCTTCGGGATGATCGATGAACAGCCGAACGACCTTGCCGCCGAGCACTTCGGCGAGCAGGACTTCAACGTCGGGTACGCGCTCCGCAAGCTGCGATTCGATGTCGGTCTGAATGCTCATCTCTCCTCCTTTCAGGCAATAAAAAAAGCGGGCGAGCGCCCACTTTCGGTACGGCCACCGGGTTCACGCCCGGTGCGAAAGCTGTCAGGGGACAATAGCACCGCCATGGCCTTTGAGACCATCGACGCGTACATCTCCGAGCTCGGTGGGCGGCGGCTTGCAGAGGGCGAATGGGGCCTCGTCGCCGACGGTGCGGAGGTGGGTCTGCGGGTGGTTCGCGGGCTGCTGCGGGCGCAGGCGTGGGCGGCGCCGGCGGGGTCGTTCGACCCGCTCGTCGTCCTGCACCGCAACCGCTCCTCGGAGCTCGCGCGGTACGCGTGCACGAAGGCCGGGGATCTGTGGGTCGTGGGCGATGTGGCCGCCTCCGACGACGCCCCGGTCGATCGGCTGCTGGGTGCGGTGGTGGCGGCCGTCCTCGACGTCCGCGGCTAGCGGATGTGTGCGCGGCGCAGATGGCGCCGCGACGGCTTGTGCTGGAAGTTGGCGACGATGTCGGTCGCACGGCTCCATACGTAGTAGCTGCCCTTCGGGAACGAGCCCTTGAGGGTCAGCGACCAGCGCGCGGCGCCGTCGGCGACCACGTAGGTCGGATGCCGGCACGAGCGTGTCGCGCCGAATGAGCCGTCGGCGCGCGCGAAGCGACAGCGGTTGGCGGCGACGAGGTGGGCAATGGCCACTGCGACCGTGCGCACCCGCGCCTTGGCGCGCGCGCCCTTGACCCCGCAGCCCGCGTCGATCGCCGAGCCCCGCACGCGGAAGCTCCCGCGGGCCGCCCGGATCTTTCCGACGACACGCGAGCGCGGCGCGACGTGGTCGGCGCACCCCGCGCCCCCCGACGACGCGCTGGTCGGGATCGAGGACTCGCCGGGCAGCGTGGAGCCCGGCGGCGCCTGGTAGACGACGCCCTGCGAGCCGCCGGGCACGTCGGCCTTCGACGCGCACAGCGTCGGGCCGCCGGTCTGCGTGGTGACGAACGTGCCCGGGTCGGTGTTGGGCAACCCCTTCGTGTTGCCGTCCGAGCTGTCGCCGGCCGAGGTCCAGACCGACATGACCCGGCACTGCGCGTCCAGCGCGATGCCCCAGACGTCGGTCGAGCGATCACAACCGAGCCCGGCGTAGACGCCGTCCTCGAAGGGCACCTGGCTGACGACGTCACGCTCGGGGCACAGCCCCATCATTCCGCCGACCGACCACTTGTAGGCCGGGACGTCGGAGACCCGGTAGTCGGTGACGTGGGGCGTCGCCGACATCGCGTCGAAGGACTGCAGGATGTGCGAGTAGAACGGCGTGGCCTTCTCCGTCGTCGGCGCTCCGGAGTAGTAGGCGAGGGCGACCCGGCCCGGGTCCCCGGCGACCATGTGGACGAGGTCAGCGCCGCCGGCCTTGATCGACTTGTCCGCGCTGGGGGCGACGAGCACCGAGGGCGCCGACCACTTGCCGTCGACGGGGTTGCCGTCGACGTCGGGCTTCTGCCAGCGCAGCTTGATCCCGGTGCCCTCCAGGTCGGGGTAGGCGCGCGGCGACTCCGGATATGCGACGTAGACGTTGCCGGCGTTGTCGAGCGCGCCGTAGGCCAGCTGCATCGACACCACCTGGCCGGTGGCCGAGTCGTCGACGGCCAGGGAATTGTGCCAGGAGCCGGGCGTGCCGTTCTTGGAGCTGGCCACCCAGACCCGTGTGCCGTTGACGATGTTGAACTCGACGGGCTGGCCGAAGACCGGTGCGGCGCAGCCGCCGGCGTCGATCCCCGCGGGCGTCGGCGCCGCCCGCGTCGTGTAGAAGGCGTAGATCACGCCGGTCCTCGGGTTGACCGTGATGTTCGACGGTCCACCCGAGTCCGAGCACTGCAGGTCGAGGTAGGCGTCGCTGCCGGGCTGTGCGATCGGCACCGGCGGACCGAACGTCGCGCCGCCGTCGTTGGACGTCGCGACGAACATGTTGTGCTGCGCCACTCCCGTGCCGAGGTTGTGGTAGAGGAGGTAGACCGGCGGCTGGGTCCCTGGCTTGGCGTCCTTGGGCACCGGGCCGACGGCGAACCACTGGCGGTCCTGGTCGGCCAGCGTCACTCCACCGAGCGACTGCGTCCACGTCTTGCCGCCGTCGTCGCTGTAGCCGGTCGGGAAGTTCAGCCCGGCCTCGTCGAGCTCGGACGACAGGATCCGGCCGGTCGGCATGGTCACGATGTCGACGTCGATCGTCGCCTCGGTCTGCGGCGGCAGTCCAGGCGTCTTGGTGAAGGACGCGCCGGCGTCGCGCGAGCTCCAGACGGTCTCCTTGCTGTCGGCCGAGATGGCGACCGCGTAGCGCACGTCGTCGCGGCCGACCGCGATGCGCGGCTCCTGGCCGCCCTTGCTGCCGGGCAGCTTGACGGTGGTGAACGTGGCGTCGGCGGCCTGCGCGGCCCCGGGGAGAACGAGCGCCACGAGCAGCAGCGCCATCGGATGAACCCGCATGGCCGTGACGCTACTCCGGCGTTTTCGGCTCTGCGCCGCTAGGCCGCGCGGCGGCGGGCGCGGTCGCGGTACTCGCGGTAGTCGCGGCGCTCCGGGCGCAGGTTGCAGGCCAGCGCGAGCGGGTGGCGGGCCTCGGCGTGACGGCCGAGCAGCTGCAGCGAGCGGCCCAGGCAGAACAGCGCGTAGTCGTTGGTCGGCGCGTGCTCGACGACCTTCTCGAACTCCTCGCGGGCCTGCTCGTAGCGCTGGGTGTGGAACAGGGCGCGGCCGAGCGCCTCGCGGATCGAGTCCTTGTCGGGTTCGAGGTCGCGAGCGCGCGTCAGCGGGACGACGGCGGCGTGGTAGTCATGCGCTTGAAGGAGCGATGTGCCCCGCTGGAACAGGTCGTACGGACTGTCCATCACACCCCATTGTAGACCCGCTACTGGCGGCTCAACAGGGGCGGAAGGGCGATCCAGGCGCGCACGCGACCGGTCGGGCCGAGCCCCTCGGCGAGCTCGGTGCGCAGCGCCGCGCGCTGCTCGCGCGTCGGGGGAGCGGGGCGTCCGCCGTAGCGCGCCAGGCGCACCGCGCCGACGTAGGCGGCGGCCGCCGGCGCGCCCCGGAAGCGGTGCTCGAGCGCGTGCAGCGTGAGGGTCGGATCGACGACGCGGCCGGTCAGGCGCAGCGCGCGCAGCAGCTCGGCGAGCTCGGCCGGGCCGCCGGCGTCGACCTGGCGGCGCCGGCGGACGACGACGAGCGCGACCAGCCCGAGGCCGGCCGCGACGAGCACCAGCGCGACGATCGGCCACGACGATCCGCCGTCCTGCGCGGCGGCGGCAGTGCCGCCGCCGGCGCCCGCCCGCGGCGGGAGGTCGACGCTCGAGCCGTCGGGGCGCAGCGGGATCTCCTTGGCGTCGAGCGGCGCCGGGCCGTTGAGCAGCTGCGTGTGAGGCGGCGCGACGCCCGGGGTCGGGTCGAACGTCACCCAGCCGAGCCGCGGGAAGTAGACCTCGACCCACGAGTGCGCGTCGACGTCGCGGACGACCCACTCGTCGCGGCCGCCGTCGAAGGTGCCCGGCGAGAAGCCCGAGCTCACGCGCGCGGGAACACCGCCCATCCGCAGCAGCAGCGCCATCGTCCCGCTGAACTGCTGGCAGTAGCCGCGGCGCGAGTCGAACAGGAACGACACGAGCGGCGGACGGCCCGCGGCCGGGCGCGGCGGCTCCTCGGTGTAGGCGTAGCCGTCGGCCAGCCGCTCCTGGACCTCGCGGACCAGCTCGTACGGCGTGTCGGCGCGCGCCCGCATGCTGCGGGCCAGGGCGTACATCTCGCGGTACTCGGACTGCTCGAGCACGGTGCCCCCGTTGCCGTACGCGCGCCCCTGCCCGTCCAGTGCCGTCGGCGGGGTGCGCTCGCTCAGCACGCTGAACTCGGGGAACGCGATCGTCGACGGGCCAACCGGCGCGTTGTTGGCCGTGGCGATGCGCTCCGACAGCGCCGCGGGAACGCCCATCTGCAGGTACGGGGAGACCAGCGTCGGGTAGTCGGTGCCGGCGGTGCGCAGCTCGCGGATGCTCGGGTTCGGGACGTAGACCTGGGCGGAGTAGCTGTCGCCGCGGCGCAGCGGGTCGCGCCCCGTCGAGAACGTGCCGGGCGCCGAGGCGATCGCAAAGCGCGGCGAGTGCTCGATCCGAAAGCCCGTGCCCGCCCCGATGTAGTACGGGGAGCGCAGGTCCCGGACGGTGACGCGCAGGTCGACCGTCCAGTCGGCGTGATTGGGCGCGGTCTGGGTCGCGTCGCCGGGCGCCAGGCGGCCCGAGTTGATCCAGCGCTCGCCGTCGAACTCGTCGAGGTCGATCGCCTTCCAGTAGTGCGGCCGGTCCGACGCGACGCGCAGCATCACGCGGTTCTCGCGCGGCCAGTCCAGCGGGCCGTAGCCGTGGTTCCAGTCGAAGCCGACGGCGGGGGGCGTGCTCAGCGACTCGACGATCGCCTGGTAGTCGACCCACGGCTTGGCGGCGTCGAGCCGCGGCGCCGCCACCAGCGCCCCGCCCAGGCCCACGGCGACGAACACCGCGGCGGCGACGAGCGAGCCGCGCTCGATGCGATCACCCCACAGCAGCACGCCGATGAGCAGCGTGAACAGCAGGCCCCACGCGAACGGGTGCGACGGGGAGCGCTCGACGATGGGGATCACGTAGGCGGCGGAGAGCACGAGCGCGGCGCCGATCGGGCGCCGGTCACGCCGCAGCGCACGGGCCACGAGCAGCGCCGCCCAGACGAGCAGCAGCCCACCGCCGGCCAGCAGCACGATGCGGATCCACGGATCCACGCCGCGGTAGGGCACGCCGATGGTCGGCAGCGACTGCACGCCCTCGGCGAGACTCGAGACCAGGTCTCCCAGGCCGTCGGGGCGCAGCAGCGACTGCGGCACCCCGGCGGCCAGCAGGACCGCTACGAAGCCGGCCAGCGCGAGGCCGATCTGCGCCGCGACAAAGCGCCGGCGTTCGAGCGCGGCGCAGCGGTGCGCGACGACGGCGACGAGCACGGCGACGACGGCGCAGACGGCCAGCCGCCCGCGGGCGCTGGGCGCCAGCAGCACGCCCCACTGCAGCGCCGCCAGCAGCGTGAACGCGGCGAAGGCGACGAGCCGCACCGCAGCCGACGGCAGCACGCGGCGATCGACGGCCCGGCCGCCGATCGCTGCGGTCGGAGCGGCGATCGCGCTCATGCCGCCGCCCGCGGGCGAACCGGCGCGAGGTCATAGCCCGTGCAACCGGAGACCTCGAAGGTCGCGCGCCGGCCCGACATGGCGCCGGGGACGATGAGGATCCGCCCCGCGCCCGGGGCGTGGGCGAGCACCGGCGGGATCCGGGCCAGAACCCGCGCGGCGACGTAGAAGATCGCGCCGCGCCGCGAGGCCAGACCGCTCAGCGACGGGGTCCCCTCCCCCTCGACCACGGCCAGTCGCGCGTGCAGGTGCGGCCAGCCCGACAGCCCGGGCTCCAGTGCCGCCGGCCGCCGCTCGCCCGGCAGCAGCAGCCCGCAGCCCCCGGCCTCGGCCAGGTACACGCACAGCGAGGCCGCGGCGCGGACCGCCGCGTCGAGCTGCTCGGGATCGGGGCCGCGCGGATCGAGGACAACCAGCGGCCGCGTGTCACCCTCGGGGCGCAGGTGGCGCTCGAGCAGCACGCCGCTGCGGGCGAAGGCCGGCCAGTGGATGCGCGAGGCCGGCGCGCCCTCGCGATGCGGGCGCAGTCCGTCGATGTCGATCTCGGCGGCCGGGGCGACGCCGGGCCGCGGCTGGCGCGTGAGCGAGCCGCGCCGGCCCGACCCGCTGCCGGTGGCCCGCACGGCCGAGACGCGCGGGAGCACCAGGATCTCGTCGGTCCGGTCGCCCTCGATGACCCGCTGGGCCAGGCCGAGCGGGTCGCGGACGATCGCCGCCGGCGGGGCGAGCCGATGCCGCCCGCGGCGCGGGAAGCGCGCCTCGAGGCGCACCGCCGCGGTCTTGCGCCCGCCGTGCACGGCGACCGGCTCGGCCAGCAGCGGGTCGTCGACCAGGCAGGCGGGCAGCGCGACACGGGCGGAGCGCAGCTCGATGGTCACCGGCAGCGGCTCGTCCTCGATGACCCGGGGCGCGAGCAGCGTGCGGCTGACGCTGACCCCGCGGGCGCCGCTGGCCACCCACGCGATGCAGCCGATGCCCAGGACCAGGAACGCGATGCCGCCGACATACAGCGGCTCGGCGTCGAAGATCCCGGCAATGATCAGCAGCCCCGCGCCGAGCTTGATCGCCGCCCGCGCGCCGGACGACGAGGAGGCCGCGCGCGCCTGCCCCGTCTCCCCCATCGCCTAGAGCGCGGGGGTCGCGGCCAGGGCGTCGGCGACGACCTGGGCCGCCGTGACGTCCATGGCCTCGGGGGCCATCACGATCCGGTGCGGCAGCACCGCGCCGGCCAGAGCCTGGACGTCATCGGGCAGCGCGTGGTCGCGGCCCTCCATCAGGGCGCGCGCCTTGGCGGCGCGCAGGAGCATCAGCCCGGCACGCGGCGAGGCGCCCAGCTCGACGCGCGCGTCGTCGCGGGTCCGGGTGAGGACGGCGACGACGTACTCGCGCAGGGCGTCGGAGGCGTGCACGCGGGAGGCCGCGTCCTGGGCGGCGACGAGGTCGGCGGCGGCGGCCACCGGCTCGAGCTCGGCCACGCGGTCGCCCGACTCGTGCGCGGCGAGCATCCCGGCCTCGGCCGCGGCCGACGGGTAGCCGAGCGAGAGCCGGACCATGAAGCGGTCGACCTGCGCCTCGGGGAGCGGGTAGGTGCCCTCGTACTCGACGGGGTTCTGCGTGGCCAGCACCAGGAACGGCCGGGCGAGCTCGTGGGTGTGCACGTCGACGGTGACCCGCCGCTCCTGCATGCACTCGAGCATGCCGGACTGCGTCTTGGGCGACGCGCGGTTGATCTCGTCGACCAGGACGATGTTGGCGAAGATCGGGCCGGGCCGGAACTCGAAGCGGCTCTCGCGCTGGTTGAAGACGTTGGTGCCGACCACGTCGGCGGGCAGCAG
>JBJMLA010000027.1:0-1715 GCA_045805505.1 Solirubrobacteraceae bacterium
ACCTGCGCGGCCCGTGGTTCTTCACCCGGGCGCTGACGGAGGCGCTGATCGAGTCGGGCCGGCGCGGTTCGATCCTCTTCATCTCGTCGGTGCACTCCTCGCAGGTCCGCCTGTATCCGCACTACAGCGCCAGCAAGGCCGCCGTCGCGATGCTGGTCAAGGAGCTCGCCTACGGACTCGGCCGCGACGGGATCAGGGTTAACGCCCTCTCGCCCGGCTGGATCGGGCCGCCGGTCGGGGAGGTGGCGGAGCGCGTGGCGCTCAGGCGAGCGGGAACGCCCGGCGACGTGGCGCCGATGGCGCTCGCCCTGCTCGACGACACGGTCTCGGGCTACGTGACCGGCGCCGACGTGGCCGTCGACGGCGGCCTCGCGCTCCATTCGTGGCTCGACGACCTGTAAAGATCCGGACCGGTGACACATGCCGTCGTCCTGATCCACGCCGAGCGTGATGCGCTGCCCGAGCTGGGCGGCACCCTGGCCGACGTCGAGGGCGTGGCGGAGGCCTACTCGGTCACGGGCGACTGGGATTTCGTCGCCATCCTGCGCGTGGCCACGCCGGAGGAGGTCGCACGCGTCGTTACGCAGCGTCTCGCCCGGCTGCCCGGCATCGCCCGCACCTCCACGATGGTGGCTTTCGAGGCGTTCTCGAAGCACGACCTCGAGGCGATGTTCTCGATCGGCTCTTGACGTATCGCCCGGGCGGGTGGAGGGTGGGGCGAAGCTCGCCGATAAGGACCTCGTGGGGATACCCCTGGCACTCACCTCAGCGATGTTCGGGCTCTTCGCGATCGCGGAGTGGCGCCGACTGCCCGTGGTGGCGCGCGTCTACCTCGGCGCGGCGACCGCGTTCGCCATCGGCGCCTTCGCGTACCCGGGCATGTCGATCGAGCAGGTCGTCGACGGCACCCGCGACGGCCTCACCTACGTCCTCGCCGCGGCCCGCGTCGCGGCGTTCGTGGCGGTGCTCGTGAGCATCGCGACGTTCCTGCGCGAACGCGCGCTGGGTTAGCCCGCGGCTAGGCCGGCGCCGGCTCGCCGCGCGGCAGCTCGAGCCGGGGCAGCTTCCCCACGTCCTCGCTCGCGCCCACCAGGGCGCCGCCCGGGCAGTCCGCGCACGGCACGCTGCGGCGCGGGTTCTCGATGCCCACGAGCGAGACGAGCCCGCCGGCCAGCACGAGCCCGGCACCGATCCCCAGGCCGAGATGGAACGCCGACGTGGACCCGTCGTCGAGCGCGCTGAGCACCTCGGCGCGCTCGCGCGGCGGCACGCGCGCGGCCGGCTGCGTCGTCAGCGAGCGGTCCTTCGCCTCCTTGACCGCCGCCTGGGCCCGTGCGCTCAGGGGCCGGCCGTCGAGGCGGCCGTCGACCACCGACGAGAACTGGGAAGACACGAAAGCGCCCAGCACCGCGATCGCGAGCAGCCCCGCCACACGGGCGATCGCGTTGTTCACCCCGGACGCGACGCCCGAGTGCTTCTCGTCGACCGCCGCCAGCACCGCGGCCGTGAGAGGCGCGACGGTCATCGACAGCCCGAGGCCGAAGACCAGCAGCGCGGGGAGGAGCTGGCTGATGTAGTCGGCCTTCGAATCGAGCGTCATCAGGAGCGCGAGGCCGATCGCCGCGATGATCGGGCCGAAGCCCATGAACCAGCGCGGCCCGTAGCGGTCGGCGAGCATGCCGAAGCGCCGCGCGAGCGTGAAGGTCATGAACGTG
>JBJMLA010000028.1:0-90426 GCA_045805505.1 Solirubrobacteraceae bacterium
CTGCCGCCGACGCCTTCGGCGCCCGCGCCGGCGCCTGTCGCCGCCATCTCTCCCAGTCCGGCGCCCGCCGCGCCGGCGGCCGAGGAGCCCGCCGACGACGAGGAACCCGCCGACACCACGCCCGCCGCGGACGAGCCCGAACCGTCCAAGGTCGGCCACGTCTTCGTGATCGCGCTGACGGGCACCGGCGTCGAGCAGACCTTCGGCGACGCGTCGCCCGCGCCGTACCTGGCCGGCGAGCTGCGGCCCAAGGGCGCGCTGCTCGACAACTACACGCCGCTGGACAAGTCGGACCTGACGAACTACATCGCGCTGGCCAGCGGGCAGCCGGCCAACGAGGACACCCGGGCGGAGTGCGCGACCTACCGCGACTTCGGCTCCGACGCGAAGGTCGACAAGAAGGGCATCGTCTCCGGGGACGGCTGCGTCTATCCGAACACGGTCCTCACGCTCGGCGATCAGGTCACGTCATCGGGTCATTCCTGGCGGGCCTACGCCGAGGACATGGACAAGGGCGAGGATCCCGCGGTCACCTGCCGCCGGCCCGATCTGCCGTCAGAGGACCCGACGCTCGTCGGCCGGCCGGCCGATCAGTACGCGACGCGCCACAACCCGTTCGTCTACTTCCACTCGCTGCTGGACCTCAGCGACTGCCTGGCCAACGACCTGACGCTCGCCACGCTGACGACCGACCTCGAGAGCGAGCGCACGACGCCCAACCTCTCGTTCATCGCGCCGAACCTGTGTAACAGCGGGACGGAGGCCCCCTGCGCCGACGGCCGGCCCGGCGGCCTGCCCGAGGCCGACAAGTTCCTGCAGGAGTGGGTCCCGCGGATCATGGCGTCGAAGGCCTACAAGAAGGACGGCCTGATCATGATCACGTTCCTGTCGAGCGCGGTGACCGGCGCGGGGGTCCCGCCGTCGGACGCGGCCGCCGACGCTCCGCCGCCGCGCACGGGAGTGCTGCTGCTGTCGAAGTTCGCCAAGGCGGGCGGCACGTCCTACGCGCCCTACAGCCCGTTCTCCCTGCTGCGGTCGATCGAGGACCTGTTCGCGCTCAAGCCGCTGGCCAAGGCCGCCAAGGCCTCGTCGTTCGCCGAGAGCGTGCTGCCGAAGGCGTTCGGCTAGGCCGCGATCAGCATGCGCTCGGCAGCGCCGAGGTCGTTGGCCACGTGCTGAAGGCGCGTGACCAGGCCCGCCGAGTTCTCGGTGGCCGCGGACTCCAGCAGCGCCAGGACATCGGTGCGCAGGTCGGCGGTGCGGTCGAGGAGCGACAGGGAGATGGGCATGCCTTTGTCATCGGCAGCAACCGGAAATTTGCGCATCGGCGTCCGAAAAGCGGACGGATGGCGTCTCGATCAGCCGAATTGCGTGATCGCGTAGCGCGCAACGCCCGCCGCGACATAGGGATCCGTGGCGATCAGCGCCTCCGCGGCCGCGCGATCCTCGGCCTCGAAGACGATCACGCCGCCGTCGGGCGGCGTCTGGCGCCCGGAGACCACGATGCGCTCACCCTGGTCGGCCAGCCATGCCTTGTGGGCGTCGCGGTGGGGGTCGACCTCGTCGAGGCCGACGAGGTACTGCGAGATGGCGACGAACATGCGCCGAGCCTAGTTCGGTTCGTGGCGGGGCAGCGCGAGCGCGAAGATCAGCGCGGCGCCGAGGCTGAACGCGGCGCCGACGCGGAACGCCCAGGCGTAGCCGTCCTCGGACGGCAGCGCCCCGCCCGCCACAGTGAAGCCCGTCAGGACCGTGATGGCGATGGCGCTGCCGAACGCGCCGCCGGCGTTGCGCAGCACCTGGTTGAGGCTCATCGCGCTGCCCGTCCGGTCGGCCGGCACCGACGCCACGACGAGGGCGGGCATCAGCGCGAACGTGAACCCGAGGCCGAGGCCGAGGAGCGCCGAGGTGACCGCGAGCTCCCAGATCGCCCCGTGGGCGACCGACAGCGCGCCGAGCGCGACGCAGACGACGAGCCCACCGGCGGTCAGGCTGCGCCGCGACCCGAGGTCGCGCTGCGCGCGCCGCGCCACGGGCTGGGACAGCAGCGTGCCGGCCGACACCGGCACCAGCAGCAGCCCGGAGACGACCAGCGACGCGCCGAAGCCGTAGCCCGTGTCCTCGGGCGCCTGCGCGAGCCGGTTGATCAGCGCGATCGCGGCGAACATGCTCGCCCCGATCAGGACGGCGCCCGCGTTGGCCGCGAACACGGCGCGATGGCGCGCGAGCCGCAGATCCACGAGCGGCTCGTCGACGCGCAGCTCGATCCAACCCCACAGCACGAGCACGGCCAGACCGCCGGCCAGCAGGGCGATCGTGCCCGTCGAGCCCCATCCCCACGTGCCGGCCTTGCTGACGCCGAGCACGAACGCGCCGGACCCGGCGCCCAGCGCGATCGCCCCGGGCACGTCGAGCCGCGGCCGTGCCGCGCCGGGCGCCGAGCGCGGCAGCCCCAGCGCCGCCCACAGCGCCAGCCCGGTGAACGCGCCACCGGCCCAGAACGCGGTGCTCGACCCGAAGTCCTGGGCGATCAGCCCGGTGACCGGGAAGCCAAGGCCGGCGCCGGTGGCCGCGGTGATCGACAGCCAGCCGATCACCCGCGCCTGGTGATCGCCGGGCAGCAGCTCGCGGGCGAGCGCGACGCACAGCGGGACCGCGGCGTAGCCGATCCCCTGCAGGCCACGGCCGATGAGGAGCTGCGTGAAGGAGCCGGCGGTGGCCGCCACCACCGACCCCGCCAGCACGGCGATCAGCATCGCCACCAGGACCCGTCCGCGCTGCGCGCCGTCGCCCAGCCGGCCGAGGACAGGCGTGGCCACGACGCCGGTCAGCAGCGGCAGGGTGAGCATCCACTGGGCGACCTCGAGCGACACGTGATGCTCGCGCGCGATCGTGGGGATCAGCGGAGCCCCGAGCGTCGCCTGCACCGAGACGGTCAGCACGGCCATCACCAGCACGCCACCGGTGCGGCCGACGGAGGTGGCGGCGCGCGGCACGCCGCCATTCTCGCGCCCGCGGCGGGCGGCCGCCGCGCAGACCCCCCGTTCGTGCGGGGCGGCGCGAACGCCGCAACAGCCCGGTCTAGGGTGGCGCCATGTCCGACCTCTTCGACCTGACCGGCAAGGTCGCGCTCGTCACCGGCGGCAGCCGGGGCCTGGGGCGCGAGATGGTCCTGGCCTTCGCGCGCGCGGGCGCCGATGTGGTGATCTCGAGCCGCAAGCTCGAGGCCTGCGAGGAAGTCGCGCGTGAGGTCGAGGCGCTCGGCCGGCGCGCACTGCCCGTCGCGGCGCACGCCGGGCGCTGGGTCGATCTCGATGCGCTGGCCGACCGCGCCTACGAGGAGTTCGGTCGCATCGACGTCCTGGTCAACAACGCGGGGATGTCGCCCCTCTTCGACTCGCTCGAGGAGCTGCCCGAGGACCTGTTCGACAAGGTGATGGCCGTCAACTTCAAGGGGCCGTTCCGGCTCGCGTCGGTCGTCGGCACGCGCATGGCGGCCGGCGACGGCGGCTCGATCATCAACGTGTCGAGCACCGCCTCGCTGCGCCCGCACTGGGCGCTGATGCCCTACGCCGCCGCGAAGTCCGCGCTCAACACCATGACCGAGGCGCTGGCGGGAGCGTTCGGCCCGACCGTCCGCGTCAACGGCATCGCGCCCGGGACGTTCCTGACCGACATCTCCAAGGCCTGGGACATGGAGGCCTTCGAGGAGCTCGCCCAGGGCTTTCCCGCCGGGCGCGGAGGGCGCCCGGACGAGATCGTCGGGCTTGCGCTGTACCTGGCGACGGACGCGTCGAGCTACATGACCGGCGCCACCGTCGTCCTCGACGGCGGCGCGATGTGGGGCACCCGCAAGCCGACGGGCTAGGCGACGGGCGTCAGGCGGTCGGCGATCAGCGGCTGCAAGTCCCCGCCGATGCCGACGTCGGGGTGCTCGGGGCCGCCGCCGCACTCGCGACGCAGCTCCGGAAGGATCTCCTCGGCGAAGAACCACATCTGCTCCTCGACCTCCTCGTGGGCCATGCCGCCGGACTCGAAGCGGAGGTTCAGGCACATGTCCTCGCCGAGATAGGCGTCCTGGTGGAGCTTGAGGATGCTCTCGAGCACCTGCTGCTTGGACCCCTGGAAGATCACGTCGCGGTCGCGCAGCAGCTCCGGCGTCACCACCGTGTTCGGATCAAACGGCTTGCCCGGGTCGCCCAGGATGCCCGAGAAGCCGAACGGGCCGTAGAAGTCCCAGAGGAACATCTCGCACTCGCCGGCCTTCTTGAGGTTGCCCACCGAGCCCTCCTCGACATGGATGACGCGCGAGGCGATCAGGCCGCGGCGGCGCTCGCCGTCCCAGCCGCTCTTCCACTCCACGCCCGGGTTCACGCGGTCGGGCCAGTTGTGCTTGGCCGCCTCCTCCATGTAGATCTCGATCTTCGACCGGATCATCGCCGCGGACTCGTAGAAGAAGTTGCCGTTGATGCCGTTCTGGGCGGCCCAGCGCAGCGAGCGGTCGCTGGTGACGCCCTCCCACAGCGGCGGGTAGGGCTTCTGGAGCGGGTGGGGCAGGACCGAGAGCTCCTTCAGGCGCGTCGTGGTGGCCACGACCGGCATGCCGCCCGAGTACAGATCGGGCGGGCCGACGTCGAGGACGTCGTCGACCGTCCGGCCGAAGCCCGGCTCGCCGAGCGCCGCGATGGTCTGCGCGTGGTTCCACTTCGCCCACGAGGGCGGGACCGAGAAGAACTCGCCGTGGTGGGAGAACGAGTCCTCCGTCCACGCCTTGATCAGCAGCCGGAAGGCCTCGTCGAAGAACGAGCGGTTCTTCTCCTGATCCTGCGTCGTCGAGCCGTAGGCGAAGCCGAAGACCTCGGTCTCGCGCGGCTGGTAGCCCCGGCTGATGCCGGCCTCGACCCGGCCGCCGCTGAGGACGTCGAGGATGGCGATCTGCTCGGCGAGCCGCAGCGGATGCCACCAGGTCAGGATGTTGGCGAGCTGGCCGAGCCGGATCCGGCTGGTCAGCGCCGCCGCGGCCGACTGCACCTGCAGCGGGCTCGGGCTGATCTCGGCACCTTCGATGTTGAAGTGATGCTCGACCATCCAGTAGATGTCGTAACCGAGCCTGTCGGCGAGGACGCAGCGGCGCACCGCCGCCTTCATCATCTCCTGGGTGTGACGGTGGATGTCCTCCAGGTTGCCGTCCATCACGCGCACGCCGTTGGCCGTCTTCTTGAACGGCATGTCGAGTGCGCCGGTGTCGAAGATGCCGATCTCGATCATGGCCCAACACAAGCACTCGTTCGCGCGCGTGCAAACGGTTCGGTTCCGAGCGACCCCCTGAACGACGGGTCTGCGCACCGGGCGCCCGGCCGGGCCGATCGGCGTTCGTCACAGTGCGCAGCGGACCAGAGCGATGACGCAGCCCGCCGGCCTCAACCTCACCGGGTCGATGGTGCCCGATCTCATCGGGCACGCCACCCGGCGTTTCCCCGAGAAGGCCGCGGTGGATCTCGACGGCCACACGCTCACGTTCGCCGAGGTGTCGCACCGGGCCTCGCTGCTCGCGGGCGCGCTGCGCGACCGCGGCATCGGCGAGGGGCAGCGCGTCGCCACGCTGATGCTCAACGAGCTCGAGTGGCTGGAGATCCGGGTCGGCGCGCAGCGGGCGGGCGTCATCCTGGTACCGCTCAACTACCGGCTTTCGGAGGGCGAGCTGGCGGCGATGATCGAGGACTGCGAACCCGCGCTGCTGATCGCCGGCCCCGAGTTCGCCGAGCTCGCCAGGAGGCTGCCGGTTCCGGCGCTGCTGCGGATCGGCGCGTCGCCCGCGGACGGGCCGGAGTCCTACGCCGCGGCACTGGCCGCCGCCTCGCCGCTTCCCCCGCCCTCGGGCTTCGCGCCGGAGCACATCTGCCAGATCAGCTACACGAGCGGCACCACGGGGCGCCCCAAGGGCGTGATGCTCTCCAACCGCGCGGTGCACGCCGGCACGATGGCCATGGGCCATGAGCTCGGCGCTTCGCCCTACGCGACGTTCCTCGCGGTGACCCCGCTGTTCCACATCGGATCGCAGGTCGGCACGTCGTGCACCTATCTCGGCGGCACGCTCGTGCAGTCCAAGCGCTTCGATCCCGGCGAGTTCGCCGAGACCCTCCTGCGCACCGGCGCGACGCACTGCCAGCTCGTCCCCGCCATGGCGCAGATGGTTCTCGACGTCTGGGACGAGCGGACCGAGAGCACGCTCGAGCGGATCCTCTACGGCGCCGCGCCCATGCCGCCGTCGCTGCTGCGCGAGGCGCTCGACACGTGGGGCTGTGAGTTCGTCAACGGCTACGGCAGCACAGAGTCGACGGGCATCTCCGCACTGGCGCCCCACGAGCACGACCCCGACGCCCTCCCCCACCTGCTGGGCTCGGTCGGCCGCAGCTTCGCCCTGAGCGTCCCGCGGCTCGTCGACGACGACGACCAGGACGTCGGTCCCGGGGAGATCGGCGAGGTGCTGGCCCGCAGCCAGGCCACCATGAGCGGCTACTGGGGCGATCCCGAGGCCACCGAGGACGCGCTGCGCGGCGGCTTCATGCACACCGGCGATCTGGCGCGGCGCGACGAGGACGGCTACCTCTACCTCGTCGACCGCCGCAACGACAAGATCGTCACGGGCGGCGAGAACGTCTACCCCAGCGAGATCGAGCACGTCATCACCGCGCACCCCGGCGTCCGCGAAGCCGCGGTCATCGGCATTCCGCACCGCACGTGGGGTGAGGCGGTCTCCGCGGTCGTGGTGCTCGACGATGGCGCCGCGGTCACCGCCCAGGAGATCGTCGAGCGCTGCCGCGCCGCGCTGTCGGGCTACAAGGTGCCCAAGGACGTGCGCTTCTCGGCCGCCGAGCTCCCCCGCACCCCGACCGGCAAGGTCCTGCGCCGGGAGCTGCGCCGGACCTGGACGCCGGCGCCCTAGGCGTCGTCCAGGACCGCCGGCAGGTCCGGCGCCAGGAACGTCCCGTAGCGCCCGCGGAAGAAGACGAGCGGCGCGCCGTCCGCGGCGGCCTCGATGGCCGACACCGCGCCGACCACGATCGTGTGGTCGCCCGCGTCGTGCTCGTCGCGGATCGCGCACTCGATCCAGGCCACGGCGTCATCCAGCGCCGGGCCGCACGGCCGGTCGGTGTAGGAGACGCCGGCGAACCGGTCGGCGTCCTTGAGCGCGAACTGGCGTGTGGCCTCCTCGTGGTGGCCGGCCATGATGTTCACGCAGAAGCGGCCGCTGTCGCGGATCGCCGGCCAGGTCGTCGAGGACTTGGCCGGGCAGACCAGGATCAGCGGCGGATCGAGGGAGACCGACGTGACCGAATTGGCGGCCATGCCGGTCGGCCCCGCGTCGGTGTAGGCCGTGATGACGGTCACGCCCGTGGGCAGGTGGCCCAGGACGTGACGGAACGCTTCTCCGGTGATCTCCATGCGTCAGGCGAGAAGGCCGAGCCGCTGCGCGCGCTGGACGGCGCCGGCGCGGTTGCGCGCGCCGAGCTTGCGGTACAGCGAGCTGACGTGCTCCTTGACCGTGTGCGGCGAGAGGTGCATGTGCGCCGCGATCTCGCGGTTGGTCGCGCCGCTGGCCAGGTCGTCGAGGACCTCGCGCTCGCGGTCTGACAGCGTGCTCGGCGCGGACTCCGACGGCGGGGCGAACAGCGTCCCGCCGAGGCCCACGGTGTGGACGGCGGCGAGGATGTCGGCGGTCGGCCAGCCCTTGGGCACGAAGCCCGACGCGCCGACGGAGCGCGCGGCGCCGCTGGCGATGCGGCCGGTGCCGGACATCAGCAGCACCCGCGTGCTGGGCGAGACGGCGCGGATCTTCTCGCACACGTCGGCGCCGGACTCGTCGCCGAGCATCAGGTCGACGAGCGCGACCTGCGGCTCGTAGCGGCGGGTCAGCAGCATCGCCTCCTCGCTGTTGCGCGCGCCCAGACAGCGCCGCACCCAGGTCTCACGTGACAGCTTGAGGCGAAAGCCCCAGTGGACGACCTCGTGGTCGTCGACGATCAGGATCGCGAGCTGGCGATCATCCGTCGGCTCCTCGGCGACGGACGCCGTGGCAGTCGTGCTCATCTCTCTCCTCCAATGGCAGTGCAAGGCGGACCGCCCAGCGCCCGGACCCGATGGGACCGTGCTCCAGGACACCACCTCCCTGTGCCGTCTCCGTCGCGGCGAGCTGCAGCCCGACGCCGCTCCGGGACGGCCGTTCCCGGGGACAACCGGGAAGTCCGTCGTTGACAACCGTCAGCTTGAGCAGGCCGTCGCTCTCGCGTACGCACACGTCGATCTCGGCGCCGGGCGCATGCTTGCGCGCGTTGCAGACCGCCTCGATCAAGACCGAGCGGGCGATGGCCTGCTGGCCCGCCGTCGCGGTGAGCACGCCGCAGGCGGCGTCGACGGTCACGCCCTCGCCGGCGAGGCGCTCGAGCTCCTCGTCGAGCCCCGCGCGGCGCAGGGCGCCGGCGTCGGGAGAGCGCCGGATGATGGCGCGCAGATCGCCGAGCGCACGCTCGAGCTCCGCGGCGCACATCTCGCGCAGGCCGGCGTCGAGCGGGCCGTCGTCGTCGAGCGCGAGGCTGACGCCGAACATGCGCTGGACGATGTCCTCGTGGATGGTGCAGGCCAGCTCGGTGCGGGCGCGCTCGGCGCGGCGGCGCTCGTCCTCGGCCAGCCGGAGGCGATCGCGCAGCGCGATGCCGGCGATGCGGGCGGTGCCCTCCAGCAGCTGGGCCAGGCAGGCGTCCCAGCCCCACGCGCTCTCGTCGCGCCGGCCGATCAGCACGACGCGCAGCGAGCCCGCGGGAGCCGCGGCGGCCAGCAGCTCCTCGCCGGCCTCCTCGACGAAGCCGCAGGTGTCGGCGGCGCGCAGTGCGAGCCGGGCGCCCGCCGGGGCGCCCAGCAGGTCATGGAGCTGCTCGGTCGCGTCGCCGTGGACGGCCACGATCTCCAGCGGCCCGGCCGGCGAGTGACACACCGCGAAGGCCGCCGAGGCCAGACGGCCGACACCGCAGACCGCCTCGCACGTCTCCCGAGCGAACTCGCGGAGGCTCTCGTCAGCATCGACGAGTGTCGTCCGGGTCCTGACGGGGGCAGCCGTCGATGTGAGGAGCGAAGGGGTCAACAGATGGAAAACATGACGCCGGGTTCTCACTAAGCGTTCGCTTAGTCTGCCCCACCGGGACGACAGAAGTCAAGCGACCCGCGAACGGGTCAACAAATGGCCAACGCTGAGGGCGGCGCGCCTCGCGGCGCGCCGCTCACATGGAGACGCCGCCGTCGATGGGAAGGACGACGCCGGTGACGTACGCGGCGTCGTCGCTGGCCAGGAACAGGACCCCGGCCGCGATCTCGTCGGGCTCGGCGAACCGGCCGAGCGGTATCTGCGCGGCGATCTCGGCGAGCTTGTCCTCGGGGATCGAATCGATCATCCGCGTGCGAGCGTTGGGCGAGATCGCGTTGACCGTCACGCCGAAGCGCGCGAGCTCCTTGGCCACGGTCTTGGTGTACCCGATGATCCCCGACTTCGCCGCCGCGTAGGCGGCCTGCCCGGTGTTGCCGCGCAGGCCGGTGAACGACGTGACGTTGATGATGCGCCCGCCGCCCTGCGCGCGGAAGTGCGGCACGCAGGCGCGGGTGAAGAGGAACGAGCCCTTGAGGCTGACGTCGACGACGATGTCCCAGTCGTCGTCGGAGATCTTCCAGACGACGTTGTCGCGCAGCACGCCCGCGTTGTTGACCAGGACGTCGACGCGACCGGTGCGCTCGACCGCCTCGGCGACGACGCGGTCGACGTCGGCCGAGTCCGAGACGTCGGCGACGATCCCGTGGCCGCCGGCGGCCGACGCCCCCTCGGCCAGCGCATCGGCGTCGGCGTCGACCATCACGACGTCGGCCCCCGCGGCGGCGAACGCGCTCGACAGCGCGAGCCCGATACCGCGAGCGGCGCCCGTGACGATGGCCGTCGAACCGGAGAAGTCGAACGTCGCGCGGGCCATCAGGCGTAGTGGCGCACGAGGACCTCGGCGACGCACGAGGGCTTGGGGGCATCGGCGATGCCGACGGTGATGCGGATGCGCGACTGCACGCCGCCCGCCACGTCGTCGACGGCGAGGACCTCGCCCTCGGCCTGCAGCGCGGAGCCGACAGGAACGGGCGACGGGAACCGCACGCGGTCGACGCCGTAGTTGATGGCCATCGACACGCCCCGGACCTCGAGCAGCTCGGCCATGAAGTGCGCGCACAGCGAGAGCGTCAGGTAGCCGTGGGCGATCGTTGCGCCGAACGGACCGGCGGCGGAGCGCTCCGCGTCGATGTGGATCCACTGGTGATCCTCGGTGGCGTCGGCGAACGCGTCGATGCGCGGCTGCTCGACGACGACGGGCGCGGTGGGACCCAGCTTGGCCCCCACCAGGGCGCGCACGCCGTCGATGCCCTCGGCGATGGTCGGGCCGGTCTGCTGTTCGTTGGATGACACGCGACGACCGACGGTACGGCCCGAAATCCAGGCTCGTCAACGCATACCCGACACACGTCTGGAGCTTCACCGCTCAGGACTGGCGCACCGTTCCGTCCCGGAAGTATGTTCGCCGCGTGCAGGTACCCGCGCTGTACGACACCCTGGCCGACGACGAGCTCTGGAGCCATGTCGATCCGCCCGCCTCGCGGCGTCTGCTCGTCGCCGCGCTCGACTGCTTCGCCGACCGCGGCTACCACGGCACGACCACCCGGCAGATCGCCGAGCAGGCGGGCATGAGCCCCGGCGCGGTCTACGTGCACTTCGCGTCGAAGGCCGAGCTGCTCTACGCGATCAGCAGCGTCGGGCACACCTCCGCGCTCGAGGCGCTCGAGGGCGCCAACGACGACAGCATCGCCGACCCCCGCGAACGCGTCGAGCGCATCGTCCGGTCGTTCGCCTCGTGGCACGCCCTGCACCACCGGCTCGCACGCGTGGTGCAGTACGAGCTCGAGACGCTGCCGCCCGAGCGTCGCCGCGAGATCAAGCGCCTGCGGGCGCGCTTCTCGGCGCTGGTCGAGGACGAGCTGACCGCGGGCGTCGAGGCAGGCGTGTTCGGCCCGATCGACATCCAGGGCGCGACGCTGGCGATCCTCTCGCTGTGCATCGACATCGCCCGCTGGTACGGGCCGACGGCGGCGCGGATGCCCAACGACCTCGGTGGTCTCTACGCCGAGATCGTCACGCGCGCGCTGCGCACCTGATCGCCCGCCCCCGACGGACGTCTGGCATGCGCGGGCGACCGGTTGACACGCGACCGGCCGATCGCGGTGAATGAGCGGATGGAAGGCCTACTCGGGATCCAGCACGTGTCGAGCACCGTCCGGGACCTGCCCCAGACGCTGCGGTTCTTCCAGGAGGTCTTCGGCGTCGCGCCGTTCATGACCATGGAGGCCGAGGGACCCGAGCTGTCCGCCGGCCTGCGCGTACCGGGCGCCAAGCTCGACGTCGCGTTCCTGAAGATCGGCGGCGCCTGGATCGAGTTCATCGAGTACGTCGAGCCGCACGACACCGTCGACGACGTGCAGCTGCGCCGCTGCGACCACGGTGCCGCGCACATCTGCTTCGAGGTCGAGGACATCCAGGCCTCCTACCAGCACCTGCTGGCCCATCACGTCGACTGCTACAACGAGCCCACCTATGTCCCCGCCGGTCCGCTCGAAGGTGCCTGGTTCCTCTACTTCGACGGCCCCGAGGGCCTGAAGTACGAGCTGCACCAGATGCCCCCCGGCTGGACGGGCTGAGGCCCGCGTGATCCTGCGACTGGCCCACGTCGAGGTGGGCGTCGACGACCTCGCGGCGGCGCGCGCGTTCTACGTCGATCTCCTGGGCTTCGTCGAGCACGCTTCGGACGCCACGAGCAGCCACCTGCGCTGCGCCGAGGAGTTCGACCTGTGGTCGCTGAAGCTGACCGCCGGCGCGGCGGGCCTGGTCCACTCCGGCTTCCGCGTCTCCGATCCCGCCGACCTCGACGCGCTCGAGGCGCTGCACGAGCGGCTGGGCCTGCCCACCCGCCGCGTCCCGGCCGGCACCGAGCTCGGCCAGGGCGAGGCGCTGCGCGTGCTGACCGCGGAGGGCCACCGGGTCGAGTTCTTCCACGACTTCGAGGAGATCGACCCGTACGAGGACGGCCGCCTGCGCCTGCCGATGCGCGACGCCGTGCGCCTGCGCGGTGTCCCCCCGGCGCGCATCGATCACGTCAGCATGCGGGTGCCCGACCTGCCGGCCGCCCTGGACTACTGGCTGGGCGAGCTGGACTTCAGCGCGTCGGAGTTCTGGCTCGAGGAGGACGACGCGACGCCGCGCATCGCCTGGATCCGGCGCACGCCGCGCTCGCACGACGTCGCGCTGGGCAAGCATCCCGAGGCGGCGTTCCATCACGTCGCCTTCGCGGTCAGCGATCCCGCCGCGCTGCTGCGGGCGGCCGACCTGATCGGCGACGCGCGCGTCCAGGACCGCCTCGAGTGGGGCCCGAGCCGCCACGGCGCGACCAACGCCTTCGCCCTCTACGTCAAGGACCCGTCGGGCAACCGGGTCGAGCTCTACACGGGTGACTACGTGCGCGACCTCGACCGCCCGCCGCTGCTGTGGCATCCCGCCGACTATGCCCAGCAGGGCCATTCGTGGTGGGGCAACCCGCCGCCCGAGTCGTTCGGCTCGACCCAGCCGCTCGTCGGCGAGTGGATCGCGTGAGCACGGCGCCGCCGATCTGGACGGAGCTGATGGACACCGGCTTCCGCCAGTCGTTCGTCGACGCCGCCGGCATCCGGACGCGCGTCATCGAGGCCGGCGAGGGCCCGCCTCTCGTGCTGCTGCACGGCACGGGCGGCCACGCCGAGGCCTACCTGCGCAACATCCGCGCGCTCAGCGCGTCGTTCCGCGTCATCGCCTACGACATGGTCGGCCACGGCTTCACCGACACGCCCGACCGGCCCTACACGCTCGACGTCTACGACGAGCACCTCCTCGGGCTCCTCGACGCGCTGGGCATCGAGCGCGCGCACCTGTCGGGCGAGTCGCTGGGCGGCTGGGTCGCCGCGTGGACCGCCGCGGCACACCCCGAGCGCGTCGACAAGCTGATCCTGACCACGCCCGGCAACGTCACCAGCAAGCCCGAGACGATGGAGCGCATCCGCGAGAGCACGCTGCGCGCGGTCACCGAGGCGTCCTACGAGAACGTCCGCTCGCGGCTCGAGTGGCTGTTCGCGCCCGAGACCAAGCACCTGGTCTCCGACGAGCTCGTCGCGGTCCGCCTGGCGATCTACAGCCGCCCGGGCTATGAGCAGGCGATGCGCAACATCCTCGTCCTGCAGGAGCCCGAGACGCGCGCGCACTTCGCCTGGGACCCCGAGTGGACCGGCCGCGTCACCGCTCCGACCCTGATCATCTGGACCTCCGACGACCCGACCGGGACCTACGACGAGGGCGAGCTGCTCGAGCAGTGGATCCCCGGCTCGCGCCTGGTCAACATCGACGGCGCCGGCCACTGGCCGCAGTGGGAGCGCCCGGAGGACTTCCACCGCCTGCACGAGGAGTTCCTGAAACCGTGATCACCCTGTGGGACAACCCCGACTCGTCCAACGGCCGCAAGGTCCGCTTCCTGCTCGCCGAGCTCGGCCTCGAGCACGAGACGCGTGTCGTCTCGATGGCGCGGCCGCGGGCCGACGAGTACATGGCGCTCAACCCGCTCGGCGGGATCCCGACGCTGCAGGACGGCGACCTGGTCCTCACGGAGTCCCACGCGATCCTGCGCTACCTCGCCGCGCGCGAGCAGCGCGACGACCTCTACCCCGCAGCACCCGCAGACCGCGCGAAGGTCGAGGAGTTCCTCGAGCGCTTCAGCACGCGGCTGCGCACGCCGTTCTTCCGCCGCGAGGCGGTGATGCTCGGCTGGACGTTGCCCAAGGGCTTCGACGAGGCCGACGCCGACCCGTCCAAGGCCGCCGCCGTCGAGGAGGAGATCGCCGGCAACACCGCGCTGCTCGACTCGCTCGTCGGCGAGGGCGGCGCCGTCCTCGGGCGCTTCACCATCGCCGACTGCGCGCTGGCCCCGGTGCTGCAGCGCGCCCGCGACACGGGCTATGACCTCACGCCGTACCCGCGCCTGGCCGCACTGGCCGACGCGCTGCTGGCGCGGCCCGGCTGGGTCGCTACCGCTCCGGGGCGCTGAGGCTCAGCGCCACGTCGATGATCATGTCCTCCTGGCCGCCCACGTAGCCGCGGCGGCCGACCTCGGCGAGGATCTCGTGGGCCGGGACGCCGTAGCGCTCCTGGGCCCGCTCGGCGTGGATGAGGAAGCTCGAGTACGCCCCGGCGTGGCCGAGCATGATCGAGCTGCGGTCCATGATCGGCGTGCGCGTGATGTAGGGCGCCACGACCTCCTCGGCCGCGGCGAGGATCTTCGGCAGATCGATGCCGGTCTCGATGCCCAGCCGGTCGAAGACCGCGGTGAGGACCTCGGTCGGTGAGTTGCCGGCGCCGGCGCCGAGCGCGCGCGTCGAGCCGTCGATCTGGCGAGCGCCCGCGCGGTAGGCCAGGACCGAGTTGGCCACGCCCATGGCCAGGTTGTTGTGGCCGTGGTAGCCGACCTGCGCATCGGCGCCGAGCTCGGCGACCAGCGCCTCCACGCGCACCGTCGCGTCGTCGAGCACGAGCGCTCCCGCCGAGTCGACGATGTAGGGGCACTGGCAGCCCGCATCGACCATGATCCGGGCCTGACGGGCCAGCTCCTCGGGCGTGGTCATGTGGCTGAGCATCAGGAACCCCACGGTCTCGAGGCCGAGCTCGCGCGCCGCGCCGAAGTGCTGAATCGACACGTCGGCCTCCGTGCAGTGGGTCGCGACGCGCACGAGCTGGGCGCCGGCGTCCGCCGCGCGCTTCATGTCGTCGACGGTCCCCACGCCGGGGACGAGGAGCACGGCGATCCGCGCCTGGCGCGCCTCCTGCACGGCGGTGGCGATGAGCGTGAGCTCGTCGACCGCGGAGAACCCGTAGTTGAACGTCCCGCCGCCCAGGCCGTCGCCGTGGGTGACCTCGATGACCGGCACCCCGGCGTCGTCGAGCGCGCGGACCGTGTCACGGACCATCGCCTCGGTGAACTGATGCGACATCGCGTGGCTGCCGTCGCGCAGCGTCGTGTCGGTGATGCGGACGTCGCGGCTCATGCCGCGACCTCCTGCCGCGCGGCGGCCAGCTGCTCGCCGACCGCACAGGCGGCCGCGGTCATGATGTCGAGGTTGCCGGCGTGCGGCGGGAGGAAGTCGCCCGCGCCCTGCACGCTGAGCAGGACGGTCACGCGCGCGCGGCCTCCCCAGCCGGGCTGAGGGTCGTCGAACTGCGGGTCGGCGACCAGCTTGTAGCCCGGGACGTACTCGGCGACGGCGGCGGCCTGCGCGACGATCGACTCCGCGATCGCGTCACGGTCGGCGTCCGGATCGATGGCCGCCATGACGGTGTTGCGCATCGTGATCGGCGGCTCGGCGGGGTTGAGGATCATGATCGCCCGGCCCTTCTCGGAGCCGCCGACCTCCTGCACGCCGCGCGCGGTGGTCTGGGTGAACTCGTCGATGTTCGCGCGGGTCCCGGGACCCGCCGACGCCGAGGAGACCGATGCGACGATCTCCGCGTAGGGCACGCCGGTGATGCGGCTGACGGCGGCGACCATCGGGATCGTGGCCTGCCCGCCGCAGGAGATCATGTTGACGTTGGGCGTGTCGAGGTGCGCGCGGAGGTTGACGACCGGGACGACGAACGGCCCCAGCGCGGCGGGCGTGAGGTCGATCGCCTGGATGCCCGCCTCCTCGTAGCGCGGCGCGTGGGCCTGGTGGGCGTAGGCGGACGTGGCCTCGAAGACCATCGCCGGCAGCTCGGACTGGGCCAGCAGCCAGTCGACGCCCTCGGCGCTCGTCTCGATGCCCAGCTCGCGGGCGCGGCGCAGGCCCTCGGACTCGGGGTCCACGCCGACCATCCAGCGCGGCTCCATGCGCTCGCTGCGCAAGAGCTTGATGGCCAGGTCGGTGCCGATGTTGCCCGAGCCGACGATGGCCACCGGGATCTTGCTTGCGGTCATGCGATACCTCTGCGCAGCAGCGCGTGGGGCCGGTCGCTGCCGTCGGCGAGGGCGGTGTGGCGGCTGCTGATGCGCCACGCCCCGTCCTCGCGCCGCAGCTCCCAGCGGTTGTAGGAGATGCGCTCGATGCGGTAGCCGTCATCGTGGCGCAGGTGCAGGAACGAGTAGCCGGTGGCCGTTGCCGTGTCGCCGTCGACGACGACCGCGAACGGCCCGACCTCGTGGGTCGTGCGCGGCAGCTGCGCCTGGTGCGCAGCGCTCAGGACGACCGCGCGCGCGGCGTCGGGGCCGTGCGCCGGCGGCCCGTCGTCGAGGCGCACGGTCGCGTCGGCGGTGAACAGCGCGGCGGCCGCCTCGGCGTCACCGGTGTCGGCGCAGAACCCGTAGCCGACGAGCAGCCGGTGGATGGCCAGCTCGTCCTCGAGCGCGGTGACGCGCGCGGCCAGCGCCGCCAGGTCGTCCATCTCAGCCGATCGCGATCGGGTTGACGGGGCTCGCCGTGGCACCGACCAGCGGCAGCGGCGCGACGGCGAAGAGGAACTCGTGGCAGCCGTCGCGCGCGAGCTCCTCGAGGCGCAGGTGCTCGATGAGGTGGATGCCGCGGCGGACCAGCAGCTCGATGTGCACGGTGACGAAGTCGCCGTTGTCGAACGGCATGGCCTCGACCGCGGTGTTGTCGGCGCCGACGAGCGCGACGTCGGCGGCGGCGAGCAGCCGCGCGGCCTCGAGCCCGAGGCCGGGTTGTTCCGGCGCGAGGTCGCCGGCCTCGTCGGCAAGGAACGCCTCGAACCACCCGGTGCGCACGAGCACGGCGTCGCCCTGGCGCGGAGCGATGCCCTGCGCGGTCATGGCCTCCTCCAGGTCGGCGGCCGTGACGACCTGCCCCGGGTCCAGGCACGGCACGCCCTTGTGCCCGGCGACGTCGACGAGCAACCCGCGCGTCACCATCGGTCCGGCCTTCTCGATGCCGCAGCGCGCCGCGCCGCCCAGCGTCGTCGCCTCGTCCTTGGAGAAGCCGTTGTAGATGCGGTCCTCGGCGTAGATGTGGCTGAGCGCGTCGATGTGGGTCACCGCGTGCGAGCCGAACGACAGCACGTCCTCGACGCTGCCGATCCCGCCCGTGGCCCCGAACGCCTCGAGCGCCTTCTCGTCGGTCTGGTTGATCAGCGTCAGCCGCATCGGGTCAGGCCGGTAAGGGACCGACGGGATGCCGTGGCGCTGGATCGGCGAGCCGAGCGCGTAGACGCGGCCGCTGCGACACCCGCGCAGGGCCTCGAGGACGGTGTCGGCCGTCAGCAGGTTCGCGGCGCCGGCCTCGTCGTCGGCTCCCCACCGCCCCCAGTTGTCGGTGTTCGCGTCGCTCATGTCCGATCCTCGCCTCGCATCCGGAATACAGTGCCCTCATTATGGCCGCGACCCTCGAGCAGGTGGAGCTTCCGTTCCTCGATCTCCGCGCCGAGGACTGGTCCCGCGATCCATGGACCACCGCGCGGCGGCTGCGCGAGGAGGACCCGCGCGGCGGGCGGCTGGCCCGCAGCGAGCGGGGCATCGAGGTGCTCTTCCACGACGGCTACACGGCGCTCGTCGCCGACCGCCGGCTCGAGACCCTGCACACCGACCACTACGCGCAGGCCGGCGCGGGCCCCCGGGCGCTGGACTTCGTCGACAACGGCCACCTGCTGACCTTCGACACCGAGCGCCACCTGCGCGTGCGGCGCGTGATGACCGCGGCCTTCCGGCTCAGCCACATCGAGCAGCAGCGCGCGTGGTTCGGCGAGCTGGCCGAGGGACTGATCGACGGCTTCGCCGCGCAGGGCCGCTGCGATCTGGTCGCGGACTTCAGCCATCGCTACTCGATCGAGATCCTGTGCCGGATGATCGGCGTCCCGGCCGAGGACATCCCGCGCTTCGAGGAGGCCACGCTCGACATGGCGCTGATGAACGCGCTGCCGCTCGAGCCGGTCGTCCCTCGCCTCGAGGCCGCGCTGCAGACGATCTGGGACTACTGCACCGAGCTCGTCGAGCGCCGCCGCGCGGAACCGCGCGAGGACTTCGTCAGCGGGCTCATCGAGGCCGAGCGGACCGAGGGCAAGCTCACCGAGCGCGAGACCATCTGGGGCGTCGCCAACCTGCTCTTCGCCGGCCACGACACCACCCGCTACCAGATCGCCGCCGCGGTCAGGACGCTCGCCGGCACGGCCGACTGGGACGCGATCGGCGCCGACCCGGCGCTCGCCGGCCCCGCGCTCGAGGAGATCCTGCGGCTGTTCCCGGTCGTCCAGGTCACCAGCCGCGTCGTCGTGGCCGACGACGTCGTCGTCGACGAGGTGCAGATGCCGCCGGGCACGGTCCTGCGCTTCAACTGGTTCGCCTTCAACCGCGACCCCGACCGCTTCGCCGAGCCCGACCGCTTCGTCCTGCACCGCGACGATCGCGAGGGCGTCGCGCCGTTCGGCGCCGGCGTCCACAAGTGCATCGGGCACGCGCTGGCCCGCGCGGACCTCGAGGAGGCGCTCGTCGCCCTGACCCACAGGCTGCGCGACGTGCGCGTCTCCGGGGACGTGCCGCAGCACCCGTTCACCGGGGCGCTCGGCGGCCCGACGGCGCTGCCGCTGGAGTTCGCCGCGCGGGCCTGAGCCGGTCAGGCCTCCTCCCGCTCCCAGTCCCACAGCGCCACGTTCTGGTTGCCCGCCGCCCAGATGCGGCGGAAGTCGCGGGTGGCGATCTTCCACCCCTCGCCGGTGCGGACGAAGCCGTCGACGTAGTGGCCGGCCACCCGCAGGTGGTCGCCCTCGGGATGCCCGTTGCGGACCAGCAGCGCATCGACGCTGCAGTGCGCGACCGCGGTGTCGCCGTCGAAGGCCACCACGCGGAAGTTCGTCGTGCTGTGCGAGCTGTCGTCGAGCGGCTCGTGGAACTTGATCATGAAGTCCATGAGGACGTCGATGCCCTCCAGAGGCCCCCACGGCTCGCCGTAGGTGACCTGGCAGTCCTCCGTGAAGCAGCCGCGCAGGAGATCCCACTTGTGATGGTCGATCCCGTGGGCGTAGGCCATGAGCACGCTGTGGATGGCGATCCAGTCCTCCGGCGGGGCCGCAGCGGTGGTGTCGGACATCAGGCTCCTTCGTGGTCGTGGTAGCTGGGGTCGGTGCGGTCGCGGCGGCCGAGTGCCTCGGGCGGGAACTCCATCCACTCCTCGAGGGCCATCTTGGCTCCCCACTCGACCACGCAGACGCGGTCGGCGATCGCCCAGCGGCCGTCGCGGCGCTCATGACGGTCGCAGTAGCGCAGCCAGTTCAGGGCGAACGAGGTGCCCCAGGCGTGGTCGGGCGTGCCGCGGTGATGGGCGATGCAGTAGGTCTCGGAGTGCGCGACGTCGCCGTCGACCTCGATCAGCACGTTGCCGGCGAAGTGCATCGTGCGCTCGAAGGCCGGCAGCGTTCCCGGCGACGCGAGGAAGGCCAGGAACTCCGTGCGGTCGCCGGCGAAGCCGAACCCCGAGAAGTCCGCGCGGGCATCGGCGTGAAAGCACGCCTCGATCATCGGCAGGTCGAGGCGATCGACACCGCGGTAGTAGCGCAGCAGGACGTCCTCGATCTCGCGCCGGGCGACGAGCTCTTCGAGATCCACCCTGGGTCCTTCAGGCGGCGATGCCGACGGCGTGCATCGCCGGCGCCACCTTGCTGGACAGCAGCTCGATGTGCCGGTTGGTCAGGTCGTCGGGCATCCCGGCGATCGACGTCCAGAACATCATGTGGTCGATCGGCAGCGGATCGAGCCACTCGGTCAGCCGCCGGATCGCCTCGTCGGGCGTGACGACGTCGAACTTCGGCGCGGTGTGGATGACGTCCTCGCGCGAGCGCAGCGACTCGGGGTCGAGGTCGCCGAGCAGCATCATCCCGGGCGTCTCGGTGTCGAGCCCGCCGTAGTAGCCGTAGGTGCCCCACTGGTACTGCAGGTGTGGCGCGATCCGCGTCCACGCCTCCTCGGGGTCGTCGGCGATGACCATCTGGCACAGCCCGCCCATGCGCGCTCCGTCGGGGTCGTGGCCGGCCTTCTCGAGCGCCTCGCGGTAGACCGGCAGCGCCTCGGGGCCGGGGTACAGCAGGCCCTCGTTGTTGCGCCCGGCGATGCGTGCCGAGCGCGGGCCCAGGCCGCCGATCCAGATCGGCAGGCGCTCCTGGAGTGGCGCGGGCGTGGCGCGGCCCTCCTCCCACAGGCGGCGGACCTCGACGGCTCGGTCCTCCATCGCCTCGAAGCGCTGCTTGGGGTCGGCGCCGAAGGCCTTGAACTCCGGCATCACGTAGCCCGCCCCGAGGCCGAGCTCGAAGCGCCCGTCGCTGATGAGGTCGACGACCGCGGCCTGCTCGGCGATGTCGATGGCCGGGCGCAGCGGCGACAGGACGATGGCGGTGCCGATGCGGATGCGCTTGGTGCGGGCCGCCGCCGCGGCGGCCATCGTCATCGGCTGGGGCAGGTAGGCGTCCTCCCAGCCGTGATGCTCGGAGAACCACACCGCGTCGATGCCCAGCCGCTCGGCCTCCTCGCACTGCTCGAGCGCCGACTCGTAGAAGCCCTTCCACGGCCGCTGCCACTTGGGCGGGTTGCGCATGTCGAAGTAGAGACCGGTGCGCATCAGAAACCGTTGGCTCCCATCATGGTCTGGCCGCCGTCGACGCGGATGACCTCGGCGGTGACGAAGCCGCTCTGGCCGATCAGGTAGAGCACGGCCTCGGCGACGTCGTCGCCGGTGCCGATGCGCTCGACGGGGTTGAGGATGAAGCGGCCCTGCTCGTCGGTGCGGTCGGCCTCGCCCGCCTCGGTGAGGCGCGTGCGGATCCAGCCCGGCGAGATGACGTTGACGGTGATGCCGTGCGGGCCGAGGTCGCGGGCCATGCCCGCGGCGAGCATGTTTACCGCGGCCTTGCTCGCGCAGTAGTGCGCGGAGCCGGGGTCGGCGCGGTCGCCGTTCATCGAGCCGATCAGGACGATCCGGCCGCGCCGGTCGTTGGCGATCATGCTGCGCGCCGCGATCTGGCCGGCGAGGAAGCAGCCCTTGGTGTTGACCGCGAAGGTCGTGTCCCACGCCTCGTCGCCGAGCTCGGTGAAGCTGCCGTGGAAGAACACGCCGTGCGAGCAGACGAGCGAGTCGACCGGGCCGTGCGCGGCCTCGGCCTCGGCGAACAGGCGCTCGACGTCGGTGCGGACCGACACGTCAGCGGCGACCCCGTGGACGGCACCGTGCTCGGAGAGCTCGGCCACCGCGGCGGCGACGTCGTCGGGGCCGCGCGAGCAGATGGTGACCGAGGCGCCCTCGCGCAGCAGCGCCCGCGCCGTGGCCAGGCCGATGCCGTGGCTGCCGCCGGTGACCACCGAGGCGGTTCCGTCAAGCGTTCCCATGGAAAGAGCATCCTCTTCTCCCGGGCCCGCGCGCGGACGCGCGGGAGGCGAAACCCCCGGTTCAGGGGGTCGATCGCAGGCGCGCGTTGTCCCAGGTCAGCGGCCGCCCGCGCTCGACGATGCGAATGTGGGCGCGCGGTGCGGCGTAGTGGCGCTTCGTGGCGTCGGGCACCGCGTCCGGGGTGCGAAAGCCCGCGTACTTGGCGTCGAACAGCGCGTCGACCTGCGCGCAGATGTCCGGGTCCTCGGTGATCGCCGCCTCGCCGTGCAGCACCACGGCCTTGAGCTCGGCCCACGCCTTGCCGGACTCGACGAGGAAGCAGACGCGCGGGTCGCGCCGCACGTTCGCGGCCTTCGGCGATCCGGCCAGCGTGCGGATGTAGACGGCGCGCTCGATCGTCACGAACCACATCGGGATGACCGAGGGCGCGCCGTCGGCGCGGATCGTGCTGAGCATCCCGGTGTGCGACGCGGCCAGGAACGCCCACGTCTCGTCCTGGTCGAGGCGGACGCCCACGCGGGTCAGCTGCCGCTCAGGTCGGCACGGCCGAAGCCGACCGGCTCGAGCGCCGCGCGGAGCTGCTCTCCGAAGACGCGCGCGACCTCGTCGACCGTGCGCGGCTCGACGGGCACCGACGCCGGGAACGCCGGGGGCGTCATCAGCGACAGGCCACCGGCGTCGAGCCGGATGACCTGGCCGCTGATCGCCGCCGCGCGGTCGCTGAGCAGGTAGGCGACCACGGGCGCCACCGCCTCGGGCGGCGGCTCGTCCATGTGCGCGGCGTCGCGGTTGGCCCACGCCTCGGACATCTTCGTGCGGGCCAGCGGCGAGAGCGCGTTGACGCGGACGCCGTGCGGCGCGGCGTCGAGCGCCCAGCCGTAGGTCAGCGACATCACGGCGCCCTTGGTCGCGCCGTAGAGCGAGTGCTCGCGGATGCCGAGCAGGGCGCCGGAGGTGACGTTGAGGATCGTGCCACTGCCCTGCGCGACCATCGCGCGCAGCGCGTGCGTCCCGCAGTTCAGCGTGCCGAGGAGGTTGACGTCGACGACGCGGCGAAGGTCCTCCTCGCCGAACTCCCACGGCTCGCCCACGGCGGTGATGCCGGCGTTGTTGACCAGCCCGTCGATCCCGCCGAACGCCTCCACGCAGCCGTCGATCAGCGCGCCCGCGTCAGCCCACGCGGCGACCGAGCCCGCGTGGCCGGCCGCGGTTCCACCGGCGGCGCGGATCTCCTCGACGACGGCGTCGACCGCGACCTGATCGAGGTCGTTGACCATGACCGAACCGCCCTCCTGCGCACACGAAAGCGCATAAGCTCGCCCGAGCCCACGAGCGCCTCCGGTCACCACGATCCGCTTGCCGTTCAACAGGGTCATGGGGCTCGCGGAAAAGAGTACACCGAATATGCTGGAGGGGTCGATGAGCACGCCGAGGACCAAGCGCCGCCCGAAGCCCGCTGATGTCGCCAAGCCAGGCCAGCGGCTCGCCGAGGTCGTCGCCGCCCGGATCGAGGAGGAGATCGTCGAGCGGGGCTGGCCCATCGGCGAGATCCTGGGCTCCGAGACCGAGCTGATCGAGCGCTACGACGTCAGCCGCGCGGTCTTCCGCGAGGCCGTGCGGATCATCGAGCATCACGGCGTCGCGCGCATGCGCCGCGGCCCCGGCGGCGGCCTGATCATCACCGAGCCCGACGCAGGCGCCGTGCAGGCCGCGGTCGCGCTGTTCCTGCGCCACGCCGGTGTCGATCGCGTCGCGCTGTTCGAGGCGCGCGCCGCGCTCGAGATCGCCGCCGTCAGCGCTGCCACCGAGCGGATCACCGAGGAGGGCATCGCTCGCCTGCGCGAGACGCTGGCCGCCGAGGAGGAGGCCGGCGCGCAGGCGATGCTCGAGGCCCACACCCACGACCTGCACGTCGTCATCGCGCAGCTGACCGGCAACCCGGCGATGGCGCTGTTCATCGAGGTCCTCAACCGCCTCAACGAGGAGATGCTGCTGCCCGAGGTCAAGAAGCGCTCCTCGCTCGACGAGGACGTCGGCGCCTACCACCACGCGCACGTCGCGATCGTCGACGCGATCGCCAGCGGCGACGTCGCGCTGGCCCAGCACCGCATGCGCCGCCACCTCGACGCCATCCTGGAATACCTGCGGTGACCGCCGCCGGCGGCGAGCCCGTCATCGTCGACGTGGTGCGCACGCCGGTCGGCCGCGCCCACAAGGGCTCGCTCGTGGATTGGCGGCCCGACGACCTCGCGGCCTTCGCCCTGCGCGCGCTGCTCGAGCGCCATCCCGCGCTCGATCCCGCCGAGCTCGACGACCTCGTCTGCGGCTGCGCCTTCCCGTGGGGCGAGCAGGGCTACAACGTCGGGCGCAACATCGGGATCCTCGCCGGCCTCCCCCACACCGTTCCCGGCCAGACGATCACGCGCCTGTGTGGCTCCTCGCTGCAGGCGCTGCGCGCCGCCTCCCACGCGATCGCGGTCGGCGAGGCCCGCGCGACGGTGGTCGTCGGCGTCGAGTCGGTCTCGCGCGTCGGCCGCGGCCATGAGCTCGCGCCGCTCAACCCGCTGCTTGATCCGGACTCCGGCGATGACCTGCTCGGAGCGGTCTTCCTGCCGATGGGGATGACCGCCGAGAACGTCGCCGCGCGCCACGGTGTGGGCCGCGAGGAGAGCGATCGCTTCGCGCAGCGCTCCCAGGAGCGCGCGATCGCCGCGCAGGAGTCGGGCTTCAGCGAGCGCGAGATCGTGCCGGTGCCGCTCGCCGGCGGCGAGCACATGACCACCGACGACTCCCCGCGCGCGAGCTCGACGCTCGACAAGCTCGCCGCGCTCGACCCCGTCTTCCGCTCCGACGGCGTCGTGACCGCCGGCAACTCCTGCCCGCTCAACGACGGCGCCGCTGCCGCGCTCGTCATGGATCGCGCCTACGCCGAGGAGCTCGGCTTCACCCCGCGCGCGCGGATCCTCGCCGGCGCTGTCTCGGCCGTCGATCCCGCCTACATGGGCGTCGGCCCGATCGAGGCCATCAGGCGCGCGCTGACCCTGTCGGGCACGACGATCGCCGACGTCGACTGCTTCGAGCTCAACGAGGCCTTCGCCGCCCAGGTCATCCCCGTCTGCCGCGAGGTCGGCATCGACCCGTTCGACGAGCGGGTCAACCCCCACGGCGGCGGCATCGCCATCGGCCACCCGTTCGGGATGACCGGGCTGCGCATCATGTCGACGCTGCTCAACGGCCTCGACGAGGCCGACGGCACCATCGGCATCGAGAGCATGTGCATCGGCGGCGGCCAGGGGCAGGCGATGGTCGTCGAGCGGCTGGGATGAGCGACGACGCCCGGTACCCCGGGCTGGCCGGCCGCGTCGCGCTGGTCACCGGTGGGTCCGGAGCGCTGGGCGCGGAGACGTGCCGGCTGCTGGCCGCCCAGGGGGCAAGCGTTGCGGTCGCCGGGCGCGACCCGAGCCGGGTCGACGCGGTCGTCGAAGGGATCGTCGGTGCGGGCGGGCGCGCCGAGGGATTCCTCGCCGACTGCTCCGTGTCGAGCGACGTCGCTGCGCTGCGCACCGATGTCGAGGCGCGGCTCGGGCCGGTCTCGCTGCTCGCCGCGTTCGCCGGGACCGACGTCCCCGAGCGTCCGCTGACCGAGACGACCGACGACGAGTGGGCCACGGGCCTCGCCGCGAGCCTTACCGCGACATTCTACGTCCTGCGCGAGTTCCTGCCGGGGATGTACGAGCAGCGCACCGGCTCCGTCGTGCTGATGTCCTCGACCGCGGCGCGGCGCCAGACGCCGGCGTCCGCCGCCTACACCGCGGCCAAGGGCGGGATCCTCGCGCTGACCCGCAAGGCCGCCGCCGAGGCCGGCCCGCACGGGGTGCGCGTGTGCTGCCTGGCACCGTCGCTGATCGCCACCGAGGGACGCGAGCTCCCGGCCGGCGACGCGATCACCGAGGGCTGGCCGCTCGGGCGCCTCGGGACGCCCGCCGACGTCGCGAACGCCACCGCCTTCCTGCTCTCCGACGCGGCGGGATGGCTGACCGGCATCACGGTCGACGTGGCCGGTGGGCGCGTGATGCCCTAGCAGGCCGAAGCGGTGGGAGGATCCGGCTGGTCGAAACGACCGAGGACCCGGGATCACCCGGGCCCTCGGAGCCGTCAGAGGCGGCCGGGTGCTAGCCCTGGGTGTAGATCGAGACGATCTTCGCGCCGTGCTTGGTGCCGCCCTTGCGGAGCACCTGCACCTTGGATCCGACCCACTTGCTCAGCGCGGCGCAGCCGCCGGGGAGCGGGCCGCCGGACTGGCCGGTCGTCTCACCGCAGGTGGTGTCACTGGAGACCAGGAACCACGGGGTGCTGTCGCCTACCCGCACCGACACCGTGGTGTAGGTCCTGCCGTCGACCTTGTGCGTCTTGACAGCAGCGAGCGTGCCTTCGTAGACCTTCGCGGACGCCGGGCCGGCGAACGCGCCGAGGGCGAGTGCCGTGACGGCGAACGTCAGAGCGCGATTGCGCATGGGGTGATGCTCCGTTTCGGAGGAGGCTGGACCTGATGGCCACGGCGCCGAGTTGGCACCGTGCCCCGATGCTAGGCCCCGCCCCGCCGCGCCGCGCCGCTACTGGTCGGCGCAGTAGAGACGCAGCTGCGCCACCACCCGGTGCGTGCGGTCCAGGCGCGGGTCGACGTCGATGCGCAGCAGGGCGCCCGCGTCGGCGCGCGTGTGCCTCGTCCGGACGAACGTCGCGACGCCGTGCCGGACCCGCGTGCGATGGATGAACCCGAAGGCCGAGCTGCTGTGGATCCGCCGCTCACCGGACGGGCAGGCAAGCCGCAGCCTGCCGTGGCGACCGTCCAGGCGACGCGTCATGACGAACCGATGCACGGACAGCTCGTCGGAGGTGACCGCCGCGGCGCGGGCCTGCGACGAGACGCAGGTGTAGCTGAGCGCGGGCGCGATGGCCGGCCCCTCGTAGTACATGGTGTTGTACTCGTACTCGAACATCACCCAGGGCCCGTTGCGCCCGATGGAGATCCCGCCGTCGTAGTTGCCATAGCTGTCCGTCCACGTCCCGAACGTCGTGCCGGCTGGACACTGCGCGTTGTACTCCTCCGACATGCGGCACATGCTCTCGAAGCCGCTGAACCGGCACGGCGGGATCATCACCTGAGGCGTCTGCAAGGTGATCGTGTCGGCGCGGGCCGCGCTCGGGACGAGCGCGGCGAGGACGAGCATTGCGACGCAGAACCGCTGGACCATCGGGCGACAGTAGTCGGCGCGCCGGTCGCTTCGGCTAGCCTTGCGCCCGTGACCGCACTCGGGGTCACCCGGACGAGAGTTCGCGCCGTACCCGGCTTGACGACGGCGCGAGTGGAGGTTCTTCCATGCCCGACTCGTCCCACCTGATCGCCTTCGCGATCGCCGCCACCACCATCGCCCTGATCCCCGGCCCCGGGATGCTCTACGTCCTCGCGCGAAGCCTCGGCGGCGGGCGTGACGAAGGTCTGCGCTCCACCGCCGGGACCGGCATCGGCGGCATGGTCCACGTGGTGGCCGCGGCGGCCGGACTGTCCGCGATCATCGCGACCTCGGCCACGGCCTTCAGCGTGGTCAAGTACCTCGGCGCCGCGTATCTGATCTGGCTGGGCTGCCGAGCGATCATGAGCCGCTCGCACGATGTGCCTGCGTCAGACGCCGGTCCCGACGCACCTCGGTCCAACGCGCTCCGCCAGGGCGTGCTCACCGAGGCGCTCAATCCCAAGACGGCGCTGTTCTTCCTGACCTTCCTCCCGCAGTTCTGCCAGCCCGAGCACGGCCCGCTGGTCCTGCAGGTGCTTGTGCTCGGCGCGATCAGCGTCGCCCTCAACACCCTGGTCGACGTCATCGTCGCGTTCGCGGCCGGGGCGATCAGCCGCCGGCTCCGGGAGCGGCCGAAGATGTGGCGCCGGCAGCAGATCGGCACGGGCAGCATCCTCATCGGCCTCGGTGCGTACGCCGCGCTCGGGGGGCACCGCGCGTCGGCCTAGCGATCCGGGTTCAGGTTTTCGTCCGTAGCGGAAGCTGGCTGTCACGCTCGCTTCTGACACAGAGCACGAGCGGCGTTACTCGTGCGAATCCAGAGCCGCCGCATCCGTGCAATAGGGTCGCGCCCCATGTCCTGGACCCGGGCCCTAGCCGCTTCCCTGACGCTGATCGCGGCGGTGCCGGCAAGCGCAGGTGTCGTCTCCACGCCAAAGGAGTTCCTGGTGTTCCGGGCGGGTCCGGGGGAGGCCAATCGGATCAGGGTTGCCCCCAGCTTCACGGCGGACGGCGCGGAGGCGGGAGTCAAGCTCTCGGATCGTGGGACGGACCCGGACGCCACGAGAAATGCCAGTTGTGCCAGCGATTCCTACGAGCTCGACTGCGCAGCCAGATTCGTGATCCTCCACTGCGGTGACCGCGACGACTTGGTCATCGACCCCTACGACCGCGTCCTATTGGGCGACGACTGCGAGCGGGTGCGGTTCTCCACCACCAACGACGACACGGTGGCGCGCTACAGCATGACCTTCGCGGCACACCCCGTCGCACTCTCGCACCTGTCGGCGACGTTCGTGCTGCACTGCCCGGTTCAGCCGCGCCGCAAGGTCTCCTGTCGCGGGGCCATGACCCTCCGAGCCCGCGGCCGTCGGCTCGGGCGCGAGCGTTACTCGCATTCCGGCCGAGACGCCTTCAAGGTTCAGGTGGTCTTCAATGCCCTCGGACGCCGCATGGTCAGCCGCGACCGGGGCGTCATCGCCACCGCCTCCGTCCCGGTGCCCTTCTACGCCGAGACCGCCGCCAGCAGCTGGCAGCTGCGCCTCGACCCGCGCTGAGCCGGATCGCTGAGCGGACCCAAGGCAGAAGCGACGCGGGGAATGAACCTCGGTTTCCGTTCGCGAGTCTCCACTTTTTGGGACAATGCCGAAGGGTGCGCGCGGGGGCACCGGCCTTAGTGTTCGGGCCATGTCCCGTGCGTTCGTCGTCGTCGTCGCGTCTCTCGCGGCCCTCCCCGTGAGCTCGGCTTCGGCGGCGTCCCTCGCCGCGTCGTTCGGCGACTTCCTGCGCGTGGGGAGCTCGGTCGTCGGCGAGAACAACGTCATCAAGCTCCAGCCGGTGTTCGGCGTCAACGATCGCCTCGAGATCACCGACACCGCCGGGATCAACGATGGCAACGGCTGCACGACGGTCAGCGCCACCAAGGTCAGCTGCGCCGCCGTCATCGGCAACATCGCCGTGGCGCTGGGTTCGGGGAACGACACCCTGACCGGCGCCAGCCTGTATTTCACGACCCTCACCGCGGCGGGCGAGGACGGCAACGACAAGATCTACGGCAACTCCGCCGACGACTCCCTCTATGGCGGCGAGGGCAGCGACCAGCTCTACGGGTTGGCGGGCGATGACACGCTCGGGGACGCGTTTCCGCCCGGTCAAGCAGGCTTCAAGACCAGCCAGGGCGGCGGGGACTTCTTCTACGGCGGCGCCAACGACGACACGCTGCTCCCGAGCGTCGGCGGCGACTACTACAGCGGGGAGGCGGGCTTCGACACGGTCGACTACAGCGCGCGCAGCACGCCGCAGATGGTGACGGTCGGCGACGGCCAGGCCAACGACGGGGACGCCGGCGAGGGTGACAACGTCAACGACGCCGAGCGACTCCTGGGCGGTTCTGCAGCCGACAAGATCACCGGCGGCGGAGAGGCCTCGCGGCTGGTCGGCAACGCGGGCAACGACACGCTCGTCGGTGGGTCGGCGGCCGACGTGCTCATCGGGGGCGCGGAAACCGGAGAGTCCGGGAGCGGCAACGACACGCTCGATGGTGGCCGCGGGGCCGACGACATGCGGGGTGGCGACGGGACGGACAGCGTCACCTACGCCACGCGGAGCGGCGGCGTGACGATCTCGCCCGACGATGTCGCCGACGACGGCGAGCCCGGCGAGGCCGACAACGTGCGTTCCGACGTCGAGACGCTGATCTCCGGCGCAGGCGACGACGTGTTCAAGGTCCGTGACGGGCGCACCCAGACGATCGTGTGTGGGGCCGGGACGGACGCGGTCACCGCAGACAGTGGCGACGCGGTCGACGACTCATGCGAGGTCGTCGACCGTCCGGCAACGATGGGGACCGGCACCGATACCGGCACGGGATCGGGTGACGGGACCGGGACGGGTACAGGCACCGAGACGGGCACCACCAATGGCCAGGCCGCGAGCGCCGACCGGGTCCGGCTGCGAGCCACCAAGCTCCGGCGTGACAGGCGTGGCCGCGTCATCGTGCGATTGCGCTGCACGGGTGGCACCAGCGGCTGCGCCGGGACCGTGAAGCTCACGCTGCGACGCAAGCGGGTCGGAAGCGCCTTGTACGTGATCAGGTCTGGCCGGTCGCGCACGATCCACGTCCCGCTGGCGCGCCGCGCGCGCCGTCAGCCCAGGCTCGGCATCGCCTTCAGCCCGGCCATCGGCAAGAGCTCGAAGAAGTCGACGTTGACCGTTCGCTGAATCGCCCGACGGACGCCGCATGGAGATTGCGGGCGGACCGCTTACCCCGCCCAGATCAGCCGGTCGATCCGGTCGCGGTGCCAGTCCGCGTCGCCGAACAGCGCCTCGCCGAGCTTGGCCCGCTTGAGGTGCAGGTGCATGTCGTGCTCCCAGGTGAAACCGATGCCCCCGTGCATCTGCACGCCCTCTGACGCGATGTGGGCGTAGGCCTCCGCCGCACAGGACTTGGCGATCGACACGGCGGCCGCGCGGCCGACCGGCTGGTGCAGGACGGACGCCGCGTGCTCGACTGCGCTGCGCGCGGCGGTCAGCGCGAGGAACATGTCGGCACAGCGGTGCTTGAGCGCCTGGAAGCTGCCGAGCGGGCGGCCGAACTGCTCGCGCGCGCGAAGGTGCTCGAGCGTGATCTCCAGGACGCGGTCGGCGCCGCCCACGCTCTCGGCAGCGACGGCCAGCGCGCCGCGGTCGACGAGGAGCTCGGCCACGGCTCGTGAGCCCACGCGCTGCTCGCGCGCGACGGCGACACCGCCGAGGACGAGCCGCCCGAGCGAGCGCGTGCGGTCGTGGACCCGCAGCGGCTCGACGGTCACGCCCGGCGTGCCGGCAGGCACGAGGAACAGGCCGATGCCACCGCCCTCCTCGGCCGCGGCGACCACGACCGCGTCGGCCACGGGCAGATCGCAGACGAAGCCCGAGACACCCGACAGCACGACACGCTCGCCGTCGGCCCGTGCGCTCACCCCCAGCGTCCCGGGCACGCCGTCGGGGCCGCCGAGCGCCGCGGTCACGACTGCGTCGCCCGCGGCCAGCCGCGGCAGCCACTCGGCCTGCAGCGGCTCGGGGGCGGCGAGCAGCGCGCCCACCCCCAGGGCGGCGGGCGCCAGCACCGGCACCGGGACGAGCGCCCGGCCGCACTCCTCCAGCAGGACCATCAGCTCCGGCGCGCCGGCGCCGAGCCCGCCGTGGGCCTCGGGCACCTCGACCCCGAGCCAGCCGAGCGCCGCGATCTCCGCGCGCAGTGACGAGCCGTCGGCGCCGTCGCCGATGGCGCGCACCGTCGCGGGCGGGCAGTGGCGGGCGAGGAACGCGCGCGCGGTCGAGCGCAGCTCGTCGCGGAAGTCGATCGCCTCGGCGGTGCTCACGCCTGCGCCTCGCGCGGGAGGCCGAGGACGCGCTCGGCGATGACGTTGCGCATGATCTCCGACGAGCCGCCGCCGACCGTCCACGCGGGGGTCGCGAGGTAGTCGATCATCCAGTCGCCCGACTCCCAGTTGACGCCGTGGGTGTGCTCGCGGACGAGCTGGCCGCTGAGCCCTCCGAGCTGCGTGCCGAACTCGTCGAGCCGCTTGAGCGTCTCGGCGTACATGACCTTGATGACGCTCGACTCCGGCCCGGCGCCGCCGTGGCGACCGAGGTCGTTGAGCATCCGGTAGCAGATGAGCCGCAGGATCTCGGTGTCCGCGTAGAGGCGCGCGAGCCCCTGGCGCAGCCGGCCCTCGGTCGGCGTTCCGGCCACGGCGGGCAGCCGCGCGGCGACGTCCGCGCGGAGCCGCTCGCGCGTCACGCACAGCCGCTCGATCTGCTCGAGCACGAACACGCTGCGCTCGGTCGACAGCGTGCCCTGCGCGACGGTCCAGCCCGCGCCGACCTCGCCGAGGACCTGCGTCGCCGGGATGCGGACGTCGGTCAGGAAGATCTCGCAGAACTCGGCCTCGCCGGTGCTCTGGACGATGGGCACGGTCTCGACTCCGGGCAGCCTCATGTCGAGGATGAAGCAGGTGATCCCCTTGCGCTTGGGCACGTCGGGATCGGTGCGCGCGAGCAGCAGAGCCGACGTTGCGTGGGCCGCGTAGCTGGACCAGATCTTCTGGCCATTGACCACGTAGACGTCTCCGTCGCGCACCGCACGGGTCTGCAGGCTCGCGAGGTCCGAGCCGGCGTTGGGCTCGCTGAAGCCCTGCGTCCAGATCTCGCCGTCGAGGATCGCCGGGATGTGGCGGGCCTTCTGCTCCTCGGTGCCGAACGCGGCCAGCGTCGAGGCCGCGTGATAGAGCGCGGTGGAGGTCACGGTCAGCTGTGGGGCGCCGCCGTGGGCGAGCTCCTCGGCGAGGATGACCTGGCGGGCCAGGCCGAGACCGCCCCCGCCCCACTCGCGGGCGATGTGCGGCGCGAGGTAGCCGGCCTCGCGCAGCCGCCCCATCCACCAGCGCTGGAAGGTGACGAACTCCGCTTCCGGCACGCCGGTCATCCGCGCGCGCCAGTCGCCCGGGACGTTCTCGGCGATCCACGCGCGGACCTCGGACCGGAAGCCGTCGAGCGCCGCGGCGTCCTCGCCGTCGCCGGCCGAGAGCCGCAGCGTCAGCGCGCTCATGCGGCGGGGCCCGCGGCCCAGCGCGCCTGCGTCACCGCCGCGCGGTGCCCGCCGACGCCGCCGAGCTCGAGCCGCAGCGCGGGCAGCCGCATGGTCCACAGGAACAGGTCGTACTCCTCGGTCAGGCCCATCGCCCCGGTCAGCTGATGCGTCTCGCGGGTCAGCGCCTCGGCGACCGTCGCCGCGTGCGCCGCGGCGACCGCTGCGTCCTCGGCGCGCGCGCCCGTCGCGGCGGCGTGACGGGCGAGCCAGCGCGCGCCCTCGACCCCGACGTGCAGCTCGGCGAGCCGGTGCTGCAGCGCCTGGTTGGCGCCGAGCGGCCGCCCGAACTGGTGGCGCTCGGTCACGTAGCGGACGGTCATGTCCAGCGCGGCTTCCATCGTGCCCACCATCTCAGCGGCGAGCGCGACGCGCCACCACGCGCGCAGCCGCTCGCCGTCGAGGGTCTCCCCCGACTCGTCCTCAGCCTCCACCGCGGCGAGCGGGTACCCGAACATCGACGTGACCGGCGTGACGCGCAGCGCCGCCGCCGGGACAATCCGATCGCCGATCAGGACAGCGTCGGCCACCGCGGCGTGACGGGCCAGCGCTCCCGGCTCGGGTGACGCCAGGGCGAGCACGCCGGGCAGCGGCGACGCGAGCACGGCCGGTGCGACGAGCGCACGAGCCCCGGCGGGAACGCAGCCCGCCGCACGGGCCACGGCCTCGACGACCAGCACGGCCTCCAGCGGGCCGGCGCCCTCGTCGGCCACATCGAGAAAGCCCGCCGCGGCGAGCGCGTCCATCAGCTCGGCGTCGTAGCGGCCGGCGTCGAGCAGCGCTCGCGCCCGCGCGGGTCCCGCGTGCCGCGCGAGCAGCGTGTCGACGGCGGCGACGAGCGCGGCCTGGTCGTCGGTCAGCGCGAAGTCCACGGCGGCCTCTCGATCGTCATGGCTTGGGCAGCGCCAGGCACAGGCGGGCGATCAGGCCCAGCTGCACCTCGTAGGTCCCGGCCGCCACGCCCGCGGTCAACGAGCTGTTGAGCTGGCGCTCGAAGGGCGAGTCCTCGAGCAGCGCCGCCTGGCCCATGACCTCGCCGGCGGCCAGCGCCACCTCGCGCTCGGAGCGCACCATCGCCGCTCGCGCGGTGTACGCCGCGCCGCCGGGCGGCAACCCCTTGGCGCGCTCGTCCATCGCCAGGTAGGTCAGCAGGCGCGCGGCCTCGCAGGCGGCGCGGGCCTGCCCGAGCGCCTCGGCCGTCCGCTCGTCGTCGAGCAGTCCCCGCTCGTCGGCCCAGGCGGCGACCTCGTCGAGCACCAGCGCCGCGGCCGCGTAGCGCGGCGAGCCGACGCGCTCGAAGGTCAGCAGCTGGCGCACCAGCGTCCAGCCGCGGCCCTCGGGGCCGAGCAGGCAGTTGGCCGGCACGTGGACGTCGGTGAAGAAGACCTCGTGGAACTGATGCTCGCCGGCCAGCGCCGGGATCTCGCGGACCTCGATGCCGTCGGTGTCCATAGGCACCAGGAACACCGAGATGCCGTCGTGGCGCCCGCCCGGCGGCCCGGTGCGCGCGAGCAGGAAGCAGTGATCGGCGACGTGGGCGTAGGAGGTCCAGATCTTCTGGCCGTCGATGACGTACTCGTCGCCCTCGCGGCGCGCGCGGGTGGTCAGCGACGCGAGATCGCTGCCGGCCTGCGGCTCGGAGAACCCCTGGCACCACAGTGCGTCGCCGGAGCGGATCCGGGGCAGGTGGAAGGCCTGCTGCTCCTCGGTGCCGACGGCCAGGATCAGCGGCGCGATCCAGTTGACGTTCATGTACTGCGGGCCACGCGGCTCGCCGCGCGACCACATCTCCTCGCCGAGGATGATGTGCTGCCAGGTGTCGTCGCGGCCACCGTGCCCGACCGGCCAGTGCGGCGCGAGCCAGCCGCGGCCCGCGAGCTCGCGGACGAACCACTTCGACAGCTCGAGCCCTTCCTCGCTGCTGATCCGGCGCGGGTCAGTGGCCCGATCGGGCAGGACCTCGTCGGCGAAGGCGCCGAGCTCGGCGCGGAAGGTCAGCTGCTCGGGAGTCCAGTCGAAGTCCATGGATGAGCGCGGGCGCTGGCGCGCGCCGCACAAAAGAGTGTACTGATCTTGAAGCGCGTGGGAAGGCGGCGTCAGCGGCGCCGGAGGCGGCCGGTGAGCATCCTGAACCGGCCGCCGGAGCCGACCGTGACCATGGCCACGGCGAGGATCAGCACGACGCCGTTGGTGATCTGGCTGACCCCGCCCGAGTAGCTCTTGGCCTGCAGGAACTGACCGAGCAGCGCGACGAAGAAGCAGCCGCCGATGGTGCAGATCAGGCTGGCCGGCCCCCCGGCCAGCGCCGCGCCACCGAGCGCCACGGCGATGATCGTCGACAGCTGGTACGGATCGCCGAGCGTGAAGTCGGGTGTCGTCAGCAGGCCGGCCAGGAAGAGCCCGGCAGCACCGTAGAGGATCGCTGCCAGCACGTAGCCGGCCATCTCGTACCAGACCACGCGCACGCCGATGATCTCGGCCGCGACGCGGTTCGTGCCCGCCGCGACATAGCTGCGCCCTACCGCCGTCGAGCGCAGGAGCAGCGCGAGCAGGACGATGATCCCGATGCCGATCACCGCCACCACGCTGAGGAACCCGACGCGCTCGCTCGTCAGCTCGACGAGCTTGGGCGCGACCTGGCCGGTGGTGGAGAACGTCGTGCCGATCCACAGGACCATCACGCCGCCGATGACGCCCGTCATGGCCAGCGTGACGATCATCGCGTTGAGCCGCACGACGGCGACGAGGAAGCCGTTGATGAGGCCGACCAGCCCGCAGACGAGGATGACCTCGACGATCGCACCCCCGAGACGGGAGTCCAGCCCGTTGCTCTGGTGCACGACGATGCCGGCGGCCAGCGTCATCACCGCGGGGACCGACAGGTCGATGCCACCCGACATGATGACGAGCAGCTGCCCGGCCGCGGCGATGGCGAGCACGCCCGCCAGCGCGGTGACGAGGCTCAGCGAGTCGGTCCGGTAGACCTCCGAGGCGCTGAGCGCGGTGAGGAGCATCAGCGCGGCCAGCGCGATCCAGACCACCCGGTAGCGAGGGGCGAACCGGAAGCCGATGTCGGCGCGGCTGCGCATCGGCGCGCCCGCGGTCGGCGGGGGTTGCTCGATGGTGCTCATGACCTCTCCGCGGCGTTGGCGACGCTCTCGGCGGTCCCGGGCTCACCGGGGCGCGGCAGCGCGATCTGATCCTGCGGCGCGTAGGACTCGCGGCTGCGCCAGCGCACGCTGACGCGGCGCGAGTCACCGGTGAGGCTGTAGGCGACGACGGCGAGGATGGTCAGGACGCCCGTCGCCGTATCGGCCCAGGCGCTGTTGAGCTCGAGCAGCGGCGTGACGTTGACCAGCAGGGTCAGGAAGACCGCGCCGAGGACGGCGCCCACGAACGAGCCGCGGCCACCGGTCAGCGCTGCGCCGCCCAGGAAGCACGCGGTGAACGCGGGCAGCGCGTAGGTGGAGGCGATGCCGTTCTGGCCGACCGCCACCTGGACGGCGAGGAACAGCCCGGCGGTGACGGCGAGGACGGCACAGAAGACGTAGGCGCCGACCTTGATGCGCTCGACCTGGATGCCGGTCCGGCGCGCCGCCTCCTCCGAGAGGCCGGTGGCGCGGACCGACAGGCCTGCGGACGTCGCGCGCAGCCACATCTCGCACAGCACCGCCACCGCGACGACGCCGAGGAACGAGATCGGGATGAACCCCACCTGCTTGTTGAGCGCATCGGAGATCCCCGTGCCGACGATCCCTCCGGGCTCAGGACGCAGCAGGATGCCGATGCCGTTGAGGACGCCGAGGGTGCCGATCGTCGCGATGATCGGGCTGACGCCCAGGCCGCGGATGATGAACGCGTTGAGCAACCCGACGCCGACGCCGACGAGAAGCGCCAGCAGGATGCCCGGGATCGACGCGACCAGCGTGTCCTGGGTCACCCAGAACGACGCGAGGATCACGCCGAGCGTCATGCTCGATCCGATGGATATGTCGAAGCCGCCGGAGATCAGCGCGCTCTGCTGGCCGAGCGCGACGACCATCAGTGGCAGGGCGATGACCAGCAGGCTGGTGAGGTTGGTGTCCTCGAGGAAGATGTCCGAGAAGCTGGCGGTGTAGCCGCCGATGATCAGCATCAGGATCACGATCACCGCGAGCGGGGTCCAGGTCGAGCCGAGGACGGACTGCACCGCCAGGGCGGGACGGGAGCGCCCGGTGAGCTGCTCCTCCGTCGCGGCCTGCTGCTTCTTGGCGCCGCTGACGTTGACGAACGCGGAGACGATCGCCGACTCCTGGACCTGATCGCCGACCAGCTCGGTGACGATGCGCCCGCGCGACATGACGTAGACGCGGTCGCAGAGGCCGACGAGCTCGGACGCGTCCGAGGAGTTGACCACGACCGCCACGCCGTCGTCGGCCTGGCGGCGCACCGCGCGGTAGATGTCGAGGCGGGCACGGGCGTCGACGCCCTGCGTGGGCTCGTCGACGACCAGCACCTTGGCCGGGTCGATGATCGAGCGGGCGACGACCGCCTTCTGCTGGTTGCCGCCCGAGAGCTGGGCGGCCGGCTGATACGGGGAGGCGGCGACGATGCCGAGATCCGCGGCCACCGGCTCGTAGAGCTTGCGCTGACGCGAGGCGATGATCGTCCCGATCGGTCCGAGCTCCTTGCGGGCGGCCAGCGTCGCGTTGTCCATGACGCTGAGCTCGCGGAACACCGACTCGGCCGCGCGGTCGCCGCTCTGGAAGACGATGCCGCGCTTGCGGGCCGCGGCGGGGGTCCGGAGGCTGGTGGACGTCCCCTCGATGGCGACGTCCCCGCGACCGCTGCGCAAGCCGACGAGCGTGCGGACGAACTCGTGCTGGCCGTTGCCCTCGGCGCCGGCGATGCCCACGATCTCTCCGCGGGCGGCGGTGAAGTCGACCGGGCCGAAGCCCGCGCCCCGGAAGCCCGCCGCCGACAGCACGACCGGCTCGTCGCCCGTGCGCACGGGCTTGGGCGGGAAGGCGAGGTCGGTGCGGACGCCGACCATCATCGCGACGATGTCGTCGACCTCCCAGGCCTCGCGCTCGTAGGTCCCCTGGATGCGGCCGTCGCGGATGACCGTCAGCTGATCGGCGATCCGCTGGACCTCGTCGAGGCGGTGGGTGATGTAGAGGATCGCGGTGCCGTGCTCGAGCGCCGAGGCGATCAGGCCCTCGAGCTTGGCGATGTTGGCGGCGTCGAGCGCCGCCGTGGGCTCGTCGAGCAGGAGCACCTTCGGGCGGTGGATCATCGCCCGCACGACCTCGAGCAGCTGCTTGGAGCCCGGGCTCAGCGACGCCACCTTGGTGTCGGGGCCGAAGGAGAGGTCGTAGGGCTCCAGGAGCGCGGCCATCTCCTTGAGCTGCGTGCGGAAGCCCAGCGGCTTGACGCCGTGATGGGACAGCAGGACGTTCTCGGCCACGCTCAGCCCGGGCACGAGCGACGTGTCCTGGTAGGCGGTCAGCAGGCCGAGGCGACGGGCCGCCACCGGCGTCGCGCGGGTCAGCTCCTCGCCGCCGATGTGGACGGTGCCCTCGTCGGCGCGCAGCGCGCCGCAGGCGACCTTGATCAGCGTCGACTTGCCGGCGCCGTTCTCCCCGACCAGCGCGTGGACCTCGCCCTGCTTGCAGATCAGCGAGGCGTCCGCGAGCGCCTTGACGCCCGGGAAGGACTTCGAGACGCCGTCGAGGCGCAGCGCGATGCCGTCGTCCGCGCTCATGCCCCGCGCTCCCGCAGAAGCTGCAGGACGACGTGCTTGCGCACCTTTCCGGAGGGCGTGCGGGGCAGCTCGGGCAAGGCGCCGATTGTCGCGGGCGTCTTCTGGCTCGCGAGGTGTTGCGCGCGAAGAAACCGAAGAATGGCGGGGGTATCGAGCCGGTGCCCGGGGCGCAGGACCACGGCGGCCGCCACGACCTCTCCGAGCCGCTCGTCGGGCCACGGCACGACGGCCGCGTCGAGCACGCTCTCGTGCTGCAGAAGCAGCTCCTCGATCTCGCGCGCGCTGAGCTTCTCGCCGCCGCGGTTGACGATGTCCTTGAGCCGGCCCGTGACCCGGACGCACCCCGCCCCGTCGATCAGACCGACGTCGCCGGAGTAGACCCAGCCCTCCTCGTCGAGCACGTCGGCGTTGAGCGCGGCATCGACGTAGCCATCCATCCGCTCGGGCCCGCGGATCCGCAGCTCGCCCTGCTCGCCCGCGGGCAGCGGCCGGTGGGCGTCGTCGACGGCCTGCACCTCGATGCCCTCCCCCGGGCGCCCGTCGGTGTGCGCGCGCTGCTCGAGCGGGTCGGTGGTGTGGGAGAAGGTCGCGCTCGGGAACTCCGTCATCCCCCACGAACGATGCGCGACGATCCCCACCGCCTCCGCCGCCTCGATCAGCGCCGGCGGGACGGGCGCGCCGCCGCAGCAGAACTGGCGCAGCCCCGGGCGCCCGCCGCGCGCGGCGTAGACGTCGACGACGCCCTGCAGGAACGGTGTGGCGCCGGCCATGTAGGTCCCGCCATCGCGCTCGATCACCTCGACGCAGGCCTCGGCGTCCCAGCGGTCGAGCAGCAGGACCCGCGCGCCCGTCAGGCACGGAACGAGCAGGCCCTGCAGGACGCCCGTGATGTGCGGCAGCGGCGAGGCCATCACCATCGTCTCGCGGTAGGTCAGCCCCCATTCGCGCTGCATCGAACCCGCCTCGTGCAGCAGGGCGGCCCCGCTGTGGATGACGCCCTTGGGGTCGGCGGTCGTTCCCGACGTGTAGAGCACGAGTGCCGGAGCCTCGGCCGCGGCCGGCTGTGCCTCGGCGGGCAGCGGCCGCTCGTCGGCCGCGGTGGCGAGCGGGGTCCAGCCGGCGGGCGCGCCGGCGCCGAAGGCCAGCCGCAGCGCGGGTTCGTGACCGGCCAGCGCGAGCGCGCGGTCGAGCTCCTCGCACTGTGCGCGGCCCCGCACGTCGACGGCGCCGACGAGCGCCTGCGGGCGCAGCTGGCCGAGGATGAAGGCGAACTCGCGCTCGCGGTAGATCGGCACGACCGGGTTGCTGACCGCGCCGATCCGCCAGATCGCCATGGCCAGGGCGATGGCCGCGACGTCGTTGGGCAGCGTCCAGCAGACGATGTCACCGCGGCCGAGCCCGGCGTCGAGCAGCTGCCAGGAGATCGCGTCGGCGTGATCGCGCAGCTCGCCGAAGGTGTGCCGGCGGCCGCCGGCAATGACCGCGACGTCGCCGGGCCGACGCGCCGCGGCGTGCTCGAGCACCCAGCCGATCTGCTGGCGGGTGCGCAGGCCGGCGGCCTCGTAGCCGGCCACCAGCGCCGGCGGCATCGGCGGCGCCGTCGGCTTCAGCACCCGGTCACCGGATGTGGGGCAGGATCTCGGCGAAGAGATCGAGCTGGCGCCGCTGGTCCTCCATCGGCATCGTCCCCTGTGCGAAGAACGTCCAGACGAGCCAGTCGAGGTTGCCGTCGGCGTGCACGCGCGAGAGGTCGACCATCTTCTCCTTGACCTGGTCGACCGTGCCGACGATCGCGTGCCCCATGTCGATCATCCGCTGGGTGCACTCCTCCTCGTCCTTGAAGCGGATCATCTCGCCGACCGGATCCTCGGGGGTGCGGAACGCCTCGGTCGCCCCGCCGAACAGCTCGAAGTAGTTGTGCCACTCATAGCCCGCGGTGCGCACCGCGATGTCGAAGGCCTCCTCGTAGCTGTCGCCCAGCGCGATGCAGCGGACGGCCCCGACGTGCTCGCCGAGGCCGAAGGTGTTCCCGTGCTCGGAGGCGACCTCCTGGTACTGGCGCGCGGCGGCGAGGAAGTTGTCCCTGCGGCCCTCGGTGATGATCGCGGTGAAGCCGTGCTTGGCGGCGTTGATGAGCGTGGCCGGCGAGCCGTTGTAGGGCAGGAAGACGTCCGGATAGGGATCCTGGAACGGCCGCGGGATCGCGCCGATCTTCTTGATCACGCCGTCGTCGTCGATCTCACCGTCGGCGCCGAAGCGGCGCATCCACTCGGGAGCCGCCCAGCCCTCGATGCCCTCCTTCGGGAACGGGACCTCGTAGTGCTTGCCCTGGTAGTCGAAGACGTCGTTGGTCCACGCCTTGAGCAGCACCTCGAGGTGCTCCTCGAAGATCTCGCGGTTCTGCTTGTCCGATTCCTCGCTGGCCCACGACGTGACGTTGTTGCGCTGGCTGAGGACCTGCAGCCAGCGCTTCTGGTAGCCCCGAGCGAAGCAGACGCCGACCCGGCCGGGGTAGAGCTGGTCGAACAGCGCGACGTCCTCGGCGGTGCGGATCGGGTCGTCGGCGGTCAGGACGATCGAGGTCGGGATGAACTTCAGCCGCTCGGTGATCGCCGCGAGGTGGGCGAACATCAGCAGCGGGTTGGGGTTGGCCTCGCCGCCCTCGGTGTGGAAGTGGTGCTCGGTCGTCGCGAACGCGTCGTAGCCCATCTCGTCGAGCTTGCGCACGAGGCTGCGCAGCTCCTCGAGCATCATCTGGTAGCGCTCCGTATTGCGGCCGATGGGCCGAAGGCGCTCCCGCTCCTCGACGGTCGCGGGGATGGTCGGCATGGCGAAGACGTTGACGCGCACGGACGCTCCTAGGGCAGCGAGGGACGGGGAGAGAAGAGTATCCTGAAATACCGCTCAGCGCGCAAACGCCGAGCCCCACAACGCAAAGCGGGCCCCTCCCGTCCCGGAGGACAGGAGGAGCCCGAGGTGCGTCCGCCCGGCGCCACCGCCGGGCGAGGCTTGATCAGCCTGCGGCCTCGAAGGCCGGCAGGAGGACCTCCTCCGGGAGGCCCATGCCGAAGTTGGCCCCGGCGGGGAACTTCGGGTTGTAGTACGGCTTGACGTCGGCGACCGGGATGATCGGCTCCGGGAGCACGACGTCGGGCTCCACCGTCTCGCCCGACTTGGCCTTGACGGCACCGTGGAGCGTCACCGCACCGAGCGTGATCTGGCTCGCGGCGATGAACGACTTGAACTCGTGCTTGGTGCCCTGTGCGTCGGCCCAGGCCTTGTAGGCGCCCATCGTCTGGGAGCCACCGATCTGGGTCGGCGGGGTCAGGCCCAGCTTGATGAACTTGTCGAAGAACGCCACCGGCGTGTAGTCGTAGATCAGCGCGTCCGGCAGGCCCTTGGCGGCGAGTGCCGCTGCGGCCTGCGCCTCACCCTGAGGCGTCCAGTTGGTCGCGCCCTTGACGACGAGGTTGGCCCCTTCGGACTTGATCTCGTCCTCGGCGCACGGCTGCCACTGGGCGGCGTACGCGTTGCCCTCGGGACCGCTGTACATGGCGATGTTCTTGCCGCCTTCCTTGACGGCGAGCGCCACCAGGTCCTTGCCGTACTGGCAGAGGTCGACGTGCGTGAAGCCGGCGAGGTCGGACCCGTCGAACTTCGAGTCCGGGCCCTGGGTGTTGGCCCACACCGTGATGTCCTTGGCGGCGGCCTGCTTGATGACCGGCAGCATCACCGGACCGAGGTCGAATGTGCCGACGATCACGTCAGCGCCCTGGCTGATGTGGCTGCGGAAGTTCGACAGCGCGGCCTTCACGTCGAAGTTGGCCTGCGTGAAGCTGATCGACTTCACCGCGGGCTCGCGGATGGACATCAGGATGTAGATCGCGCGCAGCGAGCTGTGGTACGGGTTGTTGATGTCCTCGCTCTCGGCGACGTCGAGCGTCGCGTCGGGCTTGCCGAGGTCGCACTTGGCCTGGCCGAGGCACTCCTTGATCTTGGCGATCTCGTCAGCCGTGACCGGCTTGGCCATGATGCCGTAGGCCTCCTGGGCCAGCGGCGGAAGATCCTTGACCGTGACGCCGCCACCGAACGCGTCGTCCATCAGCGCCTGGATCTGCTCGTCCGTCGCGGGTTCGACGGCGGTGCTGCCACCGGTGTCCCCGGAGGTCGAGGTCGTCGACGCGGTGGTCGACGCCGTGCTGGAGCTGCCGCTGTCGCTGCTGCTGTTGTCGTCACTGCCGCAGGCCGTGACGCCGAACGCGAGCGCACACAGCACCGCTGTGAGCGACAAGATCCGGCGGGCCCTCAAACCGTCATGCTGCATGAGCAATGCTCCTCCTCGTGTGGGGATCGGCCCATCGGGCCGATCGTGAGTGTCACTGGCGCTGCGACCGCGATGGCGCGGCGGAGCCGGGGAAACCCGCCGTTCGTCGGGTCCACATTTCTGGTGTCAGAGGCGCGAGACGACACGGGTCGCGTAGTCCTCCAGCGAGCCGAGCATCGCGTCGAGTCCGTGGTCGGAGTTCGTGCGGCCTTCGGGCTTCCAGGGATGGGTCCACATCGCGGTCACGCCGAGGGCGTCGAAGCGCTCGCAGTCCTCGAGCGTCGGCGAGCGATCCAGCGAGATGAAGATCTGAAACGGCCGGTCGTCGGTGCCCTCCTCGCGGCGGTACTCGTGGATGCGCTCGACGAGTGCGGCCGCCTCGTCGGCGGGGTACCAGTTGGCCCCGAGCCAGCCGTCCATGCCGCGTGCGCACCGGCGCATCGCGATCTCGGAGTCGCCGCCGCCGAGGATCGGGATGTCGCGCTTGGGCGCGGGCAGGCAGCGGAACGGCGCGTAGTCGTAGTGCTCGCCGTGATGGTCGACCCAGTCGCCGGTCCAGATCTCGCGGATCAGGCCGACGAGCTCGTCGTGGCGGCGCCCGCGCGTGTGGAAGTCCTGGCCGGTGTGCTCGCACTCCTCCTTCATCCAGCCGACGGCCATGCCGAAGTCCACGCGGTAGTCCGACATGATCGCCGCGGTCGCCACCGCCTTGGCGACGAGCACGGGCGGGCGCGCCAGCGCGAGGTAGACGGCGCTGAGGTAGCGCAGCTTCGTCGTCGCGCCGGCCAGCGCGGCGACCGTCACCCACGGGTCCGGCCACGGCGACGTCGACGGCAGCCCGTCGGTCGCGTACGGGTAGGTCGAGCCCAGGTCCTGCGGATAGAGCAGGTGGTCGTGCACCGTGAGCCCGTGGTAGCCCAGCTCCTCCGCGCGCACGGCCAGCGGCGTGAGATGCTCGGGCTCGACGAACACCGAGTGGATGTAGATCTTCATGGGCAGCGTCCTTCCAGGCCGGATCGCCCCTCGGGACGAATTGACAAGAAAAGTATCCTCTTCTCCGCGCCAATGAGTACCACGAATCCGCCCGACTGGCACGACATCGACGTCACGGGACCCCTCGAAGGGACCCTGTACGAGAAGCACGACGACGGCGTCGCGGTCATCACGCTCAACCGGCCGGAGCGGGGCAACTCGTTCCACGCCGGGATGGGTCCCGTGCTGCGCGCCATCTGGGAGGACGTGCGCACCGACCCGGCCGTTCGCGCCGTGGTGATCACCGGTGCCGGCGACCGCCACTTCTGCACGGGCGTCGACGTCAAGGGCGTGTCGGAGGGCGGCGGCGCGGTGGCCCACAACCGGCCGTTCGGCGAGGAGGTCTTCTGGTCGGCGCGCCACAACCAGGTCTGGAAGCCGGTGGTCGCCGCCGTCAACGGCACCGCCGCCGGCGGCGGGCTGCACTTCGTCGTCGACGCCGACATCGTCGTGGCGTCGGAGAACGCGCGGTTCATCGACACCCACACCAACATCGGGATGGTCGGCGGGATCGAGAACATCGGCCTGGCCAAGCGGATGCCGATCGGCACGGCGCTGCGGATGAGCCTCCAGGGCCCGGACTTCAAGCTCGGCGCCGCGCGCGCCCATCAGCTCGGCTTGGTCGACGAGCTCGTCGGGCCGGGCGAGGCGCTCGACGCCGCGCTGGAGATCGCCCGCTCGATCGCGCGCAACTCCCCGTCGGCGACGACGCTGACCCAGCAGGCGATCTGGGGCTCGCTGGACATGACCTACGAGGCGTCGCTGCGTCACGCCTGGTCGCTGATCCGGCTGCAGTGGGGCCACCCCGACTTCCTCGAGGGGCCGCGGGCGTTCGCGGAGGGCCGCGCCCCGGAGTGGGATCCCGACCTCGACGCGCGCAACGCGGGCCCCGGCGCTTGAGCGCGCTGGTCACCAGCACGCTGCGCGACGGCGTCGCGCTCGTGCGCATCGACCGGCCCGAGGCGCGCAACGCGCTGTCGCCGGAGGTCATGGACCAGCTCGCCGACGCGCTGGAGGCGGCCGACCGCGGCGGCGAGGCGCGGGTGATCGTGCTGGCCGGCGACGAGCGCGCGTTCGCCGCGGGGTCAGACATCGCGGCGATGCGCGACCGGACGTTCGCCGAGACGCTGACCCACCCGACGGCGCGCTTCTGGCCGCGGCTGGCCGCCATCGGCCTGCCGATGATCGCGGCGGTCTCCGGCTACGCCCTCGGCGGCGGCTGCGAGCTCGCGCTGGCGTGCGACATGATCGTCGCCTCCGACAGCGCGGTCTTCTCCCAGGCCGAGATCACGCTGGGGATCATCCCCGGCGGCGGCGGCACCCAGCGGCTCACGCGGATCATGGGCAAGCAGCGGGCGATGGAGCTCGTCCTCACCGGCCGGCGGGTCAGCGCCGAGGAGGCGCTCGCGCTGGGCTTCGTCAACCGCGTCGTGCCCGGCGGCGCCTGGCTCGACGAGGCGCTCGCCCTCGCCGCCACGATCGCCGCGCACCCGCCCGTGGCCGTCCGCCTGGCCAAGCGCGCGGTGCTCGCCGCCGACGAGGCGACGCTCAGCGCGGGGCTCTCGATCGAGCGCCGGCTCTACGAGCAGACGATGGCCACCGAGGACCGCATGGAGGGCATGACCGCCTTCCTCGAGAAGCGCCCGCCGGAGTGGCGCGGGCGCTGAGACCTCACGGGCGGGCGAGGTTCCCCGCGTCGACGGCGATCGCCGACCCGGTCACCATCCTGCTCTCGCTCGAGGCCAGCCACGCGACCGCGTCGCTCACGTCCTCGGGCTCCACCGTGGGCACGGGAATCAGGTTGAGCCCGCGCAGGCCCTCCTCCGCGTCCTCGTAGCCCGGGTCGTCGAGGTCGGGACGGAAGAGCTGGAACATCCGGTCGTTGATCAGCATGTCCGTGTTGACCCCGGTGGGACAGACGGCGTTGACGCGGATGCCCTGCGCGGCCAGCTCCTGGGCGAGCGTGCGCATGATCCCGATGACCCCGTGCTTGGCCGCCGTGTAGTGCCCGTTGCCCGGGACCGCCTTGAACGAGTTGGTCGAGCCGATGAAGATCACCGAGCCGCCGTTGCCGAGCTCCAGCATCACGGGGATCGTGGCCTTCACGGTGCGCCACTGCGACGTCAGGTTGATCTCGATCATCTCCCGGAAGCGCTCCTCGGGGATCTCCCAGAGGTTGCCGCCCAGCGTCCAGATGCCGGCGTTGGCCACCACGACGTCCAACCGCCCCAGCTCGGCGACCCCGTGGCGGACCGCGGCCTCGAGCGCCGCGGTGTCCCGGATGTCGGCGGTCACGGTGACCGCGCGGCGGCCGCGCTCGCGGACGAGCTGCGCGGTCTCCTCGAGCTTGTCGGCCGCCGGCATGGCGTAGGGCACGTCCTCGAGCTGACGGCCGATGTCGACCGCGATGATGTCGCAGCCGTCGTCGGCCAGGCGCGTCGCGTGCGTGCGCCCCATCCCGCCGGCCGCGCCGGTGATGAAGGCGACCTTCCCGTCCATGCGCGCCATGACGTCGCTGCCCTCAGACCGCGACGCCGGCCTGCGCCTCGGCGATGTCGCGCGCCGGGCGGCCCGCCGCGTGCTTGCCGGCCAGGTAGCCGAAGGTCAGCGCCGGACCCAGCGTCGCGCCGCCCCCCGGGTAGGTCTGGCCGAACACGGACGCCGTCGTGTTGCCCGCTGCGTAGAGGCCGGCGACGGGCGTGCCGTCCCAGCGCTGGACCCGGGCGTCGCCGTCGACGAGCGGCCCGCCGTTGGTGCCGAGCGCGCCGTGGACCATGGGCAGCGCGTAGAACGGCCCGTCCTTGACGGGCTGCAGGCAGGCCTGGGGATCCGGGCCGCCGGTCTGGTAGCCCTCGAACCAGGTCGTGCCGCGGCCGAAGTCCGGATCCTCGCCGTCTACGACGTGCTGGTTCCAGCGCTCGATGGTCGCGGTCAGCCGGCCCGGGTCGACGCCCATCTGCTCGGCCAGCTCGGCGATCGTCTCGCCGCGCAGGACGAAGTCCGGCGCCTCCTCCCCCGGCAGGATCGTCGGCAGGAACATCGCCGCATCCTTGATGCGCTGGTCCCAGACCATGAAGTGGCGCTCGTTGGGGAACTCCATCGCCACCGGGTCGTACTGGTCGATCGTCTTGGGGAAGTCCTGGTAGCAGCAGGCCTCGTTGACGAACCGCTCGCCCCGTGAGTTGACGACGACGACGCCGGGCATGCAGCGCACGCTGGCCATCTGGGTCAGCGTGTGGCCCTCGAACTCGACCGTCGGATCGACGATGCACGGCTGACCCCAGTAGGAGTTCATGTTCGCCACGCGACCGCCGAGCTCGAGGACCATGCGGATCGCGTCACCCTCGTTGTGCGGCGGGCTCATCGGCGCGAGCGGCCGGCCGACGAACGCGTGGACCATCTCGGCGTTCCACTCGAACCCGCCGGCCGCGAGCACGACCCCGCGCCGCGCGCCGACCAGGACGCTGTGGCCGTCCTGCTCGACCCGCACGCCGGCGACCTCGCCGTCGACCATGACCAGCTCGGCGACGGCGGCGCCGGTGCGCAGCTCGACGCCGCGGTCGACCAGCCCCTTGACCAGCGGCGCGACGAGCGCGGCGCCGATGACCCGGACGTCGTCCTCGACGCGCTTGGCCGCGACGTCCATCGGCACCTCCTCGCCGAACAGCGACTTGGCGCCCTCCTCCATGGTCAGGCGGAACATGTGCGGGCTGGTGCGGACCTTCGGCGCGAGGTCTCCGAGCTCGGAGCGCGCGTCGTAGGGCAGCGGCTCGAGCGAGCGCCCGCCCTCGGGCCGGCCGCCCTCGTACTGCGCGTGGTAGTCGGTGAACGGCGCGGAGATGCCGAGCTCCAGCGGCGTGGCCGCCTCCAGCGAGGCGATCGCCTCGGGCGAGCGATCGACGTAGACCTCGATGAGCTGCGGATCGGGCTCGCGGCCGTGGGTCAGCCGGCGGATGTAGGCCAGCGCGTCCTCGCGGGAGTCCGCGATCCCGGCCGCCTGCATGTGGTGGTTGTTGGGCACCCAGAGGATCCCGCCGGAGACGCCGGCGGTGCCGCCGAGCATGTCGGCCTTCTCGAGCACCAGCACCTCGGCGCCGGCGTCGTGCGCGGTCACGGCGGCCGACAACCCGGCGGCGCCCGACCCCACGACAACCACATCGACGACGTCGTCCCAGCGTTCCGGCGCTTGCGTGATCACGGCCTTGCCTCTTTCTCCGTTGGATTGGGCGGCTCCGCGAGCATCTTCTGAAGCTCGAACTTCTTGACCTTGCCGAACGGGGTCACCGGGAGCCGGGCGACGACGTTCCAGTGCTGCGGCGTCTTCTGGTGCGCGACCCCGCGCTCGGTGAGGAACGCGGCGAGCATCTCGCCCGACGGCGCGTGGCCGTAGGCGGCCACCACGAACGCCGCGGGGACCTCGCCGTAGCGCTCGTCGGGCGCCGAGACGACCGCGACCTCCGCCACGGCGGGATGGCCCACCAGCACGTCCTCGATGTCGCGGGCCGAGAACTTCTCGCCCCCGCGGTTGATGATGTCCTTGATCCGGCCGGTGACGGTCAGGCGGCCGCGCTCGTCGACGAACCCCAGGTCGCCCGTGTAGAACCAGCCAGCCTCGTCGATCTGCGAAGCGGTCTGCTCGGGGTCGAGGTAGCCGAGCATCCGCTCGGGGCCGCGCACGCGCAGCTCGCCTTCCGTGCCCGCCGGCAGCCGCGCGCGGGTGTCCGGGTCGACCGCGTGGCATTCGCCGCCGGGCGGAAGCGGCCCGTCGGTGCCGAGGCGGACGTCGGCCGGATCGCCGGCGATCGGCGCGGTCACCGACGGCAGCTCGGTCAGGCCGTAGACCCGCACCGCGCCGATGCCGATCTCCTCACCCTGCTCGACGAGCACGCGCGGGACCGTGGTCCCGCCGGTGACGAACGTGTGCAGCGGCACCCGGTCGGCACCGGCGAACGCCTCGGCCAGCAGCGGCACCATCCCCGGCGGGCCCGCGGCGTACGTCGCGCCGTGCTCGGCGATCTCGTCGACAGCCCGCTGCTGCCCGGTCATCCGCGACAGCAGAGCGGTGCTGCCGGTGAGCGCCGAGATCGTCGTCGCGTACTCCAGGCCGGCGATGTGGGCCAGCGGATACGGGTCGTGGACCCGGTCGCGCCAGGTGACGGCGAACGCGCGCGCCAGCTGGCGCGACTCGGCCATCAGCGTGCGCGAGCTGTGGACCGCGGCCTTGGGCGCCGAGGTCGTCCCCGAGGTGAAGAGCACGAGGCTGGGCGCGTCGGGGTCGATGTGCGCCGCGGCGCCGGCCGGCTCGGCGGTGGCCAGCGCCTCGTCCCACGTCGTCCACCCCGGGTGCTCGCCTCCCAGGACGACACGGGCGACCACCTCGGTGTCGCCGAGGACCTCGTCGAGCAGCGCGGGGAACCGGGTGTCGCGATGCTCGGCGGCGGTGACGACCACCGCGGGCGCGACCAGCGGCACGACCTGGCGCAGCTCGTGCTCGCGGTAGATGTCGACCACCGGCGCCAGGACGCAGCCGAGGTGCCAGGCCGCCCACGACGCCACCAGCGCCTCGCGGCAGTTCGGCGACTGGATGAGCACCGTCTGACCCGGCCGCACCCCGCGCTCGGCCAGATGGCCGGCGAAGCGCCGGACCTCGCCGGCGAGCTCGCGGTAGGAGACGGGGTCCGCGCCGCCGTTGGTCAGGTCGACGACCGCCGGGCGCTCGGCGAAGCGCGCCGCCGTGTCCTGCAGCAGCACGGCGGGCAGCGCGTCGTCGGTCAGGCCCGCGGCGCGATGGGCCCGGCGCAGCGGCTCGGGCAGCGGCGCGGCCTTGAAGCCCGCCAGCCCGGGAGCCGCCGCCGTCTTCACGCGATCGCCACCGGGTTGACCGGGCTGGCGCTCGCGCCGATCACGCGCAGCGGCGTCGCGACGAACAGGAACTCGTGGCAACCGTCGCGCGCCAGCGCGGAGAGATCGAGGTGCTCGACGAGGTAGATGCCGCGCCGCGCCAGCAGCTCGACGTGGGCCTCCATGAAGTGCCCGTCGCGGTAGGGCATCGCCTCCACGGCGGTGTTGTCGGCTCCGACGAGCGTCACGTCGGCGTCACCCAGCATCCGGGCCACGTCGATCCCGATGCCCGGCTGCTCGAGCGACATCTCCTGGCCCGTCGCGTAGAACTGCTCGACCCAGCCCGTGCGGACCAGCACGGCGTCACCGGCGCGCAGCTCGACGGACTGCGCGTCCATCGCGGCCCGCAGCTCGTCGACCGAGATCGCGTGGCCGGCCTCGAGGGAATCGACGCCCTGGTGGCCGGCGACGTCGACGAGCACACCGCGAGTGACGACCGCGCCCACGTGCTCGATGCCGCAGCGCGCCGCGCCCTCGTAGGCCGTCGAGTTGTCGGCCGGATAACCGTTGTAGATGCCCTCGCCGCAGTAGACGTGGCTCAGTGCGTCCATGTGCGTCGCGTTGTGCGACGGGATGATCAGAACGTCCTCGCAGGAGCCGACGTCACCCCCGCCGCCGAACTGCTCGAGCATCCGCTTGTCGGTGTGGTTGGTCAGCGTCAGGCGCTGCGCCGGCCCGCGGTAGTCGAGCGTGGGCTGATCGCGCCGGCCCACCGGGAGGCCGAGGGGATAGACGGTCCCGGTTCGCGCCGCGCCGATGCCGCCGAGCACCGTCGCCGGGTCGAGATGGTTGAGGGCGCCGCGCTCGTCGTCGGCGCCCCACCGTCCCCAGTTGCTCCCGGCGGGCGCGTCAGCCATCGCCGTCCCGGTGGCGCGCGATCGCCCGCTGCGCGGCGCGGTTGAGCCCCGACCCCAGCGGCCAGCCGACGTAGTGGGTGAGGTGCAGGACGGCCTCCTCGACCTGCGCCGGCGTCAGCTCCTCGCGCTCGAGCGCACTGAAGAACTGCAGCTCGGCGAGGTCGTCGCGGCCGAGCGCGGCGATCACACCGATGATCAGCAGCCGGCGCTCGCCGATGTCGAGCCCCGGGCGGTTCCACACGTCGGCGAAGAGGTGGTCGACGGTCAGCTCCTCGAACGGCCCCTGCTCGCCGGTGATCCCGAGGTCGACCGCATAGACGTCGCCGAGCGTCTTGAGGCCGCGCTCCCGGCGGCCCTCGATCACGGCTCCTGCCAGATCTCGACCTGCAGCCCGTCGGGATCGACCGCGTAGGCGAAGACCACGCCCTCGAGATCGCCGTCGAGCGCGATCGGCGGATGACGGAACGTCGCGCCCTCGGCGACCATGTGGTCGTACTGGGCCTGGACGTCGTCGATACGCAGCGCGACGTGCATCGCGCCCACGTCGCTGTTGGACAGCTCGAAGTCGCGGCCCGACGGGTCGTGGTACTCGAGCAGCTCGATCAGCGTCTCGCCCGCGGGCATGAACGCGTAGCTCATGTAGGCGCCGGGGACGCCGATCGCCGTGGTGATGTTCTCGGGGAGGTGCACCTCGCGCACCGCGATCGTCGGCTCCATGCCGAACATCTGCTTCCACCAGGCCAGGCTCCGGTCCAGGTTGCGGACCGTCATGCCGGCGTGGTGCACGCCCATGACGCGCGTGCTCATGGCTTGCCTCCGATGAGTGGTGATTTCGGCAGGACGCCGCGCGCCCCACGCACTTCCTAACAAGCGCCCGGCGCGGCGCGCAACGGGATCGGGAAGCCCACCCCCCAAAGCGGTGGCAGCGATGTCGAGGCCAGAACTGCGCCGCTACGGTCGCTGGCCGCATGACCGCGAAGCACCGCCTGACCCTCTTCGCGCTCTCGCTCAGCGCGATCGCCTACGGCCTGCTGCAGTGCTTCGCGATCCCGGCGCTGCCCGAGATCCAGCGCGAGTTCGGCGCGTCGGCCAACGCGGTCAGCTGGGTGCTGACCGGCTTCCTGCTCTCGGCGACCATCGCGACGCCGATCCTCGGCCGGCTCGGCGACATGTTCGGCAAGGAGCGGATGCTGCTCATCACGCTGGGGATCCTGGCGATCGGCACCGCGATGTCGGCGCTGGCGAGCTCGATGACGATGCTGCTCGCCGGGCGCGTGGTGCAGGGCGTGATCGGCGGCTTCTTCCCGCTGGCCTTCGCGATCATCCGCGACGAGCTGCCGCCCGGCAGCGTCGCGGGGTCGCTGGGCTTCATGTCCGCCCTCCCGGGCATCGGCTCGGGCGTGGGGCTGGTGCTGGCGGGCGCGATCGTCAACGGCCTGGGCTACACGTGGCTGTTCTGGATCCCGCTGATCGTCGTCGCGGCCGCCGCGCTGGCCACCTGGGCCTTCGTTCCCGAGTCGCCGGTCAAGACGCTCGGCCGCGTCGACTGGCGCGGCGCCGTGCTGCTCTCGGCCGGGCTCGTCGCCGTCCTGCTGGCGGTCAGCCGCACCACCAAGTGGGGCTGGGGCTCGCCGCGGACGCTGGCGCTCGCCGGCGCCGGCGCGCTGATCCTGTGGGCCTGGGTCGCGGTCGAGCGGCGCCACCCGGATCCGCTCGTCGACATCGCCATGCTGCGCCGCCGCGCGATGTGGGCGGCGAACCTCGTGACGCTGCTCATCGGCGTGAGCATGTACGCGGCCTTCATCCTGCTGCCGCAGTTCGTGCAGGAGCCGGAGTCCACGGGCTTCGGCTTCGGGGCGACCATCACCCAGGCCGGCCTCTTCATCCTCCCCATGCCGATGATGCTCCTGGTCACCGGGCTCGGCACGTCCTGGCTGGACCGGCGGCTGGGCTCCAAGCGCTCGCTGCTGCTCGCCGCGGTCCTGTCGTCGTCGTGCTGGGGCCTGCTCGTCGTTGCCCACGACGCCGGCTGGCAGATCGCGGTGGCCGCCGGGCTGGCCGGCATGGGCAACGGCATCGCGCTGGGCGCGCTGCCGATCCTGGTCACGCGGTCGGTGCCGCAGTCGCAGACCGGCGTGGCCAACGGCATGAACAACGTCATGCGCACGATGGGCGGCGCGATCGGCGGCCAGGTCGCCGCCACGCTGATCGCGCACAGCCTGGTCGCGGGGCACCCGAGCGAGCACGGCTACGCGCTGGCCTTCGGGGCGGGCGCCGTCGCGGTGACGCTGGCGATCGTCGCAACCGCTGCGATCCCGGGCGGCCGCGCCGGCGGCCCGGTGACGCCGGTGCCGGCGCCGGCGGTCTGAGCGCCTAGAGGCCGGCGGCCCGCTGCGCGGGCGCGATGCGGAACCAGTCGTCGCCCGAGGCGTGCTGGGCCTCGAGGCCGAGCGCGCGCAGCACGTCGTGGTCGAAGATCTCGGTCGCCGAGAGGAAGACGCGGCGCGCGCCGAGGTCGCGCACGACCGCGGCCACCTCGACCGTCTTGGCCCAGCCGGCCTCGCGGCGTGCCTCGTGCTCTCCGACGCAGGGCGCCTCGTCGGCGCCGTGGCGGTAGATGACCACGCCGCTGCCGCTGTGGCGGATCTCGGCCAGGGCGGCGCGCAGCGCCTCGCCGCAACCGCAGGCCACGCCGCCGAAGACGTCGCTGATCATGCAGCGGCGGTGGACGTGCACGCGCACGCCGTCGCTGACCGGGCCGGCGACGAAGGCGACGTACTCCTCGCCCGAGCGCAGGCCGCGGAAGCCCACGGCGTCGAAGCGCCCCTCGGGCGTCGGGATCGTCGTGTTGACGATGCGCTCGGCGGCCGGATCGAGCTGCTCGCGGCGGATCAGCGCGTCGCGGATCGAGACGGAGACCAGGCCGAGCCGGCGCGCGAGGCGCGCAGTCGCCATGCGGTCGGCCGTGTGCCCCTGCTCGTCGACGAGCTGGGTGTAGGCGACGAGCGGCTCGTGCCCGGCCAGGCGGACGGCGTCGAGCATGGCGCGCGCCGGGCACCCGCTCTCGAGCGACCGGCACTCGCCGGCGACCTCGGGGAAGACGTGGCCCGGGGCCACCAGATCGGCAGGCTGCGTGGCCGGATCGGCGAGCGCGCGGATCGTCGCGGCGCGGTGGTCGTGCAGGCCGCCCGGCCCGCCGCCCGCCAGGTCGACGGGGACGCGCTGTCCGCCGTCGCCGAAGGTGGGGACACCGAGCGCATCGAGCCGGTCGGCACCGGCCGCCACCCGCAGCGTGCCTGTGCCGTGCGTGGCCGCCAGGACGACGAAGTCCACGGAGGCCACGGCGGCGGGCTGTGCGAGGTAGCCGCAGTCAGAGCCCTCGTCGACGAACACGACCGGCCGCCCGGCGCTCAGCGCCTCGAGCGCGACGACGACGCCTGCCGAGTCGTTCTCGGCACGCTCCCCGCGCACGGCGGTCAGGTTGGTCATGCGGTCGGCCTCTCCTCGGTGATGGCTCGAGTATCGGCAGCCAAAGCCCGGTCGCCAAGCGCGTCCCCCCGATCGGGGGCATTCGCGGCAGGGGCTCTTACCCGTCGATACTCTGACGACAGATTACCGGCATGCGCGACGAGAACCAAGCCTTCGATGCGGAGCGCCTCGCGCACCGCCTGCAGGCCGCGTGGACCGAGCGCCGGCCTATCGAGCCGTTCAGCGAGACCGGCGACCTGACCTCCCCCGAGCAGGCCTACGCGACGCAGCAGGCATGGGCCCGCCTGCGCGCGCAGGACGGCGAGACGACCGTGGGCCGCAAGATCGGGCTGACCAGCCCCGGCATGCAGCGCCAGATGGGCGTCGACGAGCCCGACTACGGCGACCTGTGGGGCTCGCGGCAGGCGATCGCCGACGACGGCCTCGCGCGCTTCGACCACGGCGTCTTCCTGCAGCCGCGCATCGAGGGCGAGATCGCCTTCCTGCTCGGCAGCGACCTCGAGGGCCCGGGCGTCACGCCTGACGCCGTGCGTGCCGCCGCGGTCGCCGCCGCCCCCGCGCTGGAGATCGTCGACAGCCGCATCGCCGACTGGCGCATCAAGCTCGTCGACACCATCGCCGACGACGCCTCCTACGGCGGGTTCGCCCTCGGCGCCTGGTCCGAGCGGCTGCTGGCCGCCGACCTCGCCGCGGTCGAGTGCTCCCTGCACAAGGGCGACGAGGAGATCATGCGCGAGCGCGGCACGGCCGTGCTCGGCTCGCCGCTGCTCGCCGTCGCCTGGCTGGCCGACAAGCTCACGTCGCTGGGCTCGGGCATCCGCGCCGGCGACATCGTCCTCTCCGGCTCCTTCGCGGGCGCCGTGCCGGCCCACGCCACAGACACGTTCACCCTGCGGACCGCCGGCGAGGCCGAGCTGTCCGTCCACTTCGACTGACCAGGAGCCCGATGTCCCCCACCACCTTCCGCTTCGAGGACGCCGCCCCCGGCGTCAAGCTGCTGACGCTCGATCGCCCCGATCGCCTCAACGCCGTCAACTGGACGATGGTCGAGGAGCTCGAGGACACCTTCCGCGCGCTCAAGTCCGACACCGAGACCCGGGCGATCGTCCTGACCGGCGAGGGGCGCGCGTTCTGCGCCGGGCTCGACATCAAGGACCCGCGCTCGTTCGACCAGGACAACACCGTCCACGCCTACGACCTGCAGGAGATGTTCGGCCGCATGTGCACCGCCATGGGCGGCGTGCTCCAGCCGATCATCGCCGCGGTCAACGGCGTGGCCAGCGGCGCCGGCTTCGTCTTCGCGCTCGCGTCGGACATGCGCGTCGCGGTGCCCGAGGCGCGCTTCAACATGGCCAACGTCCGGATCGGCTTCTCCGGCTGCGACCTCGGCTCGTCCTACTGGCTGCCGCGCTACGTCGGGCTCGGGGTCGCCTCGGAGCTGCTGATGACCGGCCGCTTCATGGGCGCCGAGGAGGCCGAGCGCCGCGGCATCGTCAACCGCGTCGTCGACGCCGACGGCCTGCTCCCGGCGGCCGTCGAGATGGCCGCCGAGATCGCCCGCAACTCGCCGTTCGCGGTGCGCATGACCAAGCAGGTCCTGCGCTCCAACGTCGACGCGCCGTCGTTGCAGGCGGCGGTCGAGCTGGAGAACCGCACGCAGATCCTGTGCACGCGGACCAACGACTTCGTCGAAGCGCTGGCCGCGTTTCAGGAGAAGCGCGACCCGCAGTTCACCGGCAGCTAGCTGAGGGCCAGGGCGGCGTCCGGCACGAGCTGGACGTCGCTCTCGGGGCGCTCGACGCCGCCGCCGCACTCCTGGCGCAGCACCGGGGCGATCTCCTCGGCGAAGAACTGGATCTGCTCCTCGTTCTCCTCCGTGGTCAGGCCCGAGCCCTCGAACTGGCAGTTGAAGTAGAAGTCCGAGTCGGGGTAGACCTCGTTCTTGATGTTCATGATGCCCTCGATGATCTGGTCCTTGCCGCCGACGAGCGACAGGCCCTTCTCCTCGAGGTCCTCGGGCTTGGTGGGGATCGACTGGTCGCCGTTGACCAGCACGCCGAAGCCGTAGGGGTCGTACCAGTTCCACACCCGGCGGATGCCCTCGCGGAACTTCTCGGCGTTGCCGACGCCGCCCTCGGTGCAGTGCAGCCAGCGGCCGGTGACCAGGCCACGGTGCTTCTCGGCGTCCCAGCCCGGCTTGAACTCGCCGCGGTCGAGCATGTCGGGCCAGCCGGCCTTCTCGCACAGGCGCATGTACTCGTCGATCTGCTGCTTGAGCATCTCGGGCTGGACCAGGTTGAAGTAGCCGTTGAGGCCCTGCTTGGCCGCGTTCTCGACCGACCGCGGGCTGACCATCAGCTGCCACATCGGCGGGTAGGGCTTCTGCACGGGGCGCGGAAGCGAGCAGAGCTTGCGCAGGTAGGCGTCCTCGTCGAAGCCGGTCGCGCTGATGGTCGGCGCGCTGCCGTCCTCGTGGCTCATGATGTCGGTGAGCTCGTAGCCCGTGTCGTTGGAGGCGAAGTACTCCGCCGTGACCGGGTGGCCGAACTTCAGGTACTTGGGCGGCACGTTGAAGAAGTCGCCGTGGAAGTCGAACGCCTTCTCGGTCCACGCGGTCTTGACGAGCTCGAAGGCCTCGTCGAAGAACTGGCGGTTGCGCTCCTGGTCGGCGTGGGAGGAGCCGTAGGTCGCGCCCCACGTCTCGGTCTCGCGCGGCTGGTAGCCGCGGCCGAAGCCGGCCTCGACGCGGCCGCCGCTGATGGTGTCGAGCAGCGCGATCTGCTCGGCCAGGCGCAGCGGGTGATGCCAGGTGAGGATGTTGGCGGCGGTGCCGAGGCGGATGCGCTTGGTCAGGGCGGCGATCGCGGTCAGGCTCTGCAGCGGGTTGGGGCTGAGCTCGCTGCCCTCGAGGCAGAAGTGATGCTCGCTCATCCAGAAGTAGTCGTAGCCCAGCCGGTCGGCCAGGACGGCCTGGCGGATCTGGCCGTTGGTGACGCGCTGGGCGGACTCGTTGATCTCCTCCAGCGTGGCGTCGGGAACCCGGATCCCGTTCGCGGACGTCTTGAACGGCATGTCGGAGCAGCCGGTGGTGAAGATCCCGATTTCGATCATGGCCCAATGACGTCAGGGCGCGCCGCCGTCGTCAAGCTCCGGGCCGAGCGGTCCCCCCCAATGTCTGGGATTCAGGCGCCCGAGAGCTCGCGGCGCAGCTGGCCGCGGCGCAGCTTGCCCGTCGCCGTGCGCGGGAGCGCGTCGGCGAAGCGGACGTCCTTGGGCGTCTTGTAGCCCGCGAGCTGCTCGCGGCAGAAGGCGACGAGCTCGGCGGCCTGCACCTCATGGCCGGGCCGCGCGACGATGACCGCGGTCACCGCCTCGCCCCAGCGCTCGTGCGGCAGCCCGACGATCGCCGCCTCGGCCACCGCGGGATGTTCGGCCAGGACGTTCTCGACCTCGCTCGGGTAGACGTTCTCGCCGCCCGTGACGATCTTGTCGCCGCGGCGGTCGACGAGGTAGAGGTAGCCGTCGGCGTCACGATGGCCCAGGTCGCCCATGTGCATCCAGCCGTCGCGCAGCGCCTCGGAGGTCGCCTCGGGGTTGCGCCAGTAGCCGTCCATCACGTTGGCGCCGCGAGCCACGACCTCGCCGACCTCGCCCACGCCCACCTCCTGGCCGTCCTCGCCCAGCAGGCGCCACGTCATGCCCGGCGACGAGCGGCCGACCGACGCCAGCAGGTGCGGCGCGTTGTCGGGGTCGTGCTCCTCGGGCGTGAGCATCGAGACGCCCATCGACTCGGTCGAGCCGAACCCGTTGACGAGCTCGCAGCCCCACGCCGCGTAGGTCCGCCGGGCCAGCTCCGGCGGCATCGGCGCGCTGCCGTACATCAGGCGCTCGAGGGCCGGCGCGTCGCCCGAGCCCAGCTCGAGCAGATCGTGGACCATCGTCGGCACGAGCTGGCCGTGGGTGAAGTCGCCGGCATGGAGGTGCTCGAGCCAGCGCTCGCTGTCGAACTTGCGCAGCTGCAGGCAGGTGCCGCCCAGATACGTGAAGCCGTACGCGACGGCGGCGCCCACGTGGAACATCGGGTTCGAGGACATGTACGTCGTCCCCTGGCGGACCGCCATCTCCTGGCTCATCGCCAGCACCGTGGCGTGCAGCGCCGCATTGGAGAGCATCACGCCCTTGGCCCGGCCGGTGGTGCCGCTCGTGTAGTTGATCATCCCGAGGGTGGCGCCGGGCAGCGCGGCCGGGATGGGCTGGGGAGTGGCGGCGGCCAGCGCCGCGGCGTAGGAGCCGCTCTCCCCCAGGACCAGCACGTCCTCGACGGGAAGCTGGGCGGCGACCTCCTCGAGCCCGGGCCCGACGATCAGCAGGTCGGGCTCGCAGTCCTCGATCGCCGTGACGAGCTCGGGCGTCGACAGGCGGTAGTTGAGCGGGACGAGCACGGCGCCCGCGCGCGGGACGCCCGCGCGGATCTCGATGAGCTCGAGCTCGTTGAAGGCGAGCACCGCGACGCGGCGACCCGCGAGCCCGCGCTCGATCAGGTGCCCGGCGAGCGCGGCGGCGCGGGCGGTGACCTCGCCGAATGTCGCGGTTCGCTCCTCGACGATCACGCACGTGCGGTCGGGGTAGCGCCGCGCGGCGTGGTTGAGCAGGTCGGGGACGATCACGGGACGGTCGTCGTCGGGCATCAGTCCACACCTCCGGGCCGCAGGAACGGGATCTCGGGTACGACGCAGCTCGGCGACGTCGACAGCAGCCAGACGACCGCCGAGGCCACGTCGGCCGGCGCGATCTTCTCGTCGTCGCGCATCGCCTCGTCGGCGGTCATCTCGGTCGCGACGATACCCGGGCACAGCGCGCAGGACTTGATGCCGGCGGCGCCGAGGTCGACGTTCATCGCGCGCGTGAGCCCGACGAGCGCCGCCTTCGTCGTCGCGTAGATGGGCATCAGGGGATGCGGGCGCTGGGCGGTCACCGACGCGGTGTTGACCACGAGCGCGTTGCGGTGCTCGGCGCCCGCGCGCCGCAGCATCGGCACCGCGTAGTGGTAGCCGAGCACGGCGGCGCGCAGGTTGACCGACAGCTGGAGGTCGAGGTGCTTGACCGGCGTCTCGTCGATCTCGCCGCTGATGCCCATACCCGCGTTGTTGACCAGGACGTCGAGGCGCTCATAGCGCTGCTCGTGGCCGGCGATCGCGGCAGCCAGCGCCTCCTCGTCGGCGAGGTTGGCCGCCGTCGCGTGGACGGTCAATCCCTCCGCCCGCAGCTCGTCGGCGGCGGCCTCGAGCCGCTCGGGGCGCCGCGACGTGATGGTCAGCGCGTGGCCGGCGTGGCCCAGCGCACGGGCGATGGCCAGGCCGATGCCCGACGAGCCGCCGGTCACGAAGGCGGCGCGCATCGCTCCCTCACCGGCTCGATGACCTCGGCCGCGTAGCGCTGCAGCGCGGCGCGGCGCTCGTCCATGCTCAGCCCGCCGAAGCGGCGCACGTAGAGCTGGAACGGGTCGACGTGCACGCCGCTGACCCCCAGGTCGGCGAGCTCCATCACGCCGTCGGCGTCGCGCGCGGCCACGGCGGAGGCGACGTAGTCGAAGGGCTCGGTGACGCCTGCCTCGTCGCGGGCCTGCTGGATCGCGGCGATCTGGTCGGCCGACTTGCGCTGGCTGCTGAGCGGCGGAAGGATCCCGTCGCCCAGGCGACCGGCGCGGCGCAACGCCGGCGGCGCGTCACCGCCGATGTAGATGCGCACGGGCGGATCCGGTGCCGGCTGCATCGCCACGTCGGGGAACGAGAAGAAGCGGCCCTCGTGCGAGACGCGCTCGCCGGTGAACAGCTTGCGGATGACCTCGATGGCCTCGTCGCTGCGCGGCCCGCGGGTGTCGAAGTCATAGCCGAGCATCTCGAACTCCTCGCGCAGCCAGCCCGCGCCGACGCCGAGGATGAAGCGCCCCGGGAACAGCGCGCCGAGCGTCGAGGCGCCCTTGGCCACCAGCAGCGGATCGCGCATCGGCAGCACGAAGATCCCGGTGAGGACCTCGAGGCGCTCGGTGGCCGCGAGGATGGCGCCCGCCGCCGCCCACGGATCGAGCCACTCGCCGTGCTCGTCCCACGGCGCCCGCCCGGTCTCGGGGTCGGCCGCGTAGGGGTACGGCGTCTTGGTCTCGAACGGATAGACGACGTGATCGGGGATCGTGATGCCGGCGAAGCCCAGCTCCTCGGCCAGCCGCGAGACCTCGAGCAGCTGAACCGACGGGATGTAGGTCCCGTAGAGGTAGAACCTCACAGCGCGGCGGGACGATGCCCGGGCACGACATCCGCCGCATCGTCGGCGTGGAGCTCGAGGCCGGCGTCGCTGCGCAGGCGCTCCAGGGTCTCGCCGGGGCCGTGGCGCAGCACGATGTTGACCAGCGCGCGCTCGATCCAGCTCGCCGTGAGCTGATGCAGGCCCAGCGCCTCGGACCGTGTGATGAAGCAGCGCCCGACCTGCTCGCCCAGCGCCACGCTGAACCCGTAGCGCCCCGTGGGCTCGCCGGCGTCGTCGGGTCCGGAGAGCACGCCGACGCGCGGCGCTCCCAGCCGCCAGACCTCCTGGACGAGCGGGCTCTCCATGGTCAGGCGGCGGTCCCGGCGGCCGAGGCGGCCAGCGCGCGGTCCCACTCCTCCTGGAGCAGCTCGCGCAGGCGCTCCTTGCGGCCCGCGGCGTCCATGAAGTCGAAGCGGATCGTCCCGTACGGGTCGATCTTCTCGCGCAGCAGCGTGAGCTGCTCGGCGGTCGGCTCGGGCGTCATCCCGATCTCGTCGGGCACCTCGACCTCGAAGCCGGTGTTCTCGACGACCTGCTCGGCGGTGACGTCGCGGGTCAGCGTCTCGATGCGAAACGGGCGGTCCTCGCTGTCCTTGACCATCACGCACAGCGGCGTGACGATCCGGACCGGGCCGGCCAGCAGGCCCTTCTCGCGCCGCGCGGCGTCCGACAGCGGCGCGCGCTGGCCCGTGCGGAAGTGCACCTTGTCGACGAGCGTGCGCGTGTCGTGCTTGCCGAAGTACGCCGCGATGCGCTCGTAGTTCTGGACGACCTCGGCCGAGCCCGCGCCGCCGGGCATGCGGACCTTGGGGTGGTCGTAGTCGCCGATGACCGCGAGGTTGAACGCGCCCGTCCCGTCCATCTGGGCGGGCGAGACGTACTCGACGAGCCCGCGCTGGCCGAGGTGCACGGTGTTGGTGGTCTCGCTGAAGCTCCAGTGCGCGACGGCGCCGCGGTAGCCCGCGGCCTCGCTGCCGGTCAGGTTCAGCTGGACCGGCGGCATGCCGATCGCGTTGAAGCCGACGAGCCAGGCGCCCGGCGCATGGGTGAGCTTGGCCAGCATGTAGGCCGCGTAGGCCAGCGGCGTGAACGAGCCCAGGACGGTGACGCCGGACTCGTCGACGTCGGCGGCCAGGCGGCAGACCAGCAGCTCCTCGATGCGGTAGTCGGTCACACGGCCTCCAGGGTTGGTGCGTTGGCCGCGACGGCGGCAAGGACGGCGCGGCGGTCGGCGTCGAGCACGCGCTCGCGGTAGCCGGCCTCGGTCTCGCCGGCGAGCTGCGCGATGTAGGCCGGCGCGTCGCCGGCCGCGCAGACGTCGGCGTACTCCGAGACGGCCCATGCGTCGAAGCCGTAGCGCGGGACGTGAGTGGTGGGATGCGCGCCGAACGGCGCCTCGATGACCGCCTCGACGAGGAAGCCAGGGATGTGGGTCGAGGCGGGCGCGGCGGCGATCGTCTCGGTGTCGACGAGCTCCTCGCACGTGATGATCAGCCGCTTGGCGGCGCGCGCGAGCTCGGGGTCGGCGCTCAGCGGGCCCTCGACCTGGGCGTTGCCCTGATCGTCGGCACGCAGGACGTGGACGATGGCCACGTCGGGCACCAGGGCCCGGACCGCGAGCAGCTCCTGGCCCGTGAACGGGCAGGTGATCTCGGCGTAGTGGTCGGGCGAGACCTCGGGGATCTGCGAGCCGCCCAGACCCACCATCGGCATGTACGGGATGTGGCGCGCGCCGGCGTCGAGCGCCAGGTTGTAGGCCACGCCGGTGATCTCGTTGATCGCCAGCGTCCCGTCCTGCACGGCCTTGCGGAAATGCGGGGCGAGCCCGTAGGCCTCCAGCGACACCATCGAGAAGGTCAGCTCGCGCACGATGCCCGCGCCGATCATCAGGTCGACGTCGATCGACGACAGCGAGCCCATGACGTGCAGGTCGCGGACGTCGTCGCGGATGAGCTGCCGGACGGCAGCCATCGGGTGGTTGGCCATCCACGCCCCGCCGAGCCCGACGGTGCTGCCGGGCGTGACGTAGGTGGAGAGATCTTCGAGGTTGACGACCTTGCTCATGCGTTCACGCCAGCCATGATCTGACGCGACGTTATCCCACACAAGGAACGCGCAGGACGGCCCCGACGATCGTCGGGTGCGTCAGGCGAGGCGGTCGCTGCCGAGCAGGCGCGACATCAGCTGGGCGAGCCGTTCGTCCTCGTACTCCTGCTCCCAGCCGAGCACGATCTTCGAGTAGACGGGCCGCTCGAAGGCCGCCACGACGAGGTCGGCGGCGATCTCCGGATCGACCGCGGCGTCGATCGTGCCGTCGCGCTGGCCGGCCTTGATCACGCCCACCATCTCGCTGCGCGACTTCTCGTGCAGCGCCACCCACGCCTCGGTGAACTCGGTGGGCGGCTCGAGCAGCTCCCACCACGCCCGCCAGATCGGCGCGTACTCGCGGTAGATCTCGAGGTAGCGCAGCATGCTGTCGTGGACCATGAGCCGGCCGTCCTCGCCGGCGGGCATCCGCGTCTCGTCGTGCAACCGCTCGGTGAGGTCCTGGAGCAGGCAGCGGAAGATGTCGCTCTTGTCCTCGAAGTACTGATAGACGGTGCCCGAGGCCATCCCGGCGTGCTCGGCGATGTCGAGCACGGCGGTGTCGCCGAAGCCGCGCCGGCCGAAGACGACCATCGCCGACTTGAGGATGCGGTCGCGTGTGCGCCGCCCGCGGGCCGACGTCGCGTCCGAGCGGCCCTTGGCGGGCGACCAGGCGATGGGTCCCGGAGCGTGTCCGGGCATCAGCGGTAGAGCCCGTGCTCGATGAGCCGCTCGAGCTGCTCGGCCACGGCGGCGACGTCGCGCTCGGGGATCCAGCCGGCGCTCTCCATGAGCACGTACTGGCTGACGATGTCGACCACCATCAGCGAGGCGCCGCGCAGGCCCTTGCCGCCGCGGCGGCCGGCCTTGAGGTGCGTGCCGATGAGCTTGGCGGCCGCCTCGCGCAGCTCGCCGGCCGCGTCGACCTGGGGCGAGCCGGCGCGGCTGAGCTCCTGCGCGGCGCGCACCACCCCGCGGTGCTCGCGGGTCAGCTCGAGCCAGGCGCGCACCTGGTCCTGGAGCGAGTCGCCCCCCTCCAGGGCGGCGATCAGATCCTCGCCGTAGCGCTCGTACAGCGCGGTGAAGAAATCGGCCTTGCTGGCGAAGTGCCGGTAGAAGGCGCCCGTCGTCAGGCCGGCCTCGCCGGCGATGTCGGCCAGGCGCGCGCCCGCGTAGCCACGGTCGGCAAAGGCCTGGCGACCCGTGGCCAGAAGGGCGTCCCGCGTCGACAGCGCTTCAGTGTCTGTGCTAGATGTCGCGATGATAAGCTGCCGTCAGGTTTTCACGATGAAACGAACGATCTTCTCCCCAGAGCATGACGACTTTCGCGAATCCGTGCGGGGCTTCCTGCATCGCGAGGCCGTCCCCCACCGCGACCGCTGGGAGTCCGAGGGCAAGCTCGACCGCGACTTCTGGCGCAAGGCAGCCGCCCAGGGCTTCGTCGGCTTCGAGGCTCCCGAGGAGCTCGGCGGGCTGGGGATCGACGACTACCGCTTCAACGCGATCCTGCTCGAGGAGACGTGCTACGCGGGACTGCTTCCTGACCATTTCATGCTCCAGAACGATGTGCTCGGACCCTATCTCGTCGAGCTGGCCAACCCCGAGCAACAGGCTCGCTGGCTGCCCGGTTTCACCGCCGGCGAGAAGATCGCCGCCATCGCGATGAGCGAGCCGGGCGCCGGATCGGACCTGCGCGGCATCGCCACGCACGCCACGCGAGACGGCGACCACTACGTCCTGAACGGCTCGAAGACCTTCATCAGCAGCGGGACCCAGGCCGACCTCATCGTCGTGGCCGCGCGGACCTCCAGCGAGGCCCGCGCGAGCGGCGCGTTCAGCCTGCTGATGGTCGAGGGCGGCATGGAAGGATTCGAACGCGGCCGCAAGCTCGAGAAGGTCGGCCGCCACAGCCAGGACACCGCGGAGCTGTTCTTCAACGACGTCCACGTGCCCGTCGAGAACCTCGTTGGCGAGGAGGGCACGGGCCTGCGCAACCTCATGCGCAACCTCGCTCGCGAGCGTCTGTGCGTCGCCGTCGCGGCCGTCGCCGGCGCGCGCTACGCGCTCGACATCACGCTCGAGTACGTCAAGGACCGCAAGGCCTTCGGCACGCCCATCGGCAGCTTCCAGGTCAGCCGTCACGCGCTCGCAGCGCTGGAGGCCGACATGATGGCCGGCCAGGCGTGGCTGGACCGCTGCATCCTGGCCGAGGTCACCCACGACCTCGATCACGTCGAGGCCGCGGCCCTGAAGGCGTGGACCACCGAGATGCAGTGGCGGGTCGTCGACCGCTGCCTGCAGCTGCACGGCGGCTACGGCTACATGGACGAGTACGAGATCTCCCGGCAGTGGCGCGACGCCCGCGTGCAGCGCATCTACGGCGGGTCCACCGAGATCATGTGGGAGATCGTCGGGAAGTCGCTCGACCTCTAGAACGGCCGGTCGAAGGCGATGTGGATGCGCGCCAGGCGCCCGTCGTCGATGTCGCACTCGTAGACCGCGGTCGACCGCACCTCGGCGGCCTCGGGGCTCGCCGCGGTGAGGATCAGGTAGGCGCCGGCCGTCGCGCCGTCGACGCGCACGTTGGTGATCACGTGGCGCACCGTGCCCTCCCCCGCCTCGAGCGCCGCGCGGATGAAGCCCACGACCTCGGCGTTGCCCTGCACCGGCGGCGGCGCGTCGGCGCCGGCGATCTCCAGCGAGAACCGCACGTCGTCGGTCAGCAGGTCCGCCAGCGCCTCCCAGTTGCGCGTGTCCATGGCCCAGGCGTAGCGGGCCAGCAGCTCTGCGGCATCAGGCATCGAGTACCTCCTCGAGGGTCTCTCCGGTGTCGCGGCGCGGGAAGTCCGCGGGCGCCTGCACGAACTGCACGAGCACACCGTGTCCCGCGCGCGGGTGCACGAAGACCTCGCGCCAGTTGGGGTCGTCGTGGTTCTCGCCGAGCAGCGCGAAGCCGCCGGCCCGCGCGCGCTCGGCGGCGTCGGCCAGGTCGGCCACGCGGAACGTCAGGTGGTGCAGCCCGCCCAGCGGGTTGCGGGCGAAGAAGGAGTCCAGGAACGTCGAGCCGGGCAGCGGCTCGAGCAGCTCGATCTTGCCGCCGCCGGCGTAGCCGAGGACGACACCGCGGTAGCCCACCCGCCGGTTGGGGCCGCCGTAGAGGAACTCGCCGCCGAGCTGGTCGCGGTAGAGCGCGAGCATGTCGCGGATGCGGTGCGAGGCGTGGGCGGCGTGGTCGAACACCGCGCGGACGCCCTCCGGCAGCTGCGCGCTCACCGCAGCGCCCGGTGACCGTCGGCCAGGCGCCGGAAGGCCGCGAGGATCTCGTCCTCGGAGGCGGTGGGCAGCACCGCCTCGTCGACGCCCGCCGCCATGATCTCCTCGCGGTCGGCGCCGGTGACCACCGAGCCGCCGACCAGGACCGGGATCGGCGGGTCGGCGGCGCCGAGGCGCTCGGCCAGCTCCCCGGCGTAGTGCAGGAACTCCCAGGAGTGCGCGCTGACCCCGACGACGTCGACGTCCTCGTCAATGGCGATGTTGGCGATGGTCTCGGGCAGCTGGAAGCGCCCGGCGTAGACGACCTCGACACCGGCGTCGCGCAGCAGCCGCGCGACGGCCAGCGAGCCCGCCTCGTGCTGGTCGAGCCCCAGGACGGTCACCAGCGCGCGGACCGGCGTGCTCATCGCGGGCGCTCCACGCACTTCAGCGGGTCATACGGGCGGCCGTGGCACTCGCGCAGCACGCCGATGCACTCGCCCATCGACGCCTCGGCGCGCAGGGCGCCGAGCAGGCCGGGCATCACGTTGGCGCCGTCGCGGCAGATCCGCTCGAGCTCGTCGAGCGCGGCGACGACCCCGGCGTGATCGCGGCCGGCGCGCCACGCCTTGATCTCCTCGATGCGCTCGTAGCAGGGCTCGATGCGCTTCTCGGCCATGTCGCGCAGCAGCGTGTCCTGCTCGAGCGGGACCTCGTTGACGTTGACGCCGACGACCGGGCGCACGCCCTCGGAGACCTCCTTGGCGCGGTCGACCATCGCCTCAGCGAAGATCGCGCGGAAGAACCCGCCCTCGGCGAGCTCGACGACGTCGCCGAGCTCCTCGATGAAGCGGACGCGGTCGAGGATCCGGCGCTCGAGGTCGTCGGTCAGCGCCTCGACGTACCAGGAGCCGCCCAGCGGATCGGCGACGTCGGCCGCGCCGGTCTCCAGCCGCACGACGTGCTGGGTGCGCAGGCCGATCAGGTGCGCCTCGCGCGACGGCGTGCGGATCGCCTCGTCGAACGCCGAGATCTCCATGGCCCGGACGCCGGCCAGCGTGAGGGCCAGCGCCTGGATGGCGCCGCGCGAGATGTTGTTGGCGATCTGGCGCGAGGTCATGGTCGCGCCCGACGTGTGGGCGGCGACGTTGATGGCCAGCGAGCGCGGGTCCTTGGCGCCGAACTCGTCGCGCATCATCCGCGCGTAGATCCGCCGTGACGCGCGGATCTTGGCGATCTCCTCGAAGAAGTCCATCCGGCAGTTGACGAGCAGCGCGATGCGCGGCGCGAAGCGGTCGACGTCGACGCCGCGGGCCAGCAGCCGGCGCACCACCTCGCGCAGCTCGACGAAGCCCAGCGCCATCTCGTCGACGATGTCCACGCTGCCGTCGGAGATGTAGTAGGTGTCCTCGATGAACGGGTGGAACTTCGGCATGTGGTCGGCGCAGAACTCGATCGAGTCGGTGGCCAGCCGCATGTGCAGCTCGATGGGCAGGTTCGACGAGTAGGCGGTGTCCTCGGCGAACAGCGGCGGGAGGATCGCCGAGCCGCGCAGCAGCTCGGCGCCGTGGCCGTGATGCTCGGCGGCGAGGAACAGGCCCGCCGCCGCGAACCCGCTGGGCAGCGAGTGGTCGCAGCTGACCTTGTCGAGCGGGATGCCCTCGTAGAGCGCGATGAAGTCCGCGCCGCGGCAGACCGAGACGCCCTGGTTGCCGACCGCGTGCTTGGAGTACGGGTGATCGGGGTCCATGAAGCACTGCGTCGGCGTGTCGCCGATGACGTCGAGCCCCGTCGCGCCGTGCTCGAGGAGGTAGTGGAACTGCTCGTTGCTGCGCTCGGGCGGCCCCTCGCCGGAGAGCTCCCGCACGATGATGTCGTGGCTCTCTCCCGCGGCCCGCTCGCGCGGCGCGCGGGTCCCGCGGGTGTACGGGAACGAGCCGGGATCGCCGAGCTTGGCGTCGTAGTCGACGTCGACGGACGCGGGCGTGTAGAAGAGCGCGCGCTCGGGCCGGGTGCTGGTCCCGGCCGCGATCATGCCTGCAGCCGCCGGAAGTCCGGGGCGCGCTTCTCCCGGAAGGCGGCCAGCGCCTCGGCGTGTGCCGGCCCGGCGAGCAGGCGCCGGAACTCCGGCTCCTCGCGGTGACGGGCCTCGAACGCGGCGGGCAGCCGCGACTCGAGCAGCAGGCGCTTGGTCTGGACCAGTGACTCGGTGGGCTGCGCGGCGATCTGCGCGGCGATGGTCATCGCCTCGTCGAGCAGCTGGTCGTCGGCAACCACGCGCAGCACCAGACCGGATTCTGCCGCTTCCGCGGACGAGACCCAAGCCGCGGTGAAGAAGGCCAGCGCCGCGCGCTGACGGCCCATGAGCGCGGGGATGGTCACCGTGCTGCCGGCCTCGGGCACCAGGCCCAGCGACGTGAACGGCATCTTGAACCGCGCGGACTCGGCGGCCAGCGCGATGTCGCAGTGCCCCAGCATCGTCGTGCCGATGCCGACGGCCAGGCCGTTGACGGCGACGATCAGCGGCTTGGGGAACGTCTCGAGCCGCTCGATGCACGCGTCGTAGGGGTTCGGCGCGTCGGGGTCGGGCTCGTCGCTGATGTCCGAGCCGGCCGTGAAGGCGCGGCCCGCGCCGGTCAGCACGACGCATCCGGTGCCGGGATCGTCGGCGGCGTCGGCCAGCGCGTCACGCAGGCCTTCCCACAGCGCGGCGTTGAACGCGTTGAGCGCGTCGGGCCGGTTGAGGGTGACGAGGCGGACTCCGTCGCGGTCCTCGATGAGCACCGGTTCGGTGGTGGTGGGTGGCGTGGCTGCGTCCTGGGGCATAATCTGACGGCAGCTTATCGTGATCCCGACCGCAAGAAAGACCATGGCGCCACGAGATTGGGCCGAATTGGTGGGGCAGCTCGCCTCACCCGAGCAGCGTGACTGGGTCGCGCTGGAGCACGACGGTCACACGATGACGATCAAGGCGCTCGCCGACGCGATGCTGCGCGCGGCCACGGTGCTCGGCAACGACGAGGGCGTGGTCGCCATCAGCGAGCACGATCCGATCGCCCACACGGTCGCCGTCCTGGGCGCCGTCTGCGCCGGGCGCGTCGCGATGCTCGTCGACCCCAAGGGCCCCGACGCGCTCCTGGCCGAGGTCGTCGAGCGCGCCGGCGCGACCGCCGTCGTCGGACGCAGCGTCCCCGGCGTCCCCTCCCTGGGCCTGGCCGACCTGCTGGCGGCGGATCCGGCCACGCCGGGCGAGCACGACCCGCAGGCCGTGGGCTCGATCCTGCTGACCTCCGGCTCGACGGGCGTTCCCAAGCTCGTGCAGCGCTCGCGCGCCGCCGACCTGCACGCGGCGATGTGCCTGCGGCTGGCCAACTTCCCCATCGAGCCCGGCGACCGCCACTGGCTCTGCGTGCCGTACGCCGGCGCGCCGTTCCTGACGCTGGTCATGGGCGCGCTGTTCGCCCGCGCGACCGTCGTCTTCGCGCCGTTCGTGCGCGAGGAGGTCGACGCGTTCCTGGCCGAGCACCGCATCTCCAGCGCGTATCTCGTGCCCACGATGCTGCGCCTCGCGCGCGAGCACGGCGGCCTCGACGGCGACGGCTGGCGCGGCATGCGCGCGCTGATGACCGGCGGCGAGAAGCTCGACCTTCCGACGGCCGAGGTCCTCCTCGAGCAGTTCGAGGGCCGCGTCTACTGCGCCTACGGGATGACCGAGCTGCCGCGGCCCACCGAGGCCACGTTCGAGGAGATCGCGGCGCGGCCGGGCACGGTCGGCCGGACGATCCCCTTCCGCCGCGTCCGCATCGCCGAGGTCGACGGTGATGCCGCGGTGGCCCCCGGCGAGGAGGGCGAGGTCCTCGTCACGGGTCCCGACCTCTTCCTCGGCTACCTCGGCGAGGAGCCCGTCGGCGAGTGGTACCGGACCGGCGACCTCGGCCGCCTCGACGACGACGGCTACCTGTTCATCACCGGCCGCGCCTCGAGCGTCGTCAAGGTCGGCGGCAACCGCGTCTCGACCGAGGAGGTCGCCGCGGCGCTGCGCGGCCACGACGCCGTCGGCCAGGTCGCGGTCATCGCCGTCGAGGACCCCACGTGGACCAACCGCCTGGAGGGCTTCGTCGTGCTGCGCCAGGGCGCCGCGGCGGAGGCCGACGAGCTGCGCGCGTGGCTGGGCGAGCGGCTGCCCGCCTACAAGGTGCCGCGGGCCATGCGCTTCATCGACGAGCTGCCCGTCGACACCTCCGGGAAGGTGTCGCTGCAGACGCTCAAGACGCTGGTCAGCGGCTGAGCTCGCGGACCAGGACGTTGCGCAGGATCTGGTTGGTCCCGCCGAAGATCTCCTGGACCTTCGCCTCGCGGTAGTAGCGCTCCATGCCGTACTCGACCATGTAGGAGTAGCCGCCGAGGATCTGCATGCCATTGAGCGCGCAGCGCGTCCCGGCCTCCGACGCGGCGATCTTGGCGATCGCGGCCTCGGCGCGGCACGGCAGCCCACGGTCGAGCCGGTCGGCCGCCTCGCGGGTCAGCGCCCGCGCGCCGGCGACGTCCATCGCCATGTCGGCGAGCATGTGGCCCACCGCCTGGTGGTTGATGATCGCGGTGCCGAACTGGTGGCGCTCGAGCGCGTAGCGGCGGGCGAGATCGAACGCGCCCTGCGCGATGCCCAGGCTCTGCGCGGCGGTGTAGACGCGGTCGGCGTCGAGCAGGTCCATGACGATCGCCGCGCCGTTGTCGATCTCGCCGACGACCGCGCTGCGCGGAATGCGGACGTCGTCGAGGAAGACCTCGCAGGTGTGGGTCGCCTGGCCGGCCAGCTTGCGCAGCGGGGCCACGTCGACACCCTCCGCGTGGCGCGGGATGAGCACGAACGTCAGCGCCGAGCGCGGCGACGCCTCGGGCGTCGTGCGCACGAGCGTGAGGATGACGTCGGCGGCATCGGCGCCGGTGGTGAAGATCTTCTGGCCGCGGATCAGCAGGTCGTCGCCGTCGGGGATAGCGCGGGTGGCGAGGCCCATGAGGTCCGAGCCGCAGTCGGGCTCGCTGAGCGCCATCGCCATGCGCAGCTTCCCGGCCGCCAGCGCGGGCAGCATCTCCGTGCGCTGCTCGTCGGTGCCGAACCGCCCGATCGCCTCGGCGCAGAACAGCGCGGTCGGCACGAAGGCGTAGCCGAGGCACGCGCCCGCTCGCTGGATCTCCTCCACGACGATGCAGCGCGTGTGCGCGTCGGCGGGCGATCCACCGTGCTCCTCGTCCACCGCGATGCCCCACAGGCCGAGCTCGGCCATGCCGTCGAGGATCGCCGCGGGATAGGTCTCGGTGCGGTCGAGCTCGGCGATCAGGTCGTTCGGCGCCTCACGCTCGAAGAAGGCGCGAAGCGTCTCGCGAACCTGTCGCTGCTCCGGTGTGACGGCGGGATCTGTGAAGGGATCGAGCATGGCTTTCCGGCATGGTAATGTGCCGTCAGGTTTTCCGCCAACGCGTCCCCCAGGAGAGAGTTACATGATCGAGATCGGCATCTTCGACGGAGGCTCGAGCGACCTGCCGTTCAAGAAGACCGCTTCCGGGCAGCGCGTGGTCGACGGCTCCCTCAAGGACCTGCACGAGTCCTACAAGCGGATCACCCAGGCGCAGGTGCGCCGCGCGGTCATCGCCGACCGTGTCGGGTTCGACTACTACTGGCTGACCGAGCACCACTTCGGCGTCGAGGGCGCGGAGCTCAGCACCAACCCGCTGCAGATCGGCACCGCGATCGCCGCGCTGACCAACCAGATCCGCATCGGCCAGCTCGCCAACATCGTGGCGTTCCACCACCCCCTGCGCCTGGCCGAGCAGATCGCCATCCTCGACAACCTCAGCGGCGGGCGCGTCGAGGTCGGTCTCGGCCGCGGCTACCAGGCTCGCGAGGCCGAGACGTTCGGCTTCACCTACGGCTCCGGCGTCCAGGACCAGGAGCGCAACCGCGCCTTCCACGCCGAGGCCTACGAGATCCTCATCAAGGCGTGGACCGAGGAGTCCTTCTCCCACCACGGCCAGTTCTTCACGCTGCCGCCGACCTACGCCAAGTGGAACCACGCGCAGTCGCTGGCCTACTTCGAGGAGGGCGGCGCCGGCCCCGACGTCAACGACGTCTTCAACATCGCGCCGGCCGACGCCTACTCGATGATGGGCCCGCCGATCTCCGCCTCGGGCACCACGCTCAAGGAGATCTCGGTCTTCCCGCAGCCGTTCCAGAAGCCGCACCCGCCGCTGTGGGAGCCGCTGAACTCCGAGCGCACCATCCGCTGGGCCGCCAAGAACGGCCTGAACGGCAACTTCATCTTCGAGAGCGACCGCGCGATGGTCCCGAAGGTGCAGACCTACATGGAGGCCAGCGCCGAGGCCGGCTGGCCCAACGGCGGCGAGTTCAAGCACGGCTGGGACGCCGAGAAGCACCGTGGCGTCAGCTCGGGCCGCGTGATCCACATCATCGATCCCGCCCTGAGCCACTGCGACGCCGAGCGCGCGATCGAGTCCCAGCTGTTCCAGTGGGACTTCTACAAGCCGTTCGGCTTCACCGCGATCCTGGCCGAGCCGGGCGAGACGCCGCGGATGGACGTCGAGGTCACCGGCAAGGTCCTGATGGACCAGGGCATGCTCATCGTCGGCTCCAAGGAGCACGTGATCGAGAAGCTCATGGGCCTCAAGGAGACCGCCTACGGCGAGGGCGACTTCATCGTCAACTGCTGGTTCGAGTCCGGCGGCACGCCGCAGGAGGCCGTCGAGGAGCAGATCCAGTTCTTCGGCGAGGAGATCATCCCGGAGCTGCAGCGCAACTGCGGCGGCGCCCGCGAGCGCAACGAGACGCCTGCGCAGCTCGTGCCGGACGGCCTGCCCGTTGGCTGACGACGACGTCGCGGCGATCGTTCGCCTGACGCACGACTACGCGTTCTACAACGACACGTTCCAGGTCGACCGGCTGGTCGACCTGTTCGTGGAGGACGCGTGGTTCGACATGAGCCCGGCCGGCCTCGAGCGCTACGACGGGCGCGAGGTCATCCGCGACTTCTTCGAGCGCGAGAAGCGCGCGCTCAGCCACGTCATGCACGTCACGTCGAACCACCGCATCGACGTGACGGGCGACACCGCGGCCGGGACGGCGTACTTCTACGCGGTCGGCGTGACTCGTCGCAGCGGCACCGAGAACGCGGCGAAGGGCTACTACGACGACACCTACGTGCGGACGGCCGCGGGCTGGCGCTTCGCGTCGCGGTCGAGCAACCCGCTGATCCCGTGGGTGCCGATCCGCAAGGACACACCGGCATGAGCCTGGGAACGCTCGGCGTCTGGAGCGGCGAGCTGCGCTTCAAGCGCGACCGCGAGCCGATCACCGAGGCGGTGGCCGAGCTCGAGGAGCTCGGCTACGGCACGCTCTGGCTGCCGGGCGGCACCGGCACCGGCCGGCCCATCTTCGAGGTGGCCGAGGAGCTGCTCGGCGCGACGAGCACCGCCACCGTCGCCACCGGCATCGTCAGCATCTGGGTGGTCGACGCGCAGGAGGCGGCGGCCGGCCAGGCCGCGCTGCGCGCGGCGTACCCCGGGCGCTTCGTGCTCGGCATCGGTGTCAGCCACGCGAAGTTCGTCACCGAGGAGGAGCGCGAGCTGATGTCCAAGCCGCGCACGGCGATGATCCGCTACCTCGACGGCCTCGACGCCGCGTCGACCGACGACGTCTCCGGCGAGAGGATCCTGGCCGCGCTCGGGCCGCGGATGCTCGAGCTGGCGCGCGACCGGTCGCTGGGCACGCACCCCTACAACGTCACACCGGCCCACACCGCCGCGGCACGCGAGGCGCTGGGCGCCGGGCCGCTGCTGGCGCCCGAGCAGGCCGTCGTCCTCGAGACCGATCCCGAGCGCGCGAGGGCGATCGCCCGGGAGTTCCTGTCGGTCTACCTCGAGCTGCCCAACTACACGAACAACATGCTGCGCCACGGCCTCGAGGAGGCCGACCTGCGCGACGGCGGCAGCGACCGTCTCGTCGACGCGATCGTCGCCTGGGGTGACGAGGACGCGATCGCCGCGCGCGTGCGGGAGCACCGCGACGCCGGCGCCGACCACGTCTGCATCCAGGTCCTGAGCGGGCGCCGCGGCGAGCTGCCGCTGCCCGAGTGGCGCCGGCTGGCGCCGGCGCTGCTGGCCTAGCGGCTCAGCCGCTCCTCGGCCCGCGCCCACTCCTTGGCGAGGACCTCCTCGAGGTAGGTCAGGCGCTCCTCGCCGCCGAGGAAGTCGAAGCGCACCGTCCCGAGCGGGTCGATCGTGTTGCGCAGCAGGTCGAGCTGCGCATCGGTCGGCACGTCGGTCTCCGGGATGTCGCCCGGGACGTCGAGCGCGAAGCCCGTGTTGGCGACGACCTCGTCGGCGCTGACGCCGGGGTGCAGGGACTCGATGGCGAAGGGCACGTCGTCGCTTGCCTTGGCCAGCACGGCCAGCGGCGTGATGATCGTCACCGGGCCGCTGCCGGGCAGCCCGCGGGCCTCGCGCTCGGCGGCGCCGATCGGCGTGCGCCTTCCGGTGGCGAAGTCGACCTTCTCGACCAGCGTGCGGCTGTCGTGCTTGGAGAAGTAGGCGATGACCTTGCGGTAGTTCTGGACGACCTCGGGCGCGCCGGCGCCGCCGGGCAGGCGGACCTTCGGCGCGTCGTAGTCGCCGATCACCGAGAGGTTGATCGAGCCGTCGCCGTCCATCTGCGCCGACGACACGCACTCCAGCAGCCCGTGGGTGCCGAGGTGGACCAGGTGGCCGTTGGGCGTGAAGGAGTTGCGGGCCAGGGAGCCGCGGTAGGCCGCACCCTCCGCGCCGGTGAAGCTCAGCTCGACGGGCGGCATGCCGATCGCGTTGTAGCCGACCATCCACGCGTCGGGCGCATGGGTCAGCTTGGCCAGCATGTAGGCCGCGTAGGCCAGCGGGGTGAAGGAGCCCAGCACGGTGACGTAGTCGCCCTCGTGGGTCATCTCCGAGGCGATCCGGCAGACCATCAGGTCGTGGATCTCGTACGGCTCGCTCATGCGGGGACCTCCAGGGTCGGGCCGGCCTGGGCGAGCGCACCGAGCACCGCCCCGCGGTCGTCGCCGAGGACGCGCGCGAGGTACTCGGGCTCGGACTCGTCGCGCAGACGGTTGACGTAGTCGGCGTACTCGTCGCCCCCGGCCACCGCGGCGCGCTGGTAGGCGAGGATCTCCCAGGCGTCCTGGGCGTAGCGCGGGACGTGGGAGCAGGGATGGGCGCCGAAGGGCGCCTCGATGACCGCGTCGACGAGGAAGCCGGGGATCTTGGTCGTGTGGGGCTGCGCGGCGATCTCCGCGGTCTCGACGATCTCCTCGCAGGTGACGATCACCAGGTCGGAGGCGGCGGCCAGCTCGGGGTCCTGGCCGAACGTGCCCTCGAACTGCGCGTTGCCCAGCCGGTCGCAGCGCAGCGCGTGGACGATGGCGACGTCGGGGCGCATGGCCTTGACGACCATGACGTCCTCGTCGCCGAAGCTCGAGCTCGCGGTGCCGAACATCTGCGGGTTGGCGGCGACCAGGTCTGAGCCACCCGGGCCGCGGACGGGCAGGAACGGGACGTTCTGCGCACCGGCCTCGAGCGCGACCTGCAGCGACAGCGCCGGGATCTCGGTGATCGGCAGCTCGCCGGCCTGCACGGCGCGGCGGAACTGCTGGGCGAGGCCGAACGCCTCGAGCGTCACCATCGAGAAGGTCAGCTCGCGTAGCACGCGCGCGCCGACGAGCAGGTCGATCTCGATCGTGCCGAGCAGCGCGATCGCGTGGAGGTCGTCGCGGCGGGCCCTGACGAGCTGGCGCACCGCGGCCATCGGATGGTTGGCGAACCACCCTCCGCCCAGCGCGACGGTCGCTCCCTGCGGGATCAGTCCCGGGAGCTCCTCGAGGTCTGTGATCTTGTTGACTCGGTCCATAGACTGACGTCAGGTTATCGCATGCTCGTACGTTCGTGGACCGAGGGCGCCGTCGCCCATGTGCAGCTTGCGCGCCCCGAGGCGCGCAACGCGCTGGACCGCCCGACCATCGCCGCGCTCCACGCGGCGGTCCGCGATGCGGGGGCCGCCGAGAGCGTCCGCTGCCTCGTCCTGAGCGGCGAGGGCGTCAGCTTCTGCGCGGGCGGCGACCTCCATGCGGTGCGGGCGCAGACGGTCGAGGAGACCGTCGCGCTCAACGCCGAGCTGCTGGCGGCGATCGCCGAGCTCGAGACGCTCGCCGTGCCGTCGATCGCCGTCCTGCACGGCCACGTGCTCGGCGGCGGGCTCGAGCTCGCGCTGGGCTGCACGCTGCGCGTGGCCGATGCGGAGGCCCGGCTCGGGCTGCCCGAGGCGCGCATCGGGCTGATCCCCGGTTCGGGCGGCATGGCCCGGCTCCCCCACCTCATCGGCCGCGGCGCGGCGCTGCGGCTGCTGCTGACCGGCGAGATGATCGGCGCCGCCGAGGCGCTGGCCCTCGACCTCGTGCAGGTCTGCGCGCCGGCCGGCACGGCGCCGGAGGCGGCCGCCGCGCTGGCCGCCCGCATCGCCGAGAACGGGCCGCTGGCCGTGCGGGCGATCCTCGACGTCGTGCGCGAGCACGCGCCCGCCGCGGTGCGGGACGCGATCGGCGACGGTGTGCGGCGCCTGCCGGCCATCCTCGCGTCGGCGGATCTCCGCGAGGGCGTCGAGGCCTTCGCCGAGCGCAGGCCGCCCGGCTTCACCGGCCGCTGACGGAGTTAGTGGTCCCCGCCGCCGTCGGCGAAGCGGGAGGCGTCGAGGTTCGCGCCGATGAAGGTCAGCAGGATAATCGCGGTCTCACTGCCCTTGTTGGACCAGGCGTGGTTGGCGCCGCACTGGATGATCGCGTCGCCCTGCTTCATGACCTTGCTCTCGCCGCTGTCGAGGGTCAGCGTGACCTCGCCGGCCAGGACGTACTCGAGATCGACGGTGGCGGTGTAGTGCATGCCGCCGGCGTCCGAGACGGCGTCGCCCATGCCCGGCGTCAGGCGCTCGGTCTCGGCCCACGCGGCCTCGGCGTCCTCGGGCACGACGACCTCGTGCTCGGGCGGCATCGAGAAGATGATGTAGCGGTAGCCCGCCGGGGTCGTCGGGAAGAAGCGCAACCCCTGCTCGACCTCACCGCTGTTCGGGACGGTCGGGGTCGCGTCGCTGCCGAAGAGGTCGAAGACGCGGTTGCCACCCAGCGTCGGGGGGATCTTGGCCGGGACGATCTCGTCGGAGACGAACGCCGACCGGCCGTTCTCGTCGATGCCCGTGATGACCCTGCGAATCTCTTCCATGCCGGCGAGTCTCCCACGCAGGCGCCGCCGCCCGGGACCGCGACCCCCTGAACGTCGGGGTCAGGACCGGGACCGACATCAGGGGGGACTGCCGTGCCCGATCGTTGACCCTCGCGGCGCGGCCGCGACACCCTTCCCCGTGCCCGCAACGCGTTCGGGCCCCGGCCCCATGCGACGCACTCTCTTCGACGACGAGCACGACGACTTCCGCGCCTCCGTGCGCACGTTCATCGAGCGCGAGGTGCTCCCGCACCACGACCGCTGGCGCGAGCAGGGCGGCATCGACCGGGAGCTGTGGCTGGCCGCCGGCCGAGCCGACTTCCTGGGCATCGGCATTCCCGGCGAGTACGGCGGCGGCGAGACCGGCGACTTCCGCTTCAACGTGGTGCTCACCGAGGAGCTCGCCCGCGTCAGCCTGGCGCTGGCGTCGAGCGTCGGGATCCACACCGATGTCGTCGCGCCCTACCTGGTCGAGCTGACCGACGACGACCAGAAGGCCCGCTGGCTGCCCGCGTTCTGCACGGGCGAGATGGTCAGCGCGATCGGCATGACCGAGCCGAGCGCGGGGTCGGACCTGGCCAGCCTGCGCACGCAGGCGCGCCGCAACGGCAGCGGCTGGATCGTCAACGGCTCCAAGACGTTCATCACCAACGGCGCGAGCGCCGACCTCGTCGTCATCGCCGCACGCACCGGCGAGAGCAGCCGCGACATCAGCCTGTTCGCCGTGGAGGCCGGGACCGAGGGCTTCACCCGCGGACGCAAGCTGCACAAGGTCGGCCAGTCGGAGGCCGACACCAGCGAGCTGTTCTTCGAAGACGTCCACGTCACCGAGGAGCACCTGCTCGGGACCCTCGGCCGCGGGTTCGTCGCGATGATGGAGCGCCTGCCGCAGGAGCGGCTGCACAGCGCGTGCGCCAACGTCGCCCACGCGCGCGAGGCGCTCGAGCAGACGTTGACCTACGCGCAGGAGCGCGTCGCGTTCGGGCGCCCGATCGGGACCTTCCAGCACAACCGCTTCGTGCTCGCCGAGCTCGTCACCGAGCTCGACGTCACCCAGTCCTTCGTCGACGCCTGCATCGCCCAGTACGTGGAGGGGCGGCTCGACGCGGTGGAGACCGCCAAGGCCAAGTGGTGGAGCGCGTCGGTCCAGAACCGCATCATCGACGCCTGCGTGCAGCTGCACGGCGGCTACGGCTACATGGACGAGTACCCGGTCGCGCGCGCGTGGAGCGATGCGCGCGTGACCAAGATCTGGGCCGGTTCCAACGAGATCATGAAAGAGGTCATCGGGCGCTCGCTTGGCTTCGGAGAGGTACGAGATGGCTGACGAGCGCGTGGTGCTGGTGACCGGAGCGAGCCGGGGGATCGGGCTGGCCACCGCGGCCGCCTTCGTGGCGGAGGGCTGCCGTGTCGTGGTGACGGCGCGCAAGCCCGAGCCGCTGCAGGCGGCGGTGGAGGAGCTCGGCGGCGGAGATCGGGTGATCGGCGTGGCCGGCAACTCCGGTGACGCCGAGCACCGGAGCGAGGCGGTGGCCACCGCGGTCGAGCGCTTCGGCCGCCTCGACGTGCTCGTCAACAACGCCGGCATCAACCCCGCCGTCGGCGACATGGCGGTCTTCGACCTCGACGCGTTCCGCAAGATCCTCGACGTCAACCTGATCGGGACGCTGGGCTGGGTCCAGGAGGCCCATGCGCAGTGGCTGGGGGAGCACGGCGGGGCCATCGTCAACGTCTCGTCGGTGTCCGGGGTCCAGCCCCAGGCGCTGATCGGCGGCTACGGCGTCAGCAAGGCGGCGCTCGTGCACCTGACCGCGCAGCTGGCGCGCGAGCTCGGCCCGGCGGGCATCCGCGTCAACGCCGTGGCGCCCGCCGTGGTCCGGACGCGATTCGGCGCACCCCTGTTCGAGGGCAACGAGGACGAGGTGGCCCAGTCCTACGCGCTGCGGCGCATCGGCGAGCCGGAGGACGTCGCCCACGCGATCGCCTTCCTGGCCTCCGAGCGCGCCGGGTGGATCACCGGGCAGACGATCACGCTCGACGGCGGGCTGCTCGTCCAGGGCGGCGCACCCGCCTGAGACGAAGCAGGGACCGCGCTCGCGCGCGGCCCCTGGCCCCAACTTCAGTGAGAGCACGTCAACCGGGCGAGGAGGTCTGCCCGGCTGCCGGCAACGTATCTGCGGAGCCCGCGATCGCGATCGCCGCGGGCGCGCAAAACCCCCGGTTCGGGGGACGCCTTCCCCGCGTCAGCGAGCGAGGAAGCCGAGCACCCTGCGCCACGCGTCCTCGGACGCCTCGGCGTGCTCCTCGTAGGAGCGATCGAAGAACGAGTGCGGCGCGCCCTCGTAGGTGACGAGCTCGTGCTCGACGCCGGCCACCTCGAGGCCGTCGTCGAAGGCGCGGATGTCCTCGGCGGGGATGAAGTCGTCGGCGCCCCCGAACAGCCCGAGGACCGGGACGCGGGTCTCCGCGACGGCGGGCAGCGGCGCGGGCATGTCGAACGGCATCCCGATGCGGCCGGGGTCAAGCGTCCCGTAGAACCCGACGACCCCGTCGAGCCCCAGCCCCTCGTTGCCGCCGGCCAGGAACGACTGCGAGCCGCCGTAGCAGAAGCCGACGGTGACGAACGACGTCGAGTCCGTGCGGGAGCGCAGCAGCTCGATGGCCGCGGCGACGTCGGCCTGCACCTGCGCGGGCGACGTGTCGGGCAGGTGGGCCATGTAGTCGAACTCCCCGTCGCGCTCGCCCGTGCCGGCGGTCCGTCCGAAGTAGTCGATGGCGATCGCGTTGTGGCCGGCCGCGGCGAACCGCTCGGCGAGCTCGACGTAGAAGCGGTACAGGCCGCGGACGTCGGGCAGGATCACCACCGCGGGACCACTCGCCGCCGGCGTCTGGGCGAGCGCAGCGCCGAACTCGGCTCCGTCGGCCGACGTGATCGTCAGCAGCTCGGCCGCCGCCCCGCCGGCCAGCGCGGGGATCCGCAGGTCGGCGGGAAGGTCGGGCGGAAGCGCGTCGTAGTCAAAGCACATGGTGGTGGTGTCCTAGAGGTCGTCGCCGGCCCGGATGAACTGGATCTCCGGGACGATGCAGGCGGGTGACAGGTCGAGGAGCATCTTCACAGCTATGGCGATGTCCTCGGGCGTGATCATGTCCTCGGCCGCGACCTGGCCCTTGACGAAGTCGGTCATCGGCGTGTCGACGAACGCGGGACACAGCGCCGTCGACTTGATGCCCTCCCCCGCGAGCTCCTTGTACATCGCCTGCGTCCAGCCGACGACGGCGAACTTCGTCGCCGAGTAGACGTTCAGCCACGCCTGGCCGAACTTGCCGCTGATCGACGACGTGTTGACCACCAGCGCGTTGTGGTGCTCGGCCGCGGCGGCGCGCAGCAGCTCCATGCTCTCCCGGTAGAAGAGGACGATCGAGCGGATGTTGATGTCGAGCTGCATGTCGAGCTTCTTGGTCTCGATGTCGGCCACCGCCGAGCCGATGCCCACGCCGGCGTTGTTGATGAGCACGTCGAGCCGGCCGTAGCGCTCGCGGTGCGCGGCGACGACCTGCTTGACGACGTCCTCGTCGCCGAGGTTGCCGGCCACGTGCTGGACGTCGAAGCCCTCGGCCCGCAGGCCCTCCGCGGCTTCCTCGAGCTTGTCGGGGCGCCGGGCGGCCACCGTCAGGCCGTAGCCCTGCTGTCCCAGCATGCGGGCGATGGCCAGGCCGATGCCGCTCGATCCTCCGGTCACGATCGCTGCGCGGTCGGCCATGTCAGTTCTCCTCGGTGGTGATCACGAGCCGGGTATCCAATCAGGCGCGCCCGGTTCGGGCAGACTGCGCCCCGTGCGGTCCGCCCGGCCCCTCCTGCTCGCGCTGGCCGCCGGCCTCGTCCTGGCCGACGCGTCGGTGGTCACGCTCGCGCTGCCGGACCTGCTCGTCGAGCTTCACACCAGCGTCGAGGGCGTCGCCGCCGTCATCGGGGCCTACACCGTGGTGCTCGCGCTGGCCCTGCTGCCCGCCGCGCGGCTGGCGCGGCGGCTGGGCCCGGCGCCGGTGGCCGCCGCCGGCTTCGCGATCTTCGCCCTCGCCTCGCTGGCCTGCGGGGCGGCCGGCACGCTCGGTCAGCTGCTGGTGGCGCGCTGCGTGCAGGCGGCCGGCGGCGCCGGCGCGCTGGTCGCCGCGTTCTCGCTGCTCGTCGGCCCGGGCGAGGATCGCGCCGCAGAACGCCGGCTGTGGCTGGGCACGGCCGTTCTGTCGACCGCGGTCGGGCCGGCGCTGGGCGGTGCGCTGACCGAGGCGTTCTCCTGGCACGCGATCTTCTGGGCCCAGGCGCCGATCGCCGCCCTCGCGGCCGCGGCCGCCTGGCGAGCCCCGGCCCACGCGCCCGGACGCGGCCCGGCCGAGGAGGCCCCCGCGTTCAGCGTGCGCGCCGCGCTCGGCCTGGCGCTGATCAGCGCGGCGCTCACCGCGGTCCTGTTCCTGCTCGTGCTGCTGCTCGTGGCGGGCTGGAGCGTCTCGCCGCTGCGGGCGGCGGCCGCCGTGCTGGTCATCCCGCTCGGCGCACTGGCGGGCTCGCGGGTCGGTGGCGAGCCGCGGGCGCGGGCCGCGGCCGGCTGCGTGCTCGTGGGCGGCGGCACCGCCGCGCTGGGCTTCCTGCCCGCCGCCCACCTCGCCTGGACGCTGCTGCCCGGCGCCCTGGCCGGAGTCGGCATGGGCCTCGCCCTGCCCGCCCTGGGCGGAGACCTGCTCCCCGAGCGCGACGCGCGCGACGCGGCGCGGCTGCTGACCATCCGCCACGCGGGGATCGCCGTGGCCCTTGCCGTCCTGGCGCCCGTGGTCTCCGGCCGCCTCGACGACGCGACGTTCCGGGCCCAGGAGCGCGGCGTCGCGCTGGTCCTCGACGCCAAGCTGCCGCCGCAGGACAAGCTGAGCCTGGCGCCGGTGCTGCTTGCCGGCGTGGACGACCGCGATCCGCGCGCCGGGCTGCACAAGGCCATCGCCGAGCATCGCGACGACGTCGACGGCGAGGACCGCGCGGAGTTCGACCGGCTCGCCGAGCGCGCCGACGACACGCTCGTCACCGCCGTGGGCGAGGCGTTCGGCGTGGCGTTCGCCATCACCGCCGCCCTGGCCCTGCTCGGCGCCGTCTGCCTGCTGCCACGCCGCGTCACCACCGCCGCCGGGGCGGCGCTGCTGGCCGCCGTGGTGGTGGCCGGCGGCTACGTGCTCGCCCACCGCGCCGTCGCGCCGGATCCCGTGGTCATCGCCGATCCCTGTGGCGATCGCGACCTCCCCGAGACCGGGGGCATCACCGGCTTCCTGCAGGACCGCGGGCTCGAGCTGCTCGACACGACGGCCTGCCGGCTGGGGTCGAGCCGTGAGGAGCTCGTCCTGGCGCTTGCGGACGGCGCCGCCGCCGACCGTTTCCGCGAGCGCCACGGCACCGACCCGCGCGACGTGGGCAGCCTGCTGTCGGGGCTGCTCGGCGGCTAGCCCGCGTTCCCGGCGCGCACGTGCGCCAGGAACTCCGCCGCGGCCGGCGGCTGACGGCGATCGGTGCGCCAGACCATCGCCACGTCGCGGCGCAGCGCCGGCTGCAGCGCGACGGCCGCAACGCTGTCCGATGCGGTCTCGGCCACGGTCCGGGAGACGACCGACACGCCGAGGCCCTCGGCGACCAGCGCGACGACGCGCGCCAGCTCGTTGGTCTCGAAGCGGATCTGCGGAGCGAAGCCCTCCTCGTGCGCGGCGTCCTCGACGGCGCTGCGCAGGCCGCTGCCCTCACGCAGGAAGACGAACGCCTCCTCGCGCAGCGCCCCCATCCGCACCCGCCGCCGCTCGGCCAGGGCCGAGCCGGGTGCCGCGATCAGCACCAGCTCGTCGGTGAACAGCCGCTCGCGCGACAGCTCGGCGGGCAGTCCCGCGTCGACCGGGACGAACGCCGCATCGAGACGCTCGTGCAGGACGCCGGCGACCATGTCGCGCGTGGCCTCCTCCACCACCCGGAACTCGATCTCGGGGTGGCGGCGGTGGAAGGCCGCGAGCGTCGCCGGCAGATCGAAGGGGTCGAGCGACTGCATGGCCCCGATCCGCAGGTGGCCGCGCACCAGGCCCTTGAGCTGGTCGAGCTCCGCCAGGCCGGCCTCGAGCTCGGCCAGCGAGCGTTCCACGCGCGGCACGAGCAGCTCCCCGGCCTCCGTGAGCTCGACGGAGCGCGTCGTCCGGGCGAACAGCTCGACGCCCAGCTCGGCCTCCAGCTTGCGGATGTGCTGAGACACGGCGGGCTGTCCCACGTAGAGCTCGGCCGCCGCCCGGCCGAAGTGGCCGTTGCGCGCCACGGCGGCAAAGGAACGCAGCTGGGTCAGGTCCATCCGCTCATTGCATCACATGATGAATGTCATTACATATCCGCCTTTGCGTGATGGACCCGGAACCCGGATACTCCTCGAGACGCATCTCTCCTCTGCGAATGACCCGCCCGAACGGCGGGTCGTTTGCGTTCAGGGGGATGGTGTGGTCATGACTGTCAGGCCGGAGTCTTGAGGCGGCGGCGCAGCACGATCGAGGTCCCGTCGTCGCCGGCGTCGATGACCACGTCGTCCATCAGCGCGCGCATGAGGGGCAGGCCGCGGCCGCGGTCGTCGCTCTGGCCGTCGCTCCAGGTGCCGCCGTCGCGCACGGTGATCGTCAGGTCGTCGCCCTCGCGCTCGAGCCGGACCTTGACCGGCGTCGAACGACGACGGTGCGCGTGCTCGATCGCGTTCTGGACCGCCTCGTTGACCGCCATGGTCACGTCGTCGACCTCGGCGTCGTCGCCCGACGCTCCGGCCAGCCAGCGGCGGGCGGTCGAGCGGAAGGCCTGCAGGGCCGTCGCGTTGCCCGGGACGGTCAGCTCGACGCGCGGGTCGCGATCAGAGACCGTTCGCAGGACGACGAGGGTGACGTCGTCGTCGACGTCGGGATCGGCGAGCGTTCCGTCGAGCACCGCGTCGCACAGGGCATCGAGGTCCTCGCCTCCCCCGGCCGCCGACGCCTCGAGCCGCGCGAAGCCCTCGTCGAGATGCTCGCCCCGCGCCTCGACCAGGCCGTCGGTGTACATCAGCAGCGTCGAGCCCGGCGCCAGCGCGGCGCTGACCTCCGTATACCCGATGTCGTCGGTCACGCCGAGCGGGATCCCGTTGGCGTCGCGCAGCCACGTGCGGCGGCCGTCAGGGCCGATGAGCAGCGCCGGCGGATGGCCCGCCGTCGCGTAACAGACCTCGCCCTCGACCGGATCGACGCTCACGAGGCCGACGGTGGCCATGCCGCCGCGCCCGAGGCTCAGCTGAAAGCCGTTGAGCCGGTCGAGCAGGGCCCCCGGGCCGTGGCCGTCGAACGCGTAGGCGCGCAGGGCGCTGCGCAGCTGTCCCATCGTCGACGCGGCCTCGATGCCGCGGCCGGCGACGTCGCCGATGACCATCAGCAGCCGCCCGCCGGGCTGGATCAGCATGTCGTACCAGTCGCCGCCGACCTGGGACCCCGCTCCCGCCGGCTGGTAGCGCGCGGCCGCCACGATCCCGGGGAGCGCCGGCAGGGCGTCGGGCAGCAGGCTGCGCTGGAGCTCCTGGGCGATGGTGTGCTCGCGCTCGAAGAGCCGCACGCGCTCGATTCCGAGGGCGGCGCGATCGGCGGCCAGGCCCAGCAGCGCCACGTCCTGCTCGCTGAAGCGGCGCGGGAACAGCGTGCCGACGTGCAGCGCGCCGATCGGCCGGCCTTCCACGACCAGCGGCACGCCGAGCACCGAGGTCACGGCCTCGCCCAGCGGATGCGCAGCCTCGGGACCTTCGGCGGCGACGTCCTCGGCCGACGCCGGCCGGCCGTCCGCGACGACCCGCTCGCTCATGCCGCCCGGCGCGACCGGCCACTCGCGGCGCGAGAGGCCCGCGTCGACCGCTCCGGCCACCTGGTAGACGACGGCTTCGCGCTCGCCCTCCTCATGCAGGACGATCGCCGCGGTGTCGGCGCTCAGCACGTCGGCGGTGCGGGCCAGCAGCTCGCCGACCAGCTCGTCGAAGGCCAGCGACCCCAGCGCGACGTCGGTGATCCGCTGCACCGCCTGCAGTCGCTCGGAGACCTGCTCGGCGTGCTCGCGCGCGGCCTGCTCGCGCAGCAGCCGCTCGCGCTCGGCGCGGGCCCGCAGTCGCTCGCGCAGGTCCTGGACCTGCGCCACGATGAGGTCGGGCGAGCCCTCGCCGGTGCGCGCGACCGAGAACGAGACGGCGCAGGGCACGTGGGCGCCGTCGCGGGCGACGAGGCGCAGCTCGTGGTCGTAGGCGCCGAGTCCGCCGTCGCGCAGCGCCACGCGCCGGTCGCGGTCGCCCGGCAGGTCGTCGGGATGGACGATGTCGTCGAAGAGGCGGTCGCGCAGGTCACCGGGCGGCCGCCCGAGCAGTGCGCCCAGCGCCTGGTTGACCTCGGCGATGCGACCCTCGAGGTCGATGCGGGCCATGCCGATCGGCGCGTGGTCGAACGCCGCGCGCATGACCGCCTCGCTGCGCAGCGCGGCCCTGGTCGCCGCGTGCAGCTCGAGGAACACGGCGACCTTCGAGCGCAGCACGGCGGGGTCGTAGGGCTTGAAGACGTAGTCGACCGCCCCCGAGGAGTAGCCCCGGTAGACGTGATGCTGCTCCTTGCTGATCGCGGTGACGAAGATGATCGGCAGGTTGCGCGTGCGCTCGCGGCTCTTGATCAGCTCGGCGGTCTCGAAGCCGTCCATGCCCGGCATCTGCACGTCGAGCAGGACCATCGCGAAGTCCTGGGTGAGCAGCTGCTTGAGCGCCTCCTCGCCGGAGGTCACCGACGTCAGCGCGCACGACAGCGGCTCGAGGACGGCCTCGAGCGCGAGCAGATTCTCGGACCGGTCGTCGACCAGCAGCACGCGGGGCTCGTCGCTCACACCGGCACCCCCAGCTCTGCGGCGATGGCCACCAGCCGCGGCCCGATCTCGTCGAGCTCGAGCACCCACTGCGGCGCCGCCGCGGCGATCGCGGCGTCGGGCATCGCGCGGCGCTCGGCGTGCTCGGGCTCCTGGACGATCGCGCGGCCGCCCGCCCGGCGGATCGCCGCCAGCCCGCGCGACCCGTCGTCGTTGGCGCCGGTCAGCACCACGCCGACGGCCCGCTCGCCGTAGGCCTGGGCCGCGGTCTCGAGCGCGAGGTCGATCGACGGGCGGCTGAAGCGCACCTCCTCCTCGGTCGAGAGCGAGACGTGCCCGGGCTCGACGAGCGCGTGATAGCCGGCCGGGGCCACGAGCACCACCGCGGGCTCCAGCGGCGACTTGTCCTCGGCTTCCGCGACGGCCAGCAGGCTGTGGCGGGCCAGCAGCCCGGCCAGCAGCGCCGGGCTGTCCTCGGAGCGGTGCTGGACCACGAGGATCGGCAGCCCGAAGCCGGCCGGAAGCCCGCTCAGCACGCGCTCGAGCGCGTGCAGCCCCCCGAGGGAGGCGCCGATGACCACGATCCCGCTCATGCTCGTCTGCGGTAGATCCTCTCAGCCTCGACCAGTGCCTCGTAGCGGTCCTCGAGCGCGGTGCCCCGCAGCGTCTCCTTGCGACCCAGCGCCAGCACCCCGCGGCGGGCCAGGCTCGCGTCGAAGAGCTCGAGCACGCGGTCCTGCAGCTCGCGGCCGAAGTAGATCAGCACGTTGCGGCAGACGACGAGGTGGAACTCGTTGAACGAGCGGTCGCTGGCCAGGTTGTGCTGGGCGAACACCACGTCCTTCAGGAGCGCCGGATCGAACACGGCGCGGCCGCCCTCGACGCTGTAGTAGGACGAGAACGCCCCCGTGCCGCCGGCCGCCTGGTAGTTGCGGGTGTAGCCCTGGATACGGTCGAGCGCATAGCTGCCGGTGCGCGCCTGGGCGAGGACCTCGGCGTCGATGTCGGTCGCGTAGATCAGCGTGCGATCGAGCATCTCCTCCTCGCGCAGCATGATCGCGATCGACATCACCTCCTCCCCGGTCGAGCAGCCCGCGACCCAGATGCGCACGAACGGATGGGTCCGCAGCAGCGGCAGCACCTCGTCGCGCAGCGCGGTGTGGCAGCCCGGGTCGCGGAACATCTCGGTGACGTTGATCGACAGGTCGCCGAGCAGGCGCTCCATCGCGTGAGGGTCGTGGAGGACGCGCTCCTGCAGGCCCGACAGCGAGCGCAGCCCCTCGAGATCGGCGCGCCGCCACAGCCGCCGACGCAGCGACGCCCGGGCGTAGCCGCGGAAGTCGTAGCCGTAGGCGCGGTGGATCGCCTCGAGCAGCAGGTCGAGCTCGAGGCGCTCGAGCTCGGCGCCGTCGTCGCGCGCGGGATCTACCGGTACAGCCACACGCGCATGAGCGAGATCAGCTGGTCGATGTCGACCGGCTTGGTGATGTAGTCCGACGCGCCGGCGGCGATGCTCTTCTCACGGTCGCCCTTCATCGCCTTGGCGGTCAGCGCGATGATCGGCAGCCGCTCGAACTCGGCCATCTTGCGGATCGCCTCCATCGTCTGATACCCGTCGAGCTCGGGCATCATGATGTCCATCAGGACCAGGTCGGCGTCGGCGTGGCGCTTGAGCTGGGTCAGCGCCTCGCGGCCGTTCTCGGCGTAGACGATCTCCATGCCGTGCGCCTCCAGCGCGCTGGTCAGGGCGAACACGTTGCGCACGTCGTCGTCGACGATCAGCACCTTGCGGCCGGCCAGCGCCGCGTCGGCGTCGCGCATCTGCTCGAGGATCTTGCGGCCCTCCGGCGACAGCGACTCGGCCGGGCGGTGCAGTGCCAGCGTCGTCTCGTCGAGCAGCCGCTCGGGCGAGCCCGCGTCCTTGACGATGATCGACTCGGCGTAGCGCTTGAGGCGCGTCTCCTCGCGCTTGGTCAGCGCCTTGCCGGTGTGGATGATCACCGGCACGCTGCGCAGCCGCTCGTCGGTCTTGACGCGCTCGAGCAGCGAGAAGCCCGAGGCCTTGGGCAGCTTGAGGTCGAGCACGATGCAGTCGAAGACCCGCTCGTCGAGGCAGGCCAGCGCCTCCTCGCTCGAGCCCACCGCCGAGACCTCGATCTCGGGCCCGCCGATCAGCGCGGCGATGCTGCGGCGCTCCCCGTCGTCGTCGTCGACGACCAGGACGCGACGCGCGCGGCGCTGCGTGAGCTCGGCGGCTGCGGACACGGCGGCCGTGAGGCCGTCGTCGCCGGGGGCGACGACCGACACCGCGCCGCGGACGAGCGCCTCGTGGTGGCCGTCCTCGCCGGTGACGGCGACCACCGGCACGTGACGGGTCTGCGGCTCGCGCTTGAAGCGCTCGATCACGTCGAGCCCGCCGGCGACGATGACGTCGGGCTCGTGGGTGCCCGCCAGCGCCAGCGCGGTCTCGGGACGCAGCGCGACCAGGCCCTTGAAGCCCGCCGCGCGGACGGTGCCGAGCACCTCGGTGGCGCGGCCGGCGTCGGCGTCGACGACCAGCGCGATCCGGTCCTCGGCGGCCACCGCCTCGCGGTCGTCGGGCACCGCGGCGGGCGCCTCGACGGCCGTCTCGTGCGCCACCGGCGCCGGGGGCAGCAGCGAGGCGCCGTTGCCGGCCGCGGCGCCGAGCAGGTCGTCGTCGGTCTCGGGCAGCTCCTCGATCGGCTCGAGCACGGCGGGCAGCAGCAGGGTGAACTCCGACCCCTCGCCCTCCTCGCTGGCCATGCGGATCTCGCCGCCGAGCAGGCGCGCGATCTCGCGGCTGATCGACAGGCCCAGGCCGGTACCGCCGTACCGGCGGCTGGTCGTGCCGTCGGCCTGCTGGAACGGCTCGAAGATCAGTCGCAGCTTGTCGGGCGCGATGCCGATGCCGGTGTCGGTGACGCTGAAGGCCAGCGCGTAGGGCCGCCCGCGCGGGTCGAGCTCGTTCGTCGGGCCGACGCTGAGCCGGACCGCGCCGGCCTCGGTGAACTTCATGGCGTTCGACAGCAGGTTGCGCAGGATCTGCGCGACGCGCTGCTCGTCGCTGACGACGTCGGCGGGCGTCTCGGCCAGAACGTCGACGGCGAAGTCGATGCCCTTGTCGGCGGCGACGGGCACGAACGACCGCTCGAGCCCGTCGAGGACCTCGGCGAGGGCCAGCGGCGCCGGGTTGACCTCCATCTTGCCGGCCTCGACCTTCGACAGGTCCAGGATGTCGGAGATCAGCGTCAGCAGATCGGTGCCCGCTGCGTTGATCGTGCGCGCGAACTCGACCTGCTGGGTGTCGAGGTTGCCGCCCGGGTTGTCGGCCAGCAGCTTGGACAGGATCAGCAGCGAGTTGAGCGGGGTGCGCAGCTCGTGGCTCATGTTGGCCAGGAACTCGCTCTTGTAGCGCGAGCTCAGCGCGAGCTGCTCGGCGCGTTCCTCGAGCGCCAGGCGCGCCCGCTCGATCTCGGAGTTCTTGACCTCGATGTCCTGGTTCTGCTGGGCCAGCAGCGCCGCCTTCTCCTGCAGCTCGTCGTTGGTCTGGCGCAGCTCCTCCTGCTGGGTCTGCAGCAGCTCCTCGGAGGCCCGCAGCGACTTGGCCTGGTCCTCGAGCTCGGTGTTGGAGCGCTTGAGCTCCTCCTGCTGGGACTGCAGCTCCTCGGACTGCGACTGCAGCTCCTGGGCCAGCCGGCGCTGCTCCTCGAGCAGGTCCTCGGTGCGGTTGTTGGCGATGATCGTCGACAGGACGACGCCGATGGTCTCCGACAGCTGATCGAGGAACGTCAGGTCGACGTCGCCGAACGGGTTGAGCGAGGCGAGCTCGATGACCGCCAGCACCTGGTCCTCGAACAGGATCGGCAGGACCATCAGGTTGACCGGCGCCGCCTCGCCCAGGCCCGACGTGACCTTGACGTAGTCGTCGGGCGCGTTGGTCACCAGGATCGACTTCATCTCGACCGCGGCCTGGCCGGGCAGGCCCTCGCCGAAGGCGAACTCGTTGGCCAGGTTCTTGCGCTTCTTGTAGCCGTAGGAGGCCAGCAGGCGCAGCGTCGGGTTCTCGGCCTCCTCGTGGTCGACCATGAAGAACGCGCCGTGCTGGGCCTTGACCAGCGGCGAGATCTCGCTCATCAGCATGCGCGTGACGGTCTGCAGGTCGCGCTGGCCCTGCATCAGGCTCGAGATGCGCGCGAGGTTGGTGTTGAGCCAGTCCTGCTCGGCGTTCTGCTTGGTCGTGTCGCGCAGGTTGGCGATCATCTGGTTGACCCGGTCCTTGAGCTCGGCGACCTCGCCGGAGGCCTCGACCGTGATCTGGCGCGTGAGGTCGCCCTGGGTCACCGACGAGGCGACGTCGGCCATCGCGCGCACCTGGGTGGTGAGGTTGGAGGCGAGCTGGTTGACGTTCTCGGTCAGGTCGCGCCAGGTGCCGCTGACGTCCTCGACCTGCGCCTGGCCGCCGAGCTTGCCCTCGGTGCCGACCTCGCGCGCGACGCGCGTGACCTCGTCGGCGAAGCCCGAGAGCTGGTCGACCATCGTGTTGATGGTGTCCTTGACCTCGGCGATCTCGCCCTGGGCGTCGACGGTGATCTTCTGCGACAGGTCGCCCTGGGCCACCGCGGTGGTGACCTGGGCGATGTTGCGCACCTGGGCGGTGAGGTTGGCCGCCATGCCGTTGACGTTGTCGGTGAGGTCCTTCCACGTGCCGGCGACGCCCGGCACGTCGGCCTGGCCGCCGAGGATGCCCTCGGTGCCGACCTCGCGCGCCACGCGCGTGACC
>JBJMLA010000029.1:0-1926 GCA_045805505.1 Solirubrobacteraceae bacterium
CAGAAGGACCCGCTCGTCGAGTACAAGCACGAAGCGTACACGATGTTCGTGGACTTGATGAACGACATCTACAACACCTTTACTGAGCGTTTCCTAAAGGTGCAGCTCATTGTCGATGCGCCGCCCCCGCCCCCTCCGCCATCGTACGGCGGCGGGGGCCCGCGCGGCGGTCCGACCAAGCGTTACAACGCTATGGGCATCCTCGAGGACATTCCGGCCGAGGACTCGGCCGGATCGGACGACGGCGGCGCTGTCGCCCTCGATATTGGGCCAGCCGAGGTGCCGGCCGACAAGCCTGTCGCGGCCCGGAAAGATCCGCTCATCGTCGGTGCGGGCCGCCCGCGCTCACTCTCGTCGTCCCCGACCCCTGCCAACGTCGATTGGTCGACGGTCGGCCGTAACGACCCGTGTCCGTGCGGGTCGGGCAAGAAGTTCAAGAAATGCCACGGTGCCCAGATGTAAGGTCGCACGCGCTCCACGCGTTCCAGCGTGGGGCGCGGCCGGCATAGTCCCGTCTACGGGCGGGCCAATTTGATGGCGTTCCGGCCAGTCACACGCACAACTATGCGCCATGACTGGTCCGAACCCCGCGAAATCGTTAACTATTCGAGAATTCCCTCGGTCCGAGCGGCCGCGGGAGCGATTGGTCGACCTTGGCGCCTCGGCGCTGAGTACGGCCGAGCTCATTGCGATCATCGTTGGCTCGGGGGGCGTCGGAAGGAGTGCGGTTCAGCTCGGCCACGCGGTTCTCGTCGAGGCGGGTGGGGCGCTTCGATGGATCGCCCGCCAGCCGGTTGCGGCCCTCACGGGGGTCGCGGGGGTAGGAATGGCGCGGGCTGTGGTGATCCATGCGGCGCTGGAGCTTGGGCGGCGCATGGCGCTCGAAACGCGGGAAGAAGGGTGCCCGGTTCGGTCCCCGCGTGACGTCGTCGCGTACTTCGGACCGCGCATGGAAGATCTGCCCGTCGAGGAGTTCCACGTGGCCGTGCTCGACGCACAGCATCGGTTGGAACGTGATGTCACGGTCACGCGTGGGTTGTTGTCGTCATCCCTCGTGCACCCGCGCGAGGTTTTTCGCGAGGCGATCGCCGAGCGCGCCGCGGCGGTCATCCTCGTCCACAATCATCCCAGCGGCGATCCGATGCCGTCGGCGGACGATCGCGCGGTGACGGACCAGCTCGTCGCGGCCGGCCGATTGCTGGACATTCCCGTGCACGACCACGTAATCATCGGAAGAGGACGCTACACGAGCTTCGCGGAGGCAGGTCTGCTGTGACGGCAACGGCGGTGCAGGAGCTGATTCCCGGATGGCGCGAGAGCGAGTCGCCACTACACGACAAGCTCGATCGCGACCTCCTCGTTCGCGCGTATCGCTTTGGCGAGCGAGCGCACCGGGGCCAGCTTCGCAATTCCGGCGACCCGTACATCACACACTCGGTCGAGGTCGCGAAGATTCTCGCCGATCTACAGCTCGACTCGATCACCGTGGCGAGCGGGCTGCTCCACGACGTCATCGAAGATACTCGGCTGACGCTGGCCGAGGTCGAGGCGGAGTTCGGCAAGGAGATCGCCGCGATCGTCGACGGCTTGACGAAAATTGCCAAGCTGCCGTCCGGCGGGTCGACGCAAGAGCGTCAGGTCGAGAGCTACCGCAAGCTGCTCCTTTCGATCGCCAAGGACGCGCGCGTCATCATCGTGAAGCTGGCAGACCGGCTTCACAACATGCGCACCCTCGACTGGCTTCCGGCCGAGAAGCGCCGGCGCATCGCCCAGGAAACGCGCGACCTCTACGCGCCGCTCGCCCACCGCTTCGGTATGGCGAAGCTCCGTTGGGAGCTGGAAGACCTCTCATTCAAACATCTTGAATCAGAGGAGTATAAAGCACTGGCCAAAAAGGTCGCGCAGAAGCGGGGGGAGCGTGAAGCG
>JBJMLA010000030.1:0-1691 GCA_045805505.1 Solirubrobacteraceae bacterium
CATCTGGAGACCTCCGAGGCCGACTACGCCGCGGCGCGCACGGCGTACATCGAGGCGCTCGAGGTCGCTTCCCGCGTGGGCGACATGCCGGCCCAGGTCGAGCTGCACTCCGCACTGGCGCTCTTGGCCGCCTACCGCGGCGACTGGTCGGAGATGAGCGACTACACCGAGGCGAGCGCCGGCCTGGCCGAGCGCGAGGGCCTCGTCGGCAAGATGTCCTACCCGTACGCGCTGCGCGGCCTGCTGCGCTGGCGCGAGGGCGACTTCCCGGGATCCGAGGCGCTGTACCGCCGAGCGAAGGAGCTGGCCGAGCAGGTGGGCTGGTCCGAGGTCGCGTTCTCGGCGCTGTTCGGCCTTGCCTTGACCCAGCGCGACCGAGGCGAGTTCACCGCGGCCGTCACGTCCCTCGACCAGGCGCTCGACATCTGCGAGCGCGCCGGCCTCATCTCCCAGTCGATCCAGGCGGTGTCGGCGCGCGCCCTGGCGCTCTACCACGGCGGGCGCGTCGATCAGGCCCGCGAGTCGGCCGACGAGGCCGGGCGCCTCGCCGAGCGGCTGCGCTACCCGGTGGGGGAGGCGACCGCGCTGGACGCGCTCGGGGCCACCGCGGAAGACCCTGTCGAGGGCGCCGAGCTGCTCGGCAAGGCGAAGGCGATCTGGCTCGAGCTCGGCCGTCCTCTCGACGCGGCCCGATGCGACCTCCTGGCCGGAGTCCGCCTCGCGGAGAGCGACCCCGACGGCTCACGCCGCCTGCTCGAGGAGTCGGCGCACGTCTTCGAGCGCCTGGGCGTGCCGCACATGGCGGAGCGGGCGCGCGCGGTGCGCGTGGCGTAGCGGCGCGCGGCCGCGGTTACGGCGAGGTCGCCGTGCCGCCGGCGCCCGGCGTACCGGTGCCCGGGCTGCCCGTGCCAGTGCCGGCGCCGCCGGTTCCCGTGCCCGTGCCGGTCGAGCCACCGCCCGTGCTGCCCGTGCCCGTCGACGAGCTCCCGCGCTGCTGGTCGGCGCCCACGATCACCAGGACCTGGGCGTTGCCCGTCAGGCCCTGGTCGCCGCTCGACGGGTCGAGCGGCTCGATCTGGGTGATGTGCAGCTTGCGCGCGACCAGGCGGGCGGCTCGGTTCGAGCCCGACTTGAACTCGACCACCGACTCGGCGCGCTGCGCCTCGGTGGCCGTGGCGACGTTGCCGAGCTGGAAGCCGTTCGACTGCACGCGGTCGCCGACATGCGCGGCGAGGCCCGGGATGCGGGTGCCGTTCAGGACGGCGACGGTGACCTTCGACGGGTCGACCGGCGCGGGCTTGCTCGACTTGGAGCCCTGCGAGCTACCGGACGCGCCCGGCGCAGCCTGCCCCTGGTTCGAGCTGCTGGGACTCGAGGACGAGCTCGTCAGCTGCGTGATCCCGTAGGCCGCGCCGGCGCCCAGCACCAGCACGCCGGCCACGATCAGCGCGATGTAGCGCGGCTCGGGCCACGTGATGCGCCTGTACCACGGACCCTCGTCCATCGCTCGCGACGGCGGCGACAGGATCGCCGTCTGCCCGCCCGTCGAGGGCAACGTCCGCGGCGACGGCGTGACCGGCGGAGGACCCGTGCGCGGCGGAGTCGCGGTGGCGGTGCCCCCGCCGGCGGCGGCGGGCGACGCGGCGGCCGTGCCCGGCTGCGCCGTCGCCGGAGGCACCTGCGGCGGCCGA
>JBJMLA010000031.1:0-2050 GCA_045805505.1 Solirubrobacteraceae bacterium
CACTATATCCATAAACGACGATCTACAGAACATCGACGAGGCGCTCCCGCTCGCGTGGCAGCTGCTGGCGACCGACGGCCGGCTGGCCGCTATCTCGTTCCACTCGCTCGAGGACCGGCGCGTGAAGCGCTTCCTGGCCGACCGTGCACAGGGCTGCATCTGCCCGCCCGAGCTCCCGGTCTGCGTCTGCGGCCACGAGCCGGAGGCGGAGCTGATCCGCCGGGGCGGCGTGGTGCCGACCCCCGGCGAGGTCGCCGCGAACCCACGGGCGAAGTCGGCGCGGCTGCGAGCCGCGCGCAAGCTGGAAGTCAAGGAGGACTGATGGGTCGCACCCGCACGGCAACCTCGATCGCGCCCCGTCACGCCCGCCGCGTTTCGGGCCCCATCCGGCCCGGCCATCCTCGGCCGGCCCGAGCTGTGCCCCCGCCCGTACGCGTGGCGGCGCCGGGCGGGGTCACAGCCCTTCCGCAGACCGGGGCGCTCGCGCGGCTGCGCGCGGTCCCCGACCACCGGTTCCTGGACACCCTGCTGCGCTCGCGCGCCTGGATCTGGATGATCGGCATCGCGCTCGGCGGCATCGTGTTCATGCAGGTCTCGCTGCTGAAGATGAACGCCGGCATCGGCCTCGACGTCCAGAAGTCGACCGAGCTGCAGCACGCCAACGCGGCGCTCGAGGAGCAGGTGGCCGAGCTCTCGAGCGGCGAGCGCATCGCCGACCAGGCCGGCAAGCTGGGCCTGATCGTCCCGAACGCCGGCGACGTCGGCTACCTCACGGTCCGCCCGCGGGTCGACGCGCCGCGCGCCGCGCAGAACATGACGGCGCCGTCCGAGGCGGCCAAGCAGGAGCTGGCGAGCGGCGGCAAGGCGCAGCCCGCGGCGATCGCGACGCCCCTGCCCACCGCGGTGGCGACCGCCGTGCCGACCGCGGTGGCGACCGCCGTGCCGACCGCGGTGGCGACCGCGACCCCCGTCCCGACCACCACCGCAACGGTCCCGGCGCAGTGAAGGGGTCCCCGATGCGCCTCATCGACCGGCGCACTGGGCTCGTCTTCGCGATCTTCCTCGCCGGCCTCGGCATCGCCGGCACGAAGGCGCTGTGGCTCGGCGTCGTCCAGGCCGGCACGCTGCGCAACGCTGCCGCCACGCAGCAGAAGCAGACCATCACCGTCCCCGCCCGCCGCGGGTCGATCACCGACCGCCACGAGGAGGAGCTCGCCGTCTCCCAGCCGGCGATGAGCGTCGCCGCCACGCCGTACCTGATCCACGACCCGCTCAAGGTCGCGAACCGGATCTCCGGACTGCTCGGCCGCGACCAGAACGCGGTCCTCGCCGACCTCTCCAAGAAGGGCACCGGCTTCGTGTGGCTCGCGCGCAAGCTCTCGATCGAGCGCGCCAAGCAGCTGCAGAAGATGCACATCGAGGGCCTCGACTTCGTCGAGGAGTCCACGCGCGCGTACCCGCGCAAGTTCGTCGCCTCCCAGCTGCTCGGCTTCACCGGCACGGACGGCAACGGGCTCGCCGGCCTCGAGCTCGAGCACGAGCACGAGCTCGCCGGCCACGACGGCAAGCGGCTGCTGGTCAAGGACGCGCTCGGCCAGTCCATCAAGCTCAACGACGAGCAGCCGGCCATCGACGGCGAGGACCTCAAGCTCACGATCGACGACCGCATCCAGGAGGAGACGGAGAAGGTCCTTGCCGAGGTCGGCGCCAAGTTCAAGCCCGCCAAGGGCGCGACCGCGATCGTCATGAACCCGCACGACGGCGAGCTGCTGGCCGTCGCGAACTGGCCGCGCGTCGACGCCAACACCCCCGGCGACGCGCCGGACTGGGCCAAGCAGAACCGCGCGGTGCAGACCTCCTACGAGCCGGGCTCGACCTTCAAGGCGTTCACGTTCGCCGCCGCGCTCAGCGAGCACAAGATCACGCCGCAGACCGTCTTCCAGCTGCCGGCGCAGATCCAGGTCGCGGACCGGTCGATCGGCGAGGCGCACGGCGAGAGCTACGGCACGCTGACGGCCGCCGGCGTGCTGCAGAAGTCCTCCAACGTCGG
>JBJMLA010000032.1:0-133145 GCA_045805505.1 Solirubrobacteraceae bacterium
CGGCCAGCACGTCAACAAGACCGACAGCGCGGTGCGCATCACCCACCGGCCGAGCGGAAACGTCGAGCAGTGCCAGAACGAGCGCTCGCAGACGCAGAACCGCGAGACCGGGATGAAGATGCTGCGCTCCAAGCTCGTCGAGCTGCGCGAGCGCGAGCGCGCCGACGAGCTGGCGCGCGAGAAGGGCGAGACGCAGGACGTCAACTTCGGCTCGCAGATCCGCTCCTACGTGCTGCACCCGTACACGATGGTCAAGGACCACCGGACGAACTTCGAGGTCGGCAACGCCCAGGGCGTGCTCGACGGCGACCTCGACGGCTTCGTGCGCGCAGAGCTGTTGCGCCGGGGCCGGTAGCGTCCGCCGCATGGCCGACGGTTCCCACTCCGAGCAGCCCACCGCCCCGTACCTCGACGCGCTCGTCGCCCACGGCTTTCGCGGGACCGGGCGTTTTCACGTCCCGGGCCACAAGGGGGGCCCGGGCGCGGACCCGGCGCTGCGCTTCGCCCTCGGCGATCGCGCGCTGGCCGTCGACATCCCGCAGGACATCGAGGGCATCGATCTCGGCCCGTCGCCGACGCCCTACGAGCGCGCCGAGCAGCTCGCGGCCGAGGCCTACGGCGCCGAGCGGACGTGGTTTCTGACCAACGGCGCGACGCAAGGCAACCACGCGCTGTGCCTTGCGCTGGCGGCCATGGGCAAGCGCGTGGTCGCGCAACGCAACTCCCACGCCTCGCTCGTCGACGGGCTGGTCCTCAGCGGCGGGATGCCGTCGTTCGTCGCTCCCGAGTACGACGCGGAGCTCGGCATGGCGCATGGCGTCACGCCCGACACGCTGCGCGAGGCCTTCGCGCGCACGACCGACGTGCAGGCGGTCTTCATCGTCTCGCCGACCTACTACGGGATGTGCGCCGACGTGGCCGGCTGCGCGGAAGTGGCCCACGAGGCCGGCGTGCCGCTGATCGTCGACCAGGCGTGGGGGCCGCACCTGGGCTTTCACCCGGACCTGCCGCCCAGCGCGCTGGCGCAGGGCGCCGACGCCGTGCTGACCTCGACGCACAAGCTGGTGGGCAGCCTCACGCAGAGCGCGATGCTGCACGTCGCGCCGACCGGGCGCATCGACGTGGCCGCCGTGTCGCGCGCGGTCCGGCTGGTGCGCTCGACGTCGCAGAGCTCGTTGCTGCTCGGGTCGCTCGACGCGGCGCGCCGTCAGCTCGCCGTCCATGGCGAGGCGCTGATCCACGACACGCTGGCGGCGATCCACGATGTGCGCGCCAAGCTCGGCGCGGTCCCGGGACTCGCGCTGATCGGCCCGGAGATGGTCGGCCGCCCGGGCGTCGCCGACTGGGACCCGCTGCGCATCGTGCTCGACGTGCGCGCCACCGGCCGCTCGGGCTACGAGGTGGCCGCGGCCCTGCGCCACTCCTACGACGTCCAGGCCGAGCTCGCCACCCACGCGACGGTGGTCCTGCTGGCCGGCATCGCCGAGTCGCCCGCCGTCCTCGAGCGCATGGCCGGCGACGTGGACGAGACCGTCAAGCGCATCACCGTGGCGGGATCGAGCGAGGCGCTGGTCCGCGCGCCCGGCGCGCTGGAGAACGAGATGGTCGTCTCGCCCCGCGACGCGTTCCTGGGCGAGGCCGAGGTCGTGGCCGTCGACGACGCGGTGGGTCGCGTGTCGTGTGAGTCGATCGCCGGCTACCCGCCGGGCATCCCGGCGCTGCTGCCGGGCGAGCGCATCACCGACGAGACGGTCGCCTACCTGCGCGAGCTCGTCACCAGCGGAGCGCGCCTGCACGGGGCCAGCGACCCCGGCTTCGGCACGATCCACGTCATGGCCTAGACGCGGATCGGGGCGACGATCTGGCCGAGCAGTGGCTCGATCTCCTCGGCGGGCGCCGGACGCGCGTAGAGGAAGCCCTGGGCCAGGCCGCAGTCGAGCTCCCGCAGCGCCGCCTCCTGCTCCACGGTCTCGACGCCCTCGGCCACGACGTCGATGTGGAGGTTGCGGCCCATGGCCAGCACGGCCTCGACGATGGCGTGGTTGGTGCCCAGCTCGGAGATGAACTCGCGATCGATCTTGAGGATGTCGATCGGGAAGCGCCGCACGTAGGCCAGCGACGAGTAGCCCGTGCCGAAGTCGTCGAGCGCGATGTTGACGCCCAGCGCCTTGAGGCGGCGCAGCGTCTCGGCGCCCGACTCGGGATCGTCCATGAGGACGCTCTCGGTGATCTCGAGCACCAGGCACGACGGGTCGATCCCGGTCTGGCGCAGCGCGCGGTCGACCATGTCGACGATCGCCGGGTGCACGACCTGACGGGCCGAGAGGTTCACGCCGACGCGCACGGGGCGGGCGTCGGGCCGGGCCCGGTGCCAGGCCGCGACCTGACGGCAGGCCTCCTCGAGCACCCAGGCGCCCAGCGGCACGATGACGCCGGTCTCCTCGGCCACGGCGATGAAGTCGGCCGGCGGGATGAGGCCGCGCTCGGGATGCTCCCAGCGCACCAGGGCCTCGACGCCGCGGACGCCACCGCCGCGCAGGTCGACGATGGGCTGGTAGTGCAGCCGCAGGTCGCCGGCCTCGAGCGCGGCGCGCAGCTCGGTCTCGGTGCGCAGGCGCGCGAACGCGCGGGCGCGCATGTGCTCGTCGTAGAGCTCGTAGCGGGCGCGGCCGCGTTCCTTCGCGCGGTACATGGCGGCGTCGGCCTCGCGCACGAGGTCTTCGGGATCGCGGCGCAGCCCCTCGGCGAGCGCGATGCCGATGGACGCCGAGATGACGTGGTCGGAATCGGTGAGCGCGAACGGACGGGTGAGCTCGGCGATGGTCCGCTGGGCGACGAGCTCGGCCTCGGCGGGATCCTTGAGGTCGTCGCAGATGACGACGAACTCGTCGCCGCCGAAGCGCGCGACGGTGTCCCCGGGGCGCAGCGTCTGGACGAGCCGGTCGGCCACGGCCTTGAGGAGCTTGTCGCCGACCGTGTGACCGAGCGAGTCGTTGATCACCTTGAAGTGATCGAAGTCCATGAACAGCACCGCGACCGTGCTCTTTCGGCGCTCGCACTGGCTCAGCGCGTGCTCGAGGCGATCGACGAACAGCGTGCGGTTGGGCAGTCCGGTCAACGGGTCGTGCAGCGCCTGGTGGCGGATCTCCTCCTCCACCCGGGCGCGCTCGATGGCGTTGGCCAGCAGGTTGGCGACGGCCTGGAGGAAGTCGTGCTCGTCGGCGGTCGGGACGTGGAGATCGTTCCAGTGCACGGAGACCCAGCCGAACGGCGCAAGGCGCCCCGTGACGGGGATGACGATCCGTGAGCGGCCGAGCTCCTCGATGCTGGCCGGAGCGGCGTTGCCGACCGGGGCGGGAAGCAGCTCGTAGCGGTCGTGGCCCTCGAGCCCCACGCACGCGCGCGTGGTGACCAGCCCGGTCACCAGGCGTTCGACGATCAGGCCGCCGTCGCCGTCGAGCAGGGCGCACGAGCGCTGGAGCACCTCGTTCATCAGGTCCTCGACGGCCAGGCCCTCGAGCGCCCGCTGGCCGAGGCCCGCGACGAGCGCCTGGCGGGCCGCGCTGAGCGCCAATGCCTCGCGGCTCGAGCGCACGCCTTCGCGGGCCTCGTCGAGCGCCTTGGCCGCGCCGGCGACCTCGTGCTGCATCGCGTTGAAGGCGTTGGCCATCTGCCCGACCTCGTCGCGGGTGTGGACGTCGACCGGCTCGACCGTGGCGTCCGCGTGGGCCGCGTCGAGATCGCCGCGGCCGAGCGATCGCATGGCGCGCGTGAGCTCGGCGATGGTGCCGCCGCCCAGCCGGTCCGCGGCCGCGGAGACCTGCTGGACCGCGTGGGCGATCATGCCGGGCAGCACGAGACCGACGGTCACCGTGAGGATGGCCACCGCCACGAAGATGTCCTTGAGGATCGCGACGAGCACGTCGTTGCCGTCGGGGACGTGCTGGACGGCGAGCAGGTAGCCGACGCCGTCGAGGACCATGACCGCGACCATCGCGCCGGTGAGCTTGGCGTGCAGCGAGCGGAAGAAGTCGCCGGATGGGTTCCCGGCGTTGACGTGGTCGCGCCAGCGCCGCCAGGCGTAGGCCAGCGAGCCGGAGTAGGCCATGCCCAGCGAGGCGATGACGGTGGCCAGGTCGAACTGCTCGAGCCCGAGGAAGGTGGAGATCAGCCAGACGGTGGCGGCGACCAGCCCGAGCGCGATCGTGCCGCGCGGCGCCCGGTAGGGCCGCGGCATGTCGGGCGCGTTGCGCCGCAGCAGCCAGACCGCCAGCGACGGCATGCCGATGCCGATCAGGTAGCAGAAGTTCGCCGCGGCGATGATCCAGATCGGGTCGCCCAGCAGCAGGAAGCAGATCGCGAAACCGGCGGTCATCGTGGTCGCCACCCACGGCGCGTCGTAGCGGTTGCGCCGGGCGACGGCGCGGGGCAGCAGCCCGTCCTCGGCGAGCTGGGACATCGTCCGCGCCGCGCCGGCCAGGGGCTGCAGCGTCCCGTGGAACATGTTGAAGACCATGAACCAGATGGCCGCGGACTTCGCCAGGCCGCCGAGCAGCGGGGCGAACGTCGGGCCCAGCGTCGTCATCAGGTCGCCCTCGAGGCCGGCGGGACCGATGACGCCGAGCCAGACGATCGGGATGGCGATGAAGTACAGGCCCGCCATGGCGGCGGCCCGGTACATCGCCTTGGGCACGTTGACCTCGGGGTTGGTCGTCTCGCCCACGTGGCAGGCGGCGGCCTCGAAGGCCGGGGCGGCGAACCCGATCAGGTAGATGCCCGCCATCGCGCTCGTCACCCAGCCGAAGACGCCGTGGAACGGCAGCTTGAGGTCGAACGAGGCGGCCTGGTGCCAGTCGACGGTGCCGGCGAAGACCGGGACGATCACCGACAGCAGCGCCAGGATCGCGGAGGCGAAGGCGATCGGGATGGCGACGCGGGTCGCCCAGCGCACGCCGATGAGGTTCACCACCGTGAAGGTCAGGACGATGATGACCGCGAGCAGCGTGACCGGCAGGAACGGCAGGTACCAGTGGTGCAGCGCGGTGGCCGAGAGGATGGCGGTGAGGCCGCAGGTCGGGATCCAGCCCCACCAGTAGGAGACGCCGGTCAGGTTGGCCAGGACCGGCGAGTAGGGGCGGAACGCCTCCGCGCACGTGGCGGCGATGCCGCCGACGCGGTTGGGCCACATCAGGATCAGCTCGATCCAGCCGGGCAGCGCCGCCCAGCTGAGCATGAGGCCGACGATCAGCAGCGGCACGGCGCCGCTGCCCTGCGTGAGCAGGAGGGCGCCCATGAGGAACAGGCTCTGGTTCGAGCCGCCCATGGCGAGGGCGACCGTGCCGAGCCAGCCGATGGTGCGGGGGTGCTCGCGGGGAAGCGCGACGGCGGCCATAGGTGGAACGTCGGTCCGCTTGACCCCGGCGTTGACCCGGCTGGACGGATGTCCGGTTTTTCAGCCTGCGGCGTTGCGGGCTGCTAGGGCGAGCGCCTCGCCGCCGATCAGCCGCTCGAAGCCGCCGACCATCGCCCAGAGCGCGCGCAGCCGCAGCCGTGCGGCGCGGTCGGTTCCGTCCACGCGCGCCTCGCTGATCAGGGCGCCGCCGTCGACCCAGTGGGCGAAGACGACGCGCGCGGTTCCTCGCTCGTTCCAGGCGGCGAACTCGTCGGGCGAGGTGAGCCGGGGGTAGTCGCGGTCGAGGGTCCAGATCCGGCCGGCCAGCCCCGAGACCGACCAGCCGTCGCCCTCGTCGAGCACGAGGAACGGGTGGCTGCGGAACAGGTCGCGGAAGGCGATGTCGGGCGGGGTGCCGGGGATGCGCCAGCGCACGAGCCGGCCGAGGCTGCGGGTGTCGCTCAGGCGCACCTCCTCGGCGGCGTGCCAGAGAGCCTCGGGATCGGCCTGGGCGGCGCGCCGGTGGCGGCTGCGGATGACCGGGTCGGGCAGCCAGGCGTCGAGGTCGGGCCCGCTCACCGGACCAGCGCCACCGGCTTGCCGCCCAGCCGCCGCTCGCCGAGGGCGCGCAGGATTCCCGGCACGGCGTCGAGCGGATGCTCGGAGATGCCGGGCAGCGGGAGGCGGCCCTCCTCGAACCAGCGGCGCAGGTCGGCCCACGCGGCCTGGGGGAAGGCCTGGTCGATCGCCAGCATCCCGCCGTAGTTGACGCCGACCACCTCGGTGTGGCGCAGCAGCAGGCGGTTGACCTCGAGCTGCGGGATGGTTCCCGAGGCGAAGCCGACGACCAGCAGGCGGCCCTCGGCGTTGAGCGCGCGCAGCGCCGGCTTGAAGGCATCGCCGCCGACCGGGTCGACGACCACGTCGGCGCGCTCCCACTCGTCGCCGGGCAGATGGACGACGTCGGCACCCGCCGCGCGGGCGGTCTCGCCGCGCTCCGCGGTGGAGACCACCGCGATGACCTTCGCGGCGCCGAGCGCCTTGGCCACCGCGATCGAGGCGAGGCCGACGCCGCCGGCGGCGCCGAGGACCAGCACGGTCTCGCCCTCGCGCAGGCGCCCGCGGCGGGCGAGCGCGAGGTGCGCGGTCTGGAAGTTGGTCACCATCGCCGCGCCTTGGGCGAACGTCATCGCGTCGGGCAGGTCGAAGACGGTGAAGGCGGGGGCGATCGCCGTCTCGGCGAGGCCGCCGAAGGCCACGGTCGCGCAGACCCGCCGGCCGTCGAGCGTGCCCGCGACCTCGATGCCCGGCACGAACGGCAGCGGCGGGCGGATCTGGTACTCGCCCTTGGTCACCAGCCAGTCGACGAAGCCGAGGCCGGCGGCGTGCACCTCGACGGCCACCGTGCCGTCGGGCGCGTCGGGCGCTGGGATCTCCTCGAGCGCCAGCGCCTCCGGGCCAGTGGTGTCGTGGAGGACCAGCGCGCGCATCGGCGCAACGTATCGTGAGCGCATGGACATCCGCGCGGCGCTCGACGAGGACCTCGGCAGCGGCGACGTCACGTCGCTGGCGACCGTGCCGGAGGACGCTCGTGGCGTCGCCACCATCACCCAGAAGGCGCCCGGCGTGGTCTTCGGTCTCGACATCTGCTCCGAGGCGTTCCTGGCCCTCGACCCGTCGCTGGTCGTCGAGCGGCTCGGCGAGGAGGGCGTGTGGCGCGAGCGCGGCGAGGTCCTGCAGGTGACGGGCGCGACGCGCGCGATCCTCGGCGCCGAGCGCACGGCGCTCAACGTGCTGCAGCGGCTCTCGGGCGTGGCCACGCTCACCGCTCGCTACGTCCAGGCCGTGGAGGGCACGGGCGTGCGGATCCTCGACACGCGCAAGACGACGCCGGGGATGCGCTCGCTGGAGAAGGCCGCGGTGCGCGCCGGCGGGGGGCACAGCCACCGCTTCGGGCTGTTCGACATGGTGCTGATCAAGGAGAACCACGCGGCGGCCGCGGGCGGGGTGGGGGCCGCGGTTCGGGCGGCGCGCGAGGCCTATCCGGAGCTGCCGCTCGAGGTCGAGTGCCGCGACGCCGCGGAGGTGGCCGAGGCGCTTGAGGCGGGGGCGCCGCGGATCCTGCTCGACAACATGGGACCGGCGGAGCTGACCGCCGCGGTGGCCCAGGTCGAGGGGCGCGCGCAGCTCGAGGCGAGCGGCGGGATCTCGCTGGAAACCGTCCGGGATCACGCGGTCCCAGGGCTAGACTGGATCTCGGTGGGGGCGTTGACGCACTCGGCGCCCGCACTGGATCTGTCCCTGATCTTGGAGCCGACGCCATGAACCTGCCCATGGCCCCGATCGCCAACCCCTACGCGGCCGAGACCCTGTCTCCCGCGGACGTCGCGCGCCTCCAGGACGAGGTCCGCGCGCTGGCCGCCGAGCGTGGCGCGGTGATCCTGGCCCACAACTACCAGCTGGGCGAGATCCAGGAGGTCGCCGACTACGTGGGCGACTCGCTGGGCCTGTCGATCGAGGCCGCCAAGGCCGACGCCGACGTGATCGCGTTCTGCGGCGTGCACTTCATGGCCGAGACGGCGAGCATCCTGTCGCCCGACAAGACGGTCCTGCTGCCCGACCTCGACGCGGGCTGCTCGCTCGCCGAGACCATCGACGCGGTCCAGCTGCGCCACTGGAAGTCGATGCACCCGGGCGGCGTCGTCGTCATGTACGTCAACACCACGGCCGAGGTCAAGGCCGAGACCGACTACTGCTGCACGTCGGCCAACGCCGTGAAGGTCGTCGAGCACATCTACGCGACCATCGGTCCCGACACGAAGATCCTCTTCGGCCCCGACATGTTCCTCGGCGCGCACGTCGAGCGGATGACCGGCAAGAAGATGGAGGTGTGGATCGGCGAGTGCCACGTCCACGCCGGCATCCGCCCTGAGGACATCAACACGATGCGCGACGCGCGGCCCGACGCCGAGTTCCTCGTGCACCCCGAGTGCGGCTGCACCACCTCGATCCTCGAGTACCAGTCCGCCGGCGACATCTCCGGCGACGAGCTCTACACCCTCTCGACCGGCGGCATGCTCGAGCACGCCAAGGCCATGACCCCCGGCTCGCAGGCCATCGTCGCCACCGAGACCGGCATGCTGCACCCGCTGCGCCTCGCCAACCCCGAGGTCGACTTCATCGCCGCCAACGAGATGGCCGTCTGCCGGTACATGAAGAAGATCACGCTGCCCAAGCTCCGCGACACCCTCCGTGACCTCGCCCCCGAGGTCCGCGTCCCGGCCGACATCGCCGACCGCGCCCGCCTGCCGATCGAGCGCATGGTGGCCATCACGTAGCGAGGGGGGGCGAGAGGCCATGTGTGGCCCCTAGTGGGGACACATATGGACGCTCACCTACGCAAGCTGGCGGCGGGGCAGGACGATCTGGTCGCGGCGTGGCAACTGGCCGCCGTCGGATGGACGCGCAAGCGGATCCTCCATCACGCCCACCACGACGGCTGGCGACGCATTCACCACGGGGTCTTCGCGCTGGGCCAGGCGCCCCTGACCCAGCGACAGGTGTGGATCGCCGCCGTGCTGACCGCACCGAACACCTACCTCGCGGGCCACAGCGCAACGCACTGCTGGGGCTTTCACGAGCCGCGACAGCGCTACGAGGTGGTGGTTCGTCCCGGGCACGGCGGCAAGCGGTGGCTGGGTTCTCTCCTCGTTGCCCGTTCCACGACGCTAAAGGGACAGACCACGCGGCGAGACGGCATTCCGATCGTCACGGCGGAGCGGGCGCTCGTGGACGTGGCGGCCGGCCTGAAAGGGCATCAACTGGGGAGGGCGTTTCGCGAGAGCATCCGGTTGAAGACGACGACCGCCAACCAGATCTCGAAGGTGCTGGCGGGTCAGCGCGGGACCGCTGTTCTCGTCGATCTGTGCGATCGGTACGCGACGATTCCGTATCACCGGTGCCGCAGCGATGCCGAAAGCCGGGCGCTGGAGGTGCTGCACGACGCCGGGGTGATGGCACCGAGGGTCAACGTGCGGGTCGGTGGCTGCGAGGCCGATCTGGTGTGGCGCGATCGCAAGCTGGTCGTCGAGATCGACGGCGATCAGTTCCATCGGTTTCCGGACGAGGACGCCCGCAAGGAGGCGGCGTGGCGAGGCGTCGGGTACACGGTTCGCCGGGTGCCCTCCGACGACGTCTACTACCGGCCCGAACGGCTCCTCGCACAGGTGAGCGGCCAGATTGTCCCCCTATAGGGGACACATATGGCCTCTCAGAACTCGTCCGGCGAGTGCGGGCCCACGCAGGCGACCGCGAGGGCTTCGGGGTCGATGGAGCGGGCGACTTCGGCGACGTGGTCGGCCGTGACGGCGTCGAGGGCGGCGATCTCGGCCTCGTGGTCGATCGCGCCGCCGTGGACGATGGCCTGGGTGGCGGCGTAGCGAGCGACCGCGTTGGTGTTCTCGAAGGCGATGACCCGGCGGCCGGCGGCGTAGGCGCGGGCGCGCTCGACCTCGGACTCGGTGGCGCCGTCGGCGTGCAGCTCGCCCACGATCTCCCTCATGCGGGTGTACGCCTCGACGCACTTGCCGGACTCCAGGCCCGAGCCGAGCTGGAGCACGGGGAGGTCGGCGAACGAATGGTCGACCGACCACACCGAGTAGCACAGGCCGCGCTGCTCGCGGATCTCCTCGAACAGGCGCGAGCCCATCGAGCCGCCCAGCAGCGTCGAGTAGACGGTCAATGCGGCGCGCTGCGCCTGGTCGTCCGGATCGATCTTCGGCTGGTAGAGCATCCGCAGGTGCGACTGGTTGGTGTCGCGCTGCTCGACGAGGCGGTCGGTCGAGACGCCGGCGGCGGGCTCGTACGGCTCGATCGCGGCGTCGCCGTCCGCCGCGGCGGGCAGGCGGTCGAGCAGGTCCAGCGCGCGCTCGTCGTCGAGGTGCTCGACGTTGCCGACGGCGAAGGCCGCGCCGCGCTGCCAGCGGCGCTCGCGGAAGGCGACGATCGCCTCGCGGGTGAAGGTGCGCAGGTGCTCCTCGGGACCGAGGACCGGCCGGCCCAGGGGATGGTCGCCGAACGCCGCCTGGTCGATCAGGTGCTCGGCGACGACCGACGGCTGGTCCTTGGACCGGTTGATCTCCTGGATGACGACGCCGCGCTCGCGGTCGAGCTCGCCGGCGTCGATCTTCGGCCGGCCGACGAAGTCGGTCAGCAGGTCGAGCGCCTCGTTGGAGGACTCGGCGCGGACCGTGATGTGGAACGCGACGAGGTCGTGCGAGGTGTAGGCGTTGAGCACACCGCCCATCCGCTCGGCGGTCTCGTTGACCGCGCGGTGGTTGTCGTACTTCTCGCCGCCCTTGAACACGAGGTGCTCGAGGAAGTGGGCCATGCCGTTCTCCTCGGGCCGCTCCGTGCGGGCTCCGGCGTCGAAGGCGAGCAGCAGGGTGGTGGCGCGGGTCCCGGCGAGCGGGACGCGGTGGAGCTCCATGGGCACCTCCGCAACTCTAGGTGGCGCACCGCTTGTTGCAGGATTTCCGGAGTCCCTCTCGTACCCTCAAGGACGCATGGCTGCAACCCAGGACAGGCCCACCAAGAAGACCTCCGCCCCCGCCCGCCCGGCGGGTGAGCGCGCCGACGCGGTCATCGAGTTCCGCGGCGTCTCGAAGGTCTACGAGAGCGGCGACGTCGGCGTCGAGAACGCCACGTTCCGCGTCAACCGCGGGGAGTTCGTCTTCCTCGTCGGCTCGACCGGCTCGGGCAAGTCGACGCTGATGCGGCTGCTCATCAAGGAGCACGAGGTCTCCTCGGGCGTCATCCGCGTCTCGGGCCGCGACCTCGCCGACATCGACCGCAAGCGCGTGCCGCACTACCGCCGCAACATCGGCGTGGTCTTCCAGGACTTCAAGCTGCTGCCCAACCGGACGGTCTACGACAACGTGGCCTACGCGCTGCAGGTCACCGGCCACAGCCGCAAGGACATCCGCGACAAGGTGCCGGACATCCTGCGCCTGACGGGCCTGAGCACCAAGCTGCACAACTACCCCGACCAGCTGTCGGGCGGCGAGCAGCAGCGCGTCTCCGTGGCGCGCGCGTTCGTCAACCACCCGCCGCTGCTGCTCGCCGACGAGCCGACCGGCAACCTCGATCCCGAGACCTCCGTCGGGATCATGCAGCTGCTCTACCGCATCAACAAGGCCGGCACGACCGTGCTCGTCGCCACCCACGACTCGCACATGGTCGACCGCATGCGCCGCCGCGTCATCGAGCTGCAGAGCGGCCGCATCGTCCGCGACGAGGCCTCCGGCCTGTACAGCCCGGGCGACCAGAGCACCGGCGAGTTCGGCGCGATGCTCCGCGGCGACGACGGGATGCCGCTGCAGCGCCGCGGCAAGACCGCGCGTCAGCGCACGGCCGAAGAGCTCTTCGACGAGGCGTTCGGAGACGACAAATGAGCGTCGGGTTCTTCTTCCGCGAGGCGCTGCGCTCCATGAAGCGCAATGCCGTGCCGTCCTTTGCCGCCATGGCGGCCGTCGTCGTCACCGTGCTGGTGCTCGGCGTCTTCATCCCCGTCGTGCAGGCGACGACCGGCGCGGCCAACGAGGTCCGCGGCCGCGTGCTCGTCGACGTCTACATGACCAACAAGGCGACCGATGCCGACGTCGAGCGCGTCCGCTCGCTGCTCACGAGCCAGACGGAGCACGTCAAGAGCGTCGAGTTCGTCTCCAAGGAGCAGGCCTACTCCCAGGAGCGCAAGCGCAACCCCGAGGCCTACAGCCTGCTGGGCTCCAACCCGCTGCCCGACACCTTCCGCGTCACGCCTGACGATCCCGACAACGTCGGCGCGATCCTCAGCCAGCTGCAGCCGACGAGCGCGTCCGGCGCCGCCACGGTCGCCGACCCGTCGATCGACTCGGTCAAGAACCGCAAGGACGACACGAAGAAGATCCTCACGGCGACCCGCGTGATCAAGCTGACGATGGGCGGCCTCGCGCTGCTGCTCGTCGGCGCCTCGGTGCTGCTGATCTCCAACACGATCAAGCTGTCGCTGTTCAGCCGCCGCCGCGAGGTCGAGGTCATGAAGCTCGTCGGCGCGACCGACTGGTTCATCCGCTGGCCCTTCATGATCGAGGGGGTCCTGCTCGGCGCGCTGGGGGGCGTGTTCGCCATCCTGCTGCTGGCCGTGGCGAAGATCGCCCTGGTCGATCCGCTGGCCAGCGACTTCGCGCTCATCGCCGCGCCGGAGACCCTGAACTTCGTCGCGCTGATCGCCATCCTGCTCGGCGCGAGCGTCGCCGTGTCAGCAGCCGGCTCCGGCCTGTCGCTGCGCCGCTTCCTGCGCGTCTGACGACCTAGTGTGAAGGGGCGTGAGGCGCCTCCTCGTACCCCTGCTGGTCCTCGCCGCGCTGATCGCGGGGATCACGCTCGGCGGGCATCCGGAGCTGCTGCCGGGGTTCGTCCGCGACGTGTTCGTCGGCGACAAGGACACGCGGGTCATCACCGAGGCGATCGACAAGATCAACGCCCGCTACTACCGCGAGGTCCCCGAGGACAAGCTCGCCGACGCAGCGATCGCCGGCGCGGTCGACTCACTCGACGACCGCTTCTCCCGCTACCTGAACCCGGACGAGTACCGGCAGTTCAACAACACGACGCACAACGCCTACGAGGGCGTCGGGATCAGCGTCAGCCCGATCAAGGCCGGACTGCGCGTCATCGAGACCTACGACGGCTCGCCCGCCAAGCGCGCCGGGATCAAGCCCGGCGACGTCATCACGAGGGCGGCCGGCAGGTCGCTGGCCGGCAAGGCCGCCGCGCGCGGCGACGACCTGATCAAGGGCCCGCCCGGCACCAAGGTCAAGCTGACCGTGCGCACCGCCGGCAAGGACCGCGAGCTCGTCGTCGCTCGCGCCCGGGTCACCGTCCCGGTCGTCGCGTCGCGCATGCGCACCTTCGACGGGACCAAGTTCGGCGTCGCCCACCTGGCCGGCTTCACCTCGGGCGCCCACGGCGAGCTCGGCGCCGCGCTCAAGAAGCTGCTCGACGACGGCGCCAAGGGCATCGTCTTCGACCTGCGCGGCAACGGCGGCGGCCTGGTCTCCGAGGCCCAGCTGATCGCCAGCGAGTTCCTCGACGGCGGCGTCGTCGTCTCGACCCGCGGCCGCTCCGTCTCCAGCGAGACCCTCAAGACCAAGGGCGATCCGATCGTCCCGGCCGGCGATCCGGTCGTCGTGCTCGTCGACCGCAACAGCGCCTCGGCGTCGGAGATCGTCACGGGTGCCCTGCAGGACCACGACCGCGCCAAGGTCGTCGGCACGCGCACCTTCGGCAAGGGGGTCTTCCAGCAGATCCTCGACCTCTCCAACGGCGGCGCCCTCGACATCACGGCCGGCCAGTACTTCACGCCCGACGGGCGCAACCTCGGCGGCCGCGGCGTCAAGACCGGGACGGGCATCAAGCCCGACGTCAAGGCCAAGGACGACCCGAAGACCCGCGCCGACGAGGGCCTCGACAAGGCGCTCGGGGTGCTCGCGGGGGAGCAGTGAACGAGTCCGGCGACGTCGTCGGGCTGCTCGCCCAGCGCGGGCGCTTCCTCGTCGCCGAGCCGTTCTTCGAACGTGGCCGGCGGCTGACCGTCGAACGCGACAAGCGCGCGACGCCCGGGCGCCTCGCGCTGCTGCGCCCGCCGCAGCGCGGCAAGAACGCGAAGGTCCTGCGCCTGCTCGGGCGTCCCGACGTCGCCCGCGACGTCATCGAGGCGCTGATGCTCTCGCGCGGGCTGTGGCGCCACTTCCCGGCCGGCGTCGAGAAGGCCGCGCAGGAGGTGGCGAGCGACGATCGCGAGGACGCCGGGCGCCGCGATCTGCGTGACCTCACCACCTTCACCATCGATCCCGTCACCGCGAAGGACTTCGACGACGCGATCTCCTGCGAGCGCCTCGGCGACGGCCGCTGGCGCGTCTGGGTCCACATCGCCGACGTCACCCACTACGTCAAGCCCGGTTCGGCGATCGACCGTGAGGCCTACCGCCGCTCGACCAGCGTCTACGTGCCCGGCGCCGTCGAGCCGATGCTGCCCCATGCGCTCTCCAGCGATGCCTGCTCGCTTGTTCCCGGCCAGGACCGCCGCACGGTCTCGGTGGAGATGGAGTACGACGGCACCGACGTCACGCGCGTCGCGTTTCACCGCTCGCTGATCCGGTCGGACATGCGGCTGGACTACGAGCAGGTCGACCGGATCTTCGCCGGTGAGGAGAAGGCGAAGGCGCCGTGGGCCGAGCCGCTGGCTTCCGCGCGCGAGCTCTCCGCCGGCCTGCAGGCGCGCCGCGCGAAGGGCAACGCGCTGGTCATCGACAGCGCCGAGCCCGAGTTCGAGTTCGAGGACGGCCACGTGGTGGCCGCGACCGAGAAGTCCCAGACCGAGTCGCACCGGCTGATCGAGCACCTGATGATCGCCGCCAACGAGCAGGTCGCCAAGCTGCTGACCGAGCGCAAGATCCCGGCGCTCTATCGCGTCCACGAGCGGCCCGAGCCGTCATCGGTGCAGCGGCTCGTCGGCCAGCTCGCGTCGCTCGACGTGCCCACGCCGCCGATGCCCGAGCAGCTCTCGCCCCAGCAGGCGGCCGACGCCATCGGCGAGATCTCACAGATGGTCGATCAGCACGTGCGGCGCGTCGGTCACGGGCGCCGGGCGCTGACGTCGCTGGTGCTGCGCTCGCTGAAGCAGGCCCACTACGCGCCGCAGCCGCTCGGCCACGCCGGCCTCGGCCTCGAGCACTACTGCCACTTCACCTCGCCGATCCGCCGCTACCCCGACATCGTCTGCCATCGCGCGCTGCTCAGCGCGATCGGCGGGGGAGAGGAGGCGCCGCGCTCCTCGGCGCTCGACGAGGCCGGCGTGCAGACCTCCTCGCGTGAGCGCGACGCGATGATCATCGAGCGTGACGCCGACGACATCGCCCGCTGCTTCCTGCTCGAGAAGCGTCTGTTCGAGGAGGGCTTCGACACCGTCTTCGAGGGCGAGGTCGTGGGCATCATCGGCGCCGGCGCGTTCGTGGCCTTCGGCGGCGGCCACCAGGGGCTGCTGCCGGTGCGCAAGCTGCGCGGCGACTGGTGGGAGCTCAACGAGGAGGGCACCCTGCTGCGCGGATCGGAGAGCGGCAAGGCCATCAAGCTGGGCGACGAGGTGGCGGTGCGCGTCGAGCGCGTCGACACCGGCCGCGGCCGCGTCGACCTCCTGCCCGCGGCTGACTGACCACTTCTGGGGATATCGAAGCTGGACGAACGTTCTAATGAGTTCTGAGTAACCACTGCCGATACTTGCCCTGCGATGCGGGGGACAGCCGCAATCGACTACATACCAGGGATCTGCTCCTCATAACCGAGCAGGGACCGGGGAACCGACATGTGCAGGCTCGAGGGGCGCTCCGGCGCCCCTCGAGTCGTTAACTGGGTAGCCTCGCCGGCGCGTGTTCGAAGCGTGGGAGATGGAGCTGCACGGCCACACGGTCGTCTACCGGGTCATGGGCAGCGGGCCGCCGGTCGTGCTCATTCACGGCATGGTCAACTCGAGCTGGCACTGGCGCGCGGTGGCCGAGAAGCTCGCCGAGCGCTACACGGTGATCGCCCCCGACCTCGTCGGCCACGGTGACAGCGCGACGCCGCGCGGCGACTACTCGCTCGGCGCCCACGCGACGGTCATCCGCGATCTGCTCAGCGCGCTGGGCATCGAGCGCGCGACGATCGTCGGCCATTCGCTCGGCGGCGGCGTCGCCATGGTGTTCTTCTGGCAGTTCCCGCAGCGCGTCGAGCGCCTGGCGCTGATCAGCAGCGGCGGCCTCGGGCCCGAGGTCAGCCCGCTGCTGCGCTCCGCGGCCATCCCCGGCTTCCGCCACGTCATCGGCCTGATCGCCAACCGCCTCGTGATCCGGACCCTCAAGGCCGGCGGTAAGGCGACGCGCAACGTCGCTCGCGCGCTGCGTCCGCTCGACACCCGGGGCGCGCGCGAGGCCTTCGTCCAGACGCTGCGCGCGGTCATCGACGTCCACGGCCAGCGCGTCAGCGCCAACGACCGTCTCTACCTGCTGCGCGGCATGCCGACGCTCATCGCGTGGGGAGAGCGCGACCGGACGATTCCCATCGAGCACGGCCGGGCCACGCACGAGGCCGTCCCGGGCAGCCGCTTCGTCACGCTCCCGCGCGCCGCGCACTTCCCGCACCTCGAGGATCCCGACGGGCTCGCCGACGCGCTGAACGACTGGATCGCGGCCACCGAGCCCTGCCTGTTCGACGAGGCGCACTGGCGCGAGGTCCTGCGCGGGCGCTCGCCGGCGAGGCTGCGCCCGCGCGCCGCGGCCTGAGCCCGCTAGCGTCGGCAGGGCGATGTCGAAGGGCAAGAAACGCAAGATCGACGCGGGGGACGTGGCGAGCAATCGTCAGGCGTCCTATCGCTTCGAGCTGCTCGACAAGCTCGAGTGCGGCCTCGTCCTGCAGGGCACCGAGGTCAAGGCCCTGCGCGACGGCGGCGCCCAGCTCAAGGACGGCTACGTCAACGTCTCCGAGGGCGAGCTCTGGCTCCAGAACGTGCACATCCCGCCCTACAAGCCGGCGGCGATGAACAACCACGAGCCTGAGCGTCCGCGCAAGCTCCTGGCCAACCGCCGCGAGATCGAGCGGCTGTCGCAGAGCTCGAAGGAACGCGGGTTCACGATCGTCCCGACGCGAATTTACTTCAAGGATGGGCGCGCAAAGGTCGAAATAGCCCTTGGACGTGGCAAGGATCAGTTCGACAAGCGGCATTCGCTCAAGCAGAAGGAGCAGAAGCGCGACATGGATCGCGCGATGCGCGACGGCGGCCGGTGAGCCGGCCGTGCGCCTGCTCGCCGTCACGGTCGTCGCGTTCGCCCTGCTGACGCCGTCGGCGCACGCCCTCGGCATCGGGATCGGCACGCCGCCGGGCGGCCTCAGCCCGTTTCGCCCCGGCGCGACCGCCACGGCGACGGGCACGATGGTCATCACGCTGGCGACCAGCTCGTGGACGCTGACGGTCGCCGACGGCACCAGCGGGACCACGAACCCCGGCCACCTCAAGCGCGGCGCCACGTGCACCTCGGGCGTGACCTATCTGGCTCAGCCCCTGACGATCGAGGCGGCGCCGCTCATCGGCAGCGCCACGCCAAGCCCCGCGCGGTCGCTGAGCGGCACGGCCCAGACGCTCGCCACGGGACCGGCCACCGCGACGGCCACGATCACGACGAACTTCAGCCAGGTCATCGGGAGCTCCGAGGTCCTCCAGCAGGCCTGTATCTACGGCGCAACGGTCACGTTCACGCTGACCTGAGCTGGCGCATCCCCACTTCTGAGGGGCACTGGACGTTTGTTCTACTCAAGTTGCGGTAGTCAGTTTCCGATACAGGGGTTGTCAGAGCCTGCAGCCGCCGCCCGGACAGCGTCGCGCAGGAACCGCTCATCTCCATTGAGCGGCTACGAAATCACGTCACGGAGGTCGTTCCCCACCATGAAGCTCCGCTCCCTCATCGTCGTCGCCGGCACCACCGCCGCCTTCGCCGCTGCTGCTCCTTCCTCGATGGCCGCCGGCGTCGACCTCTCGGTCTCCGGCACCACGCTCGGCAGCCTGGCCCTCACGGTCAGCACGCCGGCCGTCTTCGCCACCAACTTCTCGCCCGGCAACACGGCCTCGGCCTCGGGCATCGTGCTCGCCACGTCGACGAGCCCCAGCTGGACCCTGACCGCCGAGGACGCGGGCACGGGCGCCGGCAAGATGATCGCGGGCGCGGGTGCCTGCACCGGCAGCGACGCGACGCTGACCAACGCGCTGAAGCTGACCGTCAACGGCGCTGCCCTCACCGGCAGCCAGTCCGCCGGCCAGAAGACGCTGTCGGCCACCCCGCAGACCGTCGCTCAGGCCACGACCGGCTCGCTGCTGCCCATCGCCGCGGCCCCGCTGACCGTCGCCTACTCCCAGGTCATCCCCACCAGCCAGGTCATGACCGAGGGCTGCATCTACAGCCTGACGACCACGTTCACGCTCTCCTAGCCCACCGCTGAGAGCAGTCTTGCCGAGGCCCGGCCGGATCTTCCGGCCGGGCTTCGCTGCGTGTAGGGTCGCCGCCGTGCGCACGCGGTCTCACCTCGCCATGGCACTCGTCGCCGCGACCTTCGGGGTCCTGGCGACCGACGCAGTCGCGCAGGAGGACGGGCAGTTCTCGATCACGCCGGCCCGCCGGGACCTGTCCGGCAAGCCGCCGACCAGCCTTGGCGCGACGACCGTGTCGAACACCACGGACGGCGTCATCAAGGTCAAGGTCTTCCCTGCGCTGCTCACGCAGGGGATCGACGGCGCCTTCGACGTCCAGGAGGACCCGCGAGAGCTCCGCGAGGCCGGCCTGATCCTGTCGGCCACGCCGACCGACTTCACGCTGCAACCCGGAACCAACCAGAAGGTCTCCCTGCGCTGGAACCTCCTGCCGCGCACCCGGCGCGCGGTGTTCCTGGGGATCGTCTTCCAGGGCATCCAGCTCAATCAGCAGAACCAGCCGGTCAGCCAGATCAACCGGCTGGTGTCCGTGACGTTCCTGCGGCTGCCGGGCAAGTACAAGCGGTCGGGCAAGATCACCGGGTTGCGCGGCGAGCAGGCGGGCCCGCGCAAGCTGCGGTTCCTCACCCGCGTCAAGAACACGGGCGAGCTCGTCGACCAGCCGCGGCAGACGCAGTTCGCCATCCGCGACGCCGGCGGCGACGTGGTCTTCCACGCGAAGTGGTTCGGCGACATCATCCTGCCCGACGCCGAGCGCGAGTTCCCGGTCGACGTCAAGAAGGTGCTGCCCAAGGGCGACTACACCGCGATCTCGAAGATGCGGTTCGGCACCACCGAGTCGCGGGTGGAGAAGCCGTTCACCCTCGTGGGCCCCAACGAGCTGCCCACCACCTCCATCACGGTCAAGTCGCTGACCGCGAACGCCGTGCTCGGTGAGGACGTCATCACGGTCTCCAACGTCCTCAACGCCGGGACCCAGGCCGGCGACGTGACGCTGAGCCTGACGCTGCAGCGCCTTCGCGGCGCGACCCTCGACAAGAAGCCGCTGGGCGCCAAGCGGCTCGACGTCACCGGCGTCAAGCCGGGCGAGGCCCGTCCGGTCAAGGTGACGTTCCCGCCCGTGCCGGCCGGCCGGTACCGCGCGACGCTGCGCTACCGGAACTCCTCCGGCGAGCTGCAGACGCTGACCGCCGACTTCGAGCCGACGGCGCCCGCCGACTCCGACGAATCCGGCAGCTTCTTCTCCGACAACCTGCCGTGGATCCTGCCGCTGGCGGGTCTGCTGGCGCTGCTGCTCCTCCTGGCGCTGCGCCGGCGCCGGCGCAAGGACGAGCCCGAGCCCGAGCCCGCGATCGTTGCGCCGGTAGCGCCGGCCGCGCCGCCGGCCGCGGCGACGCCGGGAGTGGTCGACATCAACACCGCCTCGCTCGAAGAGCTGCAGACGCTGCCGGGCGTCGGCCCCAAGGCGGCCGCGCGGATCGTGGAACATCGCGAGGAGTACGGCCGCTTCGATGCGGTCGACGGGCTCCTCGGCGTCGAGGGCTTCACGCAGGAGCGGATCGACGCCCTGCGCGAGCGCGTGCGCGTCTAGCGCGGGAAGACGGTGACGATCGTGACGCCGCCGCGCTGCTCGGTGGTGACGTCGACGTCCATGGTGCCGCTCGTCGAGGTCGTCCCGGGGGCGATCCCCAGGACCGGCGCGACGGTGCCCGAGACGCTCATCTCGGTCGCGTGAGCTGCAGGGACGGCCAGCCCCGCGGCCAGGGCGAACAGGAGGGCAGCACGACGCACCAGCCGACCCTGCCGGAGCGTGCGCGTCCCGACCATCCCCGCATCTGACGATTTGGTGGACCGGAACTGACGAACTTTTTCCGGTGCCTCTGTGGCGACCGAGCGGGGGGACATGACCGGGTATTCGGCCGCCAACCGCTTCCAGCTCACCGACTGGACGCTTAGCGTCCGGCACGCCCCAGAAGTGGCTACTCAGGCGTCGCTGAAGGTGCGCTCGAGGTGCGTCGCGTCCATGCCGAGGACGAGCAGCGCGATCAGCCCGATGTAGACCGCGGCGACCATGAGCCGGTGCTTGGGCGCGACGCGGTAGTAGGCCTGCGTCTCCTCGCTGCCCTCGCGCCGCTGCTTCCAGCGCCGCCACGTCTCCATCACCGCGAACAGCAGGATGAGGATGATGATCGGGTTGGGGAAGGCGAACGCGGCGCCGAGCATCACGCCCAGGCCCACGATCCACATCCACGGCGCCATCGCCGCCATCGCGCGGCCGCCGTCGAGCGGCAGGACCGGCGCGAGGTTGAAGAGGTTGAGGAAGAAGCCGGTGAAGGCGAGCGCCCGGAAGAGGTTGTTGCCCGTCGCCTCGGCGATGGGCAGGCAGGCCGCCGCGCCGAGCGAGCCGAGGACGGGGCCGGCCAGCCCGACCCGGGCCTCGGCCAGCGCGTTGCCGCCCAGCGACTTGGCCCACACGACCGCGCCGAGGAACGGGATGAAGACCGGGGCGCTGGCCTTGACGCCCTCGCGCCGCAGCTGGATGACGTGACCCATCTCGTGGACGAACAGCAGCACCACGAACCCGACGGCGAACTGCCAGCCCCAGATCAGCGCGTAGGCGCCGATCGAGACGAGCATCGAGCCGGAGGTCGTCAGCAGCTTGAGCTTGGGCAGCAGGAGCAGCAGCGCCTTGCCCTTCGCGGCGATCGCGGCGGCCGCGACGAGCAGCGCGCCGAACCCGCCGCGCTTGGCCGGCTCGGGCGCCGGATCGGGGCGCTGCGGCTCCTCCGGCCTGACCGGAGGCAGCCACTGAGTCTGCGTGTCTCCCACGTTTCGAGTGTACGTTGGCGGCATGTCCGGCTCGCTCGTCGACATCGGCGATACCCAGCTCTACGTCGACGAACGCGGGACCGGCGTGCCGCTGTTCGTCCTGCACGGCGGCCCGGGCCTCGACCACACGATGTTCGGCGATCTGCTCGACCCGCTCGGCGACGCGTGCCGCCTGCTGCTCGTCGATCAGCGCGGGCAGGGACGATCGGGCCCCAGCGACCCGGCGACCTGGACGCTGGCGCAGATGGCCGCCGACGTCAGTGCGCTCGCCAAGGCGCTGCGGCTCGATCGCTACGTCGTTCTCGGCCACTCGTTCGGGGCGTTCGTCGCGCTGCAGCACGCGGTGGACTTCAGCGGGCAGCCGGCGGCGACGATCATCTCGTCGGGCGTGGCCAGCGACGCGACGCTGATGAGCACGGTCGAGGCCAACCTCGCCGCCTTCGAGCCCGTCGAGCTGCGCGACGTCGTGACCTCGTCGTGGGAGCGCGAGCAGACGGCGACCTCGCCCGAGGAGGTGCTCGAGCTGCTCGGCGACCAGCTGCCGTTTCACTTCCGCGACCCGCTCGATCCGCGGATCGCCGAGATGCGCGCGCAGCTGGCCGGCGGCGTCTACTCGCCCGACGTCCTGCGCCACTTCGCCAGCGAGGGCTATGGGGCCATCGACCTCGTCGCCCGGCTGCCCGGCGTGCGTCATCCGGTGCTCGTCCTGTCCGGCCGCGCCGATCGCACGTGCTCGGTCGAGGGCGGCGAGCAGATCGCCGCCGGCATACCCGGCGCGCAGTTCGTCGTCTTCGAGCGCTCCGGCCACATGACCTACCTGGAGGAGAACGGCCCGTACCTGCGCGCGGTGAGCGACTTCCTGGGTCGCCACGACATCGCTTTCTCGCAGGATGCGGCTTCTTTCCCGCACCGCCCTTGACGGCCGGAGGGCCTGCTGGGAAGTTCATTCCAGACGCGGAACCAAGCCGCAGAGAGCGAAGCCACGGGACGTAAGGCTCGCCACCCTGACACTGGCTGCAGCGCTTTCGGGCGCAGCGCCGGGAGAGGGTTCCCAAGCGGCTTGGAACCGCGTCGCTTTCGTTCTAGAGCGTCGTGCCGGCCGCCAGCCGCGCGACCGAGTCCGGATCGTGTGACGGCAGGTAGACGACCGGATGCTGCGCTCCGTGCGCGAGGATCCGGTCGAAGGTGTCGACGCTCACCGCGGGCTTCGGCCCGACCGCGTCGGGCCGCCGGGCGCGCAACTGCTCGAGCGTGTCGGTCGCATCGCCGGCCAGCAGCACGTGGCGGCCCTCGTCGTCGATGCACAGGACGGAGCAGTGGCCGGGCGTGTGGCCCGGGGTGGCGACCAGCAAGATCCGGCCGTCCTCGGTCAGCGCACGGGACGCGGCGAACGCGCCGAACGCCCCCGCGTCGAGCGCCACGGGCTCCCAGCGGATCCCGGTGGGCAGCGGCTGGCGCAGCACGCGCTGGAAGAACCGCGACGTCGCGCTGCGGGCGTAGGCCAGCTCGCGATCGTGGACGAGCACCGGCCGGTCGCCGAGGTGGACCGCGCCGTCTATGTGATCCCCGTGCATGTGGGTCACGACGACGGTGTCGAGATCGCCGACCGTGAGACCCAGGCCGGCGAGCGCCGCCGGCAGCTCGTCCTGCGGTGTGACGTCGAAACGCGCGAACGGGATGTCGTTGGCCGAGGCCGTCTCGCCCGTGTCGACGAGGATCCGTCGTCCCTCGTGCTCGATCAGCCAGGCGTGGATCGGCAGCGGGTCGGTGAACGGGCCGGGAACGAAGAGCGCCGGCTGGCGCCGCAGGCCTGACCGTGCGAACAGGAACGACTCCCTGACCCGGACGGTCCCGGTGTTCAGCGCACGGATCTCCATGGGCTGATCCTGCCGTATTTCGCGGAGGATGCGGGTTCTTCCTCGCTCAGGGCTTGACCGGCCCGACCGGTCCTGGGAGGTTGATCCCAGACGCGGAACCAAGCCGCAGAGAGCGAAGCCACGGGACGTAAGGCTCGCCACCCTGACACTGGTGCAGCACTTCGGTGCAGCGCCGGGAGAGGGTTCCCAAGTGGCTTGGAACCGCGTCGCTTTCGTTAAGCGGCGCCGCCGGCCTCGGCCGCCGCGGCCTCGGCCTTCTCGAGCTGCGTGCGCACGAGCTGCAGGCCGTTGTCCCAGAAGCCCGGGTCGGCGAGGTCGATGCCCACCAGCTCGCCGAGCTCCTCGGGCGACTTCGAGCCGCCGCTGCGCAGCATGTCGAGGTAGCGCGGCACGAACGGCTCGCCCTCCTCGAGGTAGCGCGCGTAGACGCTGAGCGCCAGCAGCTGGCCGTAGGCGTAGGCGTAGACGTAGCCCGGGGTGCCGACGAAGTGAGGGACGTAGGACCACCACGACTTGTAGTTGTCGGTGACCTCGACGCTGTCGCCCATCAGGTCGTTCTGGCTGGCCACCCAGAAGCCGTTGATCTGATCGACGCTCAGCTCGCCCTGCTCGCGCCGGGCGGTGTGGATCGCGTGCTCGAAGCGGTTCATCGCCACCTGGCGGAAGACGGTGGCGATCGAGCCCTCCAGCGACTCGGCCAGCAGGCCCAGGCGCGACTCGGCGCTCGGCGCGGCGTCGAGCAGGCGGCCGAAGACGATCGTCTCGCCGAAGACGCTCGCGGTCTCGGCCAGCGTCAGCGGCGTGCCCATCTCGAACGGCCCGCGGGGGCGCGCGAGCGCGGCGTGGACGCCGTGGCCGAGCTCGTGGGCGAGCGTCAGGACGTCGCGGCGGCGCGACGTGTAGTTGAGCAGCACGTAGGGATGCACGCTGGGCACGGTGTAGGCGCAGAACGCGCCGCCGCGCTTGCCGGGACGGACCGGCGCATCGATCCACTCCTCGTCGAAGAACTGGCGGACCAGACTGCCGAGCTCGGGGCTGAACGACTCGTAGGCGTCGAGCACCAGGCCGCACGCGTCGTCCCAGGCGAACTCCTCGTCCTCGGTCGTCACGGGCGCCATGCGGTCGTAGTCGGCGAGCTTGTCGACCCCGAGCAGGCCGGCCTTGATGCGGTACCAGCGCTGCGGGATGTCGTAGTTGGACTGCACCGCCTGGACGAGGGCCTCGACGGACTCGTCTGAGGCCTCGTTGGAGAGGTTGCGGCTCGACAGCCACGTCGGGTAGTGGCGGAGCCGGTCGTCGACGGCCTTGTCGTGCAGCAGCGTGTTGAAGATGAACGCGCGGGTGCGCAGGCCCGGCTCGAGGGCCTTGGTGATCGCCTCCTGCGCGCCCTGGCGGACCTCGCGGTCGGGGTGCATCAGCTGGCTTGTGGCGACCTCCATCTGCACGGGCTCGTCGTGGCCGGGCAGCTGGACCTCGACGGCGCTCATCAGCTCGGAGAACAGCCGGCCCCAGGCGCTGCGGCCCGTGATGTTCTTCTCGGTGAGGATCCGCTCCTCGGGCTCCGAGAGCAGGTGCGGGCGGTAGATGCGGACCTGCTTGAGGAAGTGGCGGTAGTTCTCGAGCCCCTCGGCCTCGAGCAGCTCGTCGGCCTTGGCGTCCTCGACCGCCGCCCATTCGAGCTCGAAGAACAGCAGGTCGGTCTCGATCGTCGTGCCGCGCTCCTCGGCCTTCTGCATGAGCGCGCCGTGCGCGGGGTCGCTCGTGTCGGCGCTGAACAGCAGCGCGGCGTAGTTGCCCGCGCGGCCGGCGAGGTCGTGGATCGTCGCCAGCTCGTCCATTGCCGCCGCCAGCCCGGGACCGTCGAGCTGGGCGACCTTGCCGGCGTGGCGCTCGGCGAACGCCGACGCCTTCCCGGCCGCCTCCTCGAGCAGTCGCTCGACCCCGTCGGGCCCCTCGTCGTCGACGAGATGTTCGAGGTTCCAGGTGACGTCTTCGAGGCTGGCCGTAGGCATGGGAAGAGCGTATCCGCGCGGCCGCCGGGGTAGGTCCAGCAGCATGGAATCACTTGACCGCCCCTACGGCGACGACGAAGAGGCCTACCGCGTCGTCGAGCCCGAGCTCACGTCCGAGACGGGGGAGCCCGGCGAGCCGACGCCCAACCCGACGATCGACATGGACGAGCGGGTGGGCGATCCCGCCTTCGAGGCGGTCATCGAGGGCGGTGGCGGCGTGTCGGAGGGCTTCGAGATCGCCGAGGGCCAGCTCATCGAGAACATCGAGAACGCGCCGGACGCCGACCTGACGGCCGACGCCTTCGATCCCGACGATCCGGGCACCGACGTCGACGAGGACGTCGCCGACGACGTGGCGCACACGTTGGAGGACAACGATCCGGGCGACACGGTCGCCGCGCCGCGCGACCCGGAGGCGCTGCGCGCGAACCAGAGCTACGGCGAGCCCGACCAGGTCGACGTGACCGAGCTCGTGCGCGACCCGCAGGAGGGGCCGGACGACCCGGGCCAGGGCCCGGGCATCGCGTTCGACCGCTGAGCCGCGACGCCCGGTCGATGCGGCGGGGAGTACCGTTGGGACCCAAGTGAGCGAGTCCCACGAATCCCCGCCGACCGACGACGCGCTGCCCGGCGACGTCGCGGAGCCCGCACCCCTCGACCCGTCGCCCGAGGCGGAGACGCCGGAGGCGCCGCCCGCCGAGGATCCGGCTGCCCCGGTCGACGAGCCCGCCGCGCCCGAGGAGCCCGCCGCTGCCGAGGTGGCTCCCGAACCTGAGATCGAGGCCGCGCCCCCCGAGGCTGCGCCGGAACCCGACGCCGAGGTCGCTGCCGAGCCGGAGGCTGCGCCTGTTGAGCCGGCACCCGCCGAGGACCCCGTCGAGCCCGCGCCGCTCGACCCCGCTCCGGAGGCCGAGGCGCCCGTCGAGGCATCCAGCGCACCCGTCGAGGCGCCCGTGACCGAGGCGTCGCCGCCCGCCGAGGCCGAGACCGCCCCAGCGCCGGAGCCGGCCGCCGAGGAGGCTTCCGTCACCGAGGCGTCACCGCCCGCCGAGGCCGAGGCCGCCGGTGTCTCCGCGCCGGCCGCCCCCGAGGGCCAGCAGCCGCGGCGCGGACCCAAGATCATCGCCAGCGCGAGCCCGACCTCCTACATCGGCCCGAAGGGCTCCGGGACCGCGTCCGGCGTCCCGGCTCCCGCGGCGCCGCCCGCCGGCGGCCCGGCCAAGCCGCGTCGGCGCCGTCGCCCGTCGGCGGCCGAGCGCCACCGCAAGGTCTTCTTCGCGCGCCTCAACGAGCTGCGCGGCGGACCCAAGCCCGGTCCGCGTCCGGGTGGCCCTGCGCCGGCCGCCGAGGCGCCTGCGCCCGCGGAGGCTCCCGAGGAGCCGGTGGTCACCGAGACCGTCGCGCCCGACGAGCCCGTGGTCGAGGCGACGCCCGTTGCCGAGGAGACGCTCGCGCCCGAGGCCGAGGCCCCGGCGGTCGAGCCCGAGCCGGCCGAGGAGCCTGCGGAGGAGCCCGTCGCGGAGGATGCGCCGGCGCCCGATCCCGAGCCGGCCGCCGAAGAGGCGCCCGCCGAGGACGCCGACGGCGGCCAGACCGGCCCGCCCGATCTGTCGACGGGCCGCGACCAGGCGCGCCTCGCCGCGGCCATCGAGCGCGTCGGAGGCCCGGACACCATCCGCGAGGCCCTCCAGCCCAAGCGCGACGAGGCCGGCAAGCCGCTGAAGTGGGCGGCCGTCTGCTGCGAGGCCTCGCAGGGGCTCAAGCCCGGCGATCCCGTGTTCGCCGCGTGGGTCCGCCTCGCGGCGACGCCCGTGCGCGAGATCAAGTCCCGCGTTCCCGACGAGCGCCCCGACCGCGGCCGTGGCCGCGGCGGTCCCCGCGGTGGTGGCGGTGGCGGTGGCGGCGGGTTCGGCGGTGGCGGTGGCGGTGGCGGCGGATTCGGTGGTGGCGGCGGCCGGGGAGGCGGCGGCGGCTTCGGCGGTCGCGACGGCCGCGGCGGACGCGGTCGCGACGACGCCGGTCGTGCCAGCCGCGAGGACATGCAGAAGCACGCCTTCGGTGGCCGAGTCGGCGCGAAGATCGTCATCCCGGGCTTCGAGAACATGCCCGACCCCGAGCCCGAGGCCGAGACCCCCAGCGACGACTAGCCGGCGTCGAGCAGCCGCTCGACGCTGTCGACCTTGTCCCGCAGCGTCTGCTCGCGGTCGCGGCGCTCGTCGAGCTTGAGCACCGTGTAGACGCGCGGCACGCCGAGCTCGAACGGCACGGCGTGCAGCTCCTTGACGATGTCGAGGATGTCCTCGGTCGAGCCCTCCAGCGAGGTGCCCATCGCGTGCATCACGTAGCCGACGCGGTCCTGCTCGGCGAGCCGGCGCTGGATCGCCGCGATGTAGGCCGAGGCCGAGGCGTCGGGCCTGCCCAGGGCGATGACGGTCAGATCGGCGGTGGCCATGCGGTCATCTTGACGCGGGTCGGCCGGTGCGGTCTGATCGGCGCGTGGGCGGCGACTACGACGCGTTCGGGCGCAAGACGGGGGAGGACCCACTCGGTGACCTCGGCTGGCGCGGCGAGGCGGCCGGCGTCGAGCCCGACCAGGCGGCGCCAGAGCCCAAGCCGCGTGCGGATCCCGGGACGGAGCCGGACTCCGAGATCGGGGCGACCTTCGAGATCGCCGACCGCGTCGCCCAGATGGGCGGGCGGATGGTGCGGCGGTTCGTCGTGCTCGTCACGCTCGTGGTGATCGGTGCTGCGGGCCTGGCCGTGTTCGGCAGCGTCGAGACCGATACGAGCACCGGGGGCGGCTCAGTCGTGGAGACGTCAACGGCCGCCGAGCCCGCCGGCGAGGCGCCCGAGCCGGAGGCCGTGCCCCCGACCGGGCTCGGGTCGCGTTCGCTCCTGCGGCCCGGGGCGTTCGCCAAGGCCATGGCGCGTCTGCGCTCGCGCGGGCTCGGCCAGGTGGCCAACCTGCGCCTGGCGCCCGACCGGATCGACGCGCAGCTGCTGACCGCCGGCGGCCGCCTGCGCGACGTGCAGATCCAGGCCGGCCAGGCGGTCCACGAGCTGTCGATCTCGGGGCCCGGGTTCGGCCACCTCGAGTCCATCGCCTACAGCGCGATCGACGCGAAGGCCCCGGCGCGCTTCGCCCGCTCAGCCGCCCGCCCGCGCCACCGTCCCGTGGCGCGCATCGACTACCTCGTCCTGCTCAAGGCCGGCGACGAGATCATCTGGAGCCTGTTCTTCAAGGACGGCACGCATTTCACCGCCGACGCCCACGGGCGCATCACCTAGCCCGTCAGGAGCTAGAATGAAGGGACAACACACCCAGGGGACGCCAGGCTTCGACGTGGTTGATTCCGTTGGGTTGGTTGCGAGCAGTGGTCCCGGGAGGCCACTTAAAACACCCGGGAAAACCATACGTGCGGACTCTCACGAGTACGCCCTCGCTGCTTAGCAACTAGCTAAGCGAGTGAGGTCTCGCCCCCGGCCTGCCGGCCGTCGGGGATTCGGGATCAAAAGCCGGCTCTGCCCTCGGCGGTTCGCCTCCGCCAAAGAGGGGACTTTTTCAGGAGGCTGGTCCTCGGCAACCCTGCCCGCGTGGCGAGCCGAGGATGAGATCAGAGCGCGGGATACGCTCGTAGACGCCAATTCGACGCGACCGCGGACGCGGGTTCAATTCCCGCCGTCTCCACTATTTCCAGAAACCCGGCCCGGGCGGTCAGGGAGCCAGCGCAACGTCGATTCGGGCGCTGCCCGCAACAACCACGGTGCGCATCACGCGATCGCGGCCGCAGGACTTGGCGCGGTAGAGCGCGCCGTCGGCAGCGAGGACCGCACTCCGTCCGTCCAGTCCGATCGGAGCCACGCCGATGCTGATGGTGACCGGTGGTTGGGCCTGCCGTCGGACCCGCTCGGCGATGCGCGAGCCGACGGTCGCCGCCGTCTCTACGTCGGCGGTGGGTAGCAGCACGGCGAACTCGTCACCGCCGAATCGAGCGGCGAAGTCGTGATCTCGGATGCTCTCGACGATGGCGTCGGCGATGAACTTCAGAAGCTTGTCGCCGACTTCGTGGCCGTGGGCGTCGTTGACGTTCTTGAAGGCGTCGACATCGATCATGAGCAGCGCGCCGAGGTCCTCCTTCCGGCCGGCGTGGGTCTCCTCGAAGAGCCGGTCGTCGAATGAGCGGCGGTTGCCGAGGCCCGTCACGTGGTCGCGCAGCGCGAGGTCCTTGTACATGCTGGAGCTCCGGACGTACTCGCGCGCACGATCGGCAGCGTGTGCCGTCGCGTCGGCGAGCTGCTGGGCCACGGCGTCTGGAGCCGAGTCAGTCCGCGGAGCGTGGGGGGCCGTGACCGATGCCATGTGCTCGAGCGCCGGCATCGAGGCCTGGGCGGGCGGCCCTGACTCCGCCAGCAGGGATTCGACCGCCGGGAGGACGTCGAGTGAGCACTGCACGAGCGGGTAGCCCATGGCGCCGAGGCGCAAAGGCACCGCCCGCCCGCCGAGCATGACCCTCGCTCGTGGCGCCTCCTGGTGTACCGCGAGGATGGCCGCCGCCACGACGGACACGTCCGTCCCGAGGCCAACCGACAGGCCGACGATGTCGGGTTGGTGGCGCCTGATGGCGTCTCGCAGTGCCCCCGCCGGCACGTCGGCCCCCAGAAAGAGCACAACGAAGCCGGCGCCTTCGAGCACGTCGGCGATCATCCGCAGCCCGAGAACGTGGTGCTGACCCTCTGGAGCCGCCAGCATGATCGTCTGGCGCGATCGGGGTGGCGCCACGGTCAAAGCCTCGTACAGGCGGATGAGCACGTTGTAGCTGATGGCGGTTGCGAGGTGCTCATCGGCCACCGTGACCGCGTTGTCCTCCCACAGCTCACCGATGCGCACCATCGCGGACTCGACGACCAGCGACTGAACGGCTTCCGGCGGCAGGCCATCGGCAAGCGCGCTGTCGATGACGCTCTCAGCCATCCCTGCATCGCCGGCCCGCAGCGCATCGCCATAACGGCGCGTCAACCCCGGCGCGAGCCCGAATGGGGGCGCGTCCGTCACGGCGCCTGGCCGGTCAGACGGCCGGCTGGGTCAGTAAGCGCACAGGGCATCAGGTGATCATCGACCGCCCGGGGCGCCGGCCGCAGCCCCGAACGGGGTATCCGTCAGGCGAAGTTCCGATGAGTTCCGAGGCCGGTGTCAGTCTCAGGGACATGAGCTTGACCACCTGCCACATGTCCATCTCGCTCGACGGCTTTGCCGCCGGGCCCAGCCAGAGCCGGGAGAACCCGCTCGGCGTGGGCGGCATGGAGGTCCATCGCTGGCACATCGGCGACGTCACCGACGCCGCGGACGTCACGGCCGCCGGATGGCTGATGCGGCCCCGCGGCGCCTACGTGATGGGCCGCAACATGTACGGCCCGATCCGCGGCGCCTGGGACGAGGACTGGCGTGGCTGGTGGGGCGACGAGCCGCCGTATCACGCGCCCGTGTACGTCCTCACCCATCACGCCCACGACCCGATCGAGATGGAGGGCGGCACCACGTTCCACTTCGTCACCGACGGGTTCGAGTCGGCCTTCGAGCAGGCCACCGCGATCGCCGGCGACCAGGGAGTCGACATCGCCGGCGGCGCCTCGACCGTCCGTCAGGCGCTCACGGCCGGCGTGGTCGACGAGCTGACGCTCGACATCGCCCCCGTCCTCCTGGGGTCGGGCGAGCGGTTGTTCGACGGCGTCCCGGAGCTCGCGCTCGCGCCGGTCGAGACGCTCCACTCACCGCACGCGACGCACATCCGCTACCGCGTGGGGCGCTGAGGGGCTAGGACGACGCGGCCAGCCGGGCGACGGTGTCGCACAGCTCGCTGGTCGCGACACGCTTGGGGATCGAGGCGTCGGCGCCCACGCGCTCGGCCTCCTGGGCCAGCCGGCTGTCCGGCATGCCCGAGAAGAGCACGAGCTTCGTGTCAGGAGTGCCCTTGCGGATGGTCGCCCACTGCTCCCGGGTGAGGAGGTTGTCGATGAGCGCGACGTCGGGCGCCACGGCCGGGATGGCCGCGTCGCATCCGGTCCCGTCGGCGCTCTCGCCCACGATCTCGTGACCCGCGGCCTCGAGGTGGATGCGCGTGAGCAGCCGGAACGACGCGTCGTCCTCACAGAGAAAAACTCGTGCCATTCCTGACGCCTACCCACGGACGCTGGGGTCAACGCGGGTTCCGATTCAAGCTCTGCGGCCAAACTGCCGATCAGTGGGTTGTCGGCACGGAAGTCGGCAAGCAGACAGTGGCCGGGATGGCCAGCCTTTTGCCGAGAAGAGGCCTCGCTTATGCGGGGCCTCTTCTCGTTTCTCTACGCTCCGCGGCCATGACGGCTCGCCTGCTGCTCGCCCTCACGCTGACGGCCGCCTGCGCGCTGCCGGCGACCGCGCCCGCCGCCACCCCGGGCAACTACAGCGGCAAGACCGCGCAGGGGCTGGGGATCACGATGACCGCCGGCCGCCACTGGATATCCAGCGTGCGGCTGAAGGTCCGCGACCAGTGCGCTACCCGCGGAGTCGACAACGGCCCCGACCACGTGAAGGTCCACAAGGACGGCCGCTTCCGCTTCGTGTTCACCAGCCAGACCTCGAGGTTCGCGCTCTCGGGCCGGGTCCGCGGCCGCAGGATCACGGGCCGTTTCAGCCTACGGCTCACGGCGGGGGACGGCCGCCTGTGCACGGCCGGCCCCGTCGCGTTCACCGTTCGCCTGCGGAACTAGTCAGGCGCTGGGCGCGAGCCCCATCTGCTTGGCGTAGGCGACCTCGCGCTCGTGCGCGTCATCGCAGTCGCGCAGCGCCGCTTCCAGGCGCTCGCCACCGCCCGCCCGGACGTCGGCAACAACGGACGCGGTGAAGCCGTCCTGATCGCGCAGGCCGGGCCACCCCGGGGCGGCGTCGAGCACACGACGTGCCGCCGACTCACCGCGCCGGTCACGCAGCGCGCGCAGCCACTGACAGACCGCGTTGGCCTCGATGACGGTCTCGACCTCCGGGGCCGAGAAGACCCCGCCGGCGGCCTCCCACTGGATCCCGTTGAGGTTGCCCCCGTCCGGCAGCGGCACGCGCTCGGCGAACCGGGCCGCGGCGGCACGGGCCTGTTCGCCGCCGCTGTATGCGGGCGCGGCCCGGCGATCGAGGTTCGGCTCCGCGGCCAGGGACTGCGCCTGCGTGACGGCCGCCGGGTCGCTTGCGCCGTGGGCCGGCTGGTTGCCGCCGGCGACCAGCAGCAGTGCGGTCGCGGTGATCGCCGCGGCCAGCGCCAGCAGCAGCAGGCGGATACGCATCGTGCGGGTCATCGCTCGAGCCTTCCGTCGTAGCCGTTCATGACCGCGCCGCCGGCCGTCTTGCCGCGCAGCACGAAGCAGCGTCCGCTGGTGCCGGCGAACAACGCCCGGTAGTCCGTGACGCCGGAGTTGTAGTAGTGCTGCCCGTACGACGAGAGGTCCGCGCACGAGTTGCCCGAGACGATCGTGTCGTAGGCCGGCGAGTCGACCCAGCGGTAGGAGGCGGTGCCGTCCCCCGTCGAGGAGACGTGGTATTGGGTGCCGCCGCCGTAGGAGACGAAGCTGCCCGTGAGGTTGAAGTCGGGGATGTCGCTGTAGACAAAGGTGTACGCCTGTGACGAAGCGGCGCCTGCGAGCATGCAGGCGCCGGCCAGGGCGCACGCGAGACCATGTCGCGTCCGTCGACCCATAGGAGTCCTTTCGATTGGTGATCGGTCCGGCGCGCGCTCCGGGTCCCCTAAGAGGACCGGGGCCCGGCTTTGTGACGGCACCCCCTCAAATGGGTGTCTCCGTTCCGGGGTACCGTCCGGTGATCCGGCCGTTTCGCCGACATCCGAGCCTGCTGCGGCGCGCCCAGGCCGACCCCGCCGCGTTCGCCGACTTCTACGACGCCTACTCGCATCGCGTGCTGCGCTTCTTCGCGCGCCGCGTCGTCGACGGCGAGGCTTCCTTCGACCTCATGTCCGAGACGTTCGCGACCGCGCTGTCGCAGATGCACCAGTTCCGGGGCAGCGTGCCGGAGGAGGAGCAGGGCTGGCTGTTCGCGATCGCCCGCAGCGAGCTGTCGCATTACTGGCGGCGCGGCGCCGTCGAGCGCACGGCACTCGCCAGGATCGGCGTGCCGGTGCCGGCGCTGACGTCCGCGGAGATCGAGCGGATCGAGGAGCTCGCGGGCATCGCCGCGCTGGCCCCGCGACTGGCCGAGGCCATGGGCGGCCTGCCCGAGGATCAGCGCCAGGCGATCTCGCTGCGCGTCATCAAGGAGCTCGACTACTCGGAGATCTCGGCGGTGCTGGGCATCAGCGAGGAAGCGGTGCGCGCACGTGTGTCGCGCGGGCTGCGCAAGATGGCCCGCGGGCTCACCGCCGCACGCGAAGAGGAATCCGACCGGGACCTTTCGCCCCCGCCCACGTTCGTAGAGAAGACAGGATGAGCGACTACACCGACATCCCGGCGATGGGAGAGCTGCGCGAGAGCCTCCAGCAGGCCGCCGTCCGGCAGGCCGCGGAGGCGGCTCCGGTCCGCCCGCGGCGCAGCCACCGCCGCCGGCTCGCCACGATCCTCGTCCCGCTCGGCCTGCTCGCCGCGGCGGGCGCCGGTGCCGCAAGCCTGCTGGCCACCGGCGAGCCGCAGAAGGACGAGGCCGGCAAGTCACCGGCCTACCAGCCCGACGCCGCGGGCCGGACGATCGCCCTCACGGCGCTCGATCCCAAGGGGGAGGGCCGGTTCGCGGTCGCCACCTATCAGTCGCCGTCGGGCCAGGCCTGCGCGCTCGGCGGCCAGTTGCGCGGCCAGACCCTCGGCGTGGTCAAGGACGGCGCGTTCCGCGCCTACGCGCCCGACAAGGGCGGTCCGTGCGGCGACCTGCACCAGCTCAAGTCGTTCAACGACCAGCTCTACCTCAAGGACGCTGATCGGACGCTCGTCTACGGGCGAGCCCGCGCCGGGTTCACCAGTGTCGTCCTGACCGTCGACGGGGAGCCCAGCGTGGCCCAGATCGGCCCCGACGGCGCCTACCTGTTCGTCTTCGAGGGTCCGATCACCTCGCGCACGACGCTGACCCTGCGCTGAGGTTCAGGCCGGCGGCCAGGGGGACGGGATCTCCTGCCGCGGCTCCTGGTGCCAGTCGGCGTAGGCCTGCGCGGGATCGTCGGTCGCCTCGGTGACCGAGGCGTCGTAGCGGGCCGCCACCTCGTTGACCGGATAGTGGGCCTCGTCGAGCCGGCGTGAGCCGATCATCAGCACCGCACACGGGCCGTCGCCCGCGCCCACGAAGACGTGCTCGGTCCCCGCCGGGCAATGGAGGAAGTCCCACTGCTTCATCGGCCGCTTCTCGCCGTCGAGGATCGCGATGCACTCGCCGCGCAGGACCAGGAAGTCCTCCTGGACAGGCTCTGAGTGATAGCGGCAGTTGGGCTGGCCCGGCTGCAGGACCTGGACGTTGACCCCGGTGTCGGGCCACGGCGCCTCGTCGGGCTCGAGGTCGATGATCGTGGCGCGCTTCGGATGGGCGAACGCGGGCGCGTCGGCGAGGTTGAGGATGAAGGGGCGGTCCATGCCTTCGACCCTACCGAGCAGATTGTTCCGAACACCGATACACTCGCGGCCATGGCGCAGCCCGTCGTTCGCTCCTCGGTCCCCGACCAGGTCTTCGCGCGGCTCTGCGACGCGATCCTCGGCGGGAGCTACGAGCCCGGCGAGCGGCTTCCCACGCAGCGAGCGCTGGCCGCCGACCTGCAGGTCAACATCGCCAGCGTCCGCGAGGCGGTCAAGCGCCTCGAGCAGCTGCGGCTCGTCGAGGTCCGCCACGGCGACGCGATGCGCGTGCTCGACTGGCGCCGGTCGGGCGGGCTCGAGGCCCTCGCGCTGCTCGGCAGCGTCGACGAGCCGGTCGTGCGCTCGCTGTTCGAGGCACGGCGGCTGCTGCTGGCCCAGGCCGCCGAGCTGGCCGCGCAGCGTCGCAGCGCCGAGCAGGCAGAGCAGATCGCGGAGCTGGCGGGAGCGGTGGCGCTGGCCGCCGACGACCACGCCGCCCTGATCGCCGACTGGACCTTCATGGCCGCGATCGTCGAGGCCGCCGGCAACCTCGTCTTCCAGCTCATCATGAACTCGGTCCGCGAGCTGTACCTGCCGAGGATCGGCGCGTTCGGCGGGATCATCGCGCGGCGCGACGCGTGGGCACCGCTGTACGCCGGGACCGCCGCGGCCATCGAAGCAGGCGACGGACCGGCGGCGAGCGCGGCCATCGCGCAGCTGGCGGCCGAGCAGGAGCGCGCGATGCTGGGGACGGCGTGAGCGGGCCGCTCGAGCAGTTCGTCGCGGCCGGCCCCGCGCACCAGCGCGTGGTCGTCCGGGTGCTGCTCGCGGTCGGGCGGCGCCCGCGCGGCCGGGTGCTGCTGCGTCTCGCGCCGCCGCTCGACCAGGCGGTGGGCGGCATGCTCGCCATGGAGCACTTCGACGACCCGCGGGTCAGCGCCGAGCTGGGCTGGGATCCCGAGGCGGTCGTCGCGCGGGCGCGGGCGGCGCGCGGATGAGCGTCACGCTGGACGCCGACGTCTGCGTGGTCGGTGCGGGCGCCGGGGGCGCGGTCGTCGCCGCCGAGCTGGCCGAGGGCGGCGCGCGCGTGATCGTGCTCGAGCAGGGACGGGCCCACGACGTGGAGCGCTTCACCGCGCGGCCTCCGGAGATGCTCGCCCGGCTCTACCGCGACGGCGGCCAGGGGATGACCGTCGGCACCCCGCCGATCGTGCTGCCGCTCGGGCGCGGCATCGGCGGGACGACGCTCGTGAACTCGGGAACCTGCTTCCGCACGCCGGCCGCGGTCCTCGAGCGGTGGGAGCGCGAGTTCGGGCTCGAGGGGCTCGATCTCGATCCCTGCTTCGCGCGCGTCGAGTTGGCGCTGTCGATCGCCGAGGTCACTCCCGAGCTGGCGGGCGGCAACGCGGCCGTCGCGCGCAGGGGTGCCGAGCGCCTGGGCTGGTCGCACGGCTACCTGCGGCGCAACGCCAAGGGCTGCCTGGGCTCGGGCGTCTGCGCGTTCGGCTGTCCCGCCAACGCCAAGCAGCACGTCGGCATCACCTACGTGCCCCGCGCGGAAGCGGCCGGCGCCCGCGTCATCACCGGCGCCGACGTCCGGCGGATCCTCACGCGTGGCGGGCAGGCGCGCGGGGTCACGGCGCGGCTCGCCGGCGGCGAGCGGCTCACCGTCCACGCGCCGGACGTGGTCGTCGCCGCGGGCACCATCTTCACGCCGCTGCTGCTCGAGCGCAGCGGCCTGGGCGCCGGCTCGGGCCAGCTCGGGCGCAACCTCGCGCTGCATCCCGCCACGGGCGCAGTGGCGCTGATGGACCAGGACGTCGACATGGCCCGCGGCGTGCCGCAGAGCTTCTACATCGACGAGTTCGCTGCCGACGGGATCATGTTCGAGGGCGTCGCCGGGCCGCCCTCCTACGTGGCGATGTCGCTGCCGCTGACCGGCGCGCGCCACGCGGCGGCGATGGCCGACTACCGGCGGCTGGCCATGTTCGGCCTGATGGTCAGCGACAGCTCGCGCGGCCGCGTGCGGTCGGTGGCCGGCCGCCCGGTCGTGCGCTACGACCTCGACGACGCCGACCTCCAGCGCTTCCGCCAGGGGCTGGCCCGCCTGCGCAAGCTCTACGAGGCCGCCGGCGCGCGCGAGGTCTACCTGCCGCTCCCGCGCGGCGTCGAGCCCGAGCGTGCCCGCGTGCGCGACCTCAAGCTCATGGCCTTCCACCCACTCGGCACGGCCCGCGCGGATGCCCGCGCCGACCACGGCGTGCTCGACGAGCAGCTGCGCGTCCACGGCGTGCGTGGCGTGCACGTCGCCGACGGCTCGGCGGTGCCCAGCGCGCTGGGCGTCAACCCGCAGCTGACCATCATGGCGCTGGCGACCCGTCTGGCCTTCGGCCTGCTGGACCGCGCGGTGCCGACCACCGAAGAGGAGCTCGCATGTCCTTCCTGATCGACCCCGCGCTGCTGTACTCGGGCGGGCGCACCTACAAGGCCCTGATGCCAGACGAGGCCCGGACGCCGCAGCGCGACGCCGCGCTGATTGCCGCCTACATGGCGGTCTTCTGGGGCGTCAGCGTGGGGCTCTACCTCGACCGGGACTGGACCCGGCCGGTGTGGAAGGCATGCCGCGCGGAGTCCGGGCGCGACTGGATGCTCAACTCGGGCGTGCTCAAGGTCGACTGGCGTCGGGCGAGCGGGCGGACCCACGCGGTCTCGGCGGCGATCTTCGCGACCTACCCGCTGTGGCTCTGGATGGGGATGCGCCGTTCGTGAGAGGGTGCAGGAATGACACGGCTTCCCACCACCGTCGTCCTGCTCTCTGCTGCGCTCTTCGCTGCCGCCCCCGCGGCTGACGCGAAGCTCGTCGCGCGCGGCAGCGTCGAACAGGTCCAGATCACGGGCGCCAAGCCCGGCGCGACGGTCAAGCTCACCCCCGCGAAGGGCAAGGTCCGCCGGCAGCAGGCCGGCTCCCTGGGCGGTGCCGTGTTCCGCAACCTCAAGCCCGGCCGCTACAGCGTCGCCGGTAAGCGCATCCGGGTGCTGTCCAAGCGCCCGGCGCCGCCCAGCACGAAGATCTACGACCAGAAGATCCCCGAGAGCGGCTACGGCTACCTGACCACGCGCGACGGCACGCAGCTGGCCATCAACATCACCCGTCCGAGCGGCGACGGGCCGTTCCCGACGCTGATCGAGTACTCGGGCTACGGCTACGCCGATCCGACCGGCGGCGAGAGCTCGATCGCGGCGATCGCGGGCCTGCTCGGCTACGCGGTCGTCGACGTCAACATGCGCGGCACGGGCTGCTCGGGCGGCGCGTTCGACTACTTCGAGCCGCTGCAGGGTCTCGACGGCTACGACGTCATCGAGACCGTCGCCCGCCAGCCCTGGGTCCTGCACAACAAGGTCGGCATGATGGGCATCTCCTACGGCGGCATCAGCCAGCTGTTCGTCGCCCAGTACAACCCGCCGAGCCTGGCCGGCATCACGCCGCTGTCGGTCATCGACAGCACGCAGACCACCCTCTACCCCGGCGGCCTGCTCAACACCGGCTTCGCCCTGTCCTGGGCCAAGGATCGCGTGCACGACGCGCTGCCGGCGACCGAGGACGGCGGCCAGGGCTGGGCGCTCGACCTGATCAAGGGCGGCGACACGGTCTGCGCGGCCAACCAGGCGCTGCACCCCGAGGCGATCGACCTGCTGGGCAAGATCGCCGCGAACAAGTTCTACGTCCCGCGCGTCGCCGATCCGCTCGCGCCCGAGAGCTTCGTGCACAAGATCAAGGCGCCGGTGTTCCTCGGCTGTCAGTGGACCGACGAGCAGACGGGCGGGCACTGCGCGAACCTCGCCGACGAGTTCACGACGAAGCACAAGTGGTTCACGTTCACCAACGGCACCCACATCGACTCGCTCGATCCCGTGACGTTCAACCGCTGGTATGACTTCATGGAGATCTACGTCGCGCGGCGGGCGCCGAAGCTGCCCGACTCGGCCAAGGCGGCGGCGAGCGTGGTCTTCAAGTCCGCGATGGGCGTCGAGGGCGTGACGCTGCCCGACGATCCGATCCAGGGCAAGCCCGACCTGGCCACGGCGCAGGCCGCCTACGAGGCGCTGCCGTCGGTGCGGATCCTGTTCGACAACGGCGCGGGCGGCGACAAGCCCGGCAAGCCCTACCCGGGCTTCGAGCAGTCGTTCGCGGCGTGGCCGAAGGGCGAGGCGCGCTCGTGGTACCTGGGCGCCGGCGGCACGCTCACCGACGCCGCGGGCGCCAAGGGCGCTGACAAGTTCACGTTCGATCCCGCCGCGCGCGCGCCGACGAGCTTCACCGGCAACACCGCCTCGGGCAAGGACGGGCTGTGGACCGCGACGCCGCCCTACGCGTGGCAGAACAACCCGGCCGGCACCGCGCTGTCCTACGTCAGCGAGCCGCTCGCGGCCGACACCGTGGTCATCGGCGGCGGCGCCGTGCAGGCCTGGATCCAGGCCACCGTGCCGAGCGCCGACCTGCAGGTCAGCGTCTCGGAGGTGCGGCCGGACAACAAGGAGGTGTTCGTCCAGAACGGGTGGCTGCGCGCCAGCGGCCGCAAGCTCGATCCGAAGCGCAGCACCCCGCTCGAGCCGTGGCCGACGCTGGCCAAGCGCGACGACAAGCCGCTGCCCGCGGGCAAGTGGACGAAGGTGACGATCCCGCTCTACTACGAGGGCCACGCCTACCGCAAGGGCTCGCGCATCCGGATCGTCCTGTCGGCGCCCGGCGGCGATCAGCCCGTGTGGGCGTTCGGCGAGCCGACGCCGAGCGGGCCCGCCCAGGTCTCACTGTCCTACGGCACCGGCACGCCGTCGCGCGTGCTGCTGCCGGTCATCTCCGGCGTCGCCGTCCCGACGCCGCTGCCGCCCTGCCCGGGGCTGCGCGGCGAGGCCTGCCGCGACTACGCGCCGCTGGTCAACACCGCCGGCTGACGTTCGTCCAGATCCCGGTCTCCTGAGTGGAGACCGGGATCGGTCGTGCCGAGCGGAGAAGGGTGAGGACCGCGCTTGCCGTGCGTCGTGCCATGGCCCAGAACCAGCTGGAGCTGTTCTGCCAGCCGTTCGCCAACTGCTCGACCGGGGCGATAGAGGCGGCCGAGGCGCTGATCCGCTGGCGCCATCCGACGCGCGGGCTGCTGCCGCCCGGCGACTGGGTTCCCGCTGTGGAGTCCGGTCGCCTGAGCACCAGCTTCAACCTGCACGTCATGGGCCTGGCGATCGGGCACCGCGCCCGCTGGCTCGACGCCGGCGTCGAGCTGCCGCTGTCGGTCAACGTCACGCCCGCGTGCCTGTCGGACGCCCGCTTCCTGGCCGGCGTCGACACGCTGTTCGCCGGGCAGTCTCCCGAGGGGGAGATCCGCCTCGAGGTGACCGAGCAGGCGACGGTGACCAGCGGCCTGGCCATCGACGACAGCGTCGAGCGACTCCGGCGCAACGGCTTTGAGTTCCTGTGCGACGACTTCGGCGCCGAGTACTCGTCGCTGAGCCGGCTGGCGACACTGCCCTTCAGCACGCTGAAGATCGACGGCAGCCTCGTCGAGGGCATGACCCGTACGCGCGCGCACCGCTCCATCGTCCACGCGTCGATCAGCCTGGCCCACACGCTCGGGCTCAAGGCGGTCGCCGAGCGCGTGGAGTCGCCGAGCACGTGGAAGCTGCTGCAGGCGCTGGGCTGCGACCAGCTCCAGGGCTACCTGATCGCCGAGCCGATGCCGGCGCAGGACTTCCCCGCGTGGCTCGACGCCTACGAGCCCGACGCGCCGCGCGCGCTGCGCCGCCGCGACGACCGCCGCTCCGGTGATCGGCGTGCCGGCGGTGACCGCCGCTCGTCGCTGCGCTCCTAGCGCGGGACGTGCAGCCCGTGGAAGCCGAACGGGATGTGGTGGGGCACGGAGGCCCTCGCCCGCTCGGTCATCGTCCGCGCGTCGAGCACCAGCAGGAACGAGCGCCGGTGCTCGGCGTCGAGGACCACCGACAGCAGCACGCCGTGGTCCTCGCCACGGGCACCGGGACGCGCGACGAAGATGGGCTCGCCCGGGAAGCAGCCGCGCTCGTGCCAAGTGGTGTGTGACTCGCGCGCGGCGTCGAGCTTGACGAGCTGATCGCTGAACGCGCTCCCCGGGCGCACGCCGATCCCGTAGGCGTAGCGATAGGGCCGCTGGTTGACCTGCTCGTAGCGCACGCGCGGCAGCTCGAAGTCGACGTCGGCGAGGTCGCGGATCGTGCCGCGCCGCTTGGCCAGGTCCAGCGTGATGCGCCGCGGCCGGACGCGGGGCAGCGAGCGACGGCCCGCGCGCAGGCGCTTGATCGCCAGCGAGTCGACGACCTCGGCGTCCGCGTAGGCGCACACGTCGAGCAGGACCTGCCCGTCGCGCTCCGTCGCGTTGATGTTGTGAAAGACGAACATCGGCTCGAGTTCGATCGTCGCCCGCAGCCCGCCGCCGCGGCGGTCGATGACCAGCGCCCTGGCCGGCAGCGACGCGTCCCAGCCGTAGTGCTCGACGATCGGGCGCGGGGCGCCGGTGAAGAACGACGCAGGGTCGACCACGAACGGCTGCTCGATCAGCACGACGTGGCGCTCGGTCAGCGCGAAGGAGTGCATGTAGCAGGGCTTGTCGCGAGGGATCGTCGCCAGCACGCGGCGCTTGCCCTTGCGCTCGGCGAGCACGCGGTAGCCGTAGGGCGGTGCGAGGTCGACCTCGTAGGAGAAGCGCTCACCCGTCGCCGGGTCGTGGTGGGGGTGGACCGTTCCGAGGCGGCCGGCCGGCGCCTGCGCCGTGACGCCGAGGGTCTTGAGCGTGTCCTTGCCGAAGCGCACCGGGATCGGGATCTCGGTGTGGGCGACGAACGTCCTGGCCAGCGCCTCGATGCTGACGTTGGCGTTCGGGACGGGGGCGAGGATGGGGATCGACGAGACGCCGCTGAACGCCGAGCGGCACGGATCGGTGCCGAACTCGGAGTAGGCGATGACGCCGTCGCGCTTCCACGCCTCGTAGGCGCTCGAGCGCAGGAAGCGGTTGGCGTAGCTGACCCGGCCGCGGCCGAACGCGAAGGCGTGCAGCATCGCCAGGCCGTCGAACCAGTGGTTGAACGTACGCTCGCCCACCTCGAACTGCGCCGGGCCGTTGCGCAGCAGGACGCCGGAGAGCCAGCCGGGCAGGTCGCCCTCGACCGGGACGTGGGGGAGCCGGACCTCGTCGCTGAGGCTGCGGAAGCCCAGCGCGTGGGACGGCTTGGCGGTGGCGGCCCGTGCCGCGGACGCGAGCACCTCGCCGCCGACGGTCAGCGCGGCGGTCGCCCCGGCGGCGCGCACGAGCAGCTCGCGCCGGGTGGCGTTGTCGTTCCGTGACGGAGCCATCGGCTCCGACCCTACGCGTCGCCGCGGCCCCTGACCAGCAGCCCGACGAGGCGCGAGACGACCATCGCCACGTAGGCCAGCCCGGCGAGTTGCTCGATCATCACGACCGACCGGGCGAACGGCTCGATGGGCACGACGTCGCTGAGCCCGGTGCTCGACAGCGTCGTGAAGCTCAGGAACAGCAGCTCCATCCAGCTGCGCGCGGCGTCGGGATCGACCGCGGCGGTGAACGAGCCGGGGTCGATGGCCTGGACGACCTGGAAGAGGTAGGCGAACGCCCAGGCGACCAGCGTGAAGGTCGCGCCGACGGCGAACAGCTCGTCGCGCGTGATGTCGTGGTCCGCGAGCATGTAGCGGATCAGCGCATAGGCCGCGTAGAAGTAGAGCGGCGCCTCGATGGCCGACGACCAGGGCAGCAGCGCGTCGTCGCCGCTGACCGCCTGGATGAGCAGCAGCACCGTCGCCGGGATGCCGAGCAGGACGCTGACCCACGTCAGCGCCGGCGAGGACTGCACCGCCAGGACGACGAGCCCGAGGATGGCGATGCCCAGCACGCTGAACACCGCGCGGCCGCCGTCGCTGTCTTCGAGGAACGGGTAGGCGAGGATCGCCGCGAGCTGCGCGAAGAGCAGGATCGCCGATGGCTCCTTGCGGGCGAGGCGCAGCACCGGGCGGAAGCTAGCGTGAGGCCATGACCGACGTCTCCGCCCGGCAGGACCTGCTCGACAGCATCGCCGCCGCCGTCGCCGAGATGGCCTTCGCGGTCGCGTCGCTCGGGGAGGCCTACGACAGCCTCGACGAGACGACGGGCGACCGGCTCGAGGAGCGGCTGTTCCGGCCGGCCCAGCACGCCTACGGCGTCGCGCAGCGCACCCACTCGGAGTTCGCGACGCGCCACAACCTGCCGACCGCGACGTTCGTGCCCGGCCATGCGCCGGCCGCGACGCACGGGCCGCGCCCGGCGATCGACGCCGCGGTCGACGCCGCGCGCAACGCCGACACCGAGCTGTCCGAGCTCCAGGACTCCTTCGCGCCCGTCGAGTACGGCGACGAGCAGCTTCGCGCCGGGCTGGCCGAGACCCGGCGCCTGCTCGCCGAGGTCGTCGTCAGCGCGCGCGAGTTCGTCCGCACGCTCGGGCGATGAGCCGCACCGTCGTCATCACCGGCGCCAACAGCGGCATCGGGCTGGCCGCGGCGCGCCGGTTCGCCCAGCTCGGCGACCGTGTCGTGCTCGCCGTGCGCGACACCGCCAAGGGCGAGCGTGCGGCGGAGTCGATCGACGGCGAGAGCGAGGTGCGCAAGCTCGACCTCACGGACCTCTCATCGGTGCGGGCGTTCGCCGACGGCTGGAACGAGCCGATCGACGTGCTGGTCAACAACGCCGGCGTCATGGCGGTGCCCAAGGGCCGCACGACCGACGGCTTCGAGCTGCAGATCGGCACGAACCACCTCGGCCACTTCGCGCTGACCAACCTGCTGCTGGGCCACATCACCGATCGCGTGGTGAGCGTGGCGTCGGGCGCACACCGCATCGGCCGCATCGACCTTGCCGACCTCAACTGGGAGACGCGCAAGTACGACCGATGGCGCGCCTACGGCCAGTCCAAGCTGGCCAACCTGCTCTTCACCCTCGAGCTGCAGCGCCGTCTGGACGAGGCCGGCTCGCCGGTGCGCGCGATGGCCGCGCACCCCGGGTATGCGTCGACGAACCTGCAGGGCAACACGGGCAGCCCGCTCCAGCACGCGCTGATGTGGCTGGCCAACCGCACGGTCGCGCAGAGCGACGCCGCCGGCGCCGAGCCGACGGTCTACGCGGCGACCGAGGACCTGCCGGGCAACTCCTACGTCGGGCCCAACGGGTTGCAGGAGATGCGCGGCAAGCCGACGCTGGTCAACCGCTCCAGCGCCGCGCTCGACGAGGAGATGGCCCGCGGGCTATGGGAGCTCTCCGAGCAGCTCACCGGAGTGGGTTTTGTGATACAACTCACTGCATGAGCACGATCGCAGCCGAGCAGCAGACCGGCCTGGAGTTCCTGACGGCCATGATCGCGGCGGGGCGGCGCCCGCCGATGGCCGAGCTGATGGGCTTCGAGCTCGCCGAGGTCGGCGACGGCTGGGCGCGCTTCGGCGTCGTCCCGGGCGACGAGCACTACAACCCGATCGGCGTCGTGCACGGCGGGCTGGCGATGACGCTGCTGGACTCCGCGCTGGGCTGCGCCGTCCACACCACGCTTCCCGCGGGCTGGGCCTACACCTCGCTGGAGACGAAGGTCAACTTCGTCCGGCCGATCACCACCGCGACGGGCCCGATCGTCTGCGAGGGCACGGTCGTCCACCGCGGCCGCACCGTCGCGACGGCGGAGGGCCGCGTGCTCGCGCAGGACACCGGCAAGGTGCTCGCGCACGGCACCTCGACGTGCCTTGTCATCGGGAGTTAGGTCAGGACCTTCGCGAGCCGCACGTCCTCGGCGGCCTCGGGCGCGAGCAGCGCGGCGAGCGCGCTCTCGTAGTCGGGCAGGGCGAGCACCGTGCCGTCGTGCAGCAGCATCAGGAAGCGGTCGAGCCGCGAGAGGAACGCGCGGTCGTGCGAGACCGCGACGACCGTGCCCTCGAAGCCCTCGAGCGCGGACTCCAGCGCCTCGGACGAGTCGATGTCGAGGTTGTCGGTCGGCTCGTCGAGCAGCAGCAGGTTGTGGCCCTCGAGCTCGAGGCAGAGGATCTCCAGCCGCGCCTTCTGCCCGCCGCTGAGCACGTCGTAGCTGCGGCGCGCGGCGTCGGCGAGCCCGTAGCGGGCCAGGGCGCCCATCGCCTTCTCGACCGCGGGCACGCGCTCGCGCACCACGTCGAGGCATTCCTTGCCGGCGAAGTCGCCGCGGTGGTTGAGCTGGGTGAAGAAGCCGGTCGAGACGCGCGCGCCGATCCGGATCTCGCCCTCGTGCAGGCCCTCCTCGCCGGCGAACGCGCGCATCAGATGGGTCTTGCCGCCGCCGTTGGGGCCGATGAGCCCGACGCGTTCGCCGAAGTGGATCTCCTCCGAGAACGGCCAGACGAGCCCGTCGATGCCGACGTCGTTGAGGACCAGCGCGAGCCGCGCGGAATCGGCGCCGCGCATGCGGACCTTGATCTGCTGGTCGGAGATCGGGGCCGGGGGAGGCCCGGGCGCGGCGAAGCGCTTCCAGCGGGTCTCCATCGCGTCGGCCTTCTTGGCCCAGTCGGGGCTGTAGCGGGCGCGCTCCTTGAACAGCCGCGTGAGCTCGCGCAGCCGCTTCTCCTCCTCCTTCCAGCGCTTGACCGCGTCGCCCAGCCGCTTCTGCCGCGCCTCGCGGGCCTCGGGGTAGGTCGCGTAGGAGCCGGGATGGATCCAGCAGCCGTTGCCCTCGAGCGTCATCACCGACTTCGCGGCGCCGGCGAGCACCTCGCGGTCGTGGGAGATGACGATGATCGTCTTGCGCGAGGCGGTGATCTGCTCCTCCAGCGCGCGCTTGGCCGGGACGTCGAGGAAGTTGTCGGGCTCGTCGAGCAGCAGGACGTCGGCGTCGGAGGCGAAGAGGACGTCGAGCACGAGGCGCTTGCGCTCGCCGCCCGACAGCGTCACCGCGGGCCGCTCGGCCAGCTCGGCGAAGCTCGCCCGGACGATGCGCCGGCAGGCGGCGTCCCACTGACCCTCGAGCTCGTAGCCGCCGAGCTCTGACCAGTCCCCGATGGCGGTGCCGAGATCCATGCCGGCGTCGTCGTCGCCGCCTTCCAGTGCGCGTTCGGCGGCCAGCATGCGCTCGCCCGCCGATCGCAGCGCGCCGGGGGCGAGCGCGAGCAGCAGCTCACGGACCGTCCGGGTGTCGGCGCCCGAGCCGACGTCCTGGGGCATGAAGGCCAGCCGGCCGCCGATCGCGACCTCGCCCTCCTCGGCCTTGAGCTCGCCGGTGAGGACGCGCAGCAGCGTGCTCTTGCCGACGCCGTTGGCGCCGACGAGCGCCACGTGGTCGCCGGGCGACACGCGGAACGACACGCTCTCGAACAGCAGATCGCCGCCCGGGTGCGCGTACGCGAGATCCGAGGCGGCGACGTGCGCCATCTACGCGGCGAACCTCTTCTGCGACCGGGCCTTGGCCTTGGCGGCCTCGATCTCGCGGTCCTTCGGCGGCGCCGCGGTGACCAGGTCACCGAGCAGGTGCTCGGCGATGTGGGTGATGTCGGCGACCGCGCGGTTGAAGACGGCCTCGTTGGCCTGCGACGGCTTGGCCGTCCCGCTGATCTTGCGGACGAACTGCAGCGCGGCGGCGTGAACCTCGTCGTGGGTGGCCGGCGGCTCGAAGTTGTGAAGCGTCTTGATGTTGCGGCACATGGCTTCAGCGTAAAGAGTGCGGGCATGAGCGTGTGGATCACCGAGGTCGAGCCGGCGGGCGACGGCGTGCGGCTGGCCGTCAAGGACCTCTTCGACACCACGGGCGTCCGCACGACCTACGGCTCGCCGATCTTCGCCGAGCACACGCCCGACGCGACCGCGCCGGCGGTGGCGGCGCTGGAGGCTGCGGGCTACGTCAGCGCGGGCAAGACCAACCTGCACGAGTTCGCGTGGGGCATCACCAGCGAGAACGACACGTTCGGCTGGGTGCCCAACCCGCTGGCCGAGGGGCGGACGCCCGGCGGGTCGAGCGGCGGCAACGCCGCGGCGCTCGTGCTGGGCGAGGTCGACGCGGCGCTGGGCACCGACTCCGGCGGCTCGATCCGCATCCCGGCGGCGTGCTGCGGGATCGTGGGCTTCAAGCCGACGCACGGGCTCGTCTCGCTGGAGGGCTGCTGGCCGCTGGCGCCGAGCTTCGACCACGCCGGGCCGATGGCGTGCGACGTCGCGGGCTGCGAGCAGATGATGGCCGCGCTGGCCCCGGGCTTCGCGGCGGTGGCCGAACCGGAGCCCGCGGACCTGCGCGTCGGGCTGGCCTGGCTCGAGGGCGCCGAGCCGCTCGTGCGCGCCCGTGTCGAGGACGCCGCGCGACTGTTCGGTACGGCCGAGCCGGTCGTCCTGCCGTTCCCCGACGACACGTACGCGCAGTTCTCCTACGAGGCCGCCGAGGCCCACCGCGAGCTCTATGCGGTCGAGCGCGAGCGCTACAGCCCCAACCTCCAGGCCAAGCTCGACGGAGCGATGCTCGTCGAGGAGGAGGCGGCCGTCGCCGCGGCCCGGCTGCGCGGCTTCTACCGCGAGCAGGTCGCCGAGATCGCCTCGGGCTATGACCTGCTCGTCACCCCGACGCTCGAGTGGGTCGCACCCCCGAGCGGCCTCGGCGACCTCGCGCTGCGCACGCGGATGATCAAGCTGACCTATCCGTTCAACGCGACCGGCGCCCCCGCGCTCGCCCTCCCGGCCGGCAGCGCCGAGGACGGCCTGCCCGCATCGATCCAGCTCGTCGGCCGCCCCGGCGAAGACGCGTTCGTCCTCGCCGCCGGCCGCGCCCTGGAACGCGCCCTCAACCCTCAACCCTCCTAAAGGGGCCTGGCCCCATTAAGAGGGTTGGCGGACGACGGTGAGCGTTTCGTCGGCCGCGACGACGACGTCGCCGGGGTGCAGCTGGCGGCCGCGGCGGGCCTCGGGCTCGCCGTTGACGGACACGACGCCTTCGGCGAGCAGGGCCTTGGCCTCGCCGCCGTCGGCGACGACGTCGGCGAGCTTGAGCAGCTGGCCCAGGCGGATCATGTCGCCGCGGATCGGGACGTCCATGTTTCCCACGCTAGGCGACCGGCAACGAGAAGGGCATGGCCACCACCACTACTTCAGTCACCGCCGACGCGATCGTCCTCGGAGAAGGTCCCGTTCGCATCGACGCCTACATCGACTTCATGTGCCCGTACTGCCGGGCGTTCGAGGAGGAGACCGGGCCGCTGCTCGACGAGCTCCTCGACGGCGGGCAGATCACGCTCGCCTATCACCCGGTGGCGTTCCTGGACCGGCTGTCGACCACGGGCTACTCGACCCGCGCCGCGTCGGCCGCCCGCGGGGCCGCGGACGCCCGGCGCTTTCGCGCGTACGCCGGCGCGCTGTTCGCCGGCCAGCCCGACGAGGGCGGTCCCGGCCTCAGCGACGACGAGCTCGTCGGCCTCGGCCGAGAGGCGGGCCTCGACGACGACTTCGCCTCCGGCGTACGGGAGGGCCGCCACCGCGACTGGGCCGCAGCGGTCACCGAGGCCGCCGTCGATGCGGGCGTCGAGGGCATCCCGACGGTTCTCGTCGACGGCACGCAGGTCGACCGCGACCCCGAGTCGATCCGTGCCGCGATCACGGCCGCCGCGTCCTGAGCCCGCCGGGCGGGTAAGGCGACGTACATGGCTGAACTCACCCCCATTGACGAGAAGCTGGCCGAAGTCCTCGGGCTCGCCCAAGCGGCCCAGGACGCGGTCGAGAAGGTCGCCGGCATGGAAGGCGCCGACGAGTACAAGGACCGGCTCGAGCAGATGAAGGCCGAGGCCGCCGAGACCGAGCAGCGCACCGACGAGCTCGTCGGCACGCTGGAGGGCAAGAAGACCGCGATCCGCGAGAAGGCCGCCGAGACCAAGAGCGAGGCCAAGGAGATGATGCAGACCTACCTCGCCGAGGAAGAGGAGGCGCTCGACGGCTTCGAGTTCCTGACGATGGCCGAGGCCGCCGAGCTGGGTCACTGGGAGATCGTCAAGAAGATGGCCGACACGACCGGTGAGAAGCAGGTCACCTACCTGGCCGACTGGGCCGTGGGCGTGCAGCGCAAGCACTGCGAGACCGTGCGCGAGACGAGCCTCGAGCTCGCCGCCGCCGAAGTCAGCTAGACGCGGTTGAGAAGATGCGCCGGTGACCACCGGCGCACCACCTCGCGAAGGACCTCGCCTCGCCGCCACGCTGCGGGGCGAGGACGAGCGGGTCACTCCGCTCGAGCTGTTCTTCGACCTCGTCTTCGTCCTGGCCCTCACGCAGTGCACCGCGCTGATGGCCGCCGAGCCCACCTGGGAAGGCTTCGGCAAGGCCGCGCTCGTGCTCGCGATGCTGTGGTGGTCGTGGTCGGGCTACGCCTGGCTGACCAGCGTCGTCGACCCCGAGGACGACGTCGTGCGCCTGACGATCTTCGCCGCGATGACCGCCTTCCTGATGGCGGCGCTCGCGGTGCCCCGCGCGTTCGAGGACGACGCCCTGGTCTTCGCCGCGGCCTACGCGGTCGTCCGCGCCGCCCACATCGCGCTCTTCTGGCTGGCCAGCCGCGAGGACCCCGGGCTGCGCACCGCGGTGACCGGTCTCGGGATCAGCACGCTGCTTGCCTCGGGTCTGCTGGCCGCCGCCTCGGCGACCGACGGGACGCTGCAGGCGCTGCTGTGGCTCGTCGCGCTGGTCGTCGACATCGGCGTGCCGCTGCTGCTCATCGACGCCGACGGCTGGCGGATGGTGCCTCAGCACTTCGCCGAGCGCTTCGGGTTGATCGTGATCATCGCGCTGGGCGAGTCGATCGTTGCGATCGGCGTCGGCGTCGAGTCCGGGATCACGCTCGGCGTCGCCGCCGCGGCCGTCCTGGCGATGATCGTCGCCGCCGCGCTGTGGTGGATGTACTTCGACGTCGTCGCGCTGGTCGCCGCCAAGCGCCTGGAGAACGCCGCCCCGGGCCGCGAGCGCAACAGCATCGGCCGCGACAGCTACGGGATCCTGCACCTGCCGATGATCGCCGGCATCGTCTTCATCGCCCTGGGCTTCAAGAAGACCCTGGGCCACGTCGACGAGCACCTCAAGGTCGAGACCGCCACCGCGCTGCTGGGCGGGACGTCGGCCTACCTGCTCGCCCACGTCGCGTTTCGCTGGCGCAACATCCACACGCTCAACCGCCAGCGGCTCGCGATGTCGGTGGTCCTCGTCGCGCTGATCCCGCTGGCCGTCGAGATCTCCGCCCTGGCGACGCTGGGGATGCTCACCGTGCTGCTCGCGGGCCTCGTCGCCTACGAGCGGGTGCACTTCCGCGGCGCCCGCAACCGCCTGCGCGAGCGGCTGCTGCACCCGGTCGCCGAACCCGAGTGCCTCTGAACGCAAAACGCCGGAGGCCCGCGAACGGGCCCCCGGCGGGAGCGTCCCTGTGAGGGGGAACTGAGGGGCTAGACGTGCGTCGGCTCGGCGGGAGCCGCGGTGGCCAGCGTGTGCTGCTCATCCTTCTTGTCGCCGCCGCCGCTGATCGCGTCCTTGAACTCGCGCATGCCCTTGCCGATCGACTTGCCGGCGTCGGGGAGCCGCTTGGGCCCCAGGACGACCAACGCGATGACGAGGACGACGATGAGCTCCATGGGTCCGATGTTGGGCATTGCTGCCTCCTAGGCCTTGATGAGGGGCTTGACCGCGGCCAGCACCTCGTCGGTGGTCGATGACTTGTCGAACGCCAGCGGAGCCGGCTCGACGCCGCGGGCCAGGCGGATGAGGGCGGCGTGCCGCGCCTCGACCTGGACGATGCCGCCGGCGGCCCCGAGGACCTCGACGGACTCGATGGCCGGCGCCGCGCCGTTGTAGGCGCTCACCCCGGTGTCCTCGAGCGTGTTGGCCAGCTTGAGGAAGCTGTCCTTGGAGTCGAACGCGCCGCCGAAGACGAACGTCGGCTTCGCGGCCGGCTTGCCGCCGAGCTGCTTGACCGTCGCCGTCAGTGCGTCGACGTGCTCGACCTCGTTGTCGCGGATCTCCTTGATCAGCTTGGTCAGATCGCCGTCGAGGCCCGGGACCTTCTTGGCGGCCTCGGTGTAGAACTCGGCCTCCAGGTACTCGAGCGTCAGCGCGAAGTTGACGATGTCGACGTCTCCGCCGCCCTGGGCGAACGCGCCGCTGACGAAGGGGCTGACGGCGCCGAGGCCGTAAGCCGCGCCGGCGGCCAGCGCGCCACGGGTGATGAACGCCCCGCGGGTGATGCCGTGAATCTCGATCATGTCTCTAGTTCTCCTTGGTCTCTCTCGGGCTACGCCGTGAGGAAGGGCTTGACGGCGGCCAGGACGTCTTCCTTGGCCATGGGCTTGGCGAACGCGCCGTCCGGGATCGAGCCGTTGAGCGGCCCGCTTCCCATGAACCCGGCGCCGATGACGGCGTTGAGGGCCGCGGCGTGCCGCGCCTCGACGCTGTGGATCGCCAGGGCGGCGGCAAGGATCTCCTTGCTCTTGATGTTGCCCGCCTGGCCGAGGTAGGCGGCGGCGCCGAGGTTCTCGACGGTCGCAGCGGTCTCGAGGATCTTGCTCGGGCCGCCGTCGATGACGGACTGGAAGCTGGCCATCGGCTTGTCGGCAGGGGTTCCGCCGAGCTTCTTGACCGTGGCGATCAGCGCGTCGACGTGCTGCTGCTCGGTCTCGCCGAACTTCTTGGCGACAGCACCGATCTTCGGGTCCTTGATGACACCGGACGAGATGACGTCCGCGTAGAACTGGGCCTCGAGGTACTCGAGGGTCAGCGCGTAGTTGACGATCTCGATGTCGCCCTTCATGTCCGAGTCGGTCATCGAGGTCGTGCTCGCGCCGGCCGCGGTCGTGGTTGAAGACGATGAGCCGGACTTCTTGTCGTCGCCGCCGCATGCAGCGATCAGTACGCCGAGCGCTGCGGCCGCGCCGCCACCGCCGACGGCCTTCAGAAACCGCTTGCGCGACGTCGGGTCCTCCGCCAACTCGCGCACTGCGCTGTCGTCGGTCATGGGTTGATCCTCCTGAGTCGTGGTCACTGGGAGGGGCTTACGGCGCCCCCCTCCCGGCGGATCACCTCGCTGATCCGTAATGGGTCGATCGGCGAATAGAGAGCATGCGGATCCTTCTCACCATTCCGCTGACCGCCCTGCTGATCGGATGCGGCAGCTCAAGCAGCAACGACACCGCCGGCACGACGCCGGCCCCGGCCACGCCCAGCGCGGCCAAGACCGTGAAGATCGCCGACTTCAAGTTCGGCGCTCCCCTGACCGTCGCGAAGGGCGCCAAGGTGACCTTCGAGAACACCGACAGCGCCCCGCACAACGCGGTCGGCGACGGCTTCAAGACCAAGGACCTGAAGAAGGGCGAGAGCGACACGCTCACGTTCGACAAGGCCGGGACCTACGACTACATGTGCACGTTCCACCCGTTCATGAAGGGCACCGTCGTCGTTCAGTGATCCGGTGATCCAGGGCGCGGGGGCCGCTCGTAAGCCACCCCCGCAAGACCCAAACGACAGGGAGGCCCATCATGGAGCCAGTATTCGACCTCGCGACCGTCGACGCCGACGGCGCGATTCGCGAAGCACAGCAGCAGACGGCCGGCGACAGCCGCGCCCAGTTCTTCCGCAAGGCCGCCATCGGCGGCGGCGCGGTCCTGACGAGCGGTGCGTTCATGGGGATGCTCCCCGAGCTCGCCGCCGCCAAGCCGTCCAAGAAGCAGGATCTCGCGATCCTCAACTACGCCCTGACGCTCGAGTACCTGGAGGCCGCGTTCTACAACGAGGCCATCGCCCAGGGCAAGGGCTTCAGCAAGGCCGCTTCGACGTTCGCCGAGACGGTCGCGCTGCACGAGAACACGCACGTCACCGCCCTCAAGAACACGATCAAGAAGTTCGGCGGCAAGCCGGTTGCGTCGCCGACGTTCGACTTCCAGGGCACGACGGCCAAGGAGGACACGTTCCTCGCGACCGCCCTTGTCCTGGAGAACACCGGCGTCCATGCGTACCTCGGCCAGGCCGGCCGCCTGCTGAGCAAGGCGCTGCTGGGTGCCGCCGCGTCGATCGTCACCGTCGAGGCGCGTCACGCGTCCGCCGCCGCGATCCTCGTCTACGGCAACGACGCCTACGGGCAGGGGATGAACACCATCTCGCCCGACGGCTCGTTCGACACGCCGCTGAGCAAGAAGCAGATCCTCGCCGCGGTCGGCAAGACGGGCTTCATCACGGGCTAGTCCCGCCGCAGGATCGTTCGCTAACCGGCCCGGTTTTGCCCTGCAACCTATGGGTAGCACCGGCGCCGGTGAGCGGACGACCACCCCAGGAGATCTGGGAAGAAGGCATCGACGAGGGAGAGCGGCGCCTGCAGCGCAATGTCTCCGGCCTTGCCGCGACCGGGTTCGCCGGCGGCGCCGAGATCGCCCTCGGAATCCTGGCGATCATGGCGGCCTCCGGCGCCGTCGCCGAGGTCGCGCCGCAGCCGGTGGCCCACCTCGTCGGCTCGCTGTTCTTCGGCATCGCCTTCGTCCTGATCACGCTCGGCCGAGCCGAGCTGTTCACCGAGAACTTCCACATCCCGGTGTCGGCCGTCCACGCCCGGCGGGCGACGGTCGGCGTGCTGCTGCGGATGTGGACCGTGACCTTCGTGTTCAACATGGTCGGGCTGCTGGCGCTCCTCGGGCTCCTGTCGGTCGACGGCGTGCTCCCGCCCGACATCGTCAAGGCCGCCGGCCCGCTGGCCGACACGCTCGCCGACCGCGGCGCCCTCGCCGCGTTCGTCAGCGCCATCGTCGCGGGCGCGGTCATGACGCTCTTCACCTGGGTGGTGGCCGCCGCCGAATCGGCTTCCGCGCGGGTCATCGCGGCGCTGCTGGTCGGCTTCCTCCTCGCGGCCCCCAGCCTCAACCACGCGGTCGTGGGCTTCGGCGAGGTGCTCGTCGGCCTGCTCACAGACACCACCACCGCCGACGTCGGCGACCTCGTCGGCAACACGGCGCTGGCGGTCGCCGGGAACCTCGTCGGCGGCGTCGGGCTGGTGTTCCTCACCCGGCTCGCCCAGGTCCGCGGCGAGCCCGGTGAGCACCGCTCGGGCGAGCGGCCGGCGTGAGGGCCCTGCCGCTCTGGCTGTGCATCGCGGCGGTGGTCGCCGGATGCGGCGAGGACAAGGAGGGCGACCGGCTCGCCGACGGGCGCGACGTCTACGTCCGCGAGTGCTCGCGCTGCCACATGATCGACGGCAGCGGCGTCGAGGGCGTCTACCCCAACCTCGCCGGCAACCCGATCGTCACGCTGGAGAGCCCCGAGCCGACCATCGGGATCGTGCTGCAGGGGCGCGAGGCCATGCCCGCGTTCTCCGGCTCCATCGGCGCGCACCAGATCGCTGACGTCATCTCCTACATCCGGCACGCGTGGGGCAACGACGCGTCGCCGGTCACCCCGGCGCAGGCGAAGTGATGCGGCGGCCGGGACTGCTGGTGATGCTGGCGCTGCTGGTCGGCACGGCGGTGCTGATCGGCGTGCTCGGCTTCGACGACGAGCGCTTCTCGCACGCCAGCGAGACCGAGCTCGAGGAGTCGCCGCTGCAGACCACGCCGACCGGTGCGCCCGTCCCGCGCGATCAGGGCGCTCCGCCCGAGGTGGCGGCGGCCGCCCGCCAGTGGCCGCTGCCCAACCACGACTACGCGAACACGCGGGCGACGTCCGACTCGGCGATCGACAGCTCGACGGTCGGCTCGCTGGGCCTGGGGTGGTACCGCACGCTGCGCGCCCACTCGCTGTGGGGCGCCGCCGCCAGCGCCCCGGTGATCGCGGGCGACGTCGTCTACTTCCAGGACCTGCACTCCGACGTCATGGCGCTGGACCTGGCCACCGGCCAGACGCGGTGGAAGAAGGACATCTCGCAGGAGGCCTTCGGTCCCAACGGGCTGGGCATCGGCTACGGCAAGGTGTTCATCCAGGACGGCGAGAACGACCTGCGGGCGCTCGACATCGGGTCGGGGCGCGAGGTCTGGCGCCGGCCGCTGGGAGGTCCGACCGGCCAGCAGGCCCCGATCGCCTACGCCGGCACCGTCTACACCGGGATCGCCTCCGGTCGCAAGATCCGCACCACCCGCGAGAACCAGAAGACGCGGCTGGTCGCCGGCGGGTCCAGCGGCTGGATCTACGCGGCGCGCGCCGACGACGGCGAGCTCATCTGGGACTTCCAGACGGTGGCGGAGGACTTCTGGGGCGACCGCAAGGTCAACTCCGGCGGCGGTGTCTGGTTCCCGCCCGCCATCGACACCGCCACCGGCATGACCTACTGGTCGACCGGCAACCCCGCGCCGGGGCCCGGCACGCGCGAGAACCCCAACGGCGAGAGCCGCCCCGGAGACAACCTCTACACCGACACCGTCCTGGCCATGGGCGGCGGCGACGGGGCGCTGGCCTGGCACAACCAGGTCAAGCCCCACGACATGTTCCATCACGACCTGCAGAACCCGCCGATCCTGATCACGGCCGGCGGGCGCGACCTCGTCGTCGCCTCGGGCAAGGGCGGCAAGGTCCGCGCGATCGACCGCCGGACGGGCGCCACCGTGTGGGACCGCAAGGTCGGCATCCACCGCAACGACGAGCTGCGCAAGCTGCCGGCCGACGACAGTCCGGTCACCGTCTATCCCGGCTTCTGGGGTGGCATCGAGACGCCGGGCGCCACGGACGGCAAGACCCTCTACTTCATCACCGAGAACCTGCCGACGCCGTACACCGCCACCGCCTGGCGGTCGCGCGACGCGTTCGAGAACGTCCAGAACATGGAGGGGCGCACGCCGCTCGACAAAGGGACCTCCGAGGTCGTCGCGATCGACGCGGCCACCGGGCGGATCCGCTGGACGCATCCGTTCGGCCAGATCGGGTTCGGGGCGACGACCGTGGTCAACGACCTCGTGTTCACGGCGACCTACGACGGGACCGTCTACGCGCTGCGCACCGGTGACGGCAGCGTCGCGTGGCACTGGCGCGCACCCGCCGGGATCGTCGGCTTCCCCGCGGTGTCGGGCGACACGATCGTCTGGCCCGCCGGACTCGGCCGCGATCCGGTCCTGTTCGCCATCAAGCTCGGTGGCAAGGAGAAGGTCGTCCCGCCCAAGACCCGCGTCGAGGACCCCGGCCGGTGATGCTCGCCCACGCCCCGAGCTCGCTGGGCGCCGACGGCGACGGCTCGGGGATCCTCCAGGACGAGATCACCTTCCAGCTGATCGCCGGCGGGGCGGTCTGGCTGCTGGTCCTCGGGATCCTGGTCGCGATCGTCCTGCGCCAGCGCCGCAGGCGCTCGGCCGGCCCGCCGCAGCCCGAGGACCAGGTGGGGCATCGCTGGATCTGGATCGGCGGCGTGGTCCTTCCGCTCATCGTCCTGACGGCGGTCCTGGGCTGGTCGGCCCACAGCTTCTCCGCGTTCGCCGGCGGCGGCGACCGGCCCGTGCTGACCGTCGAGGTCATCGCGCATCGCTGGTGGTGGGAGGTCCGCTACCTCGGCGAGTTCGAGGACGCGGTGACCGCCAACGAGCTCGTGCTGCCCGTAGGCCAGCCGCTCGAGCTCAAGCTCCGCACCGATGACGTGATCCACGCGTTCTGGGTCCCGGAGCTCGACCGCAAGATCGACGTGATCCCCGGCGAGGAGCACAGCCTGCACCTCGTCGCCGACAAGCCGGGCACCTACCGCGGCGAGTGCGTGGAGTTCTGCGGCCTGCAGCACGCGCGAATGGCCTTCCGGGTCACCGCCGTCGCACCGGACCAGTTCGCCGATTGGCTGGCCCGGGAGACCGGCAAGGCCGAGGAGCCGGACACGGCCGCCGAGCGGCGCGGCAAGCAGGTCTTCCTGTCGAGCACGTGCGCGGCCTGTCACACCATCCGCGGCGCCGGCGCCGCGGGGCAGGTCGGGCCCGACCTCACGCACCTGGCCACCCGCGCCTCGATCGCCGCCGAGACGCTGCCCAACACCCGCGGCGGGCTGTCGGGCTGGATCAGCGACCCGCAGGGCATCAAGCGCGGCGTCCACATGCCACGCTCGCAGCTGCCGGGCGACCAGCTGCAGGACCTCGTCACGTACCTGGAGTCGCTGCGGTGATCGGCTGGCTCGGGGCGAGCCACCACAAGGCGATCGGCCTGCGGATCGTGGTCACCGGGCTGGGGTTCTTCTCGCTCGCCGGGATCGCCGCCCTCGTCCTGCGCCTGCAGCTCGCGGTCCCCAACGGCCACGTCGTCGGCCCCGAGGCCTACGACCAGACGTTCACCGCGCACGGCGCGACGATGATGTTCATCTTCACGGTGCCGGTGATGCTGGGCATCGCGCTGGTCGTGCTGCCGCCGATGCTGGGCGCGAACGACGCGGCGTTGCCACGGCTCGCCGCGTTCGGCTACTGGCTCTACCTCGCGGCCGGCCTGACGATCTGGGTGGCGCTGGCCTTCGGCGAGGCGCCCAACAGCGGCTGGTTCAGCTACGTGCCGCTGGCGACGCCGCGCTTCCAGCCGGGCTTTCACTCCGACGTCTACGCGGCGGCGGTCATCCTCTCGATGCTCTCGACCGTCGTCATCGCCATCGTGCTGATCACGACCATCCTCACCCGGCGCGCACCCGGGATGCGGCTGCACCTGATGCCGCTGATCGCCTGGGCGGTGCTCGTCGCCTGCGTGATGATCGCGCTGGCCATGCCCAGCGTGATCGCGGGCGCGACGATGCTGGCGTTCGACTCGAAGCTCGGCACGCACTACTTCGCCGAGAAGTCGGGCGGCGATCCGATCCTCTGGCAGCACCTCTTCTGGTTCTTCGGCCACCCGCTGGTCTACATCATGCTGCTGCCCGGGCTCGGCGTCGTCTCGTCGGTCACCGCGACGTTCGCGCGCCGGCCGATGGTCGGCTATCCGTTCCTCGTCGCCTCCTACCTGGGCATCGGAATCATCTCGTTCTCGGTCTGGGCCCACCACATGTTCGCCACCGGCCGGCCCGACGCGGGGCTGGGGTTCTTCTCGGCGGCGACGATGGCGGTGGCGCTGCCCAGCGGCGTGCACATCTTCGCCGTGCTGGCCACGCTGTGGCACGGGACGGTCCGCTTCGGCGTCCCCCTGCTCTTCGTCTTCGGGTTCATCATCGTGTTCGTCCTGGGCGGCATCACCGGCGTCAGCGTCGGCTCGGTGACGGCCGACTGGCAGTACCACGACACCTACTGGGTGGTCGCCCATCTGCACTACGTGATGATGGGCGGCACGGTGCTGCCGGCGCTGGCGGCCGCCTACTACTGGTATCCGGAGGCCACGGGCTGGATGCCGGGCCGCCGGATCGGGGCTACCGCCGCCGGCCTGATCGTCGTCGGCATCAACATGACGTTCTTCCCGATGCACATCCTCGGGCTGGCGGGCATGCCGCGCCGCGTCTGGACCTACCCGTCCGGGCTGGGCTGGGAGGCGTCGAACATGGTCGAGACGATCGGCGCGTTCGTCCTCGCGGCCGGGTTCCTGCTCTTCGCCGCGATGCTGCTGGGCTGCCTCGGACGGACGAAGGCGCCGAAGGACCCGTGGGGCGCGGGCACGCTGGAGGCCTCCGAGCGGGTCCCGTTCGTGCGCACCCGGTACCCGCTGTGGGAACAGCCCGAGGAGGTCGCCGCGGCGCCCCCGTTGCCGCCGCCCGACACCCCGCCGACGACGATGCCGCTGCTCGCGGCGGCGTCGCTGAGCTTCGGCGTCATCGGGCTGATCTGGGACCCGATCCTGCTGGGGGCCGGGCTGTTGCTCGCGCTGTGCGCGATCGCCGAGTGGACGCGCACGCCCGGCGGCGCGCCCGTCCGGCACGTGCTGGTCGGGACCGGGCTCGCCCTGGGGTCCGGCACGGTGATGCTGTGCGCCTTCGTCGGCGCCTGGTGGTACCTGGCCGTGCGCAACAACCAGTGGCCGCTCCCGCCCGTCGAGCCGCGTCCGGTCGGGTGGTCGATCGGCCTCACGCTCGCGGTCGGCGGCATCGGCGCCGGCAGCCTGGCGGCGTTCCGGCGGCTGCGCGGCGGGCGCGACGCACGGCGGCCGCTGGTGCTCGCCGCGGGCGCCGCGCTGCTGTTCCTCGCGCTGCAGGCCGGCGAGCTGATCGACATCGACTACGACCAGGCCAACAACGGCAACGCCTCGGCGGAGTGGGGGATCTCGCTCGTCTACGGCCTGCAGATCGCCGCTGTCGGTGCGGCCTGCGCGATCGCCGCCGTGCGCGTGGCCCGCGGGACGCTGCTGGACTCCGGCCGGGCCGCGGCCGTCGGGATGTTCGGGATGGCCACCGCGCTGGGATGGCCGCTGGTGGCGCTGACCATCTACGTGGCGACGCGCGCATGGTGAGCTGGCGCTGGCTCGCGGCGGTGCCGGTCACGTGGGCCTCGCACCTCGTGCTGTCCTACCTGCTCGTCGCGTTGCACTGCGAGGACGGCTGGCTTCCGGGCAGCACCGCGATCCGCGTGGTGCTGGTGGCGGTCACGCTCGGCGCCGCCGCGGTGGCGGTCGTCTCGGCGCTGCGGCTGCGCACGCGCGCCGACGCCTCGGGCGACAGCGGCGAGGGCACGATCGCCTTCGTGGGGCTGCTGCTCTCCGTCGCCTTCGGGACCTACCTGCTGTGGTCGCTCATCCCCGATCTGATCATCAGGACGTGCGCTCAATGATCACCCGGCGCCAGGCCTGGGCGGCGATCGGCGCGGCGCTCGCGGTCGCCGCGCTGGCCGTGGGCCTCGGCCTGGCGGCGGCCGACGCACCCGAGCCCGCCTACCGGATCGCCGGCGCGAGCGCCGACCGCGGCCGGGACGCCGTCGCCGCCTACACGTGCAACGCGTGTCACATGATCCCCGGAGTTCGGGGCTTCGACGCGAAGGTGGGGCCGCCGCTGGAAGCGTTCGCGACGCGCAGCTACATCGCCGGCCGCCTGCCCAACGACCCGGAGTCGCTCGTGCGCTGGATCATGGATCCGCAGGGCGTCGTGCCGGGCAACGACATGCCCAACCTCGGCATCCCGGAGGGGACGGCCCGCGACATCGCGCAGTTCCTCTACACCCTCACGGGGTAGGACCCGACCATGGCCAGGTCGATGTGGAACGGCGCGATCACCGTCGGCGCGCTCACGGTCCCGGTCAAGGTCTTCACCGCGACCGAGAGCCACACCGTGCGCTTCCGCGAGCTCCACGAGAAGGACGGCGCCGCGGTCGAGCACCGCAAGGTCAACGCCAAGACCGGTCGCGAGGTCGACAAGGACAAGATCGTCAAGGGCTACGAGACGAGCCCCGGCCACTGGGTCGTGCTGACCGACGAGGAGATCAAGGCCGCCGAGGCGCCGCGGCGCAAGGCCATCGAGATCGAGCACTTCGTGCCCGCCGACCAGGTCGACCCCGTCTACTACGACAAGGCCTACTACCTCGGCGCCGGCGACGCCGGCAAGGACGCCTACGCCACGCTCGCCGCCGCGCTGGAGAAGACCGGCCGCGTGGGCATCGGCCGGGTCGTCCTGCGCAGCCGCGAGCAGCTGGTGGCCGTCCGCTCCTGCGACGGCGTGCTGCGCATGAGCACGATGCGCTTCGCCGACCAGCTCGTCACGCCCGACGACCTCGAGGTCGAGGCGCCCAAGAAGGCCCCGAGCAAGCAGGAGGTCGAGATGGCCGAGAAGCTCATTGACGGCCTCGGCGACGCGTGGCAGCCCGAGACCTACGAGGACGAGTACCGCGACAAGGTGCTGACCTACCTGAAGGCCAAGGCCTCGGGCAAGACGCCCGACGTGCCCAGCGGCGGCGACGAGCCCGAGGACGACGTCGACCTGCTCGGCGCGCTGCAGGCGAGCATCGGGAGCCGCTGATGGCACGCGCGCTGTGGTCCGGTTCGCTCTCGTTCGGGCTGGTCAACGTCCCGGTGGCGCTGTTCAGCGCCGCGCGCGACCTCGACGTGCACTTCCATCAGCTGCACGCCGACAGCAACGCGCGCATCGAGGTCAAGCGCGTGTGCTCGAAGGAGGGCAAGGAGGTGCCGTGGGAGGAGATCGCCCACGGCTGGGACGAGGGCGACACGTGCGTGATGGTCACCGACGACGAGCTCGCCGCGCTCGAGCCGCGCCGGACCAAGACCATCGACATCGAGGCGTTCGTCGACCTCGCCGACATCGATCCCGTCCACTTCGACCATCCCTACCTGCTGGCGCCGACCGGGGGAGAGGGAGCGGCGCGGGCCTACGCGCTGCTGTCGAAGGTCATGGAACGCTCGGGCCGCGTCGCCATCGGGCGCTTCGTCCTGCGCACCAAGGAGTACCTCGTCGCGCTGCGCGTGCGCGACGGCGCAATCGCGTTGTCGACGCTGCTGTTCGCCGACGAGATCCGCAAGCCGGAGTCGGGCACGACGACCAAGCCGAAGAAGGCGCACGTCGACCAGGCGGTCAAGCTCATCAAGGAGCTCTCGACCGACTTCGATCCGCAGGCCTACACGGACAACCACCGCAAGCGGCTCGAGAAGCTCATCGCCGCCAAGAAGAAGGGCCAGGAGATCGAGATCCCCGACGCGCCCGAGACGCCCGAGCCGGTCTCGGACCTCATGGACGCGCTGCGCGAGAGCCTGAAGGCGGCGCGCGCCTAGCTAGCCGAGAAGCGCGGCCTCGAGCTGCGCGGTCTCGTCGGCCAGCAGCGCGAGCCAGGTGGTCTCGCCGGCCAGCAGGATCCGCCGCTTGACCTCGCGGGTCGCCGTCGGCGGCGCGGCGGCGATGTCGCGGGCGATCGACAGCGCCGCCCCGATGCCGCCGATGTCGGCCAGGACGCCGCGGTCGCGCGCCTCGCCCGCGCTGAGAACGCGGCCGGTCAGGCACAGCTCGCGGGCCAGCGCCTCGGGCAGCGCGGCGCGCGCGGCGGCGAACGACGGCGGGATGTGGCGGCCGAGCTCGGGGAAGCCCATCCGCGCCTCGAGCGCCGCGACCCGCACGTCGCACAGCAGCGCCAGCGCGAAGCCGCCGGCGATCGCCGGGCCGTTGAGGTAGGCGACCAGTGGCTTGGGGAAGCGCGCGACCGCGTCGAACGCGGCGATGCTCGAGCTGACGAGGCGCTCCTTGTGCGCGCGGTCGCCGCCGAACTGCGTGACGTCCATGCCGGCGCAGAACGCGGGACCCGCGCCGGTCAGCAGCGCGCAGTGGACCTCGTCGTCGGCGGCCAGCGCGGCGAGGGCCGCGGCGAGCTCCTCGCGCAGCTCGATGGAGAGCGCGTTGCGCTTCTCCGGCCGGTCGAGCGTGACGACGGCGATCGCGCCGTCGCGCTCGAGGCGCAGCATCTAGCCCTCGCGCAGGAACGCCTCGAGGCGGGGGCGCAGCGTGGTCAGCTGGCCGGTCTCCTCGATGGCGGTGAGCAGGTCATGGGACTGGTCGCGATCGAGCAGGAAATCGTCGCGGCCGACCCGGAGCATGCGGGCCAGGCCCAGGAACGACTTCGCGCTGTCCTCGTCGAGCTGGCGGCCGAAGATCTCCAGCGCCTCCGCAGCGGTGCGGCGCGATCCCTGATCGAGGCGGACGTCGAGCCATTCGCGTGTGACTTTCATTGGCGCAGATGTTAGGGCGCCCGGGCTGCGCGGTACTCTTTACGTGGATGCCAGTCGAAGAAAAGATCGAGATGGAGGGCGAGATCACCGAAGCCCTCCCGAATCTCATGTTCCGGGTGAAGCTCGACAACGACCATGAGGTCCTCGGGCATCTCGCCGGCAAGATGCGCCGCTACCGCATCCGCGTGCTCCCCGGTGACCGCGTCCGGGTCGAGATCTCCCCGTACGACCTCACCCGCGGTCGCATCGTCTACCGCCACAAGTAGGCCGTAGTCACCCGGCGAGCGTGACCGTCACGGTCACCCGCCCCTGCCGCACCACGAGCTCTCCGTCCTCCCGACGCAGCGCGTCGACGCCGTCGCGGAACAGGGCGAACGCCACGCCCGTGAGCTTCTCGCGGTCCAGCGCGAACAGCGCCCCGTCGACTCCCGCGGCGTCGAGCTCGGCCAGCACGCCTTCGAGCCGCGTTCCCTCCGGCTCGAGCGCGACGCGCACCGGCCGGCCGCACCAGCCGCGCAGCAGGACGAGTGCGTCGTCGAAGCTCATCCGTCGAAGACCCAGAAGGCCATCACCGCGAGATGCACGAGCGCCGCCGCGGTGACCAGCGTGTGGAAGACCTCGTGGAAGCCGAACGTCGCCGGCCACGGGTCCGGGCGCTGCCGGGCGTAGATGACCGCGCCGATCGAGTAGAGGACGCCGCCGGCGAGCAGCAGCAGCGCCGGCACCGCACCGAGGTGATCGAGCAGCTGCGGCGCCGCGACGATCGCCACCCAGCCGAGCGCGACGTAGGCCGCGGCGATCCAGGACCGCGGCGCGTCAATCCAGCCGAGGCTGAAGACGACGCCGGCGACGGCGCCGCCCCACACGCTGCCGAAGACGATCCAGCGCATCGGCGTCGTCAGCACGAGCAGCGCGATCGGCGTGTAGCTCGCCGCGATGAACACGAAGATCATGCTGTGGTCGACGCGCTGGAGCGTCGCCTTGTGGCGCGGATCCCAGCGCCAGCGGTGATACGTGCCGCTCACGCCGAACAGGCCGCACAGGCCGACGCCGTAGACGATCGCCGCGACGCGCTCGCGCCCGCCGTCGGCGAGCACGATGAGCGTCACGGCGGCCGCCACCGCGACGAAGAACGCGTACGCGTGGATCACGCCGCGCAGCCGCGGAAGCGCGTCCTGGGAAACGGCGTCGAGCACGCGTGGAACATAAGGGGGGACCGGCCCCCTCATGTCCACGTTGCGCGTCGGCTACTTCTTGGCGGCGGGCTTGCGCGCCGCGGGCTTGCGCGCGGCGGGCTTCTTCGCGGCCGGCTTCTTGGCCGCGGTCGAGCGGGACGCCGCGGGCTTCTTGGCCGCGGTGGTGCGCGAGGCGGCGGGCTTCTTGGCCGCCGGCTTGCGGGCGGCCGGCTTCTTGGCGGCGGGCTTGCGCGCGGCGGGCTTCTTCGCGGCGGGCTTCTTGGCGGCGGGCTTGCGGGCCGCCGGCTTCCTGGCGGGCGTGCGGCCGGCGACGGACGTCACGCGGTCCTCGATCTCGCTCAGCCAGCTGCGGCCGTTCTTCTCGAGTTCCTTGCGCAGTTCGGTGATGCGCTTCTCGAGATCACGCAGGGCCGTCCGGCTGTTGGCCGAGAGATCGCCACGCAGCGACTTCGCCGCGGTGGTCGCCGACTCGAGGGCCTGCTGCAGCTGCTGGTACGCGCTGTTCGTTGCCACTGTTGCTCCTTTGAAGATGGTTCGGAGCGCGACGCTATCCGTTCGCGCGCATCGCTGCGCGAACCCATGCGATGAAGGCGAGCTGGAACGGCAGGCGCGCGAGCAGCGCGGCACGGCCGCCGGGCACCTTGAACTCGTCGGGATGCAGCGCCATGTGCACGTTCGCGGGGAAGACCGCGACGAGTGTCGCGATCAGGAACCACCCGGCCGGCCGCCGGGCGGGCGTCAGCAGGCCGGCGCCTCCAACCATCTCCGCGACGCCGCTGGCGTAGACGAGCTCGCGGTGGCGCGGCAGCCACGGCGGCATGATCGCCTCGTACATCCGCGGCTTGACGAAGTGCAGGAGTCCGGCCACGACGAACACGGGGCCGCAGAGGCGTTGGAGCATGTGCCGGACACTATGGTCTCCGCGCCATGGCCGACATCACCGTCTACGAGAAGCGCACCTGCACGACCTGCCGCAACCTCGCGGCCCTGCTGACCGAGCGGGGCATCGATTTCGAGGCGGTCGACTTCCACCTCGAGCCGCTGACCGCCGAGGAGCTGCGCGCGCTCGTCGCCAAGACCGGCGTGCCGGCCCGCGAGCTGTTCCGCACGCGCGAGCCGGTCTACCGCGATCTCGGCCTGGGCGACCGCGAGGTCGCCGACGACGAGGCGATCGCGCTGATGGCCGAGCACCCGCAGCTGCTCGAGCGCCCGGTCGTCGTGCGCGGCGACCGCGCCGTGCTCGCCCGCCCGGTCGAGCGGGTCCTCGAGCTGCTCTAGAGCTCGTACTCGTCGTCGCCCAGCGTGACGAGCACCGGCTCGCCCGCGCGCGCGGAGACGACCAGCGGCAGGTCGGGGTTCGTCGACTCCATCTCCACGACGATCGCGGCCTGCGGCCCCACGGCCTCGGCGATCGTCATCACCGCATCGCCCACGAGCTCGAGCCCGCCGATCATCCCCGCGACCTCGCCGCGCTCGGCGGAGATCTCGAACGGCGGCAGCGGGCGCAGCATCCCGAGGTCGGGCGCGGTCGCCTCGAGCTCGACGTCGTGGGGGAGGGTCACCGAGCGCTCGCCGATCTCCACCTCCAGCGGCCCGAGCCGCACGCAGCTGACCAGCGCGGGCGGGCCGGCGTCCTGGGGAACGAGCGCCTGGGCCCGCAGGGCCCCCGAAAGGTGCACGAAGCTGCGCAGGGCTACACATGCGGTGTCGACTGGGGTGGACATCCGTTCTAGCTTCGCAGCCCTCGTTCCCATCCCGCCGCATACCTGCCGACTACGGGAGTACAAGCAGCACAACCACGGAGGTAGAAGCGCATGGACGCGCACAACACCCACCAGGCAGCCTTTCTGCTGGGCATGAAGCTGACGATGGCCGCGGCCGTCCTCTTCGTCACCCTGCTGCCGGCCCTGCTCAGCTAGCGGGGACCTGCTCCTTCGCCCCTGCGCGGGCGGCGAGCGCGAGAACGCTCGCCGGCGCCTTGGACGGCGCGCCCGAGTCGAACGGCGGCTGCGGGTCGTACTCGATGTAGAGCTGGATGGCCTGCGCGACCTCGTCGCCGCCGATCTGCGCCGCCAGCGTCAGCGCCATGTCGATGCCCGCCGACACACCGGCGCCCATCAGGACCTTGCCGTGCTGGACGACCCGCCGCTCGACGTAGGGCGAGCCGAGTCGCTCGAGCTCGTCGCGCGCCGCCCAGTGGGTCGTCGCCTCACGTCCCTCGAGGATCCCGGCGGCGGCCAGCACCAGCGAGCCCGTGCACACCGACGTCGTCCACGTCGACGTCGCATGCACCCCGCGGACCCAGTCGAGCATGGTCTCGTCGGTCAGCAGCGGGCGGGTCCCGTAGCCGCCCGGCATGACAAGCACGTCGGGGGCCGGCATCTCGGCCAGCGTGGCGTCGGCCACGATCGCCAGCATGCCGTTGTCGCTGCGGACCGGACCGCGCTCGGCGGCGACGAAGGTCACCCTCGCGCCCGGCAGGCGCGAGAGCACGTCGTAGGGCCCGATGGCGTCAAGCGCCGTGAACCGCTCGAAGATGGGGATGGCGATCTGCATCGTGTCCTCCTGGTGGGGTGTGGAAGCGGGTGCGGTAGTCGGCGGGCGAGACGCCCAGCCGGCGATGGAAGGCGCGGCGCATCGTCTCGGTGGTGCCGAACCCACAGCCGCGGGCCACAGAGGCCAGGGGGCCGTGGCCGGATTCCAGCCGCGAGCGGGCCTGCTCGACGCGCACGGCCTCGACATAGGCGGCCGGCGTCATCCCGACCTCCTTGGCGAAGGCGCGCGCCAGCGTGCGCGGGCTCATGTGGACGCGGTCGGCGAGCGCGGCGATCGACAGGTCCGCGTCGAGGTGCTCGGCGATCCAGGACTGCAGGTCCCGCAGTGGCCCGGGACCGGCGGCCTGCGCGGCGAGCTGGACGCTGAACTGCGCCTGGCCGCCCGGGCGCCGGGCGAAGAGCACGAGCCGGCGCGCGATCTGCATCGCGGCGTCGGGGCCGAGGTCCTCCTCGACGAGAGCCAGCGCCAGGTCCATCCCGGCCGTCACCCCGGCCGACGTGTAGATGTTGCCGTCGCGCACGAAGATCGGGTCGGGCTCGACCGTGATGGCCGGGTAGCGGCGGGCCAGCAGCGCGCAGGAGTCCCAGTGCGTGGTGGCTCGCCGGCCGTCGAGCAGCCCTGCACGGGCCAGCAGGAACGCGCCGGAGCAGACGCTCGTCACGCGCCGGGCGCGCGCCGCCGCGGCTCGCACCCAGGCCACCAGCTCGGGATCGTGCTGGGCCTCGCTGACGCCTGTGCCCCCGGCGACCATCAGCGTGTCGAGTGGGCCGTCGTACTCGGCGAACGGCGTGCAGGGGCCGAGGGTCAGGCCACTCGTGCTGGCCGAGCCGTGTCCGACGAGCTGCACGTCGTAGCCCACACCCCCCAGCCGCGAGGCCTGGGAGAAGACCTCGGCCGGCCCCGCGGCGTCCAGCAGCTGGAGCCCCTCGAAGACGACGATGGCGACGCGGCGCATGTCCGGCATGCTGACTCCTCGGCGGGTGGCAGGAACGACAACCTTCCCACGAATTCTGCCACCCCTACAACTCCCGTCCAGAAACGCCGATACGCACTACGGAAGCGCAGACAATCGCTGCGGCCCTGCACGGATGGACGGCACACCGACTATCGACCCCCCGGCCGCGCTCACAGCGCGCCTGCTTTCCTTTTCGCCGAGCCTGCTCGGGGTTGCGGGATCCGACGGAGTGCTCACGCTCGTCAACCCCGCGTGGACGACCGTCCTCGGCTGGCCGGAGGACCAGTTGCTGGGCCGGCCGCTGCTCGAGCTCGTCCACGCCGATGATCGCGCGGGCGCCGAGGTGCTGCTGACCGGCGCGGGCGAGAGCACGTGCCGGATGCTGTGCCTCGATGGCGCCGAGCACTGGATCCGCTGGAGCGCGCACGACGGCTGCCTCGCCGGCGAGGACCTCGCCGAGCAGGCGCGGCTGGCCGCTGAGCTGCAGGACTTCGTCTACGTCGCCTCGCACGACCTCGCGGAGCCCGTGCGGATGATCACCGCCTACATGGATCTCCTCGAGCGCCGCTACGGCGAGCAGCTCGACGAGACCGCCCAGGAGTTCATCGGCTACGCCGTCGACGGCGCCGAGCGGATGAAGGCGATGATCGACGCGCTCCTGGCCTTCTCGCGGGTCGGCAGCCACGCGATCGCGCCGGCCGAGTTCGACCTGCGCGAGCTGCTCGCCGGCGCCGATGGCGTCGAGCTGCGCGAGCCGCTGCCGCGGGTCCGGGCCGATCCCGCCCAGATCGCCCAGCTGCTCCATCAGCTCCTCGACAACGCCCGCAAGTTCCGGGCCTCAGACCGCGAGCCGCTCGTCATCGTCGCCGCGCAGGAAGAGGATGGCGGGGTGCGCATCGACGTCTCCGACAACGGCATCGGGATCGCCGAGCCGCAGCAGGAGCGCGTCTTCAAGATGTTCACGCGGCTGCACGGCCGCGACGAGTACGAAGGGACCGGCATCGGGCTCGCGCTGTGCCGCCGCATCGCCGAGCGCCACGGCGGCCGCATCACCCTGGTCTCCGAGCCGGGGAGCGGCAGCGTGTTCTCCGTGTGGCTGCCACGATGAGCGCTCTGGCCGACTCCGCTCCTGTCGAGGCCGGCGCGCGGGCGCTGCGCGTGCTGATCATCGAGGACAACCCCGGCGACGCGATCCTCGTGCGCGAGATGCTCCGCGACGCCGACCCGCTCGGCTTCGAGCTCATCCACGCAGATCGCCTGGGCGTGGGCATCGACCATCTGCTGGCCGGCGAGGCCGACTGCGTGCTGCTCGACCTGTCGCTGCCCGACGCCGAGGGCCTCGACGCGCTCACGCAGGTGCAGAGCGTCTCGCTCGAGGTGCCGGTCATCGTCTTCAGCGGCCGCAGCGACGAGCGCATCGCCGTCCGCGCCGTCCAGGAGGGGGCGCAGGACTACCTCATCAAGGGCCAGGTCGACGGCCGGCTGCTGGCGCGCTCGATCAACTACGCCGTCGAGCGCAAGCGCGTCGAGGTCGAGCTCGCCCACCAGGCGCTGCACGACGCGCTCACGGGGCTGCCCAACCGCGGACTGTTCCTCGACCGCCTGGCGCAGGCGCTGACCCGGCTGGGCCGCCACTCGGGCTCGCTCGCTGTCCTGTTCTGCGACCTCGACCGGTTCAAGGTGGTCAATGACTCGCTGGGCCACGGCGCCGGCGACATGCTGCTCGTCGACGTCGCGCGGCGCCTCGAGGGGCTCCTGCGCGCCGGGGACACCGCGGCGCGCTTCGGCGGCGACGAGTTCGTGATCCTGTGCGAGGACATCACGGGCGCCCATCAGGCGATCTCGGTCGCCGAGCGGGTCTCGAGCGCCCTGGCCGCGCCCTTCGTCCTCGGCGACGACGAGGCGTTCGTCCGCACGTCGATCGGCATCGCCATGGCCACCGGCCAGGAGTCGCGCCCCGAGGCGCTGCTGCGCGACGCCGACGCCGCGATGTACCGCGCCAAGGAGAAGGGCGGCGGGGTCTATGAGGTCTTCGACGACGACATGCGCGCCCGCGCGGTCAAGCGCCTGGAGATCGAGAACGCGCTCTACCGCGCGCACGAGCGCGGCGAGTTCCTCCTGCACTACCAGCCGCAGGTGTCGATGGCGACCGGCGCGGTGGCCGGGATGGAGGCCCTCGTGCGCTGGCGCCATCCCGAGCGCGGCCTGGTCACGCCGGGCGAGTTCATCGGGTCGGCCGAGGAGACCGGGCTGATCATCGAGATCGGCGAGTGGGCGCTGCGCGAGGCCTGCCGGCAGCTGGCTCGCTGGACGGCGGCCGGCCGCACGGGGCCGCCGCTGCGGATGTCGGTCAACCTGTCGGCGCGCCAGTGCGCGCATCCGGACCTGGTGACGATCGTCCAGACCGCGCTGCGCGAGAGCGGCGTGGATCCGCAGGCGATCTGCCTGGAGATCACCGAGACCGCGGTCATGGCCGACATGGAGGCCAGCGTGGGGGTGCTCGACCAGCTCCGGGCACTGGGCGTCTCGCTGGCCATCGACGACTTCGGCACCGGATGGTCCTCGCTGCGGGCGCTTCAGCGCTTCCCGGTCGACGAGGTCAAGATCGACAAGAGCTTCGTCGACGGCGTCGCCCGCGACCCCCAGGAGGCGGCGATCGTCGCCGCGGTCATCAGCCTCTCGCACGCACTGGGCCTCAGAACCGTCGCCGAGGGGGTCGAGAGCGTCGCGCAGGTTGACAGGCTCCGTACTCTTGGATGTGACGTTGCCCAAGGGTATTTCTTTTGGCGCCCTACCGCGCCTGAAGATCTCACCCAGCTGGTGTCAGAACCGGCATAACGGGAACGACTCGCAGGTCACCCGTAACTTCCGCGTCGTCGCGGCGTTATTGGTCTGGTTTCCACACGTCTGAGAAGGTTGCGTCCGCAACGACGATGTGGCATAATACCGACTAGATAAGTCGGAATCTGAAGGAGAAAACGTTGGCGCTGGACCCCATCACGATCACTTACGCCGATCCGCTGGACGATTTGCTGCGTCGCGCTTCGCGCTACCCGCTGCTCCGTCCGAGCGAGGAGGTCGAGCTCGCCAAGCGCATCGAGAAGGGTGACCTCTCCGCGAAGGAGCGGCTCATCAACTCGAACCTCCGCCTGGTGGTTCACGTTGCCCGCAAGTACCAGGGCCAGGGACTCGCCATGGGCGATCTGGTTCAGGAGGGCATGCTGGGCCTGATTCGCGCCGCCGAGAAGTTCGACTGGCGCAAGGGCTTCCGGTTCTCCACGTACGCAACGATCTGGATCCGCCAGGCGCTTCAGCGCGGCCTCGACAACACGGGCCGCACGATCCGCCTTCCCGCGAACGTCGCACAGCGCGCCCGCAAGCTCGCCCGCATCGAGCGTGAGCTCACGGTCAAGCTCGAGCAGGAGCCGACCCTCGACCAGCTGGCCGAGGCAACCGGGTTCGAGCTCGACGAGGTCGAGCGGCTGCGCGGCTACGAGCGTGCGCTCGCGTCCCTGGACGCCGGCGTGGGCGAGGACGGGGAGACGCCCCTGGGCGCCCTGATCCCGGTCGAGGACGCGGACGTCGAGACCGATGTCATGAAGTCTGACCACGCCCGCCGCGTGCGCCGGTTCCTGGAGCAGCTGCCGACCACCGAGATGAAGGTCGTCAACCTGCGCTACGGCACCGGTGGCGAGGGCGAGCACACCGTCGAGCAGGCCGCCCGCAAGCTGGGCATGACGGTGTCGGAGACGCGCAAGGCCGAGGCCAAGGCGCTCGAGCGCCTGCAGGGTGAGCCTGAGCTCGCCGCACTGCGCGACGCGGCCTAGCCCGCCTCACCACAAGCATTGCGAAGGGCCCGCTCCGGCGGGCCCTTCGTCGTTTCAGGGCCGTGCGGCCCGGATGCGCTCGGCGAACATCGCTCCGGCGACCTCGCCGGCGCGCTGCGCCGCTGCCTCGTGGTCGTAGGCCACACGGCGCAGCTCGACCCCGCTGTGGGCGATCAGGGCGTAGGCGGCGCGGTGGTCGCCGTCCAGTGGCATCCCGACGCTGCCGGGGTTGACGAGCTCGATGCCCTCGCCGCGGGATCGCGTGAACTGCACATGCGTGTGGCCGAACACGACGCGCCCGGTGCGGATGCCGTCAAGCAGCCGGTCCTCGCCCGGCTGCTCCTCGACGCCGAAGGACTCCATGTCGTTGAGCGGCGAGGCGTGGCAGAACAGGCCCTCGGCGAACGTCAATCGCTCGCGCAGTCGCGCGAGCCAGGCCACGTGCTTGTCGCCGAGCGCGGCGCGCGTCGCGACCAGTGCCGGGCGCTGCGGCGCGTCGGCGGGCACATCCGAGTCGTCGGCCAGCCAGCGCTCGGTGTTGCCCCGGATCCACACGGCGTCTTCGAGTTGTTGGAGCCGCTCGACGGTCTCGCGCGGCCAGCCGCCGAACGCGGCGTAGTCGCCGCCTAGCAACCAGCGGTCGGCGCCGGCGGCGCGGGCGTCGGCGATGACGGCCTCCAGCGCGGGGAGGTTGCCGTGGACGTCGTAGATCAGGGCTAGCATCGCGGCGTGCTGGAGGTCGTCGGACCCACGTTGACGTTACGCCTCCCGGCGCTCGATGACGTTCCCGCGCTGTTCGCGCTGGCCGGCGATCCGGAGGTGACGCGCCGCTTCGCCTGGGGGCCGTACCGCTCCGAGGCCGAGCCGCGCGCGTGGGTGCAGGGCGCCGCGGCGCGCCGTGAGGCGGGAGAGGCGCTCGAGCTCGTCATCGCTCGCGACGGCGAGCCGCTCGGTGTCACGTCGCTGCTCGAGCTCTCCCGCCGCGATCGCCGGGCCACGACCGGCACGTGGCTGGGCCGTGCGCACTGGGGGACGGGGGCGAACGCGGAGAGCAAGGCGCTGCTCTTCGCCCTGGCCTTCGGACCGGTCGGCCTCGAGCGCCTGACGGCGTACGCCGACACCGGCCACGGCCGCTCGCAGCGCGCGCTCGAAAGCCTGGGCTTCGCCCGCGAGGGCGTCCTGCGGTCCTGGCACCGCCACCCCGACGGGCCGCACGACCTCGTCGTCTACGGCCTGCTCAAGAGCGAGTGGCGCAGCGACGTCCCGGTCGAGATCCGGGGCGCGCCTCCGGCCGCGTTCAGTTGCGGCGCGACTCCCAGCTGAAGCCGCGGATCGCGAAGAAGAGACCGAACGCGGTCCACAGGCCGATGATGGCCAGGCCGGAGAGGTTGTCGGCGATCGAGTCGCCGGTCACCAGCGCCCCGCGCAGCCCGTCGATGATGTGGACGAGCGGCAGGGCCTGGGCGATGTCGCGCAGGAACGCGGGCATGTGGTCGACGTCGAAGAAGACGCTCGAGATGAAGATCGTCGGCAGGAAGACGATGTTCTGATACGCCGCGGCTGCGTCGAAGTTCGGGATGACGTGGGAGTAGGCAACGCCCAGCGAGGCCAGGCACAGGACGCCGGCGAGGCCGAAGACGATGAGCTCGAGCCAGTCCTTGGGCCAGCCGATGTGGAAGAACAGCTTGCCGGCGATGATCACGATGGCGATCTGCAGGCAGGCGTTGGTCACCGCGTTGGCGCCGATCGCGCCGAGATAGGAACCCGTCGGCAGCGGGGTTCCGCGCACCCGCTTGAGCACGCCCTCCTCGCGCAGGAACGTGATGTTCATGACCAGCGAGCTGAACGTCGTGGCCATGATGCTCAGGCCCGCGATGCCGGGGATCAGGATGTTGAGGTTGTCCTGATCGTTGCTGAAGATCGCGCCGAACAGGCACAGGAACAGCAGTGGCAGCACGAAGTTGAAGAACGCCGCCGTCGGGTTGCGCCAGAACATCTTGCGCTCGAGCCGGTACTGATGCCAGGCGAGCGTCGCGGACTCAGACATCGGCGGTCAGCTCCAGGTAGACGTCCTCGAGGGTCGGCCGGGTGACGGCCAGATCCAGCAGCTGCTCCCCGCGCGCGAGCGCCGCGCTCGTCAGCTGGTGCAGCAGCGCGGTCGGGTCGTCGGTCCCGCGCTCCTGCGCTTCGCCGTCGGCATCGCGCCAGGTCACCCGGTAGTGGCTCGCGCTTCCCGCTCCGAGCTCGGAGGGCGCACCGACGGCGAGGATGCGCCCGTCCTTGACGATCGCCACGCGATCGGCCAGGGCCTGGGCCTCCTCGAGGTAGTGGGTGGTCAGCACGACGGTCTTGCCGAGGTCGGCCAGCTGGCGGACGACCTCCCATGAGGCGCGGCGGGCCGCCGGGTCGAACCCCGTCGTCGGCTCGTCGAGGAAGATCAGCTCGGGGTCGCCGACGAGCGCCAGCGCGAAGTCCACCCGACGTGCCTGGCCGCCCGAGAGCGTGCGGATGCGCTCGTCTTCCTTGCCGTCGAGCCCGGCGAGGCCGATGACCTCGGCGACGTCGCGCGGGCGCGGGTACAGGCGGGCCCAGTGCGCCACCGCCTCGCGGACGGTGATGTGGCGGTACATGCCGGAGCTCTGCAGCACGATGCCGACGCGGGAGCGCAGCTCGCGGGAGCGCTGGCCGGGGTCGAGCCCGAGCACCGAGACGATTCCGCTCGTGCGCGAGCGGTAGCCCTCGAGGATCTCGACGGTCGTCGTCTTGCCCGCGCCGTTGGGGCCGAGCAGTCCGAAGACCTCGCCGCGCGCGACTTCGAAGTCGATGCCGCGAACGGCCTCGACGTCGCCGTAGGCCTTGTGCAGGTCGCGCACCAGGATGGCCGGGGCATCGGTCACTTCCTTATTGTCGCAACCTGAGTGCGCAGTGCCTGCATCGACATCGGGTCGAACACGACGCGCCTGCTGGTTGGCGAGCTGCGCGAAGGCGAGCTGCGCGAGGTGCTGGCCCAGCGTGTCTTCCTGCGATTGCGCGGAGAGCTGACCGCCGAGCAGGTCGCCCAGGTCGCTGCCATTGCCGGCGCGCAGGCCGCCGCCGCGCGCGCCGCGGGCGCCGCGGACGTGACGATCGTCGGCACCGCCGCCGTCCGCGCGTGTCCCAACGCGCCCGATCTCTGCGCCGCGGTCGAGGACGCCGCGGGCGCACCCGTCGGCGTCCTGTCCGGCGAGGACGAGGCGCGGTTCGCCTTTGTCGGCGCCACCTCGACGCTCGCTGCCGCGCTGCCCGGTCTGCTGTGCGTCGTCGACGTCGGAGGCGGCTCCACCGAGATCGTCTGCGGCACGGTGACCGACGGGGTCACGTGGGCCGTCTCGCGAGCGGCGGGGTCGGGCACGCTGACCGACGAGCACGTCCACCAGGACCCGCCTGGCCCGGAGGAGCTCGCCGCCCTCAAGGAAGCGGCGCGGACAGCGCTGGCAGACCTCGAGCCTCCGCGGGCGATCGCGGCGTTCGCCGTGGGCGGAAGCGCGACGTCACTGCGCCGGCTCGTCGGGCCGTCGCTTGACCGAGACGGCGTTGCGCAAGCGGTCGACGCGCTGTGCTGCGAACCCGTTGCCGAGGTCGCTCGTCGCTTCGACCTGCACCTCGAGCGGGCGCGCGTGCTGCCCGCCGGCATGCTTCTGCTCGACGCCGCGAGTGAGCTAATCGGCCTTCCCCTGAGCATCGCCGGCGGGGGTCTGCGAGAGGGTGTCGTCCTTGAGCGTTTACGCGCCCGGTCCTGATGCACCGGAAAAAGATCATCTGAAACGGGGATAGGCGGCAGGGGTTCCTCCGGGTTACGGTGCGTTCGTTCGGCTGAGAGGCGCGAACGGTCCCCCCATCCAGAGGAGAGAAATATGCGGAAGCTCACGCTTCCCCTGCTGGCCGCAGTTGCGATGTTCGCGGTCAGCGCCCCTGTTGCATCCGCCAAGCCCGTCAAGGCCCACACCTCGGCGAGCCTCGGCTCCAAGCTGAGCCAGGTCAGCGGTGCCCTGAAGGGCCTCCAGAAGGCCCTCAACCAGATGAAGGACATCAACTCGGGTCAGACTGGCGCCATCAACGGCGTCGACAACCGCGTCACCGCTGTTGTCGCCGGACTCGACTCGCTCGGCAAGAAGGTCGACGCCATCGTTGCCGTCGCGACTGACTCCCTGACCAAGCTGCAGGCCGGACTCGTGTCCCTCGCTGCTGCTGTCCAGGGCGCTGGCGTCGCTGGCCAGCTCGGTGCGGCCGGTACGGCTGCCCCCGGTGCGGCCAACACCGCCACACCGGCGGCCCTTCCGACTGGCACGGTTTATCGCCAGATCGTGCTGTCTAGCGCGTCCCTCGGGCCGCTTCCGGCTGGCACCCCGGTTGGTGCCCGGACGTACGTGAAGAACCCGGACGTTGCGGGTCTCTACTCAAACAGCTGGACCTGTGTTGGCGCTGGCGTTTCGAACGAGGTCTTCGCGGCCTCGGGTGGCGCTGCGTCGGTTTCCTGCACGGCGCACACGCCGTAAAGCTCCCTCTGGAGGAGACGCGAAGGGCCGGCGCAAGCCGGCCCTTCGACGTTTCAGGGTCAGTTGACGCGAACTGAAACGGGCGGCGAAACGCTGTTCGCAAAGGGGAAGGTCCTGCGTCCGACGATGATGGCCCGGAACCGGTAGGTCAAGCTCTGATAGGTCACGCGGAAGCGGTGTCCGATCCGGGCACGACCCTCCTTGGTGATTGGCCGAGTCGCGAAGGTGCGCCACTGGTGTCCGATCCGGACTTGGAAGGCCACATCGGCAGAGCCAGCGGGTGCCTTGGCGCCCAGCAGGTAGGCGACGAGCATGAGCTTCTGCTTGTTCCTAAGCTGGGACCGGCTCGGCGCGAGCCGGAGAGGTGCACTCACAGTGAGCCTCAAAGCCCACGATCCAGATCCTGAGCGCACCACGATCCGTCGGCTCGGGCCCGCGGGCAGGACCACTCGGAAGCGGCCGGCACCGTCGGAGCGACTCACGCCAATGCGTGTGAGCGCGGCGTCCGGAGTTGTGGGGGCTGCAAAGATCTCCAGGGGTTGATCAGCCGCAGGTTGGCCGGCTTCGGTGAGCAGCCGGCCGTGGAGGTCGCTCGTCCGTCCGAACCGCTGACGGATCTCACCGCGCTTGAAGTCGCGACCGGCGATCTTGAGCGCCCGGCCCCCGACTGAACCATCGATGGCTGCAGAGGAGTTCGGACTCGAGGCAGTGATACCCGCCCGGTTGGCCACGCGCACCAGCACCGCAGGAGACATTGTGCTGTTCACCTCCGTGGCGTCGCGAACGACGACGCTGACGGAATGCTCGCCATCGGAGAACTGAGTCGTGTCCACGTCGAACCGGCCTAGCACTGATGATTTGCACGGAACCGCTGCGGTGAATGGCTTGCTGCAGGCGCCATCGTTGCCATCCACAACGTGAGCCTCACGCTCGACGCCGTCGACTACCAGCGCCGCGGTGAACACTCCGCCTCCTACGTCGTTCGCAGCGACGATTACAGAACGCATCCCTGATGCGGCCTCGTCGTCGAAGAGGGTTCCGGTCGGCTGCGCGTTGAGCGTTGGAGGCTGGTCGTCTCGAAGTGTGATGGAGATGCGATCGATACTCACAAGTGAAGCCCCCGGGACCGGTCCGTGGCACGGACTGGTTGCGCACGAGGATGCGACCACGAAGGATGTTCGAGCGGTCGGGATCTCTAAGTCGCGGGAAGCCGGACACGGAGATTGCAGGCCGCACGAATCAGTGAGGCTCGAGTCGGGTCCGCCCCTGAGGTAGAAAAAGCGATTCCCGTCGGCGTCTGGGGAGCTGATGTTCTGCGCGAGGCGCGTCAAAGTGACAGCAGCAATGGAGGTCCCGGTTGCGGCCTCATACGTCCAGCTGCCAACAGTCGTCGACGCCGGGACGTCGCCTTCGGGAAGGCTGATTCCCAAGCCACCGCCTTCCCCGCAGTGATTCGCGGTCACTGCTGCGCCGGTTGCACTCGCGGTGAATCCGTCGACGGACGCGGGCCTTCCGTCGGGGAAATGGCATGCGTACTGCACGTAAACAGCGTCGGCCGCGTGGGCCGGGCCAGCCGCGAGGAGCTGGATTGTCAATGCCAGCGCTGCGAGCGCGCAGCACCGAAGGATGAGTCTCTTCATGCCCCCACTAGCCCCAGCCACCATGGATTCGCCCCTCCGACCCGCCCTTTGCCAACGGATCGAATGATGGCGCGGCCGATACCGCTATGCGCCGGTCAGCGCGTCCCTACCAGTGCACGCCCTTCAGCAGGTTCGCCATGGCGACCTGCTCCATCGAGGCCTTCTCGGACTCGTCCTTCTGGCCCTTGGCCGCGGCGGAGTCGGGGAAGACCTTGTAGGCCGTGTGGAGGATCTGGTCGACGGCCTTCGGCGCGAGCGCGTAGGCCACCTCGCCGAACGTGCCCAGGCGCGTGTTGATCTGCTTGGGCTTCGCGCGCATGGCCTCGCAGACCATGTCGGCCGCCTCGTCCGGCGTGATGGTCGGGAACTGGTCGTACATCTTGGTCGGGGCGATCATCGCCGTGCGCACGAGCGGCATGTGGATCGTGGTGAACGTGATGTTGTCGGCCACGGTCTCCGTGGCGACGATGCGCGTCCACGCGTCGAGCGCTGCCTTTGACGCCACGTAGGCGCTGAACCGCGGCGGGTTGGTCTGCACGCCGATGGAGCTGACGTTGACGATGTGGCCGAAGCGCTGCTCCTTCATGTGCGGCAGGAAGCTCATGACGAGCTTGATGGCACTGAAGTAGTTGAGCTGCATGGTCCGCTCGTAATCGTGGAAGCGGTCGATGCTCAGCGAAACCGAGCGGCGGATCGAGCGTCCCGCGTTGTTGACGATCATGTCGACGGTCGGGTGGTCGGCCAGGACTCGATCGCGGAGCTCCTCGAGCGCGTCCATGTCGGTCAGGTCGGTCGGGTAGATGTGAGCGGTCCCGCCGGCCTTCTCGATCTCGGCCTTGACCTCCTCGAGCTTCTCGACGCCGCGGGCGACGAGCAGCGGGATGCCGCCGGCGGCGGCGACCTTGAGCGCCGTGGACCGGCCGATGCCGGCAGATGCGCCGGTGATCAGGACGGTCCCGCCGTTGATCGCATGCTCGAAGGAGCGGTCCTTGAATAGATCCGGATCGAGGTTGCGCTCCCAGTAGTCCCAGAGCTGCTCGGCGTAGTCGTCGAGCTCCGGCACGCTGATGCCCGAGCCGGCCAGCGCACGTTCGGTGTCGCGAGTGTCGAACTGGGCGGTGAAGCCGATGTGTTCGATGACCTCCTCGGGAATCCCGAAGTCGGCCAGCAGCGACTTGCGCACGTCCTTGGCCGGCGGCAGCTTCATGAGCATCGAGATGGTGCCCTTGGGCAGCATCGCCAGGAGCTTTTTGTCGACGCGCATCTGCATCTGCGGCGCGTGCGCGGCGCGTGCGAAGGCGTTGAGGACCTCGCCGGAGCGCTGCCCCTTCGGATGGGTCAGGTGGAAGGCCTGGCCGTCGAGCTCGGGCTGATGGGCGATGTGATCCATCGCCTTGACCACGAAGTCGACGGGAACGATGTTGTTCCAGCCGAGCTCCGGACCGACCAGCGGCACCCACTCGGGGATCCAGTGGCGCAGCTTCTGGATCGCCTTGAAGAAGTAGTACGGCCCGTCGATCTTGTCCATCTCGCCGGTCTCGGAGTGTCCGACGACGACCGCGGGCCGGTACACGCGCCACGGCACGGTGGACTTCTCGCGGGCGATCTTCTCGGACTCGAACTTCGTCCGGTGATAGGCCGACGGGAGCTTCTGGCCCTCGTCGAACATGTCCTCGCGGAAGTTGCCCTTGAACAGGCCTGCGGCGGCGACCGAGGAGGTGTGGTGCAGGATCCCGGCCTCGAGCGCGTTGGCGAGGTCGACGGCGTTGCGCGTGCCGACGACGTTGTGCTTCTCGTTGCTCTCATCGCTGGCCGTCATGTCGTAGACGGCCGCCAGGTGGAAGAAGTGGTCGATCTTCCCCTTGTGCTCGTCGATCCAGGCGCTGTCGACACCGAGCGACGGCTCGTTGAGGTCGCCGACTACCGGCTTGATGCGCGGCGAGGAACCCCACTTCTCGGCGCTCAGCTGCTCGAGCTTCTCCCGGGAGGTCTCCCGCACCAGGACGTGGATGTCACCCTCGCGCTTTGCCAGCAGCTCTTCGACGAGATGGCGGCCGATGAAGCCGGTTGCGCCCGTCACGAAATACGTCATGTGGTCTCTCTCCCTCCGCGGATCGGGCGATCCTATAGGCAGAGCGTCGAGCGGCTAGCCGCGTGAACGGCGCTTCGCAGCCTTGGCCGCGTACATGCGGCGGTCGGCTTCCACGACGGCTTCGGCCAGGGTGGCGGACGGCGGGACGGATGCGAAGCCGAGTGAGCAGGACGGCACGGGCTCTCCGGCGGAGCGGGCGTCGGCAAGGGCGGTGAGCAGGCGGTCGCACCAGGACTGGGCGTCGCCCTCGTCGCTGTAGCGCAGGAGGACGCCGAACTCGTCGCCGCCGATGCGGGCGACGAAGTCGGTGGCGCGGACGTTCTCGGACAGGGCGGCGCCGGCGCGGCGCAGGAGCTCGTCGCCCGCGGCGTGGCCTTCGCTGTCGTTGATCAGCTTGAGCTCGTCGAGATCGACCACGACGATGGAGGCGGGGCGGCCGTTGCGGGCGCGATGGAGCTCCTCGGAGCGGATCGTCTCCTCCCAGGCCGCGCGGGAGGCCACACCGGTGACGACATCGGTGCGCAGGCGCTGGGCCAGCTGGGCGTTCTCCGACGAGAGCCGCTCCTGGGCCAGCGCGCGGCGCAGGACGACCTCGGCGGCGTCGCTCATCGCGCCGGCGACGCGCTGGCACAGCGCGGTGAAGCCGCGCAGGCCCGGCTCGGCGTGGACGATCAGCAACATGGCGATCGCCGGCTTGCCGACGGGCAGGACGTGGATCGAGGACGCGGCGTCCTCACGGCGGAAGCCCTCGGGCATCGCGTCATCGGTGCCCGTCGTGTCCTGGCAGAGCATCGGCAGCGCCTTGGGCGAGCCCGCGTAGTGCAGCAGCGCGCGCTGGGCGGCATCCGGGTCGGCCGGGCGCCAGCCGCGGTCAGACCACCCGAGGATCGGATCGACGTCGTCACTCGGGACGGTCATCACCGCGCCGTACTCGCAGCTCAGCGCTGCCGCGGCACGATCGGCCACGGCGGCCAGGGTCGCCTGCACCGAGTCGGCGGAGACCATGGTGATCGCGCGGACGGCGGCGAGGACCTCGAGCTCGTCGGCCAGGCGCTTGGCGGGGGAGACGTCGACGACCAGGGCGCGCGCCTGCTCGGCAAGCCGTGCGGCGCGATCGAGGTCGGCGCCATCGAGAGCGCGGTCCGGCGAGCCGAACAGCACGACCCAGTCCTCGCGGCAGGGAACGAGCACGGCGCTGCGGCCGTAGTAGGGCCCGACGATCCGCGTGGTCGTCTCGTAGGCGACCAGCAGCGGCTTGCCGTCGACGAGCGCGTCGCGCACGAGCGACTCCTCGCCCGAGCGGATCTCGATGTTGCCCGCCCAGCCCGCGCCGCGGCCCACGCCGCCGAGGTGGGAGTAGACGTCGTCGGCCACGCGGGTGAAGACGAACAGGTCGGCGGCGCCGAGGTCGTCGGCGAGCGCGGCGAGCGCGACGGCCTGCGCGGCCTCGGCGCTGTCGCGAGGGGAGAAGGCCTCGAGCTCGCCGACGGTGTCGTCGCCGAGCACGGTCAGCAGCGCCTGGGCGACGCGCGGGTCGAACTGCGTCCCGGCGTGCTTGCGCAGCTCGGCGAGCGCGTCCTCGTGCGCCATCGCCGGCCGGTAGGAGCGGTCGGAGGTCATGGCGTGCCAGGCGTCGCACGCGAAGACGATGCGGCTGGGCAGCGGGATGAGCTCGCCGGCCAGGCCGTCGGGGTAGCCGCCGCCGTCCCAGCGCTCGTGCTCGTGGCGGATCGCCTTGGCGACGTCCTCGAGGGCCGGGATGCCCGACAGGATGCGTTCGCCGATGGCCGGGTGCTCGCGCATCAGCGCCCATTCGGTGTCGGTCAGCGCACCGGGCTTGGTGAGGATCTCTGTCGGGATCCCGAGCTTGCCGATGTCGTGGAGGACGGCGACCTGGCGGATGCGCGCGACGTCCTCGGCGCTCAGAGCGAGGCGCTCGGCCACGGCCGCGGCCAGGTCGGCCGTCTCGGATGAGTGCTGGCCGGTGTACTCGTCGCGGGCGTCGAGCGCGGAGCTCAGCGCCACGACGACCGACTCATAGCTGGCGGCGACGCTGGCCTGCGACCGCAGTCGGTCAAGGCCCAGCGCGACGACACCCGCGTAGGAGGAGGCCAGGTCGATCTCGGCCTGGTCCGGCTCGTAGGGCTCGTCGTGGTAGACGACGAACGTTCCCAGGACGGTGCCGTCGGACAGCGCCAGCGGCACCGAGAAGGCCGAGCGCAGTCCGCGGTCCTCGGCGTACTCGCGCCAGTCCTCCCAGCGCTCGTCGGTGCGGACGTCGACCGTGACCTGCGGCTCGCCGTGGAAGATGGCCGAGCCGCACGTGCCGGAATTCGGCCCCACGGTCGTGCCGGCGACGCAGTCGCTCGGGATGCGGAGGCCGACGCTGGCCCCGTGACAGAGCTGGTCGCCGTCGAGCAGCATGATCGCCGCCCGCTCGGTGTGGTGCAGGCGCGAGAGGTGGCAGACGGCGTCCTGGAGGAACGCCTGTGGCGAGGTGCCGTCAGCAGCGGCGGCCGTCGTGGCGTGAACCGCGGCGGAAAGAGACTGGGCGTCGGGCGTCATGAGCTCGCCCCGTTCATCGGCACGCCGGAGCCGGTCCTGAAGGACGCGGCGCTCCCGGCTGGACTAGACGCCCGCGCCCTGGCCGCCGCGGCCCTCGCCGCCGGCGAACCGCGCTGCGCCGGTGACCGCGTCCATGAACGTCTGCGGGCCTGACTGGGCCTCGATGGCCAGTGCGGCGTCGAGCGGGAGTCCGAAGCCCTCGAGCGCGGCGCGGCGATCGGCGAGCATCGTCTTCTGGGGGAAGCTCGCCAGGCCCTGGGCGATCTCCAGCGCGCGCTCGAGATGCGAGGCGGGCTCGACGATCTCGGTGATCATCCCCATGCTCAGCGCCTCGCTCGCGTCGATGATCCGCCCGGTGAGGATCAGGTCGAGCGCGCGGCCCATCCCGACGATGCGCGGCAGCCGCTGCGTCCCGCCGTCGATCAGCGGCACGCCCCAGCGACGCTCGGGGAACCCGAGCTGCGAACCCTCGGTGACGATCCGCAGGTCGCACCACAGCGCGAGCTCGAGCCCGCCGGCCAGGCACCAGCCGCTGATCGCCGCGATCGTCGGCTTGGAGGGCGTCAGGCGGGTGAACCCGAACGGGCCCGCCGCCGACATCTGGCGCGGGCCGAAGGACTCGATGGCCTTGAGATCGGCGCCGGCGCAGAACGAGACGTCGCCGGCACCGGTGACGATCAGCACGCGAGCCTCGTCGTCGGCCTCGAAGATGTGGAACGCGGCCTCGAGCAGGTCGGCGGTGGGCCCGTCGACTGCGTTGCGGCGCTCCTGCCGGTCGATGGTCAGGACGGCCGCTGCACCGACCCGCTCGTAGCGGACCGGCTCGGGGCCGTCTACCAACCGCCCTGCCAGCGCGCGCTGGACGAGCGAGCCTTCGAAGCGGCCTTGCGGGCGTTCTTGCGCTTCTCGAGCTTCCACTGCAGCAGGGACGCCAGCAGGATGAACAGCGGGAAGAAGATGATCAGGATGAAGCCTGCGTTGGTGACGACCTTGTCGTTGGTCTCGCCGTACCAGCCCTGGCCCTGATCATGGGCCAGCGCCGCCGGAGCGGTGAGCAGGAAGAGAGCGACGGTGGTCGGGAGCAGCCTCAGCACGCCCCCAATCCTATAGAAGCCCGTGGCGTGAAGACCCTTCAGCGCGAACGCCGCGACGCCATCGAGATCGTCCGCCTCGACCGGCCGGAGGTCCGCAACGCCATGAGCACCGCGCTCCTGGAGGAGCTGATCGCCGTGCTGGGCGAGCTCGCAGCCGACGAGGAGCTGCGGGCGCTGGTGCTCTCGACGACCAGCGAGAAGGCGCTGTCGGCCGGCGCCGACGTGGGGGAGGAGCTCGATGCGGCGGGCGGCATTGCGCGGATGGAGCTCTTCACGGAGGTCTATGCGGCACTCGACGCGTTCCCGGCGCCGTCGGTCGCCGTCTGCGTGGGCAACTGCGTGGGCGCCGGTGCCGAGCTCGCCGCGGGGTGTGACCTGCGGGTGGCCGGCGACAACCTCAAGCTGGCCTGGGCCGGCGGGCGGCTCGGCGTCCCCGTCGGCCCGGCGCGGCTGGTCCCGCTGATCGGGCTCTCGCGCGCGAAGGAGCTGATCCTCACCGGCCGGGTGGTCGGCGGGGAGGAGGCCGAGCGCGTCGGGCTGGCCCACCGCGTCGCTGCGGCGGCCGAGGCCGAGGCCGCGGCGGTCGAGCTCGCCGAGCAGGCCAGCCAGGGCCCGATCGCGGCGATGCGCGGTCTCAAGGGGATGTTCCGCGACTTCGAGCACTCTGCGGAGCGGGTCGCACTGGAGAACGCGTTGCTGCTCGAGTTCCAGCGCCACGGCGCCGGCCTGCCCCGCCGCGGCTAGAAGCGCGTGGCGGCGAGGCGGTCCATCGCCTTCTGGTTGCCGCGCTGCAGCCAGATGCGCAGGACCGGCGAGAGGACCTTCTCGATGCCGGGCGTCTGCAGATAGCGCAGCTCGAAGCGGACGTCGGTGCCGCCGCCGGGGGAGTCGCTGAGCGTGTAGGTGCCCTGGGTGCGGCGCTTGCCGTTGGCGCCGACGGCCTGCTCGACGATGGTCGTCGGCGGGGTCGCCGAGACGACCTCCATGTCGGCCCAGTCCTTCGGGCCGGGCACGTTGGCCCGCATGCGCGCCTTCGCGCCGACCCCTGTCGCCGGCCCGCTGTAGGTCCAGTCGACGAGCATGTGGTTGGTGAACGGCTCGTGGTTGGCCATCACGTCGAGGAACGCGAAGACCTCCTCACGCGGCTTGTCGATGTGGGTGCTGACGACGATCGGCTTCACCGGGAACTCCTCGGCAACAAGTTGTCGGAATGGTCGGATAGCGTAATCGCGCCATGACCGCGCTCACCCGCTGGGTTCTCTCACACACGAAGATCGTCGTCGGTTTCTGGGTGGTCATCACCCTCGTCGGCTTCTCGATGATGGGCAAGGCCAACGACTCGTTCGACCAGAAGTTCTCGGTCCCCGAGCGCGAGGGCTTCGCGACCTCCGAGGTCATCGCCGACAAGTACGGCGCGGGCGGCGAGAACTTGCCGCTGCTGCCCACCGTCCAGCTGCCCGAGGGCAAGACGGTCGACTCGCCGGGCGTCAAGGCGGACCTGGCCAAGATCGACGAGATCGCCGCCAAGGCCCTGCCGGGATCGCGCCAGGCCTCCTACGCGTCCACCGGCGACAAGGCCCTCGTCTCCGAGGACGGGCGGACGGTCTTCTCGCTCGTCTACCCGAAGGTCCCCGACACGACGTTCGGCGACGACACCGTCAGCGTCCCGGCGCTGCGGGCGGCGCTCAAGGGCGTCACGGTCGCCGGCGAGCCGGTGCGGGTCACGGGCTTCGACGCGCTCAACGAGGACGTCGGCGGCGGCGAGGGCCCGGGCATCTTCATCGAGGTGCTCTTCGGCGGCGTCGGCGCGCTCGCGGTGCTGGCCTACGTCTTCGCGTCGCTGATGGCCTTCCTGCCGCTGCTGATGGCCATCGTGGCCATCCCGACGACCTTCCTGGCCGCCTACGGGCTGACGGCCTTCACGTCGATTTCGCCGATCGTCTCGTTCCTGATCGGCCTCGTCGGGCTGGGCATCGCGATCGACTACGCACTGCTCATCGTGGTGCGCTGGCGCGAGGAGCGCGCGCACGGGCTCGATCTCGAGGAAGCCACGATCAAGTCGATGGCGACGGCCGGCCGCGCCGTGCTCTTCAGCGGCACCACGGTGGCCATCGCGCTGTTCGCCCTGATCGCCATCCCGCTGCCGTTCATGCGCTCGATGGGCTACGCCGGCCTGCTGATCCCGCTGATCTCCGTCGCGGTCGCCGTCACGCTGCTGCCCGTGCTTCTGGTCAAGTGGGGCCCGCGGCTGGATTGGCCGCACAAGCGCGACGACGACAAGGCCAGCCGCGCCTGGACCCGCTGGGCGGAGGGCATCGTCCGCCGCCGCTGGCCCGCCGCCCTGCTGGCGCTGGCGATCCTCGGCGCGCTGACCGTCAGCGCCGCCGGGCTCAACCTCGGCACGTCGAACCCCGACGTGCAGGCCAAGAACGGCGACGCCAAGGTCGCGCTCGGGCAGATCAAGGACTCGGGCATCGGCTCGGGTGCCCTGGCGCCGTACGAGCTGCTGGCCAGCGAGAGCGAGGCCCCGGCCGCGCTGGCGGCGACCGAGAAGGTCGACGGGATTCACGGTGGCCTGCTGCCCAAGGATCCCGACTGGGTGCGTGACGGCGTGCAGATCGTCGAGGTCATCCCGTCACCGAACCCGTCGACCAAGGACGCCCGGGATCTGGTGGCCGAGGTGCGTGACGCCGGCCACAGCGCAGGCCCGTCGGTCAAGGTCGGCGGCCCGATGCCCGGCAACCAGGACTTCATCGACGCGGTCTACGGCAACTTCCCGCTGCTCATCGCGCTGATCTCGATCGTCACCTACATCCTGCTTGCGCGCGCGTTCCGCTCGCTGCTGCTGCCGCTCAAGGCCGTGGTGCTCAACATCATCAGCGTCGCAGCCGCCTGGGGCGTGATGACGCTGGTCTGGCAGAACGGGCACGGCTCGCAGATCTGGGGGATAGACCCGACGGGGGCGATCGCGTCGTGGATCCCGTTGATGGTCTTCGCGTTCCTCTTCGGCCTGTCGATGGACTACGAGGTCTTCATCCTCAGCCGCATGCGCGAGGAGTACGACGCGACCGGCGAGACGAACACCTCGGTGGTCGTCGGACTCGGCCGCACCGGTCGCCTGGTCACCAGTGCCGCCCTGATCCTCTTTCTCGCCTTCGTGGCGATGGCGTCGGGCCCGCAAGTGGACGTCAAGGTGCTCGCCACCGGATTGGCGGCGGGCATCCTGCTCGACGCGACGGTGGTGCGCGGCCTGCTCGTGCCGGCGGTGGTCTCGCTGATGGGGCGCTGGAACTGGTGGCTGCCGCCGGGCCCCGCGAAGCTCCTGCGGGTCGAGCCGTCGGAGGCGCGCTCGAACTGACCGATCGACACCTGTTTTCCGGTGTTTTGCGGACCCGGCGCAGATCACCTACATTCGCGGGTATGGACCGTGCACTTGTGATTCTGCACGTCGAGGACAGCCCCGCGGATCGCCGCCTGACGGCTGACACGCTGGGCGAAGCGGCGTTGAGCATCCAGCTGTTTCAGGCCGAGACCGCCGAGGAAGGCCTGGCCTTCCTGCGCCAGGAAGGCGAGCGGTACGAGAACTGCCCGCGGCCCGATCTGGTGTTGCTCGACCTCGGTCTGCCGGGGATGAGTGGCCGCGATCTGCTGGCCACGCTGCGCGACGATCCCATGCTCAGCTCGATCCCGGTGGTGGTGCAGACGGGCGACGACGACGACCGCGTGCTGGTCGAGACGCTGGGCCTCGGGGCACACGAGTTCCTGACCAAGCCGCTGACGGTCGAGCAGCTGATGTCGGTCATCGAGTACGTCACAGAGTTCGCCTGACCGTGGAGGACGACTCGCTGCGCAAGCTGCAGCGAGACAACGCTCGCCTGACGTCTGACAACGTCGACCTCGAGGAGCTGACGGTCGAGCTCGCTCGGTCAAACAAGGACCTCGAGCGGTTCGCATACGTGGCGTCCCACGACCTGTCCGAGCCCCTGCGGGCCGTGTCGGCGTTCAGCCAGCGGCTCGCCGACCGCTACCGCGGAAAGCTCGACGCCGACGCCGACGAGTACATCGACTTCATCCTCGACGGCACCGAGCGCATGCGTTCGCTCATCGAGGCGCTGCTGGCCTACTCGCGGCTGGGCCGCGCGGAGCTGCGGCTGGCGGTCGTCGACACCGGCGCCCTGGTCGCCGACGTCCTCACCTCGCTGGGCTCGGAGCGGATCGCCTTCGTCGACGTCGGTGAGCTGCCGGCGGTCACGGCCGATCCCACCCAGCTGGCCCAGGTCTTTCAGAACCTGATCGGCAACGCGCTGAAGTTCGTCGACGACGAGGCGCCCGCGGTCCGGGTGACGGCCGAGCGCGAAGGCGACGGCTGGCGCTTTGACATCGCCGACAACGGCATCGGGATCGACCCGCGCTACGCCGAGCGGATCTTTGACGTCTTCGAGCGCCTGCACACGCGGGAGAGCTACCCCGGCGCGGGGATCGGGCTGTCGATCTGCCAGCGTGTGATCGAGCGTCACGGCGGCCGGATCTCCGTGATGCCGGGCGAGGACGGGGGGACCGTCTTCTCCTTCACCCTTCCCGACCGAGAGGCGCCATGAGCCCCGCAGGCCGCATCCTTCCCGCCCAGATCCTGCTCGTCGAGGATTCGCCCAGCGACATCCGGCTGACCCGCGACGCACTGGCCGACGCGAAGGTCATCAACGATCTGCACGTGGTCACCGACGGCGAGCAGGCGCTGATGTTCCTGCGCCGCCAGGGCGAGTTCGCCGACGCCCCGCGGCCCGACCTGCTGCTGCTCGACCTCAACCTCCCGCGGGTCAGCGGCCTCGAGGTGCTCGAGGAGATCAAGGCCGACCCGGAGCTGCGGCGCATCCCGGTCGCCGTGCTGACGACCTCGGCCGAGGACCGCGACGTGCTCGCCGCCTACGACCGGCACGTCAACTGCTACCTGACCAAGCCGGTCAAGTTCGACGAGTTCGCCCAGGTCGTGCAGTCGATCGAGGACTTCTTCCTCACGATCGTCCGCCTGTCGCCGGAATAGGGCTCATATCGTCAACGGGCGATGGCCGTACTCATCGCCTCCGACCTCGCCAAGGACATGGCCGGCTCCCCGCTGCTGCGGGGCGTCTCGTTCAAGCTCGAGCGGCGCGACCGCATGACCATCGCCGGGCGCAACGGCGCCGGCAAGACGACGCTGCTGCGGATGCTCTCGGGGGAGACGTCGGTCGACGGCGGCGAGCTCGTGCTGGCCAAGGGCACGCGGATCGCGCTGCACGACCAGCGCCCGCCCCGCGAGCGCGGCGTGACCCTGCGGGACTACGTGCTCAGCGGCCGGCGCGAGCCGATCGAGCTCGAGGCCGAGCTGCGGCGCCTGGAGGACGCGATGGGCGCCGGCGAGGACGTCATGGACCGCTACGCGGTGGTCACCGCCAAGTACGAGGCGATCGGCGGCTACACGTGGCGCGAGCGCGCGACGTCGTTCGTCCACGGGCTGGGCTTTGCCGACAAGGACTTCGATCGCCAGCTCTCGACCTTCTCCGGCGGGCAGCTGACGCGGGCGTCGCTGGCGCGTGCGCTGGCGGCCGAAGCCGACCTGCTGCTGCTCGACGAGCCGACCAACCATCTCGACATCGAGTCGCTCGAGTGGCTCGAGACGACGCTCAAGGGGCTCGACACCGCCATCGCCATGGTCGCCCACGACCGCTGGTTCCTCGAGAGCGTCGGCACGGCGGTGCTCGAGCTCGAGGCCGGCAAGTCGCGCTTCTTCCCCGGCACCTGGACGCAGTGGCGCACGGAGCAGGCCGCGCGCGAGATCGCGCTGGGCAAGGCGATCGACAAGCAGCAGGCCGAGATCCAGCGCCTCGAGCGCTTCGTCGAGCGCTTCCGGGCCAAGGCGACCAAGGCCAAGCAGGCCCAGTCGCGTCAGAAGCGCCTGGACAAGATGGATCGCATCACGCGCGACCCGAAGGACAAGAAGTCGCTGGGATTCGAGTTCAAGAAGCCCGAGCGCTCGGGCCGCGTGATCTTCGAGCTCGAGGACGGCCGGCTCGAGGTCCCGGGCCGCGTGCTCGTCCATCAGGCCGAGCTGTGGCTTGAGCGCGGCGAGCACGTGACGCTCGTCGGCCCCAACGGCACCGGCAAGACGACGCTCATCGACGCCCTGGTCGGCAAGCGCCCCTTCGACGCGGGCAAGCTGCGCACGGGCCACAACGTCAAGGTCGGCTATCTCAGCCAGCACGCCGAGGAGCTCGAGATCGGCGGCGCGCGCACCGTGCTCGAGGCGGCGGTCAAGCGCACCGGCCTGACGCCCAACCTCGCCCGCTCGCTACTCGGCCGCTTCCTGTTCAGCGGCGAGGACGCCGAGAAGCCGCTCGACGGCCTGTCCGGCGGCGAGCGCCGGCGCCTGACGCTGGCCATCCTCGTCGCGGGCGACTCCAACGTCCTGATCCTCGACGAGCCGACCAACCACCTCGACCTCGAGAGCCGCGAGGCGCTCGAGGACGCGCTGCAGGGCTTTCCGGGTTCGCTGCTGCTCGTCAGCCACGACCGGGCCCTGCTCGAGGCCGTCGGCTCGCGGACCGTCGCGGTCGAGGACCACACGTTGCACTCCTACGTGGGCGGCTGGCAGGAGTACTGGGAGGCGCGCGAGCTGCGCAAGCAGCAGGGCGTCGAGGAGGCGCCCGCCCCGCCGCCCGCGGCCAACGGCGAAGCGCCGGCGAAGATAAAGGGGTCAGACCCCCTTATTGAAGGTTCGCGCGCAGATGTTGCGGGACCGTCCAAGAACGCGCGCAAGAAGGAGCAGCAGCTCGAGAAGGCCGTCGAGCAGGCCGAGGAGGCGCTGGTCAGGCTCGAGGAGGAGCTGGCCGACCCCGCCGCGTGGGCGACGAAGTACGAGTCGGCGAAGAACGAGGCGCGCCATACGGGGGCCAAGCGGGCCGTCGAGCAGGCCTATTCGGCACTCGAAGAGCACATGGCGCAGTACTCGTAAACAGCGCGTTCACATCGTTTTCACATCGTCGGACCGTGCAGATGGGCATGATGCGGCCCATGTCCCGTCTCTCCCAGGTGTTCATGCCGAAGGATCGCGAGTTCTTCGACCTCTTCGAGGAGGCCGCCACCAACGTTGTGCGCGGCGCCGATCTGCTCGACCAGATGCTGCGCAGCTACCCCGAGAAGAAGGACCTCGCGCGCGACATCCTGATCTGCGAGCAGGACGGCGATCGGATCACGCACGACATCATCAACCGGCTCAACAACACGTTCGTCACGCCCATCGATCGTGAGGACATCATCTTCCTCTCGGGCGCGCTCGACGACATCGTCGACCTCACCGAGGAGGTCGCCGACTACCTCGGTCTCTACAAGATCGAGGCGCCGATGGAGCAGGCCCAGCGCCTCGCCCACATCCTCCTGCAGGCCAGCCGCCAGATCGCCGAGGCCATGCCCCGGCTGCGCGACTTCAAGGACATGGATCACTACACGATCGAGATCCATCGCCTCGAGAACGACGGCGACCGGATCGTCCGCGAGGCGGTCGCGTCGCTGTTCGAGGGCGGGATCGACCCGATGGTGGTCATTCGCTGGAAGGACCTCTTCGAGCGCCTCGAGGAGGCCATCGACGCCTGCGAGACGGTCGCCAACGTGCTGCAGAACATCGTGATCAAGAACGCCTAGCCGATGTCCGCCGACATCATCCTCTACATCGTCATCGCGGCGGCGTTGCTGTTCGACTTCACCAACGGCTTTCACGACACCGCGAACGTCGTCGCGACGTCGATCTCCACGCGTGCCCTTCCGCCGCGGGCCGCCGTCGGCTTCGCGGCGATCCTGAACTTCGTCGGGGCGTTCATCTCGCTGGAGGTCGCGGCAACCGTTGCCAAGGGGATCGTCGATCCCGAGCAGATCGTCGGCCAGCAGGGGATGACGATCGTCTTCGCCGGTCTGATCGGCGCGATCGCCTGGAACCTCGCGACGTGGTGGTTCGGCCTGCCGTCGAGCTCGTCGCACGCGCTCATCGGCGGCGTGGTGGGCGCGACCTTCGCCGCGGTAGGGACCAAGGCCATCGACGGCAACGGGATCCTGGCCAAGGTGGCGATCCCCGCGCTGATCGCGCCGGTGCTCGCGTTCTCGGTCGCCGGCCTGGCGATCCTGGTGATCTACCGCGTTGTCGGACGCGTGCGACCTGGGCCCGTGACGCGCGGCTTCAAGCTCGGCCAGCTGGCCTCCGGCGGCCTGCTCGCGCTGGCCCACGGCACCAACGACGCGCAGAAGACGATGGGCATCATCACGCTCGCGCTGGTCGCCCACGGCAACCTCCCCGCCGAAGGCTTCGAGGTCCCCACGTGGGTGGTCATCTGCTCGGCCACGGCGATCGCGCTCGGGACCTACACCGGCGGCTGGCGGATCATCAAGACGATGGGCTCGAAGATCATCAAGATGGATGCGGCGCAGGGCTTCTCCGCCCAGAGCGCCGGCGCCGTGGTGATCATGGCCGCGTCGCACTTCGGCTACCCGCTGTCGACGACCCACGTCATCAACGGCGGCATCATGGGTGCGGGCGCGGCCAAGCGGCTGTCCGCCGTGCGCTGGGGCGTTGCGGGCAACATCATCATCGCCTGGGTGCTCACCCTCCCCGCCGCAGCGGCCGGCGGCGCGCTGGCCTACGGGGTCGTGCGCATCTTCGGCAAGGGGGCGACCGGTCCGGTCGTTGTCTCGGCGGCGATCGCGCTGGGCCTGATCATGCTGTTCACCAAGCGCGCCCGGACGACCGCCGCGGTGCCCGCATGAGCGCCGCAACCGTCATCGACTGGGGCGCCCTGGGCAAGGTCATCCTGTACTCGGTGGTCGCCGGCATCGGCGTTCCGCTGATCTACTCGCTGGCCGTCCTCGGCGCCGCGCGCTCGACCGAGGCGCAGCGAGACCGGCGCAGCGGCACCGCCACGGCGTACGCCCTCCTCGCGCTGCTGGGCGGCGCGGCCTGCCTGTTCGCCATCGGGTACGGCATCTACCTGATGACGCAGAAGTAGAAAGCCCGGACCGGGCACCCGTAGACGCCCTGTGAACACGGTGTGAAACCCGTTCGGCACGGCGGCCCTGCGGCGATATCGTCGCGACTGTGGCCAAGGCCCTGCCGATCGACGACGTGGCCCCCGAAACGCCCTTCGGCGCCTTCGCGGCGCGCGTCATCGAGATCCGCGCCGGTGAGGTCGACTCCGTGCTCGCCGCCGGCAACGCCGACGCCGCCGGGACGCACGATCGCCGCGTGGCCATCCGCCGCCTGCGCACGGCGCTCGAGGTGTTCGAGCCCGCCTTGCCCAAGCGCGGCAAGAGCGTTCGCCGTGAGCTCAAGGGCGCCTTCTCCGCGCTCGGCCCGCGCCGCGACGCCGACGTGGCCGTCGAGTTGCTGCGGGCGCTGGAGCCGCATCTTGCCGTCGACGATCGTCCGGGGCTCGAAAGCCTGCTGGCGGCCTTCGCCGCGGACGGCGCGGCGGGCGGCGATCTCGACCTCGACGCGGCCCAGCGGGCCCGGGAGGGCGCGGCGCTGCTGGCCGAACGCGCTCGCGCTCGCGGTGGACCGCCCGCGGTGCAGGCGCTGCGCGCGTCGGCAGCGCGCCGCATGACCGCCGTGACCGGCGGCCTCGACGCACTCGAGGATCCTCGCGACGTGGAGGCGCTGCACGACCTGCGGCTCGCCGCCAAGCGCCTGCGCTACGTCCTGCAGGCCGCGGCGCCCGCCCTCGGGCCGGCCGCCCGCGCCGGCGCCAAGGCCGCCAAGGAGCTGCAGACCCTGCTCGGTGATCTTCACGACTGCGACGTCCTGGTGCCCAGGGTCGCCGAGCACCGGCGCGCCCTCCGGGCGGCTGACGTGACGGCGCTCGAGGCGGGGAACGACGCGGCGAACGCCGGCCTCTATCGCGGCGTGCAGGCCGTCGACACCCACCTCCGCGTGCGGCGCACACGTCTGCGCGAGCAGGCGAAGGCGCGGCATCAGCCGATCGCCGACGCGCTGCAGCAGGCTGCGATCGATCTGGAGCTGCCCGCATGAGCGCCAACGCGCTGCCGCGGGACGCGCCCGTCCCGGTCCGCCAGGAGCTCGCCGACCCGGGGCTCTACATCAACCGGGAGGTCTCTTGGCTCGCGTTCAACGAGCGCGTCCTCGAGCTCGCCGAGGACGCATCGCTGCCGCTGCTCGAGCGCGTCAAGTTCGCCGCGATCTACACGTCGAATCTCGACGAGTTCTTCATGGTGCGCGTCGCCGGCGTCCACGATCAGCTCGACGCCGGCGTCTCGGGCCGGCAGGCCGACGGCATGACGGCCAGCGAGACGATGGAGGCGATCACCAAGCGGGTGCGCGAGCTGGGCGCGCGGCTCGACCGCTGCTGGGGCGAGCAGCTGCGGCCGGCGCTGGCCGAGGAGGGCATCCGCGTCGTCTCCTGCGCCCAGTGCAGCGCGGCCGAGCTCGAAGCCGTCGACCAGCGCTTCGACGACGAGATCTTCCCCGTGCTCACGCCGCTGGGCGTGGGGCCTGGCCGGCCGTTTCCCTACATCTCGAACCTCTCGCTGTCGCTGGCCGTGCGGGTCCGCGACCCCGAGACGGGGCACGAGACCTTCGCCCGGGTCAAGGTCCCGCGCGAGGTGCTGCCGCGCTTCATCGCGCTCGAGCCGGGTCTGCTCGTGCCGCTCGAAGACGTCATCGCCCGCAACCTCCACCGGCTGTTTCCGGGCATGGAGATCCTCGGGCACGACGTCTTCCGCGTCACGCGTGACGCCGACCTCGAGGTCTCAGACGAGGCCGACGACCTGCTCGAGGCCGTCGAGGCCGAGTTGCGCCAGCGGCGTTTCGGCGAGGTCGTCCGGCTCGAGGTGGGCGCCTCGATGGAACAGGACCTGCGCCGCCAGCTCATCGAGTCGTTGCGGGTCGAGGCCCGCGACGTCCATGAGGTCACGGAGCTGTGTGCCCTCGACGACCTGTGGCAGATCCACGGCCTCGAAGGTCGCGACGAGCTGCGCGACAAGGCCTACGCGCGGCGCATCCCGCCCGCGTTCGCCGACGACGAGACCGACATCTTCGCCGCGCTGCGCGAGGGCGACATCCTCGTGCACCACCCCTACGACTCGTTCGGCCGCAGCGTCGAACGCTTCGTCAAGGCCGCGGTCGAGGACCCAAACGTCCTCGCCATCAAGACGACCGTGTACCGGACCTCCGACGACTCGGTGCTCGTGCCGGCGCTCATCAAGGCAGCGGAGGCGGGCAAGCAGGCGGTGTGCATCGTCGAGCTGACGGCCCGCTTCGACGAGCGCCGCAACATCGAGTGGGCCCGCGCGCTCGAGCGCTCGGGCGCGCACGTCGTCCACGGCCTGCCGGGCATGAAGACCCACGCGAAGATGTTGCTCGTCGTGCGCCGCGAGGGCAGCCGGGCGGTCCACTACGTGCACCTCGGCACCGGCAACTACCACGCCAAGACGGCGCGGATCTACGAGGACTACGGCCTGTTCACCGCCGACCCCGTGATCGGCGACGACGTCGCCGACCTGTTCAACCTGCTGACGGGTTACGGCAACCCGACCGGCTTCCACGACGTGCTGGTGGCGCCGACGCATCTGCGCCGCGGGCTGATCGACGAGATCGAGGCCACCGCCGCGGCGGCGCAGCGCGGCGAGCACGCGCGGATCCTGCTGAAGTGCAACCAGCTCGTCGACCCTGCCTGCATCCGGGCGCTGTACGCGGCGTCGCAGGCCGGTGTCGAGGTCGGCCTCAACGTGCGGGGCATCTGCGCGCTGCGTCCGGGCATCGAGGGCGTCAGCGACAACGTCCGCGTCGTCTCGGTGGTCGGCCGGTTCCTGGAGCATTCGCGCATCTACGCCTTCGAGCGCGGTGAGAAGCGCGTCGTGCTGACCGGCTCGGCCGACCTGATGCAGCGCAACCTCGACAACCGGGTCGAGGTCCTCGTGCCGGTCAAGGACGAGGCCCTCGCAGGGCAGATGATCGACGTGATCGAGCGCTGCATGGCCGATGACACCTTCGCCTGGGATCTGCGGTCGGACGGGAGCTACGAGCGCCGCCGCGGGGGTACCCGCAGCGTGCACGCCGAGCTCATGGAGCTGGCCCGCGCTCGCGACGCACCGGCCGAAGACGCCTGAGCGGTCCGTCCTGACCGCCCAGCACGATGGGGGCGTGCGCCTCACGGCGGTCATCGACCTGGGCTCCAACTCGTTTCGCCTCGTGGTCTACCGCTACGAGCCGGGTGGCCCGTGGGCGGTGTGGGACGAGATCCGCGCCCCAGTGCGGCTCAGTGCCGGGATGGGCGCCGACCAGGTGCTGCGGCCCGAGCGCATCGAGCGCGCGCTCGAGACGGTCCGCACGTTCGCGGCCTTCTGCCAGCAGACCGGCATCGAGGACGTGCTGGCGGCGGGCACGAGCGCACTGCGCCGGGCCGCCAACGGCGACGAGGTCATCGCCGCCATCGAGGAAGCCGGCATGCCGATCCGCATCCTCGACGGGCGCGAGGAGGCCTACTACGGCGCACTGGCGATCCTCAACACGAGCACGGTGGCCGACGGCTTCGGCATCGACATGGGCGGCGGCAGCGTGCAGCTGATGCGGCTGGCCGATCGCCGCATGGAGGAGTCGGTCTCGCTGCCGCTGGGCGCCGTCCGCACCACCGAGGACTTCCTCTCGGGCGAGGACCAGAAGGCGGGGCTCAAGGTGCTGCGCAAGGAGGTCCGCAAGCTGGTCGGCGAGCTCGAATGGTTCGACGGCTCCAAGGGTCCACTGGCCGGGATCGGCGGGAGCGTGCGCAACATCGCCGCCGCCGCCCAGCGCCTGCACGAGCTGCCCAACGGCGGCGTCCAGGGCTTCGCGCTCACCGCCCAGATGGTGTCTGCGGTGGTCGAGGAGCTCGCGGATCGCGGCGTGGACGAACGCCGCGCCCTGGGCGGCATCAGCCCGGACCGCGGCGACGTGATCCTGGCCGCCGCCGTGGTCCTCGAGACCGTCCTGGCCGAGGGCGGCTTCGAGTGCGTCGAGATCACCGAGGCGGGCCTCCGCGAGGGCATGTTCTTCGAGCGCTACTTCGACGGACGCGATCCGCCGGTGGCGCAGGACGTCGGCCGCGCGTCGATCGAGAACCTGATGTTGCGCCACGAGGCCGAGCCCGAGCACGCCCGGCGCGTCGCGCGCCACGCGCTGGCCATCTACGACGGCATGGCCGAGCAGGGCGTCATCGACGGGGTCGCCGAGGACCGGCGACTGCTCGAGGCGGCGGCGCTGCTGCACGACATCGGCCGGGCGATCGCCTTCGACAACCGCCACAAGCACGCGCGCTACCTGATCCTCGACGAAGGGCTGCCGGGCTTCGCCCGAGCGGACATGCACGACGTCGCGCAGATCGTCCGCTACATCCCGAAGGGAACGCCCGAGGCCGACACCCGGGTCGAGCTGCTTGCCGGCGTGCTGCGCATCGCCGAGCAGCTCGAGCGGACCCGCTCAGGCGACGTCGAGGACCTCCAGGTCTCCGAGAAGGCGGGCGCCGTGCGCCTCAGGGTGTCCGCGCGCCCGGGCGCGACGGTCGGCATCTGGGCGGCGAGCCACGGAACGGAGCTGCTCGCCGACGCGCTGGGACGCGACGTCGAGGTGCGGGCGGCGCGCTAGGGGTCCGCGTGCGGCGCACGCGGACCCCCTGCGAGCACTTCAGAGCTGCGGAGGACTACCGGCGGCGCCGGGACTCCTCTTCACCGGTGAGGACGACGTCCTCCTCGGCGGGGATCTTGCGCTTGGTGTACTTGCCCTTGGCGTAGCTCTTCGGGCTCGGGCAGTCGACGGCGTGCCCGAGATCGAACGGACCGGCCATGGACTGCACGGGCTTGTTCGCCGAGTTCACAGTGGCGTAGGACACGGTGAGGATCGGGTCGAGCCGGGCGTTGGCGCACCGGTTCTTGTCGACGTAGAACTCGCCGACGATGAAGTTGCCGGGCGTCTTGTACTCGCCGCCGGTTGGGGACACGCAGTTGATGCCGTAGCCCGGGAACGTGCCGTTGCAGCTGAACGAGTCGGTGCCGACGACGTCGCCGGCCCCGTTGGTGACGAAGACCTCGGTCTCGACGCCGGTCACCTGGCGCTCAGGAGCCGTGGCGAGCGAGTAGCCCGAGATCTTGCCGTCGCACTGGATCGTGTACTTGATCGGCACGGCGGAGGGGTCGTCGGGATCGGGCGTGCCCTTCTCGATCTTCCCCCAGCAGCTGGTGTTGTCGTTGAAGTCCGCGGGCGCCTTCGTGGCGCCGGCGAGCATGATGGTGACGAACCCGGCCACGACCAGCGCCACGAGGGCGATGAGCGGCTTGGGACGCAGAGTGAGACGGGAATGCAAAGCAACCTCCGTGATGTGTGGTGGTCGCCAGTCTCCGGACCCGGAGCCGCTCAGATGTGAATCGCTGGTAGCGACCTAGTGAAGAAGCGGTGAAACGAACGACGCCACCTTCTTGCCGCCGGCGCCCTCGAGGTGGCGCAGCGCGAAGAGGTCCTCGATGCTGCGCAGCAGCGAGAGGTGGTCGTACTCGGTGGTGTCGATCGCCCCCGCGGCGACGTGGTCGGCCGAGAGCAGCAGGGCGCCGGTGACCGGATCCTCCGCGTTGCCCGAGGCGCTGGGCACGATCGCCAGCAGGCCGTCGTCGGCGTAGGCCTTCGACTGCAGGACCGCGCCTGCCACGAGGCGCAGCCACGCGTCGGGATCGGCGACATCGGGTGCGGGCGAGATCCAGGAGTAGGTCGCGGTGCGCTGCTCGTCTGCGAGGTCGGCGGCGAGGTCGTCGAGCCCCACGTCGGCGGCCGCGCAGTCGGGCGCCGTGGTGATGGTCTGGAAGTACATGAACGGGTCACGCGAGGTCAGGCCGTCATCGGCCGCGCCGTCGTCCGGGTGGCTGCAGTCCTGATGTCCCTCGACATACGCCTTCCAGGTGTCGCCGAACGCGACGAGCTGGTCGGGCAGCGTGTAGGCGTCGAGCGGGTACACGCAACCCTCGCTGCCGTCGAACGGTGTGTAGAGCGGGCATCCGGCGTCGGTTTGCGGGTTGGCGGCCTGCCCGGAGATCATCGTGATGCGGTTGGCGAGCACGCCCTGCGACGTCGCGCGGTAGCCGGCCAGCAGCGTGCCCTGGGGGGCGAGCTCGTCGGCCAGATATCGCCCCGTCGCGCCGGCGCCGAACCACTGCTCGTAGGTTCCGGCGCCCAGCGCGATGACGAAGACGTGCTTGATCTCGGGCCCGTCGGGCTCGTCGTCGGCGGCGGGGATGACCGGTTCGTCGTCCTCGGGAGCAGGGGCCGCGGGCTCCTCCGGCGCGGGCGTCGCGGCAGGGGGTTCGCTGACCGGCTCGGGCGCGGGGACGGGCTCCGGCGTGGGGGAGGGCCGGAGGTCGGGCGCCTGCGGCGCGGGCGTTGCCGCGACGGGAGGCATCTGGATCGTGATCGCCCCGCGCGGCGTCGCAGCGAGCGCGCGCGGGGTGTCCGACGTGGCCGCTCCGGCGACGACGACACCGAAGCCCATCACCGTCATCAGCAGCGCCGCGGCGAGACGTGGGGAGGGCAGCATCGTCAGGGCGCCCTCGGAGACGCGGGCGGGCGCCGGGCCCGTGGTCGCCGGTGCCAGCAGCGCGCGCCAGTCCAGGCGCAGCGCGCCCACACGCCGACCGCACCCGAGGCAGTAGCGCTGGTCGGCCGCGAGCGGCGTGCTGCAGTCCGGGCAGGTGGGCACGTCGCGCATGCTCGCCTGCGAGCTCGGACGCGGTGTGAACGACGGGTGAAGTTCACACCGCTTTCACCGGAATGTCACGACCTCTTCACGCCCACCGGGCCGGGCACCGCGACGCTTGCCGCCGCGATGCATTCACCGCTTCTTCACCGACCGGCTACCAGGGATTCACATCTCTGCCCCGGTGCGACCGGAGACTCCCCAGCGATCGGAACCGTTCCCCGAAAGGAGTCTCATCACATGAATCGCAAGCGCGCATTCGTCGCCTGCGTCGCGGTGGCTGGAGTCACCGCCGCCGCTCCGGCGGCCGCCCTGGCCAAGCCTGTCATCACCATGTCCGGCTCGACGTCGGTCGCCCCTCTGGCGGCCCTGCTGGCCAAGGAGTACATCAAGACCAACGGCATCAAGTTCAAGATCGCCCAGGGCGGCTCGGACATCGGTGTCGCCGACGTCGCGGCCGGCCGCGTGACGATCGGCAACTCGTCGCGCGATCCCAAGCCCACCGACCCGGGCGGCATCGTGTTCAACAAGATCGCCAAGGACGCGATCTGCGTCGTCACCAACCCCGCCAACCCGCTGGGCAACATCGATCAGGCCACCATCCAGGCGGTCTTCTCGGGCAAGATCACCGACTGGTCGAAGGTCCCGGGATCGACGATCTCCGGCCCCATCGACCTGACGGTCCGCACGGCGGCTTCCGGCACGCAGGACGCGTTCCAGAAGATCTTCATGGGGTCCTCGACGGTGGCGGGCTCGGCTGCGCAGAAGGCCTCCAACGGCCTCATCCAGCAGACCGTCCAGTCCGACAAGCAGGCCATCGGCTACGTGTCCCTGGACTTCGTCTCGGGCACCAACAGCGTCGGCTACAAGGGCGTCGGCTGCGACCTGCGCAACGCGAAGTCCGGCGAGTACGGCGGCGTCCGCAACTTCTGGATGGTGACGCGCGGGACTCCGAAGGGGCCGGTGCTCAAGTTCCTGAAGTGGGTCCAGGAGTCGGCGAGGGCCAACCGCATCGTCGGCAAGCACTGGGTTCCGCTGCACGACTGATGCTGGAACGGCTCCGACAGCCGTGGAGCGACAGGCGCGCCGAGCGAGTGCTCGGCGCGCTGTCGTCGCTCGTCCTATTGACGATCGCCGCCATGGTGGTGTTCGTCTTCGCCAAGGCGTGGCCGTCGCTGACCGGCAACGGCCTGGCCTGGTTCGGCGGTGGCGGCGGGGTCGATCAGCAGCTGACCGACATCTTCAACTCGCCCGCCGACTCGTCGAAATGGGACTACACGTTCCACGCGTGGCCGCTGATCTGGGCCACCATCCTCACCACGGGGATCAGCGTGATCTTCGCGCTGATCTTCTCGCTCTTCGCCGCGGTCTTCATCGTCGAGTTCGCCCCGCCATCGGTGCGGCGCATCGTCGAGCCGGTCGTCCGGTTGCTCGCCGCGGTCCCCAGCGTGATCTACGGCCTCATCGGGATCCTCGTCCTGGTGCCGTTCGTCCGCGACACCTTCATCAGCGACCAGATGCGCTTCGACGTCGCGGGCGTCATGCAGCTCAACGGCGCCGGTCTGCTCGTCTCCGTCGTGATCCTCACCGTGATGATCACGCCGATCATGATCGCCATCAACGTCGACGCGCTGACCAGCGTGCCGCGCGGGTGGCGCGAGGGCGCGGTCGCCCTCGGTGTGAACCGCTGGCGCGCCATGTGGACGGTGACCATCCACGCCTCGCGCCCCGCGATCGTCGCCGGCGCGGTGCTGGCCACGGCCCGCGCGCTCGGCGAGGCGATCATGCTCGCGATGGTGTCCGGGTCGGTGGGCTTCGCCCCGAACCCGGCCGACGGGCTGACCTTCATCTTCGAGCCGCTGCGCACCCTCGCCGCGACCATCGTCGACAACGCAGAGGGCCTGAGCGTCAAGCCCTTCGGCCAGACGATCTACGCGATCGCCGCGGTGCTGCTGGTGTCGAGCTTCTTCCTGAGCTTCGCCGGCTGGGCCGCCAAGCAGCCCATGAAGAAGTACGGAGTGCGGATCTAGATGGCGGCCGGAACCGTCAACCTGCGGCCGAGCCGCCCGCGCGGCGGCGAGTCGATCTCCAACTGGCGCTGGGGCGACCGCATCGCGTTCCTGCTGTGTTGGGCGGCCGGGATCATGCTGTGCCTGATCGCCGCGGCGATCATGGGCTACATGCTGGTCAAGGGGCTGTCCTACATCAGCCTCGACCTCATCACCAGCCATCCGGTGGCCGGCAACGACCAGAGCTCGAGCGGCGGGTTCCTCGACCCGATCATCGGCACGGTCCTGCTCAGCGTCATCGGCATCGCCATCGCGACCCCGATCGCCGTGTCGGCCGCCGTGTGGATCGTCGAGTACGGCCGGCCCAAGGCGCTCGCGCGCCTCGTCGAGGCCGGCATCGAGATCGTCGCCGGCACGCCCGACATCGTCCTGGCCATCTTCGGCCTGGTCCTCTTCCAGCAGGGCATCTTCAGCTGGATGTCGCTGACCGCCGAGGGCGGGTCGGTGTTCGGCCGCTCGTTCCTGACCGCGGGGGCGATGATGTCGCTGATCGCCCTGCCGATGGTCTTCGGCGCGACCCGCGAGGGCCTGCAGTCGATCCCGTCGCACCTGCGCGAGGCCTCCTACGGCCTGGGCAAGACCAAGATCGCGACCATCCGCCGCGTCCTGATGCCGGCCGTGCGGCCCAACATCGGTACCGGGATGGCCCTGGGCATGGGCCGTATCGCCGGTGACACCGCCATCGTCGTGATCCTGCTGGGCGGCACGTCGCTGCTCGAGCCCGAGGGCAGCGTGCCCGGCTTCGATGTCCTGAAGGGCACGGGATCGACGCTGACCAGCTACGTCTTCAACAACTCGCCGTCGGGTGAGGGCAACGCCCCGGAGAAGGCCTACGCGGCGGCGTTCGTCCTGCTGCTCGTCGTGGTCGGCCTGAACTTCTGCGTCGACCTCATGACCCGCGACCGCAAGGGCACCGGCGTCGGAGCGCTGAGCAAATGATCATGGAAGAGGAATCCCCTGTGGAGAGCACCATCCCGCCGCCGATCCGGCGCATCGCGGTCGACGAGCAGCCGACCGTCGTCACGACCCCGTTGCCCCAGCGCAGCACGGCCTTCCAGCAGCGCGCCGACGTCGAGGCGCGAGAGCGCATGACGCTCGAGTCGCTCAGCGTGTCCTACGGCCAGAAGCTCGCCGTCAAGGAGGTCTCGCTGAACATCCGCCAGGGCGAGGTCCTCGCGCTGATCGGGCCGTCGGGCTGCGGCAAGACGACGCTGCTGCGCACGCTCAACCGCCTGACCGAGCTGACGCCGACCGCGATGCGCAGCGGGCGGATCCTGCTCGACGGCAACGACGTCGACGGCATCGAGGTCACCGACCTGCGCAAGCGCGTCAGCATGGTCTTCCAGCAGCCCAACCCGTTCCCGATGTCGATCTTCGACAACGTCGCCTACGCGATCCGCGAGCAGGGTCGCAAGCGCCCGGGCAAGGCCGAGGTGCGCCCGCAGGTCGAGGTGGCCCTGCGCCGCGCCGGCCTGTGGGACGAGGTCTCCCACGACCTCGACCATCCCGCCCTGCGCCTCTCGGGCGGCCAGCAGCAGCGGCTGTGCATCGCGCGCGCCCTCGCCGCCCAGCCCGAGGTCCTCCTCATGGACGAGCCGTGCTCGGCGCTGGACCCCGCCTCGACCGCGCGCATCGAGGAGCTGATCGGCGAGCTGCGCCGCGACCTGGCGATCGTCATCGTCACCCACAACCTTCAGCAGGCCTACCGCGTGGCCGACAACGTCGCGTTCATGTACCTCGGGGACCTGGTCGAGTATGGGCCGGCCGAACGCGTGTTCACCGCGCCGGTGGCCGAGCGCACGCGGGCCTACGTCAGCGGGGCCTTCGGGTGAGACCGGCCGCCGTCATCGCGGTCGCGCTCGCGGCGACGGGGCTGTCGGCCTGTCAGTCCTCGCAGGACAAGGCCGCCGAACTGCGCAAGCAGGGCGACCGCGCGCTGGCGGGGCGCGAGGGCCTGAAGATCGACAAGGTCAACAAGGACGTCGACGTCCTCGGCAGCACGATCCTCAGCGACAAGAACGGCACCGCGGTCGTCGTCGAAATGCAGAACAAGGGCAAGACCGACCTCGCCGACGTCCCGATCGCCATCCGGCTCGACGACGCCAAGGGCAAGAAGGTCTTCGCCAACGACGCCCCGGGTCTCGAGCAGGCGCTCGTCTCGATGCCGCTGCTGCCGCGGGGCAAGGACAGCTACTGGGTCCACAACCAGGTGATCCCCGCGGCCAAGCCCGCGACGCTCGACGTCAGGGTGGGCGAGCCCGTCAAGCCGGTCGAGGTGCCCGCGGACCCGCCGCACCTCACCCTCTCGAACATCAAGCTCGATCGCGACGCCGACGGCGCGTTCCTGCACGGGACGGTCAACAACCGATCGGCCATCGTGCAGAAGCGGGTGACGATCTTCTGCGTCGCCAAGAAGGGCGGCAAGATCGTCGCCGCCGGCCGTGCCGTCGTCGAGAAGCTCCCGCCCGCCGAGGGGCTCAAGAAGCCCATCGAGTTCACCGTCTACTTCATCGGCAACCCCGCCGGGGCCACGCTGGACTTCACCGTGCCTCCGGTCGCTCTGAGGTGAGCGCCATGTCACCCGATCCCTGTCCCACCTGCGGCGCGGCGATGGCCGCCGACCAGCGCTACTGCCTCGCCTGCGGGCGCCGCCGCGCCGAGGCGCGGCTCGACTACCTCGAGATCCTGCGCGCCTCACCGGCCGTCGCCGCCGGTCCGGCCACGGCCGTGGCCGCCGACGCCCGGCAGCGGGCGAACGTCACGCTGATCGCCAGCATCGGCTGCCTGCTCCTGGCCATGGGTGTCGGCGTGCTCATCGGCACGGCGGGTGGCAACGACACGGCGGCGCTTCCCGCCGCCGCGCCGGCGCAGGTCATCAAGGTCCAGGGCGGGGGCACCGCGGCGACGGCCGACACCGCCGCCAAGCCGGCGGCGGACAAGAAGAAGCAGGCCAAGAAGAAGACCGGTGGCGATGACGAGAACACGGCCAAGACCGCGGCCGACTCCAAGGCCACCAACCCTGCGCTGACCGAGCTCGACAGCACGTCGGGCGACGACTACACCAAGCAGTCCGACAAGCTGCCCAAGGTGGTCAGCACCGGCGGCAAGGCGCCGCCCAAGGACGACAAGGCACCCGCCGGCGGCGGCGACTTCGAGGAGATCGGATGACCAGCATCGTCGAACGGATCCGTCAGCGGCGGCTCACGCCCCAGGACGTCCACGTGCGCGAGGAGCAGGCGGCGCGCAGCGAGCTGCGCGAGAAGCGCGCGGTGCTCGCCGAGCGGGTCGCCGGCCTGACCTGGGACCTCGGTGGCCTGACCTACGAGATGGCCATCCGCGACCACTTCCGCCTCGAGGTCCTCGTCCGGCGCGCGGCCGAGCTGCAGGAGGCCGACGCCGAGCTCGGCGAGGTCGAGCGCCTGCTGGCGATCGAGGAGACCGCGGTGACCGGCAGCTGCCGATCGTGCGGCGCCGAGCACAGCCGCGGGGCGACGTACTGCTGGAAGTGCGGGCAGCCCCTGCTGCTGCAGATCGACGCGCCGGCCGGCTAGCGGCGGCGGGAGCGGCGCCGGAGGGTGATGCCCTCCAGCACGTGGGCGACGCTCTCGCAGGCGTCGACGGCGCCCTCGAGGGACTCGAAGATGTCCTTCCACCGGATGACCACCATGGGGTCGATGCCGTTGGCGAACAGCGAGGCCACGGCGGCGCGGCTGATGCTGTCGCCCTGGTTCTCGAGGCGATGGATCTCGACGAGCTGCGCGGACAGGTCGGCGCCGGAACGCAGGGCGCGCAGGGCGTCGGCGATCTGCTCGCCGCAGCCGATGAGGACCTCGGCCATCGCCACCGACTGCTCCATCGGCGCCTCCACCTGGTAGGTGCCCAGCGCCGTGGCCGCCTCCTCGGCGAAGTCGACGATGTCATCGAGCGTGGTGGCCAGCTGATAGCCCTCGGCCGGGTCGAAGGGGCAGCGCCGCGGGCTGCAGTCGTTGAGTCGGTGGATGATGTCGTGGGCGATGCGGTCGCCGTCCTGCTCGCAGAGCAGCATGTCGCGAGCGAGGTGGGCGCGCTCCGGATAGTCCTCGAGCAGGTCGCGCAGGAGCAGGCCCGTGCGCTGGACGTTGCGGGCCGACTCCTCCAGCAGGTCGAAGAGGACCGGGTCGGTCCGGGTGCGCGCCAGCAGGGCCATCGCGCCGACGGTAATGCGGGCACGGCGTCGCGCCCGGACCGTTCACGGCTTTTTCACAACGGCTTCACAGCTGGGTAACCGGCGCACCGCGCGCGGGGAGCAGCCTGCTCTGTTATGGAGGCCGCGGTGCAGACCGATGACGTCATCCACGTGGGTGAACTCGAGATCCGGGCCCGCGATGGGCTCCTCGTCGCGGGCGGTCGCACGGTGACGCTGTCGGTTCGCGAGTTCGAGCTGCTGGTCGCCCTCGCCCGCCAGGCCGGCCGCATCGTCCGCCGCGAAGCGCTCTACGAGCTCGTGTGGGGCGGCGCCCTGCGATCGGGCGATCGCTCGATCGACGTCTACGTCCGCAAGCTGCGCGTGAAGCTCGAGAACGCCCTGCCCCAGTGGCGGTTCATCCACACCCACGTCGGCTTCGGCTACCGCCTCGAGCCGGAGCTTTCACAGGCTTTTCACACGACGGACACGCCGCGGTAACAGGCTTGCGTCTGTCCGCTGCGACGGTGCCTTCGTCATACGGATCAAGGAGATGCAAGTGCATAAGAACAAGTTCCTCACGCTGCTTCTGACCGGCGCCCTGTCGCTCGGTGCGGTCGCCTGCGGGAGCGACGACAGCAGCGATTCAGGCTCGTCGTCGAGCGGCGGTTCGTCCTCGGGCGAGAAGCTCTCGGGCAAGATCGCCATCGACGGCTCTTCGACGGTCTTCCCCTTCGCCCAGGCGGCCGCGGAGCTCTTCCGCGAGCAGCAGCCCGACGTCAACGTCACGGTCGGCGAGTCCGGCACCGGCGGCGGCTTCGAGAAGTTCTGCGCCGGCGAGACCGACATCTCGAACGCCTCGCGGCCGATCGACGAGGAAGAGGAAGTGCCGGTCTGCAAGAAGAACGGCGTCAAGTACGAGGACACGCAGGTGGCCAACGACGGCATCGCGATCGTCACCAACCCGGCCATGGCGGTCGACTGCCTCACCGTCGACCAGCTCAAGACCCTGTGGTCTGACGACAAGGTCTCCGACTACGGCGACCTCGGCGTCGACGGCCTGAGCGGCAAGGTCAGCCTCTACGGCCCCGGCACCGACTCCGGCACGTTCGACTTCTTCACCGAGGAGGTCAACGGCGAGAAGGGCGTGACGCGCAAGGACTACCAGCCGTCCGAGGACGACAACGTGCTCGTCCAGGGCGTGGCCGGCGACCAGACGGGCCTGGGCTACTTCGGGTTCTCCTACTACGAGCAGAACCAGGACAAGCTCAACCTCGTCGGTGTCGACGGTGGCGACGGCTGCGTCAAGCCGTCCGTCGAGACCATCCAGGACGGCAGCTACAAGCCGCTCTCCCGGCCGCTGTTCATGTACCCCTCGGCGAAGGCCATCGCCCGGCCCGAGGTCAAGGCGTTCCTCGAGTTCGTCGTGGACAACTACGCCGACATCGCCGAGGCCGCCCAGATCGTCCCGATGACGGACGCTCAGGCCGCTGAGGCCAAGACGGCCGTCGACAAGCTCGCCGGGAGCTAGTGGCGACCGCGGCAACATCCGCCGGCACGGCGCCCGGGGCCTACGCCCTGGGCGCCAAGCCGCGCCGCCTTGGCGAGAAGGTCGTCAAGGGTGTGCTCGTCGCGGCGACCCTCGTGTCGGTCCTGACGACCTTCGGGATCGTCATCTCGCTGCTGACCGAGACGGTCCGGTTCTTCGAGGACGTGCCGCTCAAGGAGTTCTTCTTCGGCACCGAATGGGCGCCCCTGTTCGCCGATCCGTCCTTCGGCGTCCTGCCGCTGGTCACCGGCACGTTGCTCGTCACGGCGATCTCGCTCGTGGTGGCCATCCCGCTCGGCCTGGGCGCCGCCATCTACCTCAGCGAATACGCCACGCCGCGTGTCCGCTCGATCCTCAAGCCGGCGCTCGAGCTGCTGGCGGGCATTCCGACCATCGTCTTCGGCTACTTCGCGCTGACGTGGTTCACGCCGATCATCCTCAACGACATCCTGGGCCTCAACGTCCCGGTGTTCAACGCGCTCAGCGCGGGCATCGTGATGGGCTTCATGGTCGTCCCGACGATCGCCTCGATCTCCGAGGACGCGATGTCGGCGGTGCCCGCCGCCCTGCGCGAGGGCGCCTACGGGCTCGGCGCCAACAAGCGCCAGGTCTCGACCAAGGTCGTGTTCCCGGCCGCGCTGTCGGGGATCGTCGCCGCGGTGGTGCTCGGCATCTCGCGGGCCATCGGCGAGACGATGATCGTGCTCGTCGCCGCGGGCCAGGTCCCCAACCTCACAGGCGACCCGCGGCAGTCGGTCGAGACGATGACGACGTTCATCGCCGCGAGCGCGAAGGGCGACCTGCCCACGGGCTCGACGGGCTACAAGACGATCTTCGCCGTCGGCATGACGCTCTTCGTGCTGACGCTGGTCATGAACGCGATCTCGATCCGCTTCGTGCGGCGCTTCCGGCAGGTCTACGACTGATGGCCGGCCATCGCGACCTGCGGGGCACGGCGTTCCGCGCGCTCCTGCTCGGCTCGCTCGGGCTCAGCGTGCTGGTGCTCGTCGTCCTCGTCGTCGACGTCGCCCAGGACGGGGCCGGCAAGCTCAGCCTCGACTTCTTGACCAACCCGCCGTCGCAGCTGGCGACGCGGGCGGGCATCGGCCCGGCGCTGGCCGGGACGCTGTGGCTCATGGCCGTCTGCGCGATCTTCATCGTGCCGATCGGCGTGGCGACCGCGATCTACCTCGAGGAGTACGCAGATCGCTCGAAGTGGTGGAACCGCCTGATCGAGGTCAACATCCAGAACCTCGCGGCGGTCCCGTCGATCGTCTACGGCATCCTCGGGCTGGCCTTCATCGTCCGCGGCCCGCTGGCCCTCGGCCGCGTCGTGCTCGCCGGGGCGCTGACCCTCGGGCTGCTCGTGCTGCCCGTGGTGATCATCGCGTCGCGCGAGGCGATCCGCGCGGTGCCGTCGTCGATCCGCGAGGGCTCGCTGGCCCTCGGCGCGACGCAGTGGCAGACCATCTGGCGCCAGGTGCTTCCCGCCTCGGTGCCCGGCATCGCCACCGGCGTGATCCTCGCGCTGTCGCGAGCGATCGGCGAGACCGCGCCGCTGATCGTCATCGGCGCGGCGACCTACATCGCCGTGAACCCGAGCGGGCTGAACTCCGCCTTCACCGCGATGCCGATTCAGATCTTCAACTGGATCTCCCAGCCGCAGACCGATTTCAAGCTCAAGGCCGCGGCGGGGATCCTCGTCCTGCTCGGCCTGCTGATGCTGATGAACAGCGTGGCCATCTGGCTGCGCTCCCGCTACGAGAGGAAGTGGTGATGCAGGTGACGACCGCCCCGCGAGTGCAGACGACCAAGGCGCCGGCTCGGCCCGTCGAGGAGCTTGAAGCGGTGTTCACGCTGCGCGACCTCGGCGTGGCCTACGGAGGCAACCCCGCGGTCGAGGACATCACGATCGACATCTACCGCAACGAGATCACGGCCTTCATCGGCCCGTCGGGCTGCGGCAAGTCGACGATCCTGCGCTGCCTGAACCGGATGAACGACCTGATCCCCGGGACGACCGTCACCGGCAACGTGCTCTACCACGGCCAGGACCTCTACCTCGGCAAGGTCGATCCCGTCCAGGTCCGTCAGCGGATCGGGATGGTCTTCCAGAAGCCCAACCCGTTCCCCAAGTCGATCTACGACAACATCGCCTTCGGCCCGCGCGTGCTCGGGATGGACGGCGACATGGACGAGATCGTCGAGACCGCGCTGCGCCGCGCCGCACTCTGGGAGGATGTCAAGGACCGCCTGAAGACCAACGCCTTCGGCATGTCCGGCGGCCAGCAGCAGCGGCTGTGCATCGCGCGCGCCCTGGCCGTCGACCCCGACGTGATCCTCATGGACGAGCCGTGCTCCGCGCTCGACCCGATCTCCACCGGGCGCATCGAGGACCTGATGCTCGAGCTCAAGGAGAACTACTCGATCGTCATCGTCACCCACAACATGCAGCAGGCCGCGCGCGTCTCGGACCGCACCGCCTTCTTCATCGTCGATCTGCAGGGCGAGGAGTCGCGGCGCATCGGCCACCTGGTCGAGTTCTCGCCGACCGAGACGATCTTCACCAACCCCGTGGACTCGCGCACCGAGGACTACGTCACCGGGAAGTTCGGCTGATGCCCGAGGGCCGGCCGTCCTTCCAGCACGAGCTCGCCGCGCTCGAGGAGTCGGCGCTCGGCGGCCTCGACCTCGTGATCGGCCAGATCGACCGGACGCTCGAGGCGCTCGAGCACCAGGACGTCGAGCTCGCATCGTTCGTCATCGCCGACGACGACCGCATCGACGGGCGCTACATGGAGGTCCACCAGGGCATCCTGTCGCTGCTCGCGCTGCAGGCGCCCGTGGCCGGCGACCTGCGCGTGGTGGCCGCGCTGCTGCACGTCATCCGCCACGTCGAGCGCATGGGCGATCAGTGCGTGACGATCTCGAAGCTGATCCCGCTCAGCGGCCATGAGCCGCCGGTGCGCCAGGAGGTCCTGGTGCGCCTGCTGCGGATGGGGGCGTGCGCGCGCGAGCAGGTCGCCCAGGCCAAGCGGGCGTTCGCGGAGCGCGACGTGGCGCTCGCCGAGGATCTAGTCCGCCAGGACCAGGAGATCAACCAGCTCAACCGCGAGATCTTCCAGCTGGCCATCGAGGTCGGCACCGACGTCGACACGCGCGAGTGGGCGATGCACATGACGCTCGTCGCGCGGGCGCTCGAGCGCGTCGGCGACAACGCGGTCGACATCGGCGAGCAGACGGCCTTCGTGGTCACCGGGCTGTTCCGGGAGTTCTCGGACTCCTCGCACCCCGTCGTGCGCTGAAAACCCCGCAAGGACCGTGTTATCAGGGTGTTACCGGCGGGTTCTGGTCGTCGGCGCCCTGCCCTAGACTCCTGCCCACCATGACGGACAAGATGTCCTCTCCCGACAGCGGCTTTCGCGTCGCGGTCATCGACACCGATACGGGCTTCCTGCAGGTTCTCGGCAAGCGCATGGAGCGCCTGGGCTGGGAGCACCGCGTGCTCACCGGTCCGACGCCCACCGACTCGCTCGTCGCCATGCGCCTCGGCGCGATCGTCGTCGATCCCGTCCTGTTCGGCCAGCGCGCGTTCGAGGAGCTCGAGCGCCTGTGCAGCGAGCTTCCGGGCCTGGCGATCGTCGTGTGCACCGGCAGCTCCACGGTGGCCCAGCGCGTGCGCGGGCTGCGGCTCGGCGCCGACGACTGGATCACCAAGCCGTGCCATCCCGAGGAGGTCATCGCCCGGGTCGAGGCCGTCGTGCGGCGCCGCCGCCGCGTCGAGGCCGTCGCCGCCGGCCCGGTGGTCGCGGGCGAGGTCGAGATCCGCGCGGATCAGTACCAGGCCTTCGTCGGCGATCGCTCGATCGACCTGACCCGGCGTGAGTTCGAGCTCATCGAGCTGCTCGCCGGCGCCGAGGGCCGTGTCCTCGAGCGCGAGGAGATCTACGAGCGGGTCTGGGGTTACGCGATGGCCCGCGGCGATCGCTCGGTCGACGTCTTCGTCCGCAAGCTGCGCCAGAAGCTCGAGGGCGCGTCGCCCGAGTGGCGCTACATCCACACGCACTTCGGCGTGGGGTACCGCTTCGCCGCCGAGCCGGTCGTGGAGCTCGAGGTCGTGGAAGCGCCCGATCCCGCTCCGGTGGCGCCGATCGCCGCCGTGCCCGAGCTGCCGTCGCTCGACGCTGAGCTCGCCGCCATCCGGTGATCCCGCGCGGCGTCCAGATCGGCGCCATCATCGCCGCGCTCGCCGCGGTCGTGGCCTTCGTGCCGCACGGCGGATCGACCGCCGGCTTCATCGGCAGGATCATCTCGATCACGCTGACGATCCTGTTCGTGCTGTTCGCCGTGCGGCTATACCAGATGTTCCGCGACGACATCTATGGCCTGGGCGATCAGCACCGCGCGATCCTCTACGGGTCGGTCGGCGCGTTCGTGCTGGCGATGGCCTGGCGCGAGAAGCTCTTCGACAGCGGCGGCGGCTCGCTGCTGTGGGTCGTGATGATCGCCGGAGCGATGGGCGGGCTCTACGCCTGCTTCATGCGCTGGCGCGCCTATCGGATCTAGTCCGGCGCACTTCCGCGTGATTTCGCAGCACCCGCGCAGCACGCGCTGATCGATGGTGGGGTCATGCCCCGCCTCCGATCGTCCTGCGGCCAGGCCTCTGTCGAGATGGTTGCCGTCCTGCCGCTCGCTGCGGTGGTCCTTGCCGTGCTCTGGCAGGCGGTGGTCGCGGGTCAGGCGGTATGGGGCGCGGCCGGTGCCGCGCGCGCGGCGGCGCGTGCGCAGGCGGTCGGCGGCGACGTGCGGGCCGCGGCGCGTGGGGCGCTGCCGGGTTCGCTGCGCTCGGGAGTGCGGGTGCGCGAGGGCTCGGATGGGGTGCGGGTCGGGATCCGGATCCCGCTGGTGCTCACGAAGGTGTCGCTGGGGACGATCGAGGGGCGGGCGCAGCTGCCGCCGCAGGGGTCGTGATGGGGCGGGCGGCCGGACGTGTGGGCCGGGGCGAGGCTGGACAGTCGACGGTGGAGCTAGTGGCGCTGCTGCCGCTCCTGGCGGTCGTCGGCCTGGCGTGCGCACAGCTGCTGATGGCCGGGGCGGCGCGGGAGTTCGCCGGCAACGCCGCGGAGGCCGCGGCGGTGGCGATGCTGCAGGGCGGCGATCCGCAGGATGCCGCGCGCGCCGCGGTCCCGGGGTGGGCGCGCTCGAAGATCGCGGTCGACGTCAAGGGCGGGACGGTCCGCGTCCAGGTGGACCCGGCGCCGCTGGTCCCGCCGCTGGCTGATCTGCTGACCGCGCAGGCGGTGGCGCACTCGGGGGCGCGATGAACGCCTTGGATCTTCTCGCGCGGCTGTTCGTCGAGCCCGCGCCGGCGGAGCACGACGTCCGCTGGGTGCCGCCGGCGGAGCCCGCTCGACCGGCGTCGGCGGTGAGGCCGCGCCGAGTCGCGGTGGTCTGCGCGCCACGCGACGCGCGGGTGGCCGGTGGTGCGGCGGCGCTGTCGCTCGGCGCGTCCGGCGAGCTGCCCCTGGTGCTCGAATGGGGCAGCGAGGGCGACCGCACCGCGCGCCCGGCGACGCCGACGGCACGACGTGCCGCGGCCGCGCTCCAGGAGGCAGGCGAAGCGGCCGTGGCCGGCGGGCGCCTGGTGCGCGTCGCGCTGCCCGACGACGAGGAGGACGCGGCGGCCTCGGCGCGGTCGGTCATCCGCCAGGCCACCGAGCCGACGGTGCTGGTGGTGGCCCGTCCGCGCGGCGCGGCGATGGAGCAGGCACTCGGCGAGCAGGACGTGATCCTTCTGGCGGTCCGGCCCGGCGACGACGAGGAGCTGACGGCGCTGGCGCGCGAATCGCTGCAGCGCCTGGCGCCGTGCGAGCTCATCCAGCTGCCGGCCTCTCCGGGGGCCGCGGCGCTCGCGCGCTCGGGCACGGCGCTGGTCGCCCCGCTGCGCGCGCCGTTCCGCGCCGCACTCGGGACATCTCCGGCGGGCGAGGTCGGGCAGGCGCTCTTCCCTTTGATGGCCGGCCTTCTGGTGGTGGTCCTCTGCGCGATCGTGGCGGGCGCCATCGCGCATGGTCTGGGGGAGCGGGCCGACTCCCAGCGGGCCGCCGACCTCGGCGCGCTCTCCGGCGCCCGGGCGATGCGGGCCGTCTACGACCGTCTGTTCGAGCCGCCGCTGATCGACGGGCGGCCCAACCCCGCGCACCTGGAGCGTGCGGCGTATCTCGCGCTCGGTGCGCGTTCCGCACGGGAGATCGCCGAGAAGAACGGCGCGGAGGAGATCTCGGTGTCGTTTCCCGCGGCGGACGCGGTCGCGCCGACTCGGATCCGGGTCGCCGTCGGCGACGCCGTCGCGGTCAAGGGCGGGGGAGAGGTGGAGCCGCGCGTCGCCGCCGAGGCGCAGCTGGCGCCGCCCGCTTCCGCTGCCGTGCCGAGCGCCGGCCAGGGCGAGTACCCCGGCCCGTACGCGTACCGGCAGGGCAAGCCGATGCGCCCCGACACCGCCCAGGCGTTCGACCGGCTCGCCGAGGCGGCGAGCGCGGACGGTGTGTCCCTGATCGTCGTCAGCGGCTACCGCAGCAACGCCGAGCAGGCGGTCCTATGGGCGCGGCACCCAGACCCGAAGTGGGTTGCGCGCCCCGGCACGTCACTGCACCGCCTGGGCACCGAGCTCGACCTCGGCCCCTCGTCGGCCTACCCCTGGCTCTACGCGAACGCTCCGCGCTTTCACTTCATCAAGCGCTACGCGTGGGAGCCGTGGCACTTCGGCTACGTCCTCAACGCCGGCACCGCGTCGGTGGGCTACGGGGCCTCGGCCGCCGAGGCGCGCAGCGTCGGTGTGCCGGACTTCGTGCCGGCGCAGTTCGTCCCGGCCTTCGCCGCGGCCGCCCAGCGCTGGAACGTCTCGGCCACGCTGCTGGCCGCGCAGGCCTACAAGGAGTCGGGCTTCAACCCGATGGCCCGCTCACCCGCGGGCGCGCAGGGGATCGCGCAGTTCATGCCGGGGACCGCGGCCGCCTACGGGCTCGACGACCCGTTCGACGCCACGCAGGCGATCGACGCCCAAGCCCACATGATGCGCGACCTCCTGCGCCAGTTCGCGTCGGTGCCATTGGCGCTGGCCGCCTACAACGCCGGCTCGGGCCGCGTCGGGGCCTGCATGTGCATCCCGCCGATCCCCGAGACGCAGGCCTACGTGGCGGCGATCCTAGGGATGCTCAACGGGATGGGCGACTCGGCCGGCCTGCTCAGCGGCGGCTTGGAGATCCGGCTGGTGCAGTGAGCCGGCCGTAGGATCGGGCGCGTGAGCATCGTCAAGATCAACGCCATCACCGTGGAGCGCTCGCGGTTCGACGAGTTCGCCGAGCGGTTCGCGTCGCGTGCCGGCAAGGTGGAGGAGGCCGCGGGCTTCGAGTCGTTCGACCTGCTGCGCCCCAACGACGACCGCGACGTCTGCCTGGTGGTCACGCGCTGGCGCTCGGAGGAGGACTTCCAGGCGTGGGTGCAGAGCCCGGACTTCCGGGCCGGCCACGCGCAGCATCGCGAGGGCGGGCCGATCGGGACGTCGAGCGAGATCTGGTCCTTCGACGTGCTCGAGCGCGTCGACGCCTAGGACTTCTCGCGCGGCCGGCGCCGCAGGCCCATCACGAGCAGCAGCGCGATGATCGCAGCGGCCGTATCGAGCCACAGGCCCCAGCCCGCGTCGAGCAGGCCTTCGCTCTCGACGTCCTGAAGGTCGACGATCGCGGTGACCACGGCGATCGCCGCGGCCAGCGCGGCGAACAGCAGGTAGAAGCGGCGGCGGAACAGCATGATCGCGATCGCGTAGGCCACCGCGCAGCCGATGATGATCGAGCCGTCGCGGTCCGAGCCGTTGGCGAGGTTCTCGCCCGTGGCCGCCACGACGATCCACGGCCCCAGCGCGCCGATGACCATCAGCCCCGCGGCGCCGAGCGCCGTGAGGCGCAGATCGCGGGTCGAGATCACGCAGCCACGCCGCCCGCCGCCTCGACGACGATCGGGATCCCGTTGAGGATCGCCGTGCCGGTGATCGGCTCGAGGTCGAGCTCGTCGGTCAGGACGTTGGTGTTGACGCCGGCGTGCTCGCGGGCGACCGCCATGTCGACGCCCGGCACCGCGTGGCCCCAGCCGTGGGGGATCGAGACGACCCCCGGCATGATCCGGTCGGTGACCTCGACGGGCACCTCGATCGCGCCGGCGCGCGAGGAGACCCGTGCCAGGCCGCCGTCGATCAGCCCGAGCCGCAGCGCGTCGTCGGGATGCACGTGCGCGGTGCAGCGCACCGGCCCCCGGACGAGCAGCGGGAGGTTGTGCATCCACGAGTTGTTCGAGCGCAGGTCGCGCCGGCCGATGAGGACCATGCCGTCGGCGGGGGCGTCGAGCGCGGCGCGCAGGCGCGGCACGTCGGCGACGATCTCGGCGGGCGCGAGCTCGACCATCCCCGACGGCGTGCGCAGCACCTCGGGCAGACGTGGCTCGAGCGGGCCGAGGTCTATCCCGTGGGGTGCCGCGGCGACGATGTCCATCGACAGCTCGTAGGGCCCGCTGCGCAGGAGGATGTCGAGGATCCGCTCGGGGCCGGTCCACGGCGCGCAGGCCGTGACCACGTCGGCCGGATCCTGCCCGGAGAGCGGCGAGGCCGGGTCGGCGGTCTCGCGGCGGGCGGTCTCGGTGGCGACCATCAGGTCGAGCGCCTCGATGTCGGCGTCCGCGCCGGCGCCGGCGGCGATGCCGGTCAGCTTCAGCAGCGTCTCCCACTCGTCGAGCGCGTTGTCGGCCGGCTCGAACACCGGGCCCGACCACTTCGCGATGTTGCGCACCGCGAACTGGTTGAACACGAGGTCGTACTGCGAGTGCTCGAGCGCGGAGAGGGCGGGGAGGATGACGTCGGCGTGGCGCGTGGTCTCGTTGACGTAGATGTCGAGCGAGACCATGAAGTCCAGCGACGCGACCGCCGCGGTCAGGCGGTCGACGTTCGGCGTGCTCGAGACGGGGTTGCCGCCGATGGTGAACAGCGCGCGGACCTGCCCCTCGCCCGGCGTCTCGATCTCCTCGGCCAGGCAGGCGACCGGGAACTCTCCGAGCACCTCGTTGGCGCCGCGCACGCGGCTGGTCCAGCGGCCGACCGCGACGCCCTTGCCCTTGCCCGGCGCGCCCTTGGTGTTCGGCGCGCCCGCGGCGCCCTTCGGGAACATCGCCCCGCCGGGCCGGTCGAGGTTGCCGGTCAGCGCGTTGAGCACGTCGATCAGCCACGACGCGGTGGTGCCGAAGGTCTGCGTTGTGGTCCCGATGCGCCCGTAGACCACGCCGCCGTCGGCCGCCGCCAGCTCGCGGGCGATCCGGCGCACGTGGGCGGCCGGGATGCCCGTGGCCGCCGCGACCGCGTCGGCGGTGAACGGCTCGACGAGCACGCGCACCTCCTCGACGCCCGAGAGCCACTCGCCGCAGGCGCCGGGGTCGACCAGGTCCTCGGCGAACAGCGTGTTGGCCAGCCCCGCGAGGAACAGCGCGTCGGCGCCCGGCCGGATGAACAGGTGCTCGTCGGCGGCCTGGGCGGTGCGGGAGACCCGGGGATCCACCACGACGACCTTGCCGCCGCGCGCCTGGATGCCCTTGAGCCGGCCGCGCACGTCGGGCGCGGTCATCAGCGAGCCGTTCGACGCCAGCGGGTTGGCGCCCAGGCACAGGAAGTAGGAGGTGCGGTCGAGGTCGGGGATCGGCACGCTCAGCGAGTTGCCGAACATCAGCCCGCAGGCCAGCTGCTTGGGGTACTGGTCGACCGTCGAGGCCGAGAAGACATTGCGGGTGCCGAGCGCCTTGACGAACACGCGGCCGTAGATCAGCGGCGAGAGCCCGTGCGCGGACGGGTTGCCGAGGTAGACGGCCGCCGCGTTGCGCCCGCCCTCGGCGAGGATCGGCGTGAGCTTCTCCTCGATCAGCGCGAACGCCTCGCCCCACGTGGCCGGCGCGAACGACCCGTCGGCCTGCTTGATCAGCGGCGTCCGGACGCGGTCGGGATCCTCGTGGAGCTCCTTGACGCTGACGCCCTTGGGACAGAGGAAGCCGTGGCTGAAGACGTCCTGCGCGTCGCCGCGCACCTTCTGCACGCTGCCGTTGACCGTGAGCTCGAGTCCGCACGTGGCCTCACACAGCGGGCAGGTGCGAAAGGCCGTCCGTGATTCCCCCATGGCGCGATCCTAACGGCGCGCGCCTACTCCGGTTCGAGCAGTCCTCGCGACTCGACGACGGCCAGCGCGAGCGTCTTGTAGCCGACGGTGTCGAAGACCACCGTGAGCATCCCGTCGTCGGCCGACTGGATCGTCCCGGAGCCCCACTCGGGATGCTCGACCCGCGAGCCGATCTCGAACCCCTCCGGGACGTCGGCCGAGGTCTCGCCTCCGCCCGCGTCGCAGACGTCGCATGCGCCGCACGGCGGCGCGAAGGTCTCGCCGAAGTAGCCGAGCACGAACGCCCGCCGGCACGAGTCGGCCTCGGCGTAGCCGCGCATCATCTCGACGCGCGAGCGGTCGAACTGCTCGCGGTCCTGCTCGGCGCGCGCCGCCTGCTCGATGCAGTCGGCCAGCTCGTCCTCGTCGCACGCCGCGGCGACCTTGCCGTCCTCGCGGATCAGGACCGCGCCCGTCTCCTCGAGCCGGTGCACGGCGGTGACGACCTTGGTCTGGGACAGCGCGAGCTCCTCGACGATCGCACCGGGCTCCACCGCCCGGCCGGCGGCGTGCAGCACGCGGGCGATCCGGTCCATCGCCGCGTGGTCGACCTTGCCGCTGGCGAAGAACCGCCGGCGCCCGACGTCCTCGGTGCGGTAGAAGAGCACGGCCTCGGCCGGTGCCCCGTCGCGCCCCGCGCGGCCGAGCTCCTGGTAGTAGGAGTCCAGCGAGTCCGAGATGTCGTGGTGATAGACGAAGCGGACGTCGGCCTTGTCGATCCCCATGCCGAAGGCGATCGTCGCGACCATCACGTCGACCTCGCCGTCGTCGGCCATGAACGCCTCCTGCGCGGCGTCGCGGCGCTTGGCGCTCATCCCGCCGTGATACGCCGTGGCGCGCACGCCGGCTCGGCGCAGCTTCTCGGCGAGCTGCTCGGAGCCCTTTTGGGTCGCGACGTAGACGATGCCCGGCTTGGCGGCGGCCACCACCGCGTCGACGAGCGCCCGCGTCTTGGCCTCCCCGTCGTGGAAGCGGCGCACCGAGAGGTGGATGTTGGGCCGGTCGAAGCCGCGCACGATGAGCTCCGGGTCCTCCATCCCGAGCCTGGCGACGATCTCCTCGCGGACCGGCGGCGCGGCGGTGGCGGTCAGCGCGAGCACGGTCGGCCGGCCGAGCGCCTCGATCACCCCGTCCAGGCCGAGGTAGTCAGGGCGGAAGTCGTGGCCCCACTGCGAGACGCAGTGCGCCTCGTCGACGACGAACAGCGAGGGCCGAGCCGCCACCAGCTCGGCGAGCGTCTCGTCATTGGCCAGCTGCTCGGGGGCCAGCAGGACGAACTCGATCTCGCCGTCCTGGACGCCCTCGATCGCCTCCTCGCGCTCCGCGTCGCCCATCGTCGAGTTCAGGGTCGTCGCCTCGCCTTCGTCGACGGCCTCCATCTGGTCGCGCTGCAGGGCGATCAGCGGCGAGACGACGATCGTCGGCCCGTCGATCAGCAGGCCCGCCAGCTGGTAGATCGCCGACTTCCCCGAGCCCGTCGACATGACGGCCAGCGTGTCGCGCCCGTCGAGCACCGCCTCGACCGCCTCGAGCTGGCCGGGCCGCAGCTCGTCGTAGCCGAGTTTCTCGCGCGCCACCGCCCGGATGTCCCGCTCCCCGGGCATGCGAGTCACGTACCCGGCCGACCTACCCTGGACTCGTGGCCTCAGAAGGACGCAGGACGAAGTTGGCGGAGCAGCGCAAGTCGCTGCCGAAGGGCCCTGGCGTCTACCTGTTCCGCGACGACAAGAGCAAGGTCATCTACGTCGGAAAGGCCAAGAACCTGCGCAGCCGCGTGGGCGGTCACTTCTCCAACCCCGTCACGCGCGGCGCCTACGAGATGGTCGACTCGATCGAGTCGGTGGAGTTCCTGCTCGTCGCGAGCGAGACCGAGGCGCTGCTCACCGAGCAGAACTTCATCAAGCAGTACCGCCCGCGCTTCAACATCCGGCTGCGCGACGACAAGTCCTATCCGTTCATCGCCATCTCGATGGACGAGGACTTCCCGCGGGTCTACTTCACGCGCGAGCGCCATCGCAAGGACCGCGTCTACTTCGGCCCGTACTCGAGCGCCAAGCGCACCCGCGCGACGCTCGACCTGCTCGGCAAGGTCTTCCTGTTCCGCTCCTGCCAGGGCAAGGAGCCGGGCCGCCGGACGGGCTCGCCCTGCCTGGACTACTACATCAAGCGCTGCGGAGCGCCCTGCGTCGACTACGTCTCCAAGGACGAGTACCGGGAGAGCATCGACAGCGTCGTCGCGTTCCTCTCGGGGCGCTTCAAGGAGATCGAGCGCGACCTCGAGGCCAAGATGAAGGCGGCGGCCGCGGCCGAGGAGTTCGAGCAGGCCGCGCTGTGGCGCAACCGGCTCAGCGCGGTCCGGTCGCTGCTGCAGCGCCAGCGGGTCTCCAACGAGTCGATGGGCACGGTCGACGTGGTCGCGGTGGCGATGGAGGGGACCGACGCCAACGCCCAGGTCCTGCAGGTCCGCGATGGCGTGCTCTCCGATCGCCAGTCCTTCTACCTCGACAACATCGGCGAGCGCGAGGCGCCCGAGGTGCTCGAGGAGTTCATGCTCCAGTACTACCTCGGCGGCGCGGCCATCCCGGCCCAGATCGTCGTGCAGTACCCCAACGACGCGCTGGCCGACGCGCTGGCCGAGCGGCGCGGCGGTCGCGTCGAGCTGCGGGCCGCCGAGCGCGGCGACAAGGCGCGTCTGCTCGACCTCGCCGAGCGCAACGCCAAGCTCGCGCTCGACCAGGAGAGGCTCAAGTCCGAGCGCCGGCGCCAGCAGCGCGTCGAGGCGCTCGACGGGCTCCAGCAGGCGCTCGGGCTCGACACGCTGCCGCTGCGCATCGAGTGCTTCGACATCTCGACGCTGATGGGCACCAACACCGTCGCGTCGATGGTCGTCTTCGAGGGCGGCGCGCCGAAGAAGTCCGACTACCGCCGCTTCAACGTGCGCGGCAACACCGAGGGCGTGCCCGACGACTTCGCGGCGATGGAGGAGATCCTCGGCCGGCGCCTCGCGCAGTGGGAGTCCCAGCAGGACCTGTCACCGCACGACCCCAAGCGCAACGAGTCCTTCGCCACGCTGCCCAACCTGATCGTCATCGACGGCGGCCCGGGCCAGCTCGCCGCGGGCCTGCGCGCGCTCGAGGGGTTCCGCCGGCGCGGGGTGGCGATCGTCTCGCTGGCCAAGCGCCTCGAGGAGGTCTACACGCCGGGCCTGCGCGCGCCGATCGTGCTCGACCACAGCACGCCCGAGCTGCAACTGCTGCAGCGCGTCCGCGACGAGGCCCACCGCTTCGCCATCACGCATCACCGGGGCAAGCGCGACAAGCTGCTGACCACGTCGATCCTCGACGAGCTGCCGGGGATCGGGCCGGCCCGCAAGCGCGCGCTGCTGCTGCACTTCGGCTCACCCGAGGCCTTCCTGCAGGCCTCGCGCGAGGAGCTCGAGCAGGTCCCGGGCCTGCCGGGCAAGACTGCCCGCGACATCTACACGCACCTCAACCGCACCAGCGGCTGAATTGTCAAGGGGCCTGGCCCCCTTAACATTGCGGCATGAGCACGGAGTTCCTCGTCACGACGCTCGTGATCTGCGTCACGCCCGGGATCGGCGTGCTCTACACGCTGGGGGCCGGCCTGTCGCGCGGGCCGCGGGCGAGCCTGGTCGCCGCGGCGGCGTGCACGCTGGGGATCGTCCCGCACATCGCCGCCGCGATCACCGGTGCCGCCGCGCTGATGAACGCCAGCGCCGTCGCGTTCCAGACCCTGAAGATCCTCGGGGTCGCCTACCTGCTGTTCATGGCCGTAACCACGCTGCGCGAGCGCGGCGCGCTGCAGGTCGACGAGGCGGCCGCGCCGCTGTCCACGCGCGCGGTCCTGCGCGACGGGCTCGTGCTGAACCTGCTCAACCCGAAGCTGACGATCTTCTTCTTCGCCTTCCTGCCGCAGTTCACGAGCGACACCGCGGGGATGCTCGAGCTCAGCGGCGTGTTCATGGCCGTCACGTTCGTCGTCTTCGCCGTCTACGGGCTGTGCGCCGCCGCCGTGCGCCACCACGTGATCAGCCGCCCCGCGGTGATGACCTGGATGCGACGCGTGTTCGCGGGATCGTTCGTCGCGCTCGGCGCGCGGCTGGCGACGACCGCCCGCTAGCGCAGCTCGGGCGTCGCGCGTTCGAGCGCGGCCCAGCCGATGTCGTGCTCGCGCGCGGCTTCCTCGGCGGCGGCGCCGCCGCGCAGGCCGAACAGGCGCTTGGCCCAGAGCAGGTAGGCCACGACGGCGACGTTGATGACGAACGCGAGGACCTTGAAGACGGTCACGCGGTGCGTGAGCTCGTAGATCTCGATCGGCAGGAACGACCCGGTCACGATCAGGGTGAGGTACTCGGCCCACCGCTTGGCGTACCAGAGGCCGACGGCCTCGACGCCTTCGACGATCGCGTAGACCGCGATGGCCGCGGCGAACAGCCGGATCCGCGAGCTGTCGAGCGAGAACAGGCGGTCGATCGAGTGCAGCACCCCGTGCTCGGCGTTCGCGCCGCCGCCGATCGGGCCGCCCTGGAGGTCGGCGATGGCCCGGCTGACCGGCCCGCGCAGCTCGTCGCGGTTGGAGGCCAGAGCGAAGCCGAGGATCGACAGCGCGCCGAGGGTCACGAAGTGCAGCGCCCGGTTGACCGCGATGGCTCGCAGGACGACCTTGTCGCGCAGTGGCCGGCCCCGCAACGGCAGCTCGATCTCGTCATGGCCGGGCAGGGCGTCGCGGGTGGGCGCCGCGGGCGCGGGGAGGGGCAGCCAGGAGTCGCAGCGCAGGCAGCGGAAGAAGCGGACGCCGCCCAGCTCCCGGGCGACCAGCGAATCCTCGGGGTGCAGGTCGGCGGCGTCGGTTCCGACGATCTCGTGGCCCACCGCGCCGCAGACCAGCAGCTCCCAGTGCAGCTTGGGGCGCAGGCGGCGTGGCCGGACGAGGGTCCCGGGCGGCGTCTGGTGCACAGGGCATTCCTATCCGATGTCCTACGTCCCCGTGCGTCCGTACCATCACCAGCCGGATGGCCACGACGAAGCCGGGACGGCTGAGCGAACGCCTCGGGCTCACGCGCCGCGAGCCGCTGGCCGCGTCGCGCCTGGAGGACTTCGTCGTCATCACGGGCTACTCGGGCGCCGGCAAGTCGACGGCGATGCAGGTCTTCGAGGACGCGGGCTACTTCTGCGTCGACAACCTGCCGCCCGAGATGATCGCCGGCCTCGTCGAGCTGTTCATGCACGAGGGCTCGAAGGTCGAGCGCGCAGCCGTGGTCTCCGACGTGCGCGGAGGCGCGTACTTCGAGGCGTTGCAGGAGGTGCTCGAGTCGCTCGATCGCCACGGCGTGCGTCACCGCGTGCTGTTCCTGCACGCCGACGAGGAGACGCTGCTGACGCGCTACAAGGAGACGCGCCGGCGCCATCCGCTCGCCCCGGGCGGATCGGTGGCCCAGGGCATCGCGGCCGAACGCGCGGTGCTCGAGGGGCTCAAGCATCACGCCGAGGCGGTCATCGACTCCACCGGCCTGAAGGCCTCGACGCTGCGGCGCAAGATCGCCGACGAGTTCCTCCCGCGCGAGCCGCTGACGCGCCTGGCGGTGACGTTCCAGAGCTTCGGCTTCAAGCACGGCCCGCCGCGCGACGCCGACCTGACCTTCGACGTGCGCTTCCTGCCCAACCCGCACTGGGAGCCCGAGCTGCGCCCGCTGACCGGCCACGACCGGCGGATCGTCGAGTACGTCTCGGGCCAGGACACCCTCGTCGAGTTCTACGACCGCCTGATGCCGCTGCTGGACTTCCTGATCCCGCAGTACACGGCCGAGGGCAAGTCGCACCTGGTGGTGGCCATCGGCTGCACCGGCGGGCGGCATCGGTCCGTGGTCATCACGGAGGACCTCGCCGCCCGGTACCGCGAGTCCGACCAGGTCTTCGTCGAGGCGCTGCACCGCGACATCGACAAGCAGGCACCCGGCGCGTGATCGACCATCTCGGCTTCGAGGTGACCGACCTGACGCGGTCGGCCGCCTTCTACGACGCGATCTTCTTCCCGCTCGGCGTCCGGCGGATGTTCGAATCGGAACGGGCTCTGGCCTACGGAGTCAACGAGGCGCGCTTCTGGATCACCGAGCGCGGCCACAGCCCCGAGACGATCTTCGGCCACGTCGCGTTCGAGGCGAGCGGCAAGGCGGCCGTGGACGCGGCGTACGAGGCCGGGCTGAAGGCCGGCGGGCGCTCCGACGGGCCGCCGGGCCCGCGCCGCCAGTACGGCCCGCGCTACTACGCCGCCTATCTGCTGGACCCCGACGGTCTTCGGGTTGAGGTCGTCTCCGGCAGTCGATGAATAGGCTGCGGGGCAATGTCACTTCGCGTAGGAATCAACGGTTTCGGCCGCATCGGGCGCAACATGTTCCGGGCAGCCAAGGCGCAGGGCGCCGACATCGAGTTCGTGGCGGTCAACGATCTGACCGACCCCAAGACGCTCGCGGCGCTGCTCAAGTACGACTCGATCCTCGGGCCCTACCCCGGCGGCGACGTCGAGGCGACCGACACGGGCCTCCTCGTCGACGGCGCGGAGCTCAAGGTCCTGGCCGAGCGCGACCCGGGCGCACTGCCCTGGGGCGACCTGGGCGTCGACGTCGTCGTCGAGTCCACGGGCTTCTTCACCGACCGCGAGAACGCCGCCAAGCACCTCGCCGGCGGCGCCAAGAAGGTCATCATCTCCGCGCCCGCCAAGGGCGAGGACATCACGGTCGTCCTGGGCGTCAACTTCGACAAGTACGACCCGGCGACCCACGACGTCATCTCCAACGCGTCGTGCACGACGAACTGCCTGGCGCCGTTCGCCAAGGTCGTCAACGACGCGATCGGCATCAAGCACGGCCTGATGACGACGATCCACGCCTACACCGGCGACCAGAACATCCACGACGCGCCGCACTCGGATCTGCGCCGCGCCCGCGCCGCCGCGATCAACCTGGTCCCGACCTCGACCGGCGCCGCCAAGGCCGTCTCGCTGGTGCTTCCCGAGCTCAAGGGCAGGCTGCACGGCTTCGCCATCCGGGCCCCCGTCCCGACCGGCTCGCTCGTCGACCTCACGTTCGAGGCCGAGCGCGAGACGACGGTCGAGGAGGTCAACGCGGCGTTCAGCGCCAAGGCCGACACCGGTGACCTGGCGGGCATCCTGAAGTTCAACGAGAGCGATCCGCTGGTCTCGACCGACATCGTCACCAACCCGTACTCGTCGATTGTCGACGGCCCGCTGACCGCGGTGATCGACGGGACGCTGGTCAAGGTCGTGTCCTGGTACGACAACGAGTGGGGCTACTCCAACCGCCTCGTCGACCTCGTCCAGAAGGTCCTGCCCTCCTCGTGAGGACCCTCGACGACCTCGAGAGCGACCTCTCGGGAAAGCGTGCCGTCGTCAGGGTGGACTTCAACGTCCCCCTCGACGGCGGCCAGATCACCGACGACACCCGGATCCGGGCGGCGGTGCCGACCCTCACCGAGCTGCGCGAGCGGGGCGCCGCGCTGGTGCTGCTGGCCCATCTGGGGCGCCCCAAGGCCCGCGAGCCGGAGTTCTCGCTCAAGCCCGCGGCCCAGCGGCTCGAGCTCTACCTCGGCGAGGAGGTCCGGCTCGTCGATGCGCCGGGCGACGCCGCGGTGTCGATGCTCGAGAACGTCCGCTACGACCCGCGTGAGACGAAGAACGATCCGGAGCTCGCCGCCGAGTACGCCGCGCTCGGCGACTTCTACGTCAACGACGCGTTCGGCGCCGCACATCGCGCGCACGCCTCGACCGAGGGCGTCGCGCACCTGCTGCCCTCCTACGCCGGCCGCCTGCTGCAGCGCGAGGTCGAGACGCTCGGCGGCATCCTCGAAGCACCGAAGGCGCCCTTGGTGGCGGTGGTCGGCGGCGCGAAGGTGACCGACAAGATCGGCGTCATCGAGGCCTTCCTGGAGAAGGCCGACATCATCCTGATCGGCGGCGCCATGTGCTTTCCGTTCTTCGCCGCGCAGGGCCACGAGGTCGGCGCGTCGCTGTGCGAGCAGGAGGGCATCGAGCCCGCCCGCCAGGCACTCCTGGCCAGCGAGGGCAAGCTGCACCTGCCGATCGACCTGGTCATCGCCAAGGAGTTCTCCGCCGACGCCGAGCATCGCGAGATCGGTGACGTCGACGTGCCCGACGGCTGGATGGGCCTCGACGTCGGGGGTCGCACCGCCGCCGCCTACGCGCAGGAGATCCGCAACGCGGGCACCGTGTTCTGGAACGGCCCGATGGGCGCGTTCGAGATGGAGCCCTACGCGGGCGGCACGCGCACGGTCGCCGAGGCCGTCGCCGACACCGCCGCGACCACCGTCGTCGGCGGCGGTGACAGCGCCGCCGCGCTCACGCAGTTCGGGCTCGCCGACCGCGTCACCCACATGTCCACCGGTGGAGGCGCTTCGCTCGAGCTCCTCGAAGGCAAGCCGCTGCCGGGCGTCGAGGTCCTCTCATGAGTCGTACGCCGTTCATCGCCGGCAACTGGAAGATGCACAAGACCGTGGAGGAAGCCGAGGAGTTCATCGCCGGCTTCCTGCCGCGCGTGTCGTCGGTCGAGACCGTCGACGTCGCCCTGTGCGTGCCGTTCACGGCGCTCACCGCGGTCGTCGACTCCACCCGTGGCTCGCGCGTCGAGGTCTACGCGCAGAACATGCACGAGGCCGCCAACGGGGCATACACCGGCGAGATCAGCGCGCCGATGCTCAACGAGCTCGACGTCCACGGCACGCTGCTCGGCCACTCCGAGCGCCGCCAGTACTTTGGCGAGACCGACAAGGCGCTGGCCCTCAAGGTCGTCGCCGCGCTCGACGCCGGGCTGACCCCGATGCTGTGCGTCGGCGAGACCGAGGACGAGCGCGACAACGGCGACACGGAGCGCAAGCTGCGCCATCAGGTCCAGGAGGGTCTCGAGAAGGTCGACGAGGCTCGGCTGGGCGACGTCGTCATCGCCTACGAGCCGATCTGGGCCATCGGCACCGGCAAGGTGGCCACGCCCGAGCAGGCGCAGGAGGCCGTCGCCTTCGTTCGCGCGCTGGTCGCCGACCGCTCCAAGGAGCAGGCCGAGCGCACGCGGATCCTCTACGGCGGGTCGGTCAACGACGCCAACGCCGTCGAGCTGCTGGGCCTGCCCGACGTCGACGGCGCCCTGGTGGGCGGCGCGTCGCTCGAGCCGGCCAAGCTCGCCGCGATCATCGACGCCGCCGGGGCATGACGCTCCCGGCCCCGGCCTGCGCGCTCGTCATCCTCGACGGCTGGGGGCTGGCGCCGCCGGGTCCGGGCAACGCCGTCGAGCTGGCGGACACGCCGGTGTTCGACGCGCTGTGGGAGCGCTATCCGCACACGACCCTCACCGCCTGCGGCCCCGCCGTCGGGCTGCCCGAGGGGCAGATGGGCAACTCCGAGGTCGGCCATCTCAACCTCGGCGCCGGGGCCGTCGTCAAGCAGGATCTGATGCGCATCGATGAGACCGTCGAGGACGGCACGCTCTTCGACAACGAGGTCCTGCAGGACGCGCTGCGCAACCACCAGCGCGTGCACCTCGTCGGCCTGGTTTCCGACGGTGGCGTGCACTCGAGCCTCGAGCACCTGCGCGCGCTGACCGAGATGGCGCTCGGCGACGTGATCGTTCATGCCTTCACCGATGGCCGCGACACCTCCCCGTCGGCGGGCTGGCACTTCCTTCAGGACGTCGAGTCCTGGGGCACGTGCCGCGTCGGCACGGTCATGGGCCGCTTCTTCGCCATGGACCGCGACCACCGCGAGGAGCGCACCCAGAAGGCGATCGACGCGATGGTGTGGGGGAAGGCCGAGCACACCGCCCACAGCGGCGAGTTCGCCGTGCGCCAGGCCTACGAGCGCGGCGAGAGCGACGAGTTCATCGAGCCGACGCTGGTCGGCGAGGACCAGCTCATCGGCCAGGAGGACAGCGTCGTCTGCTTCAACTTCCGGCCCGACCGCATGCGCCAGCTCGTCCAGGCACTCGACGACGTGGGCATGCAGATCACCACGCTGACCGAGTACGAGGAGGACTTCGACTACCCGGTCGCCTTCCCGCCGGCGCGGCCGGAGGTCACGCTGCCGCGCGTCATCGCCGAGGCCGGCGGCAAGCAGCTCCACGTCGCCGAGACCGAGAAGTACCCCCACGTCACCTACTTCTTCGCGGGCGGCGAGGAGGAGAAGTACGACGGCGAGCGGCGCGAGCTCGTGCCCTCTCCGCGCGACGTGCCGACCTACGACCTCAAGCCGCAGATGAGCGCCGAGGCCGCGGCCGACGCGTTCGTGCAGGCGTGGCAGGAGGACCAGCCGCGGTTCGGCATCATCAACTTCGCCAACCCGGACATGGTCGGCCACACCGGCGTCATCCCGGCCGCGGTCACCGCGATCGAGACCGTCGACGCCTGCCTCGGCCGCGTGGTCGAGGCGGTGCAGGCGACCGGCGGCGTGCTGATCATCACGGCCGACCACGGCAACGCCGACGAGATGCTCGAGGACGACGGGTCGCCCGACACCGCCCACTCGCTCAACCCTGTGCCGCTGATCGTCACCGCCGAGGGACTCGAGCTTCACGAGGGCGTGCTCGCCGACGTCGCGCCGACGGCGCTGCAGCTTCTCGGGATCGAGCAGCCGTCGGAGATGACGGGCCGCTCGCTCATCTCGTGATCCTCGAGGGGACGCTGGTCCGGCTCGAGCCGCTGGCGCCCCACCACGCCGAGGCGCTCACCGAGGCCGCCGCCGATCGCTCGAGCTACGGCTGGACGAGCGTGCCGGAGGGGCGCGCCGCGATGGCCGCGCACATCGAGGAGCTGATCGCCGGCGACGGCGTCGTGCCGTTCGCGCAGGTCCGGCGCGCCGACGGGCGTCCGGTCGGCATGACCCGCTACCTGACGCTGCGCCCGCACGCGGTGGAGATCGGCGGCACGTGGCTCGCCGCCGACGCCCAGCGCACGGGGATCAACCGCGAGGCCAAGCTGCTCCTGCTCGAGCACGCGTTCGCGGTGCTCGGCGTCGGGCGCGTCGACTTCGTCACGGACGCGCGCAACGAGCAGTCGCGCAACGGCATCGCGGGCATCGGCGCGACCTTCGAGGGCATCCTGCGCGGCTGGCAGCCCTCACGCGTCGCCGGCGAGGAAGGGCAGCTGCGCGACTCGGCCATGTTCTCGATCGTCGCCGGCGAGTGGCCGGCCGTCCGCGAGGCGCTACGGGCGCGCCTTGCGTCGTAGCGGCCCGCGGGTGAGGGTGTCTCGCCGCCGGCCGGAGCGAACGTCCTGGGTTTGGGGCGTATATGGCCCACTGGGCAGGACGCCGGCCCGCGGAAGCGCCCGGATGTGCCGTCGCCAGCGCCTAGCCCAGCCGGTCGCGGACCCACGTCGCGAGCTCGCCGAGCAGACGCGGGTCGACGTGGTGGCCGCCGGGGAACTCGCGGTAGAGCAGTGGCAGGCCCGCGCCCTCGACGCGCTCCCGGGCGTCGCGGCCGAACTCGATCCCGATGATCTGGTCGGCCGTCCCGTGGACGTGGGCGACCGGCAGCTGCGGGCGTGTGGCGAAGTCCGGATGCCAGTGGTCGTCCTCGAAACGGGGGAGGAAGCAGCTCATGGCCAGGATCCCGGCGGGCACCGGGCGGCCCGGCCCGAGGCCGAGGGCGTAGGACATGACGCCGCCCTGGGAGAACCCGCCGACGACGGTGTTCGGCCAGTCGATGGCCAGCTCGTCGTCGAGCAGCGAGGTCAGCGCGCCGTAGGTCGGGTCGAAGGTCGCGGGATCCGGCCACCCGATGCGGTGCACGGCGTACCAGTGCTTGCCGCCGGGCGGCATCGACAGCGGGCCGCCGAGCGTGATGCCGCGGTACCGGCGCTTGGGATCGAGGACGCCGAGCAGCGGCAGCAGGTCGTGCTCGTCGGCGCCGCGGCCGTGCAGCAGCAGGATGGTGCCCGCCGGCTCGCCGGCGGCCTCGCGGACGACGCTGGCGATCATGGCAGGGGGGTGAGGGTCCGCTCGAGCTGCGCGCGCAGGTGCTCGTGCTGGGCGGGGAGCTTGAGCGCGCGCCCCAGGGACTCCAGCGGCTCGTCGGCGTCGAAGCCGATGTCGCGGCTGGCCAGCTCGAACAGCACCCCGCTCGGCTCGCGGAAGTAGACGGAGTGGAAGTACTGGCGGTCGATGATGTGCGTGGCGTGCGCGCCGGCGGCTGCGGCCCGGTTGCGGTACTCCCACAGCTCCTCGTCGTCGGCCGCGCTCCAGGCGACGTGGTGGACGGTCCCCGCGCCCGGGATCCCCGGCGCGGCCGGCGGCGTGTCGTAGTGATACATGCCGTGGCGCTCCGCGCCGGCGAGCCGCCAGGCGCCCGCGCCCTCCTCGGCGAAGCCGATCGCCTCGAGCATTGCGCGGCTGGCCTCGGGCCCGGCGGCGTACGCGCGGACACCGTGGAAACCCTGCAGCGCATGCTCGGGAGCGACGCCGTCGGCGGCCGCGATGAGCGGTGCATCCGGGCTCGCCACGACGACGAGCTCGTGCTCGAGCCCCTCGGGGTCGGCGAACACCGCGCCCTCGATGCCCAGCCGCTGCTGCCAGAAGGCCAGCGCCTCGGGCGAGCCGATGCGCCACAGGATCCGGTGGACCATCCCGTCGCCCGCGCGTCCGGGCACCGCGCCGGGGAACTCGAAGAAGGTGAGGATCGAGCCGGGCGTCCCGCGCTCGTCGCCGTAGTAGAGGTGGTAGACGTCGGGGGCGTCGAAGTTGACGGTCTTCTTGACCATCCGCAGCCCGAGCAGTCGCGTGTAGAAGTCCACGTTGGCGGGCGCGTCGCCGGTGATGGCGGTGATGTGGTGGAGGCCCTCGAGAGCGATGGATTCCACGGTAGCCAGGTGCTACCTTCGTTGCACGCGCAATGGCCGATCTCGCGTCCCCGACCGAACTCGAGCAGCTCAGCGCCGTTGAGGAGCGTGCTTGGCGCGCCCTCGTCAAGGCGCACGCCTGTCTCGTCAAGCGCCTCGACGCGCAGCTCGAGGCCGCGCACGGGCTGCCGCTGACCTCCTACGAGGTGCTCGTCCGGCTCTCGAAGTCCGAGGGCGGCAAGCTGCGCATGCACGACATCGCCTCGTCGGTGCTGCTCAGTCGCAGTGGCCTGACGCGCCTGATCGACCGGCTCGAGCGCGACGGCCTGGTCAACCGCTGCTCGTGCGAGAACGATGCCCGCGGCGCCTACGCGGTCATCACCGACACCGGTCGCGAGCGCGTGGCCGAGGCGCGCGCCACCAACCTCGACGGTGTCCGCTCGCTGTTCGTCGCGCACTACTCCGAGGCCGAGCTCGAACTGCTCGGCCCGCTGCTCGAACGGCTGCTGCCGTCCGACGGCTGCTGCAGCTGAAGCGCCGCCTCGCGGGCATTCAGGGCATTCGCCGCGCGGGCCACGTGCTCGGCGGCCACGCGCGCTGCGGCCGGTAGCGCATGCCGGACCGCCAGCCGCGCCGCCGCTCGCTCGCCGTGCCGGGCCGCGGCCGGCGGGTCGCTCGCCACGCGCCGCATCAGCGCCGCCGCATGGTCCAGATCGGGCTCGGCCCAGACACCGTCAGCGGGGTAAGGGCCGGCGTCGGGGCCCACGAAGCGCAGCGCATGGCCGACGAGCAGCTCGTCGGAGGCCATGTAGTCGAGGTTGCCCCCGTATCCCGTGGCGATGACCGGCGTCCCGTGCGCCAGCGCCTCGGCCATGCTCATGCCGAAGCCCTCGGAACGATGCAGCGAGACGTAGCAGTCGCATCCGGCGAGGAGGGCGTCCTGCTCGTGCTCGGCGAGGGCGGCGTCGACGATGACGATGTCGTCGCGCCCCGCCGCCGCCTCGTGGAGCGCTTGCGCGTCCTGCGGGCACGACGACGCGTTGACCGACTTGATCAGCAGCGCGGTTCCCTCGTCCGGGCCGAACGCGCGGCGATAGGCGGTGATCACTCCGCCGGGGTTCTTGCGCGCGAGCGTCGAGTGGTGGTCGAAGGCGAAGCAGAACAGGAACGCTCCGTCGGCGACGCCGTAGGACCCGCGGTCCAGGGCGCGCGGACGGGGGGCGGGGGACAGGGGCAGCGGGATGACGTGCACGGGGACGTCGAGCGCGGGCCGCAGCGCCTGCGCGACGAACTCCGAGATGACCCAGACCTCGTCGAGCGCCCGGGCCTGCTCGCGCCACTCGACGGGGACCTCGCCGAGCTCCCAGGCCCAGCGCCCGATCGTGTAGCGCCCGCGCAACAGCGGCGGATCCACGGGGATGTCGATGCCGTAGCGATCGGGGTTGCACCACAGCACGGTGATCCGGTGAGGAAACGGTGCGGTCCCGAAGCGCGGGACGGTCGGCCGGCGAGCCGCGGGGACCGGAAGCCGGAGTCCGAAGCCCGCCCACGGGACGCCGGCGGCGTCGAGTCCGGAGCAGAAACGGCGAGCCGACTGACCCTGGCCGAGCACCGCATCGAGATAGCCGACGACGTTCAGTCCGGGAGCGGACATGCGCCAGATCGTTCCAGACGGGCTAGGCCTCGGCCCCCCGGCGCCGCCGCACGCGGTGGATCGTGTAGGCGACCACGCCGAGCAGCGCGGCGGCCCCGAGACCGGCCAGCCCCGCGGTCTTGAACACCGTCTCGGCGGTGTGGCCCAGGTAGTAGGAGACCAGGCCGATCGAGATCGCCCAGCACGTGCCGCCCAGCGCGTTCCAGAACGTGAAGGTCGGCCAGCGCATGTGGTGGGCGCCGGCCAGCCAGGCGGCGGTGATGCGCAGACCCGCGACCCAGCGGCCGAGGAACACCGCCTTGGGGCCGTGCTTCTCGAAGAACGGCTCGCCCAGTGCGATCAGCTTCTTGCGGTGCTCGGGAAACGGCCCGCGGTCGCTCATCAGCAGCCGCCGGCCGTACTTGCGGCCGATGAAGAAGCCCACGTTGTCGCCGAGGATCGCCGCGGCGGCCGCGGCCACGATCACCGCCTCGATCGACAGGTGGCCCTGGGAGGCGAAGATGCCCGCGGCGATCAGTGCGGTCTCGCCGGGCACCGGGATGCCCATCGTCTCGACGGCGATGAGCGCGAACAGCGCGACGATGCCGTAGTCCTTCGCGACGTCGGTCAGGGAGGCGAGCACCGCGAGCACGGGCCTAGCATGGCGCACGCAGTGGCTGCCCTGACGATCACCGCCCGCGATCGCGCCTCACGCGCCCGCGCCGGCCTGCTCCACACCGCACACGGCGACGTCCGGACGCCCGCCTTCGTCCCGCTGGCCACCAAGGCGACCGTCAAGGGCCTGCAGCCCCACGAGGTCTCCGAGCTCGGCTTCGACATGGTGCTCGGCAACACGTTCCACCTCATGCTCGAGCCGGGCCACGCGCTGATCGAGCGCTTCGGCGGCCTGCACGGCTTCATGGGCTGGAACGGGCCGATCATCACCGACTCCGGCGGCTTCCAGGTCTTCAGCATGGGCCACGGGACCGTCGCCGACGAGGTCAAGGGCCGCACCCCGTTCGGCGGCGAGCGTCAGGGCCGGGTGCTGTCGATCGAGGAGGACGGCGTGCGCTTCCGCTCCCACATCGACGGCAGCGAGTGGTTCATGGCGCCCGAGACGAGCATGGAGGTCCAGGCCGGCCTGAACTCCGACATCGCGCTGGTCTTCGACGAGTGCACGCCGTTCAACGTCGACCGCGACTACACCGCGCGCTCGACCGAGCGCACGCACCGCTGGCTCGAGCGCTGCCTGGCCTGGCACGACGAGCACGGTCCGCCGCAGCAGCTCGTCTACGGCATCGTCCAGGGCGGCGTGCACCGCGACCTGCGCGTCGAGTCGGCCGAGCACATCGCGGCCTCCCGGGCGCCCGGCATCGCCATCGGCGGCTCCCTGGGCGCCGACAAGGAGCAGATGTACGAGGTGGTCGAGTGGACGACCGCCGTACTGCCCGAGGACAAGCCGCGACACCTGCTGGGCATCGGTGACATCGACGACCTCGTGCGCGGCGTCGAGCTCGGCATCGACACGTTCGACTGCGCCATGCCCACGCGGCTGGGTCGCCATGGCGTCGCGCTGGTCCCCGAGCCGGAGAACCGCTGGCGCGTGGACCTCACGGGGGCGCGCTGGAAGGAGTCCGACGAGCCGATCATGGAGGGCTGCCCGTGCCCGGCCTGCGCGGCCGGCCACCCCCGCGGCTACCTGCGCTATCTCCTGAAGTCCAAGGAGCTCACGGGCCTGCGCCTGCTGACGCTGCACAACCTGGCCTTCGTCAGCCGCGTCATGGAGCAGTTGCGCACCGGGATCATCGAGGACCGCCTCGCCGACGTCGCCGCGGCCATCCGCGGCGGCGCGCGGATCTAGCGCGTGTTGTCGTCGATGAGCGACTGAAGCTTCGAGACCGTGTCCGAGGCGTCGTTGCCCACGGCGCTGCGGTCGACGATCTTGGGCGTCTCGCCGCCCGACTGCGAGACCCCGATGGCGATGCCGGCCGCCACGTGCGCCAGGACGAGCTGCAGCGTCAGCGCCCGGCGCAGGCCGCCGCCCTCGCGCCTGCGCTCCGGCGCGCGCTCGGCCGCGACGGCCGCGGCCGGCGCCCGGCGC